>NZ_JBICUC010000003.1:0-937756 GCF_043197975.1 Kribbella sp. NPDC048928 | reverse complement strand
GGACGATTGGCGCAGCGGTAGCGCGCTTCCCTGACACGGAAGAGGTCACTGGTTCGATCCCAGTATCGTCCACGAGAGTCGACAGGCGACGTGTGTCGCAAAGCGTTCCGCTTTGCAACCACGTCGCCTTCGTCATTTGTGCGGCTTCGCTTCGCTCGCCGCGAGCGGGGGCTCCGCCACCCGCACCCCCTTGCGCCTTCGCTCCGCTCGGCTCCTGGGTTGGGTTGGGCAGTCAGCTCACCTGCGTGGGCTGGGTTGGGCGGTCGGCTCACCTGCTGGGTTGGGTTGGTTGTCTCGCTGCCGACAGGGGCATCCCCGTTTGGGTGGTTCACCAGTCAAAGCCACCTGCCACACCGGGCAAGGGCCGGGCACCCCACGGCCCCACGCGGCTCCACAACCCCAGGTCCCACAACCCCACGGCTCGGCGGCTTGCTCGTATCGCCGTGCACCGCGGCGGCTAGCGGCGGAGGCTCGACAGTTGGACAGGTAGTGCACCGGTGAGACGGTGTACACGCTGGCGCGTTCACGCTCAACCGCACTACCCGACCACCACACACCTCCTGTCGAACTGCACACCGGACCCCGCCGCCGGCACCCCGACGACGACTCGCCACTGCTCGCAACGCTGCGAACTACACCCTCGATCGTGAAGAGCGGGTTTGGGTTGTTATGGCTGCTAGGAGGATTGCTGCGCCTGCTAGGGCTGTCTTGGTTAGGTGTTCTCGGAAGACGAGGAGGCCGATTGTGGTGGCTACTACTGGTTCCAGTAGGGCTATTAGGGCGGCTGTTGAGGCTTTGAGGGTTTTCAGGCCTGCGTAGTAGAGCGTGTAGGCGAGGGCTGTGGGGATCAGGCCGAAGTAGGCGATCAGGAGCCAGCCGGTGAGGGTGGTGGGGAGGGCTGCGAACGGCGCCAGGAAGATGGCGCCGGTGGTGAAGCCCAGGAGTGCTGTGGTGAGTGGGTCTGGTGTGTTGCGGCTGACCAGGGTGGTCAGGGAGTAGCCGGCTGCGGAGGTTATGGCGGCGGCCAGACCGGTGAGGTTGGTGGTGCCGGTGGTTGCGCTCAGGAGGATGAGGCCGGCCAGGGCGGCGAAGAGTGCGGGTGTGAAGCGTTCGCGGGCGAAGAGCGTGATCAGGATCGGGGCCGCGCCCAGGGCTACCACTGTGGCGATGCCGACGCCTACGCGTGGGATGGCGGTGAAGTACCCGAGTTGGCAGACGGCGAGACCCAGGCCGCAGAGGAGGTGGCGTAGTGGGTTCGCCGCCAGTTGAGGACGTACAGGGCTCCTGCGGAAGGCTACGGCGGGCGCTAGCCAGAGTGCGGCGGCGGCCAGCCGCCAGAAGGACGTGGCGAGCGGCGTGAGACCGCCGTACTGCGTCAGTAGTGCGCCGGTCGGGCCGCCGGTGCCCCAGGCGAGGGCGGCGAGTAGTACGAAGACGAGGGCACGCCTCGTCGATGCGCGGTGCTGCATCGGAAACTCCGGGAGGTGTTCGCAACGAGTGGTCGGAGCGTCTGCGAACAGCCCGAAGATGCCCAGGCCGGGACCGGCCTGAGCGCGTGGGGAACCGTCCGCCTAAGCGGCGGTCGGCGGAGTGATGATGCGATGCACGGGACAGACTGTAATCAGTCTCCCGGCCACCGCGCGAACGGGTTACATCCGCAGGTACGAGCCGCCGTTGAAGTCGAGCACCGTACCGGTCGCGAACTCGGCCTCGGCCGACGCCAGGTACAGGATCGCGGCCGCCACCTCGGACGGGTCCGCCACCCGCTCGAGCGGACTCTCCAGGCGCCGCCGGTCGTAGCCTTCGCCGGCCAGGTTGACCGCGGCCATGTCCGTCACGGTCCAGCCCGGTGCGATCGCCGTGACCGCGATCCCTTCCGGCCCGAGCGCCCGCGCCAACGACTGCGTGAACGACACGATCGCGGCCTTCGAGGCACCGTACGCGGGCTGGTTCGGCTCGCCGCGGAACGCTCCCCGCGACGACACGTTCACGATCCGGCCGCCGCGCGTCATGTGCTGGACAGCGCACCACGTGACGTTGGACGGGCCAACGAGATTGACCGCGAGTGTGTCCGTCCAGGCCTGCTGCCATTCGGCGTACGTCGTCTCCCGGATCCGGTGTGGGTGGTAGACGCCCGCGTTGTTAACCAGTACGTCGATACTGCCCAGCGCAGCCGCCGCATCCGACACCATCGCCTCGATCGCGACCGGATCCGCCAGGTCCGCCTGCACCGCGAGGTGCCCGGAGCCGGGCAGCTCCTTCACCACCTGGGCGGCGGCGTCGCCCGACGCGCTGTAATGCACCGCCACCCGATCCCCCGCGGCGGCGAACGCACGCGCCGTCGCCGCGCCGATCCCCCGTGAAGCCCCTGTCACCAGCACCGATCGGTTCATACGACCGATCCTTTCATCCCCGCCTCAGTGCCGCGGGTTCCAGTCGCGGCGGTACGACTTCGACGCCCGGGCCCACTCCTTCTTCGCCTCGTTCCGCAGCCGTACGTCCGCCCTCCGCGCCATGTACGCGGCCTCACGCTGCAGCTTCACCCAGCTCTCGTACCGCCGGTGCGGCAGCGTCCCGTCCTCGAGCCCGGCCCGGACAGCACAGCCAGGCTCCATCTCATGAGAGCAGTCCTTGAACTTGCACTGCTCCGCCAGCTCCGTGACGTCCGGGAACGCCGCGGCCAGCCCCTCGCCGCTCTCCTGCAGACCGATGCCCCGCAGCCCGGGCGTGTCGATGACGACACCACCTGCAGGCAGCACGATCAGCTCACGCCGTACTGACGTATGCCTTCCCTTGCCGTCCTCACGGATGTCCTGCACGTCCAGCAACTCCACGCCGGCCAGTGCGTTCACCAGTGACGACTTGCCGGCACCACTGGACCCCAGCAACGCCAGCGTCGCGTTCCCGTCCAGCAACGCGCGTACGCCGTCCAGCCCGGCACCTGTGGTCGCACTACACACCAGCACCTCAGCACCAGGTGCGGCCGCAGCCACGTCCTCGGCCAGCAGGTCGGCGTCACCGACCAGGTCGGCTTTGGTCAGTACGACGACCGGACGCGCACCGCTCTCCCAGGCCAGCGCCATGAACCGCTCGATACGCACGATGTTCGGCTCCGGCACCAGACCGACCACGATCGCGATCACATCGACGTTCGAAGCGAGCACCTGCCCGCGTGACGACCCGCCGACCTCCGCGCGGATGATCGACGTCCTTCTGGGCAGTACGGACTCGACCGTGATCCGGTCGTCGGGCCAGTACCGCAGGACGACCCAGTCTCCCGTGCACGGGCCGGCCTGGGCGTCCGCCGCGATCTCGGCGAGCAGCGCCCCGGACCAGCTGGCGCGAACCGGCCCGTCCTCGGTGAAAACCGTCGCCAGGCCTTTGTCGACCCGGGCGACTCGTCCCGGGACCAGGTCCTCGGGAACGGATTGCAAAGCTTCGGCCGTGGAACTGTCGAGTCCCAGGCCCTGGAGTGTGGCTGACATGCGGCGAACCTTTCGAAGGGCCCGGCCGCGGGATCAGCTCCGCGGACGGACGGTCTGAGAGACAACTGGCCGTTCGGCCTCTTGCGAGCTCATGGCGGGTTGCCTCCCTTCCTGTCCTTGCGGTCCAGCCAGGACCGTGTTGCGCATGCCGTCAGCCTAGGTCGTCGGTCTCCCCCGGCGCACCGGGTTTTCCGACCTTGGCCGTCTTCTGTACCGGCTTCTCGGGTGTGTCCGCCGCGGACTTCTCGGCAGGCTTCTCCACGGTCTTGTGGACTGCCTTCCGGACCGCCTTCTTGACCGCCGGCGCGACCTCCCCCGGCTGCTCCGAGAACTCCTCGAGCTTGCGTGCCACCTCGATCTCCGGGCGTTCCCCGGACGCGACCGGTGTCAGCGAGTGCTCGTGGTGCCGCTCCGGCTCCGCCTTCATCACCGGCTCGACCTCGTCGTCACTCGGGCTCGACTCGGGCTCCGCCTCCGAAGCCTCCGTCTTGACCTCGGCCACATGCGCCTTGTGCGGCCACAGCCGGTCGACGACGGCGTTCAGCGCCGCGCCGATCAGCACCGCGATCGCGGTCATGTAGAGCCACATCAGTACGGCGATGGGCGCCGCGAGCGGTCCGTAGATCGACGTACCACCCACCGTGCTCTGCAGGACCCAGCGCAGTACGAAGCTGCCCAGGATCCAGATCGACAACGCCAGGAACGACCCCGGAAGGTCCGAGACCCACGGCGTCCGGATCGGCACCGAGAGGTGGTACAGGGTGTTCAGGAAGCCCGCGGACAGGATCGTCACGACCGGCCAGTACAGCTGGTTCAGGAAGTCGAGGTTGTGCGGCAGCAGGGCATTCACCGCGTCCGGGCCGGCCAGCACCAGCGGCAGCACGATCACGCCGATGATCAGCGCCGCGCAGTAGAGGCTGAACGACAGTGCGCGGGTCCGGACGATGCCGCGTTTGCCGCCCATCCCGTACATGATCGTGATGGTGTCCACGAACACGTTCAGCGCCCGGCTGCCGGACCACAGCGCCAGCACGAAACCGATCGAGATGACGTCCGGCCGGCCGCCGTTCAGCACCTGGTCGAGCGTCGGCTCGATGACGTTGCGGATCGAGTCGTCGGTCAGCGCCCGGGCGGCCAGGTCGACGATCTGCTGCTTGACGTCGTTGATCGTCTCGACCTCGAACCAGCGGCTCGCGATGTAACCGAGCGATCCGGCCAGCCCGAAGATCAGCGGCGGCAGCGACAGGATGGCGTAGAACGCCCCCTCGGCCGCGAGACCGGTGACCCGGTAGCGCAGACAGACCCCGATGGTCTGCGTGAGCAGCTTCCAGGTCGTCGCGGGGACCCTGCGAACCCATGCCAATGAGAGGGAGCTCCCACCAGTGGGTCCTGCCCCAGAACGTGCCATACCGCTTACCGTACTGACATGGCGGACCCATTCGCGGTAACGAACCAGGCTCCCCCACTGCGGGGCGTGAACTTCTTCACCCAGGACACAGCGCTCGGTGACGCCTTGCGTCCGTACGCAGCCGCCGCTGAGGACCTCACCGACGACCCCGGTCTGCGCCGGATCGGGGAGCTGGCGGGCTCGGAGGAGGCCCTCGCGCACGCGCTCCCGGCGAACCAGAACCCGCCGGTTCTGCGCACCCACGACCGGTACGGCAACCGCATCGACGAGGTCGACTTCCACCCGTCCTGGCACTGGCTGATGGAGCAGGCCGTCGGCTTCGGGCTGCAGGCGGCACCGTGGACCAGCGACCGCCCCGCGCCGCATCTGAGGCGCGCGGCGGGTTTCTACGTGTGGTCCCAGGTCGAGCCCGGCCACGGCTGCCCGATCTCCATGTCGTACGCCGCCGTACCGGCGTTGAAGGCCGACGAGCGGCTCGCGAAGGAGTGGATCCCGCAGCTCGCGTCGACGCAGTACGACGGACGCCGGCTGCCGGCCGCGGAGAAGCTCGGCGCACTGGCCGGGATGGGGATGACAGAGAAGCAGGGCGGCTCGGACGTACGGGCGAACCTCACCACGGCGACCCCCGCGGGCGACATGTACCTGCTGGACGGGCACAAGTGGTTCTGCTCGGCGCCGCAGGTCGACGTGTTCCTGGTCCTGGCGCAGGCGCCGGACGGGCTGAGCTGCTTCGTCGTACCGCGGGTCTTTGCTGACGGCAACCGCAATCCGTTCGCACTGCAGCGGCTCAAGGACAAGCTCGGGAACCGGTCGAACGCGTCCAGCGAGGTCGAGTTCCACGGCACGGTCGGGTATCGGCTGGGCGAGGAAGGGGCCGGCGTCCGGACGATCATCGAGATGGTCGCCGCGACCCGGCTGGACTGCGTCCTGGGCTCGTCCGCACTTCAGCGCCGAGCGCTCGTGGAGGCTGTCTGGCACACGCGGCATCGGTCGGCGTTCGGCGGGCTGCTGGCCGACAAGCCCGCGATGCAGAACGTACTGGCGGATCTGGCCGTCGAATCCGAGGCGGCGACCGCCCTGGCGATGCGGTTGGGGGCGGCGGTCGATGCGGCCCTCACCGGCGACGCGCGGGAGGCAGCGTTCCGCAGGATCGCGCTGCCGCTGGCGAAGTTCTGGGTCTGCAAGCGGACGCCGTTCATGGTCGCGGAGGCGCTGGAGTGTCTCGGCGGGAACGGGTACGTCGAGGAGTCCGGGCTGCCGCTGCTCTACCGCGAGTCGCCGCTGAACTCGATCTGGGAAGGGTCCGGGAACGTCAACGCGCTCGACGTCCTGCGGGCGCTGCGCAAACCCGAGTCGCTCGACGCCTGGCTGACCGAGCTGGCCGCGGTCCAGGGCGCCGATGCGCGGCTCGACGCGGCCGTGAACGACGTACTGCAAGCGCTTGCTGACGCTGCGAACGCCGAGGCCGGCGCCCGCCGGCTGGCCGCGCGGATGGCCCTGTGCCTGCAGGCTTCCTTGCTGATCCGGCACTCGACCCCCGCGGTCGCGGACGCGTTCGTCGCGTCCCGGTTGGCGGGCGACTGGGGTGGCGTCTTCGGGACGTTGCCGCGGACCACTCCCTTCGAGCAGATCCTCGAGCGCACGATAGGGTGAGCGGGTCGCGACTGGCGCGCTGAAGGTGGAGAACCACCGGGGAGCGAAACCCGTCGGCACCGTGCGCCTGGGTGCCTTCGACCCACTGCAACCGCAGGAGAGACAACGATGCCTCAACCCATCGACAACGCCGCATCCTTCGACGCCGCCGCCGCGTCGGCCGCGTACAACAACGCGCTGCAGGTGATCGCCGCGGTGGAGCCCACCATCGCCGGCGCGATCAAGTCCGAGCTGGCCGACCAGCGCTCCTCGCTGAAGCTGATCGCCAGTGAGAACTACGCCTCCCCCGCCACGCTGCTCACGATGGGCAACTGGCTGTCGGACAAGTACGCCGAGGGCACCGTCGGGCACCGCTTCTACGCCGGCTGCCAGAACGTCGACATCGTCGAGCAGACCGCCGCCGACCACGCCCGCGCGCTGTTCGGCGCCCCGCACGCGTACGTCCAGCCGCACTCGGGCATCGACGCGAACCTGGTCGCCTTCTGGGCGATCCTCGCGCAGCGGATCGAGTCGCCGACGCTCGCCGAGGCCGGCGCGAAGCACGTCAACGACCTCTCCGAGGACGACTGGACCAAGCTCCGGAAGGCGCTCGGCGACCAGAAGATGCTCGGCATGTCGCTGGACGCCGGCGGCCACCTGACGCACGGTTTCCGGCCGAACATCTCCGGCAAGATGTTCAATCAGCACTCGTACGGCACGAACCCGGAGACCGGGCTGCTCGACTACGACGAGGTCGCCCGGAAGGCCCGCGAGTTCAAGCCGCTGATCCTGATCGCCGGCTACTCGGCGTACCCGCGCAAGGTCGACTTCGCGAAGATGCGTGAGATCGCCGACGAGGTCGGCGCCACGCTGATGGTCGACATGGCGCACTTCGCCGGCCTGGTCGCGGGCAAGGTCTTCACCGGCGACTTCGACCCGGTCCCGCACGCGCACGTCACCACGACCACGACGCACAAGTCGCTGCGTGGCCCGCGCGGCGGCATGGTGCTCTGCCAGCCGGAGTACGCAGAGTCCGTCGACCGCGGCTGCCCGATGGTTCTCGGCGGTCCACTGAGCCAGACCATGGCCGCGAAGGCGGTCGCCCTGGCCGAGGCGCGGCAGCCGTCGTTCCAGGTGTACGCCCAGAACGTCGCGGACAACGCGGTCACGCTGGCCGAGGGCCTGATGAAGCGCGGCGTCAAGCTCGTGACGGACGGTACCGAGAACCACCTCGTCCTGCTCGACGTCTCGTCGTACGGCATCACCGGGCGGCAGGCCGAGTCCGCGCTGCTCGACGCGGGCATCGTCACCAACCGCAACGCCGTTCCGCGCGACCCGAACGGCGCCTGGTACACCTCGGGCGTCCGGATCGGTACGCCGGCGCTGACGACGCGGGGCTTCGGCGGCGACGAGTTCGACCGGGTCGCCGGGCTGATCGTGGACGTACTGTCCGCGACGACGCCGACGACCACCGCCGCGGGCGCTCCGTCGAAGGCGAAGTACGTGCTTGCCGACGGCGTCGCCGACAAGACCAAGGCCGCCTCGGCCGAGATGCTCGACAAGTTCCCGCTGTACCCGGGCCTCGAGCTCAACTGAACACCAGGACGGCGCCCGCTCCCCCTCTGGAGCGGGCGCCGTCGCCTGTGGTCGGCCCGGGCGGCCTGCTAGTGATCAGCTGTCCTGCGGGATGCCCATCAGTGCGTCCTGCGACGCCTTCTCGGCGCGCTTCGGCATCAGGACCGCCGCGAGGACGGCGCCGACGACGGCGATCCCGGCCGACACCCACATCGTGGTGTTGAGGCTGCTCAGGAAGGCGTCCCGGACGTTCGCCAACAGCTCCGGCGAACCGGTCTTGGCGGCGACCGCGAGCCCGCCGCCGAGGCTCTTCTCGACCGCGTCGACGACCTGCGCCGGCAGTCCGCCGGTGTCGACGTTGTGCCGGTAGACCGAGTTCAGTACGGTGCCGAGCACGGCGACGCCGACCGTACCGCCGACCTGGCGGAACGCCTGCAGCAGACCGGATCCGGTCCCGGCCCGCTCCGGGTCGAGCACCCCGAGCGCCGCGTTCATTGCCTGCGGCATCGAGCAGCCGAGGCCGAATCCGACCACCACGAACCAGATCGCGGTGTATCCGTACCCGGTTCCGAGCTCGGTGAAGGCGCCGACACCGAACCCGACCGCCATCACCACGAACCCGGCCATCACCACGATCCGCGTACCCAGCTTCGCCTCCACCGGCTCGGCCAGCTTCGCGCCGATCGTCATGCCGCCGATGAACGGGAGCAGCTTCAGGCCGGTGTGCAGCGCATCGGAGTGGTTGATGCCCTGGAAGTACTGCGGCATCGTGAACAGCAACCCGAAGATCGCGAACACCGACACCGTCAGCAGCACGGCGCCGCCGGTGAAGACCCGCTCGCGGAACAGTCGCAGCTCGATCAGCGGCTCGCTGTTGCGGCGCTGCCAGATCAGGAAGCCGGCGATCAGGACGACGGCGAGCGCGAGGAAGGCGATCGTCGCGCCGTCGGTCCAGGACGCCTCGCCGGCCTTTGTCACACCGTACACGAGGGCGGCGAGTCCCGCGCTGGACAAGATGATGCCGAGCCAGTCGATGGCCGGGCGCCGCGAGCTGCGGGTCTCCGGTACGAGCAGCGTGACCGCCACTGCCGCGATCAGCGCGATCGGGACGTTCATGAAGAAGATCCACTGCCAGCCGGCGTGGTCGAGCAGCAGGCCGCCGACGATCGGGCCGAGCGGCATCCCGATGCTGTTGGCAACGACGAAGAAGCCGATCGCCTTCTTGCGCTCCACCTCGGTCCGGAACAGCACCGTGATCAGCGAGAGCGCGACCGGGACGATCATCGCCGCACCGATTCCGAGGAATGCCCGGGCGGCGATCAGCTGACCGGCCGTGTCGGCGAGCGCGCAGGCCAGCGACGCCAGCCCGAACAGGGTGAGCGCGATCGCGATGATCCGGCGCCGCCCGTAGCGGTCGCCGAGCAGGCCGGCCGGCAGCAGCAGCGCGGCGAGCACCAGGTTGTAGCTGTTCGCCATCCATTGCAGCTGGCTGGTGGACGCGTCCAGGTCCTGCGCGAGGGTCGGCAGCGCGACGTTGAGCACGGTGGTGTCCAGGCCGAGCACGAGCACGGCGAGACACAGCGCGATGAGCACACCGAAACGGCGAGCGCCGGTGAGCGTCGGCGTAGAGGTGTCGATGGTCGAGGTCATGGATTTAAAGTATCAGAAGTTTGTGATAGTTGCGATTAATCAAATCACTGTAAGCTTCAACCATGGCGGAGGAACCCAGCCGGGAGGCAGTCAGCCAGTACGTCGAGCGGTTCGCGGGCGTACTGGCCAACAGCGGCGTACCGACGATGTCGGCCCGCGTGATGGGCGCGATGCTGGTCAGCCCCGACGGCACGATGACCGCGGCTGAGCTGGCCGACCTGCTCAAGATCAGTCAGCCGGCGGTGTCCGGTGCGGTCCGGCAGTTGCTGCAGGTCTCGTTCATCTCGCGCGAGCGCCAGCCCGGGTCCCGCAAGGACCACTACCGGATCCGCGACGACGTCTTCGCCGCGATCCTGGAGCGCCGCAACCTCGCCCTCAGCGAATGGGAGTCCACCAGCCGCTCGGGCGCCTCGCTGTTCGGCGAGGACACCGCCGTAGGCCACCGCCTCACCGAAGCCGCCGACTTCTTCGCCTTCATCCACGCCGACATGGATCAGATGATCAAGAACTGGCGCGCCGAACAGTCCCACTAACGCATCAGCGGAGGTGTTGGGCGTGGTGGGTGTCGCGGTGGAGGGTGGGCAGTTCGACAGGAGGTGCCGGCCGGTGCGGGATTGGTGGGTAGTACACCTGAGCGTGAAAGTGCCGCGCGCGTACGGTGTATCCGGGTGTACTACCTGTCGACCTGGCCGCCGCCGGCAGGGTGGATGGAGGGTAGGGGCAGCGGTGCGTACAGGTGTCGGGCAACGGCCAGGGCAAGGTGGTCTTCGCCGTACGGGGCGACTACTTGCGCGCCCACCGGTAGGCCGTCGTGCAGTCCGGCGGGGACGCTGACTGCCGGGTGGCCGGTCACGTTGAAGATCCAGCACGGGTCGCCGGTGACGATGCTCTCCTCGTGCTGGTCGTAGCCGTGGGCAACGGTCAGCGTTGTCGGCGTCACCAGTACGTCCACCTCGTCGAACAGGTCGGCCAGCGCGGTGTTGTTGTGGTCCCGTACCGCCCGCGCCCGGCTCACCGCAACCGAGTCCACACCGCGCCCGTTGTCGAGCGCGGACAGCACCGGCCATGCCTCGTCGGTCGGCGCAAGCTCCAGCCGTACGTCAACCACGTCCACCCCGCACACCGCCAGCCGCTCGCGAATCACCCGATCCACCCCCGCATCCGCCGGCCACTCACCAAGCGTCGACCGATACCCAACCCGCAGCCGCCCCACCGCAGCGGTGGGGTCCCAGGCGGTGGGGCTCGAGGCGGTGGGGTTCGGGGCGGTTGGCCATGGGGGTAGGGATGTGGGGTCGAGGCGGTGGGGGCCGCTGGCGATGCTGGTGGCGAGGATGACGTCGTCAAGGTCGGCGCCGATGACGCCGGCGGTCGTCAAGCCGCCGAGACCACGTCCGCCGGGTCGTGGGACCCGCCCGTACGTCCCTTTGAAGCCGACGATGCCGCAGAACGACGCCGGGATCCGCAGCGAGCCGCCGCTGTCTCCACCGGTGGCGAGCGGTACGACTCCTGCCGCCACCGCGGCTGCTCCACCCGCGGTCGAACCACCTGGCGAGCGCGTGAGGTCCCATGGATTGCGGGTGTAGTCACGCCCGTTCCACCCGAACGTCAACGAAACGGCGCCTGGACGAGCCCGCGTCGCCCATCCGATCGGGACCGCACCGGCCGCGACCAACCGGTGCAGGATCGGCGATTCCGGCGGCGTTCGCGCCTTGATCAGGAACGGCACGCCCGCCAAGACCCCAGCGGGATCCACCTGTTGCGCCGCTCGACGGGCGCCCTCTGCATCCAGCTCCTCGACGAAGTGCAGCACCGGATCCAGCCGCCGCGCCGCGTCCAGCGCCTGCTCAACAACCTCCAGCGGGGTCACGGCTCCCGACCGCACCCGCTCGGCAATCAGCCGTGCAGACATCCGGCCGGGCTCGGTCATCGGATCACGAGGGCGTAGGCGAAGGCCAACCGACGATCCAGCCAGCTGGAGCTGACCGTGATCGACTCGACCCCTCGTGAGCGCATGACGACCCTGTCACCGGCCCGCCACTCGAGAACGCGCGGCTTGGTCGGCTGATCACCGCCCTCGGCGCCCAGGTCGCCGATCGACTGGAGGACGCCGCCGAGCACCGCTCCGAGCGCCTTCCCTGCCACCTCCGACGCACTGCCGCTCAGCCACTCGGTGCGCCCGATCACCTCCGGCCGGCCGGGCTGGTCGATCCGCCAGTTCGGCCGGGCCAAGGGCCGACCGGACCCGAGCCGGGCCAGAGCTCCCACGCTCGCACCGTGCGCGTCGACGACATCCCACGAGTACTCCCCCGTCGCGACCACCGAGCACAGGAGCCGCGTCAACCCGGCGTCCAGGTACAGGGTGCGCTCCGGACCGACGTACACGCAGGCCTCGAAGGAGCGGCGTTGCCTCCCGCCGCGCGGAGTCCGGATCGCTGCCGGGCCCCACTTCGCGGTCTTCCGCGTCTTGGTCCGGGGCTCCTCGATCGACCCGACCGTGAACTCCAGGACATCCTCCCAATGCGGCACGCGCCGGAGTCTACGTCGGCTCGTCGACAGTCTCCGGGGAGCCGATTCGCAGTGCCGACCACATCATCAGGGCCGCGAACACCACACCGAACAATGCGCAGGTAGCCGCCACGGTGGTCAGGGAGATCAGCGCGCCGAAAGCTGTCATGGCTACCGGCATGAGGGCCTCGTCGGACAGGCTCACGATGCTCGAGGTCCTGCCGAGGTAGGCCGGTTCGATGGTCTGCTGGAAGGCGCCGGACAGGTAGGCCGACGCGAGTCCGGCGGTGAAGCCGATCATCCCCATCGCGACGAAGACCGCGAGCCGCGGCACCGAGCCGACCATCACGCATCCGGCCGCCTGCAGGATGAGCGCGAGCAGACCGGTCCTGGCCGGCCGCCGCGGCTTCCAGCGCATTGCCGTGATTGCGCCGACGGCCGCGCAGATCCCGGAACACGCCTGGAACCAACCGAGCGCCGCCGATCCCCAGCCGTCCAGATGCGTGCGCTGGACCAGGCCGACGGCGAGGACCGGACCGACGCAGAGGTTCAGCCCGAAGAACGCGATGACGAGTGTGCGCGCGACCCGGTCGCGACGGAGGTAGCCGAAGCCGGCAACGAGGTCGCGGCGGATCGAGTGACCGCTCGGCGCCGGGCGCGGGAACCGCGGACGCACCACCAGCGCGAGGGCGAGCGCGATCGCGCCGAACGAGATCGCGTCGGCGATCATCACCGTACCGAGCCCGCCGTGCGCGACCAGCAGCCCGCCGAGTGGAGCGCCGGCGAAGACCGCGAGCCGGTTCGCCAACTGGCGACCCGCGGCCAGCGAGACGAGGTCGTCGGAGCGTACGAGGCGGCGAGGCAGCGTGCCTGCGGCTGGATTGTACAGGGCGTCGACCGCGCCGAAGAGGACGGCAACGGTCAGCAGCAGCGGCAGCGATACGCCACGGGAGGCGACGACGAGGGCAGCCGCGACCAGGACAACGATCCGGCCGAAGTTCGCCACGATCATCGTCCGGCGGGCGTCGAGGCGATCGGCGAGCGCGCCGCCGAACAGCAGGAAGAGCGCCCGCGGCAGGGCACCGATGCCCATCACGAGGCCGGCACCGGCCGGGGAGGCGATCTGCGCGGCGCTCCACGCGAGCCCGACGTACCAGGCGACGTCGCCGGCCTCGGACAGCGCGCCCGACAGGATCCACGCCTGGACGCGCCGATCGCGGCTGAGCGGCGGCAACTCGGGGACCTCTGCTGCGGCCGTCGCGGGCGGGCCGTCCGGGGCGGTCGTCATGGCCGCGCAGGCACGCCGTGGCTGAATACGTATACAGGCCGGGCCGACTCCTCGTCCGACGGGTTCTCGTAGTACTCCTGGACCAGATCGCGAACGCGTTCGGACAACTCCGTGAGCCGCTCCGGCGTCAGCACCAGCCAACTGTCCGTCGCGAAGGCAGCGCGTACCCAGTCCTCGCCGTACTCCTGGCGGAGCTCGAACCACTGCCGGACCTTGTCCGCGTGGTACGTGACGTTCCTCTCCTCGGACACGGTTGCAATCAGCTCACCGGCGGGTTCCCCGTCGGCGTCGGCGACCGACCAGGTGTACGAGGCGCGGGCGCTGCGCCACCAGCGTTCGCGCCGATTCCTGGCCAACTCGGGCGCCTCCTCGATCACCTCGGCGGCGGCGAGGACCTTCAGGTGATGGCTGATGTTGCCGACCAGTTCGCCGGTCCGTTCGGCGAGTTGTGAGGCGGTGGCGGGGCCGTCGACGCCCAGCAGGTCGATCAGCCGGCGGCGCAGCGGATGGTGGATCGCGGCGATCACCGACGGGCCCGCCGGGCGCCTGTTCGCAGGGCTCATACCCGGCACCGTACAACCCACAAGAATTCTTGTGCAAGAGCTCTTGTGGAATTCACACTCCTCCGGAATCAATCTCCAGCAGGCTGCTAGACATAGCCACATCGTGAGATCGGGTCTCACGATGTAGGAATGGGAGTTGATTTGTCAGCGGTTGGCGCTGACGCTTGTGGACATGCTCGCTGCCCGTTCCACCCACCTCGTAGGTCGCATTCATGTCGACCTCGGGCGGATGCGCAGCGCCATCTGTTGTCCTTCGATGTTCTGACAGCCACCCTGCCAGGGCCAATGACGGCCCCTGATCAGCCCCGATCACCGCTGGGTGCGCACCGCGCGGAACGCATCGAACCGACGACGCTTCGATCTCCCCCGCCTGCCGGTGAGCACCTGTCACGAGGACAAGGACACGCCTCCGATGACTGCCGGCGTCACCACTCCCGCTCGCAAGCCCGCCCGCCCCCGCAAGGGCAAGGGCGAAGGCCAGTGGGCACTCGGATACCGCGAGCCGCTGAACAAGAACGAAGAGAACAAGAAGAACGACGACGGCCTGAACGTCCGGGCCCGGATCGAGAACGTCTATGCACACGGCGGCTTCGACTCGATCGACCCGGCCGACCTGCGCGGCCGCTTCCGCTGGTGGGGGCTGTACACCCAGCGCAAGCCCGGGATCGACGGCGGCAAGACCGCGACGCTCGAGCCGGAGGAGCTCGACGACCGCTACTTCATGATGCGGGTACGGGTCGAGGGCGGTCAGCTGACCGCCGAGCAGCTGCGCGTGATCGCCGAGGTCTCGACGCAGTACGCCCGGAACACCGCGGACATCACCGACCGGCAGAACATCCAGCTGCACTGGATCGCGATCGAGGACGTACCGGCGATCTGGCAGAAGCTCGAGGCCGTCGGGCTGTACACCACGGAGGCCTGCGGCGACGTACCGCGCGTCGTGATCGCCAGCCCGGTCGCGGGCATCGCGGCCGACGAGATCATCGACCCGTCGCCGGCCATCGACGAGATCGTCACGAAGTACATCGGGTCGGACGAGTTCTCCAACCTGCCGCGGAAGTTCAAGACCGCGCTCACCGGGCACCCGTCGCACGACGTCGTACCGGAGGTCAACGACATCGCGTTCGTCGGTGTCGTGCACCCGGAGTACGGCCCCGGCTTCGACCTGTGGGTCGGCGGCGGACTGTCGACGAACCCGATGCTCGCGCAGCGGCTCGGCACCTGGATCCCGCGCGACGAGGTCGCCGAGGCGTGGTGGGGCGTGACGAGCATCTTCCGCGACTACGGCTACCGCCGGCTGCGGAACCGGGCCCGGCTGAAGTTCCTGGTAGCGGACTGGGGCGTCGAGAAGTTCCGCGAGATCCTCGAGACGAAGTACCTCAAGCGGAAGCTCGTCGACGGCCCGGCGCCCGAGGTCCCGGCGGTCCAGGGCGACCACGTCGGCGTCCACAAGCAGAACGACGGCCGGTACTTCGTCGGCGTCGCGCCGGTGGTCGGCCGGGTCTCCGGTACGTCGCTGGCGCAGGTCGCCGACGTCGTCGCGCGGCACGGCTCCAACCGGATCCGTACCACCGCACAACAGAAGCTGCTGGTCCTGGACGTCGAGGAGTCGCAGGTCGACTCGCTCGTCGCCGAGCTGGACGCGCTCGGGTACCAGGCGAACCCGTCGGCGTGGCGGCGGAACACGATGGCCTGCACGGGCATCGAGTTCTGCAAGCTCGCGATCGTCGAGACCAAGGCGAAGGCGGCCCGACTGATCGAGGAGCTCGAGGAGCGGATCCCGGAGCTCGACGTACCGATCACGGTGAACCTGAACGGCTGCCCGAACTCGTGCGCCCGGATCCAGACCGCCGACATCGGGCTCAAGGGCCAGCTGGTGATGGATGCCAGCGGCAACCAGGTGCCGGGATACCAGGTGCACCTGGGCGGCAGCCTCGGGCTGGACGCCGGCTTCGGCCGGAAGCTCCGCGGGCACAAGGTGATCGCGGACGACCTGACCGACTACGTGGAGCGGATCACGCAGACGTATCTGAAGGAGCGCAACCCAGGCGAGCGCTTCGCCCAGTGGGTCACCCGGGCCGACGAGGAGGCACTCCAGTGAGCGAACGCGCTGCGCCTCTCTACTGCCCGTACTGCGGGGACGAGGACTTGAGGCCCTCCGAAGAAGGCCATGGCGCGTGGGAGTGCCGGCCGTGTGCACGGGTGTTCCAGCTCAAGATGATCGGGTTGCGGGTGACGGTGGAATGAGTGACTTGAAGACGATCGCCTCGGAGGCGAACGAGCGGCTCGCGGACGCGTCGGCGGTCGAGGTGCTCGCGTGGGCCCGGGAGACGTTCGGCGACGAGCTCGTCGTGACCGCCTCGATGGCCGACGGTGCACTCCCCCATCTGGCCGCACAGGCCGCGCCTGGTGTCGACGTACTGTTCCTCGACACCGGCTACCACTTCGCCGAGACGATCGGGACCCGGGACGCGGTGGCGGCGACGCTGCCGATCCACCTGATCAACGCGCTGCCTCAGCAGACCGTGGCCGAGCAGGACGCGGAGTACGGCGAGAAGCTGCACGACCGCGACCCGAACAAGTGCTGCGCGATGCGCAAGGTCGAGCCGCTGAACCGGTACCTGTCCGGCTACAAGGCATGGGTCACCGGCATCCGCCGCGAGGAGGCGCCGACCCGCGCCAACACGCCGCTGGTCGAGTACGACGAGAAGCGCGACATGGTGAAGCTCAACCCGATCGCACCGTGGACGCAGGACGACCTGGACAGCTACATCCAGGACAACGGCGTACTGGTCAACCTCCTGCAGTACGACGGCTACCCGTCGATCGGCTGCGAGCCGTGCACCCAACGCGTCGCCCCGGGCGAAGACCCGCGCAGCGGCCGCTGGGCCGGCACCGGCAAGGTCGAATGCGGGTTGCACACATGAGCACGACGGCGACAGAGCTGGACGCTCTGGAGAGTGAATCGATCTTCGTGTTCCGTGAGGTGGCGGCGGAGTTCGAGCGGCCGGTGATCCTGTTCTCCGGTGGCAAGGACTCGATCGTGATGCTGCACCTGGCCCGGAAGGCGTTCGCGCCGGCGGGGGTGCCGTTCACGCTGCTGCACGTCGACACCGGACACAACTTCCCCGAGGTACTGGCGTACCGCGACCGGGTGGTCGAGCAGCTCGGGCTGCGCCTCGAGGTCGCGCGCGTCGAGGAGTACCTGGCCGACGGCCGCCTCCGCGAGCGCGCGGACGGCACCCGGAACCAGCTGCAGACGATTCCGTTGCTGGATGCAATCAACGCGCACCGCTTCGACGCGGTGTTCGGCGGCGGCCGGCGCGACGAGGAACGGGCCCGGGCGAAGGAGCGGATCTTCAGCCTCCGCGACGAGTTCGGCCAGTGGGACCCGCGCAACCAGCGGCCCGAGCTGTGGTCGCTGTACAACGGGCGGCACCGCCCGGGCGAGCACGTACGGGTGTTCCCGCTGTCCAACTGGACCGAGCTGGACGTCTGGAACTACATCGAGCGCGAAGGCATCGACCTGCCGAGCATCTACTACTCGCACGAGCGGGACGTGTACGAGCGCGACAACATGTTGCTTGCCGTCGGCCCCTACTCACCGCCGCGCGAAGGCGAGACGGTGAGCAAGCGTCTGGTGCGCTACCGCACGGTCGGCGACATGTCCTGCACCGGCGCGGTGGCCAGCGTCGCGGCGTCCGCGGCCGAGGTGGTCGTCGAGGTCGCAGCCAGCGAACTGACCGAGCGCGGCGCCACCCGCGCCGACGACCGGGCCAGCGAGGCCGCGATGGAAGACCGGAAGCGAGAGGGGTACTTCTGATGAGCACTCCGACCGAGAAGCTCGCCCAACGGGGTCTGCTGCGACTCGCGACGGCCGGCTCGGTGGACGACGGCAAGTCGACGCTGGTGGGACGCCTGCTGCACGACTGCAAGGCGATCCTCGCCGACCAGATCGCGCACGTGAAGACGGTCTCCGAGGCCCGTGGTGGTGACTTTGACTTCGCTCTGCTCACCGACGGCCTGCGCGCCGAGCGCGAGCAGGGCATCACGATCGACGTCGCCTACCGGTACTTCGCCACCGACAAGCGCTCGTTCATCCTGGCCGACTGCCCCGGGCACGTGCAGTACACCCGCAACACCGTGACCGGCGCATCGACGGCGGACGTGGTGATCATCCTGGTCGACGCGCGGCACGGCGTACTCGAGCAGACCCGCCGGCACCTCGCCGTCGCCGGCCTGCTCCGGGTCCCGCACGTGGTCCTCGCGGTGAACAAGATCGACCTGGTCGGCTACGACGAGGCCGTGTTCACCAAGATCGCGAAGGACGTCGGCGAGGTCGCCGACCAGCTCGGGATCGCCGACCTGCAGGCAATCCCGGTCTCCGCGCTCGTCGGGGACAACATCGTCGAACGGTCCGATCGGACCTCTTGGTACGACGGCCCGACCCTCCTCGAAGTACTGGAGAACGCCAACGGCCGTACGGACACCTCCGCGCGGCCGCTGCGGTTCCCGGTGCAGTACGTGATCCGGCCGCAGACCGACGAGTACCGCGACTACCGCGGCTACACCGGAACCGTTGCCTCCGGCACCGTTTCGGTCGGCGACCAGGTGATCGTGCTTCCCGCCGGCCGGCGGACGTCGGTCTCCGGGATCGACCGCGCCGTCATCACCGCGACCGGTACCGCAGTGGCCGAGCGGCCGTCCGCGGTCGCCGGCGAAGCGGTCACGGTCCGGCTCGCGGACGACCTCGACGTCGCCCGCGGCTCGGTGATCGTCGCCGCCGAGGCCTCCCCCGGCACCCGCCGGGAGCTGGCCGCCACCGTGAGCTGGTTGTCCGACCGGCCACTGACCGTCGGGGCCCGGGTGCTGATCAAGCACACCACCACCACCGCGCAGGCGATCGTCACCAAGATCACCGGCGCGCTGGACCTCGACACGCTCGGCGTCATCGATGCCGCCGAGCTCGACCTGAACGACATCGGCAAGGTGCAACTCAAGATCGCCGCACCGCTGGCTGCCGACCCGTACTCCAGCAACACCATCACCGGATCGTTCCTGCTGATCGACGCCCACGACGGGTGGACGCTGGCGGCCGGCATGATCGACGACGAAGAAGGGGAACTGCTGTGACTGCTCCAGCGCTCGTGATCCTCGCCCACGGCAGCCGCGATCCGCGCTCGGCCGCCACCGTCCACTCGCTCGTGACCTGCCTGCGCGAGACGCGTGACGACCTGCGGATCGAAGCCTCCTTCCTCGACCACTGCCCGCCGACGCCGTTCCAGGTGCTCGGGAAGCTCGCCGCCGAGGGCGTCGAGGAGGTCGTCGTCCTGCCGCTGCTGCTGTCGGCCGCGTACCACGCGCGCATCGACGTGCCGGCCGTCGTCGACGAGGCCCGGACGCGGTTCCCGCAGTTGCGGATCATCGCCTCCGATGTCCTCGGGTACGACGACACGCTGCTCGACGTCCTGGACCGGCGGATGCGCGCCGAGCTCAAGGACGGCCGCGTACGTGAGCTCGACGCGCTCGTTCTGGCGTGCGCCGGCTCGAGCGACTCGCACGCGAACGCGAGCGTCACCCGGCTCGCGCGGCTGTGGGGCCAGCGGCACAAGCTCCCGGTCACGGCCGCGTTCGTCTGCGCCGCGTCCCCGTCGCCCGCCGAGGCCGTACTCCAGTGGCGCCTGGAGGGTCGCCGGCACGTCGCGGTCGGCTCGCTCTTCCTGGCCCCCGGCGTCCTGCCGGACCGCGCCGAGTCCACGTCCCGCCGCGCCGGCGCAGTCGCCGTCTCGCGCCCCCTCGGCGTCAGCACCGAGGTAGCCCGGCTGGTCCTCCTCCGCTACGGCGTAGCCGGCCTGGACCTCCTGACCCTCGACCCCGCTCCCCGGCCGGTCATCGCCCGCCCCGAACTGGTCCGGACCGCGTAGGACGCCCACGCAGGCAGAACCCCTGTTTACGCGGCTCAGGCCGCCCATTCAGCGGGGTTCTGCCTGCCTGGCCGACCACATGTCAGCAGTGCGTGGGCAACCCAGCCCTCGTCCAGCACGACGTCCTCCCAGGAGAACCTCAGCAGGGTCCACCGAGGCGTCGATCGGCAGCGCGTACAAGCCCTTCGCGATCCGTTTGATGCGCCCCTCCACCAGAGCGCTGCGCAGGTCGCGTCCGTGGACATACGCCCGCAGTTGCGAGTAGGTCGCGCCTGTCTGGACGGCCAAGCTACCGTGATATCTTGATATCTATGGAGAAGACGAAGAACATCCTCTTGCGGTTGGAGCCCGAGTTGGCGGAGCGGTTGCAGACGGTGGCTTCGGTGGAGGGGCGGTCGGTGTCGGACGTGGCGCGGGAGGCGATTGCGGCGTTGGTGGATCAGCGGCGGCAGGACGCGGAGTTCAGCCGGCTGCTCGAGGAGAACCTGAGCCGCCACGAGCAGTCGTTGCGCCGGATGCGTGGAGACGGCTGATGCGTTACCTCGGGCGGTACGACGTGCTCGCCGTCGCCGCGCGGGTGCTGCGGTGCGCGTCGGACGACGTCGTGCGTAGGTCGGATCTGGACGCGATCGACCGCGTGCTCGCGGACGTCCGGCGGACGAGCGGGCTCGCGGAGTCGGCCGGCGTCCTGCTCGCCGGCCTGGTGCGGGAGCGCCCGTTCGACGGCGCCAACCGGGTGGTGGCGGTCGCCGTCGTCCTGCAGTACGTCTCGCTGAACCGGGCCGACCTGCAACTCGAGCCGGTCGCGGATGTGGACGACCTGCTGGACCGGATCAGCGCCGGTGACGCCGGCCCCGATGACGCGGCCAAGTTCGTCCGGAGCCGCCTCGAGCATCACCCGGTGACGGCCGACGACCTGCAGGAAGACCTGAAGATCGAACTGCTGCTCGATCTCGACGACGCAGTCCAGGAGTGGTGGAGGGGAGACCCCATGTACGAACAGTTCAGCGAACCGGCCAGGCAGGTCATCGTGCTGGCACAGGAGGAGGCCCGCGGCCTCGACCACGTGTACGTCGGCACCGAGCACCTACTGCTCGGCGTGATCGCCCTCGGGACGGGCGTCGCGTCGCGGGTGCTGGCGGACCTCGGCATCACCGGCCCGGCGGTGCGGGATCTCGTGGTGGAGATCATCGGGCGCGGGAAGAGCGGTGCGGGTACGGGTGCGATCCCGTTCACGCCGCGCGCGAAGAGTACGTTCGAGTTCGCGTGGGGCGAGGCGCGGGCGCGGGGTGCGGAGCAGGTCGCGCCGGAGCACATGCTCCTCGGCGTACTGCACGACGGCGACGGGGTCGGCGGTCAGATCATCACCAAACTCGCCGAGGACGTCGACAAGGTACGCCGCAAGCTCGAGAAGCGCATGAACTGGCGGCAGCGCTCCGAGGACCTGGTCACCGGGATGCTCGCCAGTGACCCGCCCGAGAAGTGGACGACGTACGGCCGCCGGCATCACCTGGTCGCCGAGCTGAACTCGGTCCTCGACGAGAACGAACGCCTCCACGAGCAGGTCGCCAACCTCCGCAACCTCCTCCGCCGGCACGGCATCAACCCCGACGACTGATCCTCACACCGCCCGCTGCCGCGCCTTGTGCCGTCGCCGCCACCACAGCAGCAGCTCGATCACCACGATCAGCACCGGACTCGCGACGAACGCGGCCGCGCCCCACACCAGCCCGCCCAGCGCCGCCAGGCATCCCTCTTCCTCGTCGCCGGTGCAGGTGCTCCCGTAGTAGGACGCCGTGACCGCCGCGACGGCGACGGCCAGAACGAACATGCCGATCAAGTAGGCCGGGATGCGCAACAGCCATCGCCGGCCACCCAACGCGACACCGGCCGTCGTGAGCAGCACGGAGGACAGCAGGAACAGGACGACCTCGAAGGTCCAGAACTCGCCCTCCCAGCTCCCCCAGACGAACCGGAAGTCTTCGTTGACCGCGCCCTGCCAGCCGATCAGCAGCATCAGCACGGCGAGTACGATCCCGAGCCACAACCGCGCCGGCGGATCCGGCCAGGCGACGATCAGCGACGCCACCGCGGGCAGCACCGCCAGCAGGCCGAGCGGAAACAGCCAGTCGAGTCCGTCGTCCGATTCGCCGAACGCCACGAACCGTCCGGCGAACAGCAAGGCGAGCGCCACGGCGACGAGCACCAGGGCGACAGTTCGTCGGCGTTCCTCGATCATCATCGGCCGGCCTCAGGTTGCCGCGAGGCGCTTCTTCTCTTTGGCGACGTCGTAGTCCGCGGCCGGCCACTCCGGGTTCAGCTCCTTGAGCGTCTCCAGCAGGATCGTGGTGACGGCCCAGTTGCGGTACCACTTGCGGTCGCTCGGGATCACGTACCAGGGCGCGTCCGGCGTGTTGCAGTGCTCGAGCGCCGCGTGGTACGCGTCCATGTAGTCCGGCCACAGCTGCCGCTCGTCGACGTCGCCCGGGTTGTACTTCCAGTGCTTGGTCGGGTCGTCGAGCCGCGCCTCGAGCCGGGCCCGCTGCTCGTCCGGCGAGATGTGCAGGTAGCACTTCACGATTGTCACGCCGCTCGCGGTCAGCTCGGCCTCGAACTCGTTGATCTGGTCGTAGCGCCGGGTCCACACGTTCGGCGTCACCAGTTCGCGCACCCGGGCGATCAGTACGTCCTCGTAGTGCGACCGGTCGAAGATGCCGATCATCCCGGCGCCGGGCACCGCCTGCCGGATCCGCCACAGGAACCCGCGGCGCTTCTCGGCCGGCGTCGGCGCCTTGAACGAGGTGATCTTCAGGCCCTGCGGGTCCATCAGCCCCGCGCCGTGCCGGATCACGCCGCCCTTGCCGGAGGTGTCCATCCCCTGCAGCACGAGCAGGATGCTCCGCTCGCCACCGGTGCGCCCCTCGGCGAACAGCCGTTCCTGCCAGTCCGGCACCTCGGCACCGAGGTCCTCCAGCGCGGCCTTGCCGTCGTCCTTGTTGCCGCTGAACCCGGCCGTCGACCGCGTGTCGTACGTCGTCAGGTCCACCTCACCGGCCGGCACCCGCAGCAACTCCCGCAGTCCCCCGCCGGCTGCCTTCTCGCCCTTCTTCTGCTTCGCCATCCACTCATCCTGCCTCATCCCCTCCCGACTTCGCTGGAGGTCAAGTGCGACGGGACGTCCCTATCGGCCCTCGAGTTCGGCGCGCCTGTTGATTCGCTTGCTCCAGAGGATCGACTCGATCGTCACGACCAGCACGACGCAGACGCCGACCGCCGCGGCGCCCCAGACCAGGCCGCCGAGGGCTGCGTCGCAGTCGGCGTCCAGGTCAGGATGCGGGCACTCGCGGGCGTCGTAGTAGCCGACTCCGATCGACGTGACGACGTAGGCCGCCACCAGCGTGACCACGAGGTAGCCGGCGAGGCGCAGTGGCCAGCGGCCGTAGGTTCCCATCCGTTCACGAAAGCACAGCACAGGATCGTTCGGGGCGAGCTTGCACCCGGTTCGAAATGTCGGCTCAGGATGCGCGAGCGAGCGCGATCAGGCGGGACAGGGCGCGGAGGTACTTCTTGCGGTAGCCGCCCTTGAGCATCTCGGGCGAGAAGAGTTGATCCAGCGGCACACCGCCGGCGAGCAGCGGGAGGCTGCGGTCGTACATGCGGTCGGCGAGAACGACCATCCGGAGCGCGATGTTCTCGTCGGTGAGGGGACGTACGTCGGTGATGCCGACCGTCTCTACTCCGTCGAGCAGGGCGCCGTACTTGCTCGGGTGCAACTCGGCGAGGTGGCGGTGGAGGTCGACGAAATGGTCGCAGGACGCGTTCGGGCGTACGGCCGCCTCCTGCTCGACTTTCTCGTCCGGCCACGGGTCGGGCGTGACCGGGAGTCCGCGATGGCGGTAGTCCGGTCCGTCCACCCGCCGTACGTCGAAGCGGGCCGCGAGGCTCTGGATCTCGCGGAGGAAGTCGACCGCCTGGAACCTGCCCTCGCCGAGCTTGTCCGGCAACGTGTTCGAGGTCGCGGCGAACTCGACCCCCGCGTCCACCAACTGGCCGAGCAGCCGCGAGATCAGCATGGTGTCGCCGGGATCGTCCAACTCGAACTCGTCGACGCAGATCAGCCGGTACGCCGACAGTTGGTCGACTGCGGTCCGCAACCCGAGCGCGCCGACCAGGTTGGTGAGCTCGACGAAGGTGCAGTACATCTTCGGCGCGGCCGCTTCGTGCCAGAGCGAGGCAAGCAGGTGGGTCTTGCCGACGCCGAATCCCCCGTCCAGGTAGATCCCCGGTTTACCGACGGTTGGGGGTGCAGGGCGGAGCCGGGACCAGAGCGACCGGGTTGGACGCTCGCCGGACAGGTGGGTGGCGCGCTGGGTCAGCGCGGTCAGTGCCTCGGACTGGGTGGGCTCATCGGGATCGGGGCGGTACGTACTGAACCGGACTGCTGCGAACCGTGGCGGCGGTACGCACTCGGACAGCAAGCGATCCGGGCTCACCTCGGGCCACCGCTCGCTCAACCGCACCACCATGAGCCCAACCCTAAGCCAGGAAAAGAATGGAAAGGCTGCTGTGGCCTTGACCACTTTCTTACTTTCAGTTAGGAAGTTGGGTGTGGGTTCGTGAGGCGATCGAACGAGGAGTCTCCGATGGGCGAACAGCACGTGCGGCGGCGGACAGTTCTCAAGTCGGCGGTGGGTGCGCTGGGCCTCGGGTCCGCGCTGGCCGCCTGCGGTGGCAGTGACAGCGGCGGCGGCACCACGAGCGGCGGGAAGGCCGTGGTCCGGATGTGGTCCTGGTACAACGACCAGGAGGACCAGTTCCCCAAGCTGATCAGCGCCTTCGAAGCGGCGCACAGCAACATCAAGATCGAGAACCGGATCTTCGGTACGCCCGACCAGTACCTGCCCGCGCTGCAGGCCGCGGTCGCGGGCGGCGACGTACCGGAGATCTTCGCGCCGCACACGCGGGCGCTGACGTACGGCACCGGCGGGATCTCGGCCGACCTGAAGAAGGACCTCGGCGACGATTTCCTGAAGGACTTCTTCGACTCGGCGAACCAGGAGTACACCCTGGACGGCAAGCAGTACGCCGTCGGCTGGATGGCGCAGACGTTCGGGATCTTCTACAACCCGGACATGCTCAAGAAGGCCGGCGTCGCGGAGGACGGCATCGAGACCTGGGACGACCTGATCGCGGCGGCCGCGAAGCTCAAGGCCACCGGCAAGTTCCCGGTCGCGCTCAGCTGCAACCCGACCACGAGCTCGCTGGACTTCTTCCTGCCGCTGATCACGCAGGTCGCCGACGACCCGACGTACTACCTGAAGCTCGACCAGCTCAAGGACGGTGCGACGTACGAGGATCCGAAGGTGATCCAGGCGATCGAGTTGCAGCAGAAGATCGTCAAGGCCGGCGTCTTCCAGCCGGGGACGACCGGTACCAGCGGCGATCAGGCGCCGCAGATCTTCTACACCGGCAAGTCCGCGATGCTGTTCAACGGCAGCTGGACGCCGCAGGGCCTGAGCAAGGACGCCTCACCGGCGTTCAACAAGCTCTACAAGGTGATGAAGACCCCCGCGATCGCGCCCGGCAAGCGGCACTGGACCGCGAACCAGGCGGGCGCCGGCTGGGCGGTCTCGGAGACCAGCAAGAACAAGGACGCCGCGCTGGAGTTCCTGAAGTTCATGTACTCCGCCGACCAGTACTCCCCCACGATGAACGGCTCGAACTCGATGCCGGCCACGAAGAGCGCGGCCGGCCGGATCGAGCTGCCGATCATGAAGCAGATGACGTCCTGGCTGCTCGACGGCGACGGGTGCCCGCACATCCCGTTCGGTCCCGGCTCGGTCGCGGCCGGCGATCCGCTGGCCAAGATCTTCGACGGCAGCGGCGAGCCGGCGGCGGTCGCGAAGGCGATGCAGCAAGCGGTCCAGAACGCCAAGGGCGGCTGATCGGATGGCGACTGCCCTGTCGAGGGAGGACGTCGTAAGCCGGTCGGGCCCGCGGACGTCCTCCCGCTTCGGTTCACCGCTGCGGAAGTCTCAGCGGGTCGCGGGCTACCTGTTCGTGCTGCCGACGTTCGCGCTGTTCCTGGCGTTCGTGCTCTGGCCGATCCTCTACACGGCGTACCTGAGCCTGACCTCGTGGGGCGGATTCGGGGCGCCGCGGTTCGTCCAGTTCGACAACTACAGCCGGATGCTGCACGACCCGATCGCGCGCCGGGCGCTGATCGTCACGCTCGTCCTGACCGGCGTGACGACCGCGATCCTGACGTTCCTCGGCCTGGTCACGGCGGTCCTGGTGAACGTCGTCTGGCGGAAGGTCGGCGTCCTCGTCCGGACCATCCTGTTCATCCCGGGCATCGTCTCGTTCGTCGTCTCCGCGGTGCTCTGGCGGCTGATCTACGACCCGAACATCGGCACCCTCAACCGGTTGCTCGGGGCAATCGGTCTGGACAGCCTGCAGCACCCGTGGCTGGCCGACCACAAGACCGTACTGCCGGCGATCGTCGTCGTGACCGTCTGGGGCGGCCTCGGCTTCAACATGCTGATCTACTTCGCCGGCCTGCAGGGCATCGACCCCAACCTGTACGAGGCGGCCGCGATGGACGGCGCGAACGTGGTGCAGCAGTTCCGGCACATCACCGTCCCGAGCCTGCGGGTCGTCACCGGCCTGATCGTGAGCCTCGGGCTGCTCAACGGGTTCAAGGCGTTCGACGTGATCTTCGTGATGACCGGCGGCGGCCCCAACCACGGCAGTGAGGTACTGGGGACGTACCTCTACTCACTCGCGTTCGGTTCGACGTCCGGCTCGATCCCGCAGCTCGGGTACGCCAGCGCGTTCAGCGTCGTGACGATGGTGCTCTGTACGCTCGCGGTGATCGCGCAGCTCTGGCTGACCCGGAGGGCCGACCAGTGAGCGGCCGGTGGCCCGGCAAGGCCTTCGCGACGTTCGTCCTGCTGCCGTTCTGCGTCCTGATGGCGTTCCCGTTCGCCTGGATGCTGCTCACCTCGTTGCGCGAGCAGAACACGATCTTCAACGGTCCGGTCATCCCGCGGAAGTTCACCGGTACGGCCTACAAGGACGCGTGGACCTCGATCGAGTTCCCGCTGCACTTCTGGAACAGCGTCTGGATCACGTCGGTGACGGTGATCGGGGTACTGATCTTCGCGACGCTCAGCGGGTACGCGTTCGCGAAGCTGGACTTCCCGTTCCGGAACACGTTGTTCGTGCTGCTGCTGACCACGCTGATGATGCCGTCGACCGCGCTGATCATCCCGCTGTACCTCGAGCTGAAGTCGTTCGGCCTGCTCGACAGCCAGGCCGGGCTGCTCGTGCTGTACATCTCCGGGTCGGCGCCGTTCGCGATGTTCCTGATGCGGGCGTTCTTCCAGACGTTGCCGGACGAGCTGATCGAGGCCGCGCGGGTGGACGGCGGCAGCGAGCTGACGATCTTCCGGCGGGTGATCCTGCCGCTGGCCCGGCCCGGGATCGCGACCGTGGTGATCTTCCAGTTCCTCTCCACCTGGAACGAGTTCCTGATCGCCAACACGGTGCTGCGCAACACCGACTCGCTCCCGCTGCAGCCGGTGCTGTTCACGCTGATGGGTCAGTACTCCACGAACTGGCCGGCGCTGACCGCCGGCCTCACGCTGTCCGTCGTGCCGGTCGTGATCGTGTACGTCCGGATGCAGCGCCAGTTCGTAGCCGGGATGATGCTCGGCGCCGTCAAAAACTGAAAGGGACTCATGCCGATCAAGAACGTCGTGGTCAACTGCACCGACGTGCAGCGCTCGGTCGAGTACTACACGAAGTTCCTCGAGCTCCGGGTGGTCGGTGAGCCGACGCCCGAGCGCGCCGTGCTCGACGCGGTCACCGCGACCGTCGAGTTACGGGCCGTGGGCAACGGCCGGGAGCAGAGCACCTGGTCGCCGGACGACCTGCAGAGGGGCTTCCGGCACATCGGCTTCAAGGTGGACCGGATCGACGAGCGGGCCGCGGTCCTCAAGGCCGGCGGGGTCGAGTTCAAACTCGACCCGCTGGACGCCGAGGGGCAGGTCCGGATCTGCTTCTTCTACGACCCGGACGGCACGCTGCTCGAGCTCATCCAGGGCGACCTGCAGTACGCCGAGATCCTGGACGCCGACGGCGTGGCGCGGGAGCGGGCACTCGGCGTACCCGAGCGGCCACGGTTCGACCACGTCGCGGTGACGATCCAGGACCGGGACGCGACCAGCGCGTTCTACTCCGAACACCACGGGTTCGAGTTCATCGGCACGATCGAGCAGCCGCACGACCAGCGCGGGTTCCACATCGGGTACCTCAAGGGCGGCGACACCGTGCTCGAGGTCTTCACGTACGACGTGCACACGACCGATCGCGAACCGCAACCGGACGTGGCCGGCTTCGCGTACGCCGAACTGGACGGCGACGTACCGGAACTGGCCACCGTTGCCTCACCTGATGGGACGAAGGTGTACGTCGACCCCGACGGGTTCACGTTCGCCGTAAGCTCCGGCGCATGACTGACGACATCGCCGGCAACTGGCTCCGCCCGCTCGGATCCACCGGTCTGACCGTCTCGGCCGTCTGTGCGGGCGGGAGCGGGATCGCGGGCATGCCCGCCGTCTTCGGGTACGACGTGACCGCGCAGGAGGCGGTCGACCTGGTGCTGCGGGTCTTCGACAGCCCGCTCAGCTGGATCGACACCTCCAACGGGTACGGCGACGGCGCCAGCGAGACGCGGATCGGGCAGGCGATCCGGGAGTACGGCGGCCTTCCGGACGGTTTCCTGGTGGCGACGAAGGTCGACGCCAAGGACGGCGACTACTCCGGTGCGCGGGTCCGCGCGAGTGTTGCCGAGAGCAAGGAACGGCTCGGCCTGGACAACCTGCCGCTGGTCTACCTGCACGATCCCGAGGCGCACGACTTCGAGACGATGCGGGACGCCGTCGACACCTTGATGCAACTGCGCGCGGACGGTGAGATCGGGCATGTCGGCCTCGCGGGCGGCGACACCCGTGAGCTGTCCCGGTACCTCGACCTCGGCGGCTTCGAAGTACTGCTCGTCCACAACCGCTGGAGCCTGGTCGACC
This sequence comes from Kribbella sp. NPDC048928, assembly GCF_043197975.1. NCBI lineage: Bacteria > Bacillati > Actinomycetota > Actinomycetes > Propionibacteriales > Kribbellaceae > Kribbella > Kribbella sp. NPDC048928. Next base: position 908,637 of record NZ_JBICUC010000003.1, on the reverse strand, counting down.
ACTCCGCCGGCGGCATCTTCGAGCGGGCGCGGTCCGAGGGCATCGCGGTGGTGAACGCTGCCATCTACGGCGGCGGCATCCTGGCGAACCCGGACGGTGTCACGAAGTACGCGTACCGCGAGGCGCCGCCGGCGCTGCTGTCGGCGATCAAGGAGATGGCCGCGGCCTGCCGCGAGTACGGCGTCGATCTCGCCACGGCTGCCCTGCGGCACTCGCTGGACGACCCCGGGATCGCCGGGACGGTCGTCGGCATCACCAAGCCGGCCCGCGTCGACGCACTCCTGGCCGCCCGCGATGCGGACCTCCCGGATGAGCTGCTTAACCGGTTAGGTAGCCTGCTTCCGGACAGGCAGTACTGGGTCGAGAAGGAGACGACGTGACGAACGGCTTCCCGAGCGGGTTCACCTGGGGCGCGGCGACCGCGTCGTACCAGGTCGAGGGCGCGGTCGCGACGGACGGGCGCGGCCCGAGTATCTGGGACACGTTCGCGCACACGCCGGGACGGATCGCGGACGGTACGAACGGTGACGTCGCCGACGACCACTACCACCGGTTCGCCGACGACGTCCGGCTGCTCGCGAACCTCGGGCTGAACTCGTACCGGTTCTCGATCGCCTGGCCGCGGATCGTGCCGACCGGCTCCGGCGCGGTGAACACGGCCGGCGTCGACTTCTACCGGCGGCTCGCCGAGACCTGCCTGGAGAACGGCGTCACGCCGTACGCCACGCTCTACCACTGGGACCTGCCGCAGCCGCTCGAGGACGCCGGCGGCTGGCTGGTCCGCGACACCGCCGAGCGGTTCCGCGACTACGCGGCCGTTGTCCACGAGGCGCTGATCGACGTCGTCAAGCACTGGATGACGCTGAACGAGCCGTGGTGCTCGGCCTTCCTGGGGTACGGGAACGGAGAGCACGCTCCGGGTCGTACCGAGGGCGCCGGCGCGTTGAAGGCGGTGCACCACCTGCTGCTCGGTCACGGTCTCGCGCTCGACGCGATCCGTACCGAGGGTTCGACGTACGGCATCGCGCTGAACCCGGCGCCGATCCACGCCGCGACCGACTCCCCCGCCGACCGCGACGCCGCGCGGCGGATCGACGGCCTGCGGAACCGGCTGTTCCTGGAGCCACTGCTGTCCGGGCAGTACCCGGCGGACGTCCTCGAGGACACCGGGATGACGTCCTGGTTCGCCGCGCAGGAGGCCGATCTGCCGCTGATCGGGGCGCCGCTCGACTTCATCGGCGTGAACTACTACTGCCCGACCACGGTCGCCGCCCCGGACGGCCCGATCTCGGCACCGGTCGCGTCCACACAGCCCGGCAGCGAGAACGTCGTTGCCGTCGACACCGGTCTGCCGAAGACGCAGATGGGCTGGCCGATCCAGGCCGCCGGGCTGCGCGACATCCTGGTCAGCATCAACAAGCTCGCGCCTGAACTGCCCTTGTACGTGACCGAGAACGGATCGGCGTACCCGGACGTGGTGACCGCGGACGGGACTGTCGAGGACGACGAGCGGCTCGACTACCTCCAGCAACACGTTGCCGTATGCAAGGACCTGGTCGCCGAGGGCTTCCCGCTCAAGGGGTACTTCGCCTGGTCGCTGATGGACAACTACGAGTGGGCGTGGGGTTACAGCCGGCGCTTCGGCATCGTGTACGTCGACTACACCACCCAGCAACGCATCCCGAAGAAGAGCGCCCGCTGGCTGCAGGACTTCCTGAGTTAGGCGCGGGCGTTGTGGTGGGGGGTGAGTTGGCTGTGGAGGACGAGTGAGGCGGCGCCCAGGGCCGCTGCGCTCGGGCCCAGCTTGGAGAGCTCGACGCGGGTCGGGTGCATGGCGCGGACGAACGACAGCCGGTTGAGCTCCTGGGATGCGACCCGTACGTAGATGTCGCCGGCCTCGCTGAAGCCGGGACCGGCCAGGATGATCTGGTCGAGGTCGAGCAGGTTGGTGATCGAGAGCAGCGCCTTGGCCAGGTACGTGGCGGACTGCTCGATCAGCGTCAGGCAGCGCTCGTCGCCGCCGGCCGCGAGCCGGGCGATCTTGGCGAAGTCGGAGCGGACCGCAGAACGCCGACCGCGGAGCGCGAGCTCTCCGGCCAGGGCGTCGTCCTGCTCGGCCCGCGCCACCACCGCCGCGGGCGCCGCCAGACCCTCCAGGCAGCCCTGCCCGCCGCACCAGCACATCGGGCCGTCCACGTCGAGCACCATGTGCCCGATCTCGCCGACGTTCGACGACGAACCGCGGTAGACGTCGCCGTTCGTGACCAGGCCGAGCCCGAAGCCGGCGGCCATGTACACAGTGGCGAAGTCGTTCGCCGACGGGATCTTCCCGGCCCAGAACTCACCGATCGCGGCGCAGGTCGAGTCGTTCTCCACGACGATCGGATGATCGATCGCGGCCTGCAGCGTGTCCCGGACCGCGAACGGCTCCCAGGCGTACTTCTCCGAGTCCGTGCGGAGCAGCCTGGTGCCGCCGCGCCCCTGCCGACCGGCCAGCGCAACCCCGACGCCGACCAGCGTCGAGGGCTCGATCCCCGCCTTGACGATCAGGGCCTCGAGCTCGGCGGTGATCCGGCGGACGGCCGTGGCCGGGGCGTCCTTCCCGATCCCGCGCGCCGACAGCTGTTCGATCACGCGTCCGCTCATGTCGGTGACGACGTACGTCGTGCTCGGGGTGTCGACCGCGATGCCGACGGCGTGCCGGGCGCGCGGGTTGAACTGGAGCAGCGTGGCGCGCTTGCCGCCGGTCGGATCGCCGTACCCGGTCTCGATGATCAGGCCGTCGGCGAGCAGCCGCTTCACCACCCGGGAGATCGACGCACCGGTCAGGCCGGAACGGTCGGCCAGGTCGACGCGCGTCACCGTCCCGCTGGAGCGGATCAGGTCAAGGATCGCGCTGTGGGTCTCCTGCGCGGTCGCGCCCCTCAGAATCTTCGCCACGTCACCCTCCCTCGAGGCGCACTTTAGTACACAACGTAAGGAAGTGGCAGTGGTTGACCTCAAGCATTATTGAGGTTCTAGCGTTGCGAAGGTGAAAGCGATCAGATTGCATGCCTTCGGTCCGGCCGAGAACCTCGTCCACGAGGAGGTCCCGGACCCTGTTCCGAGCGCCGGTACGGTGCTTGTCGACGTCGAGGCGGCCGGGGTGCACCTGGTCGACACGATGATCCGCGCGGGGTCGACGGGCGACAGCCCGATTCCGGTGCCGGACCTGCCGACGATCCCCGGTCGCGAGGTCGCGGGACGGGTCAGCGCCGTCGGACCCGACGTCTACCCGTCGTGGATCGGCAAGCGCGTCGTCGTCCATCTCGGCATGGTGCCAGGCGGGTACGCCGAACGCGCGGTGGCGAAGGTGGAGTCGCTGTACGAACTCCCCGACCACGTCGACGCCGCCCAGGCAGTCGCCGCGATCGGCACCGGGCGGACCACGGCCGGCATCCTGCAGCAGGCACGGTTGACGATGGAGGACGTCGTACTGATCACGGCCGCTGCTGGTGGAATCGGCAGCTACCTGGTCCAAGCCGCACGCAACGTCGGCGCGGTCACGATCGGCCTCGCCGGTGGCCCGAACAAGGTCGAGACCGTCCGCTCCCTCGGAGCCCAGTACGCGATCGACTACCGAGACCCCGACTGGGCCACCACCTTGAAGGGCGAGCTCGGCGACCAGGAGATCACCGTCCTGCTCGACGGCGTCGGCGGCACCAGTGGGCAGCAGGCGTTCAATCTCCTGGGCAACGGCGGCCGCGCGCTGCTGTTCGGCTGGTCCGGCGGCGGCGCCATCGAATTCACCCACGAAGACCTGATGGCGCGCGGCCTCACGGTCGGCTGGGCCCTCGGCGCGAAAATGGCGCGTCAACTCCGCGCCCTCGAATCAGCCGCCCTCACCGAGACCATCGAAGGCCGCTGGCACGCGCTCACGACAGCCTTCCCCCTCTCGGAAGCCGCAGCCGCCCACCGCGCCCTCGAGAATCGCGAGACAACCGGCAAGGTCGTCCTCACCACCTGAGCGAACGCCGGGAACCCCGGAGCCGCCCTGGTGGGTGCGGCCCCGAGGTCGGGGTACTGCGGTGTCAGCCGGCGAAGTCGCTGTAGAGATCGCGCACGGGACCGTTCCTCTCGTCGATGGGCGGGGCGACGGAGGAAGCGGGCACCTTGACTCCCGCGGTACTCCGTGCCAAGAACATTGACACCGGTACGTGATGGCTGTGATATCCCAGCAGGGCATAACGTTCCCGCTATGGAGCTCGAACTACGGCATCTGCGGACCGTCTGCCGGCTCGCCGACACCGGCAGCGTCTCCAAGGCCGCGGCGACGCTCGGCGTCTCCCAGCCGTCGCTGACCGCACAGCTGCGGCGGATCGAGAACGCCATCGGCGGTGCGCTGTTCGAGCGCGGGGTTCACGGTGTGGTGGCGACGGCGCTCGGGCGGCACGTACTCACCCGGGCGCGCGCGATGCTCGCCGACATGGACGAGCTGATCGGCTCGAGCCGGCGCTACACCTCCGGATCCGGGCCGCTCCGGCTCGGATCGGTGCGGACGGTGATGTTCGGGGACTGGTTGTCCCGGGTCGAGGAGGCTCTCCCGGCGCGGGAGATCAGCACGCAGGTCGATCCGTCGTGCGCGGTCCTCACGGACCTGCTGGCTGCCGACGTACTGGACATCGTGCTGCTCGGCCGCTGCGACGAAGCGCACGCACCGCCCTGCCCGCAGGGGGTTCGGGAGCAGACGATGGTGTTCCCGGAGCCGTTCGCGGTCGTACTCCCGGCCGATCACCGGCTGGCCGCCGCCGACGAGGTCTCACTCGCGGACCTCGCAGACGACGTCTGGATCTCGCCGCCCGCCGGGAAGGAGGACGGCGACCTCGCCTACCTCCGGGACGCGTGCGAGCAGGCCGGCTTCGTCCCGGACTTCCGGTACGCCAACCTCGACACCACCGAGATCGAGCAGCTGATCGGCGCCGGTCGCGGCGTGAGCCTGTGCGCGCCGACGGTCCGCGACCTCCCCCGTACGGTCGTGAAGCCGCTGACCGGTAGGCCCTTGCTGTGGCGCAGGGCCCTCCGCTACCGCTCCGACACCGTGGACCAGCAGACCGTCGACGCCGTCCACCAGGCCTTCGTCACCACATACCGCGAGACCATCAGCACCAACGCGGCCCCGCGTCCGTGGTGGTCGGCCCGGCCCGAAGCCCACCCCGCAGTCATTGACCCGGGCCTTCCGATGTCGAGCTGAGGCGGTCCCGTCAGGTACCACGCGGGGCGTACATGATGACGGCGACGCCGAGGAGGCAGAGCGCGGCGCCGGTCAGGTCGTACCGGTCGGGGCGGAACTTGTCGACGAGCACACCCCAGGCCAGAGAGCCGGCGACGAAGATTCCGCCGTAGGCGGCGAGGATCCGGCCGAAGTTGGGGTCGGGCTGGAAGGTGGCGACGAAGCCGTAGGCGCCGAGGGCAACTATCCCGCCGGCGATCCACAGCACGCCCCGGTGTTCGCGCCAGCCCTGCCAGACCAGCCACGCTCCCCCGATCTCCGCCAAGGCGGCGAGAACGAACAGCAGGACCGAACGCAGCGCCGTCACCGAACGATCTCCGCGAACGGGAGCGGACAGTCGGGATCGCCGGCGCAGGTCTCCAGGTCGTCGCAGCCGGCTGCGATGCCGGCGCGAAGGGTCTGGGCGATGACCGTGAGGTCGGCGATCTTGGCTTCCACGTCCGCCAGTTTGTCGCGAGCGCGGGCCTGGAGCCCGGATCCCTCGCCGCGGCGGTGCCGGTGTCTCGCGCTGTCGAGCAGATCAGAAACCTCGCCGAGCGTGAAGTCGCTGGGTCTCATCGGGGTAGGCGGGCGGTTAGGGCGTCCAGTACGGCGGTGTGCGCCGGCGGGACCGTGATGCGGAGCTGCAGGGCGCCCGTCAGTGTGAAGGTGAAGAACGAGCAGCACTCGGACTCCCGTGCGATCAGGTCGTCCGCCGTCGCGCGAGCGGCCGGGTCGAGGGTCAGTACGGCGGTCTGCGCATCCACCCGGTCGGTGGACCGCAGGTACTCGGCGAACAACTGGTCGAACTCCGCGACGCGGAACGGCTGCTCCGCGGTCGGCAGCGTGCAGGCTTCCGGCACCCAGCTGAGGTTCTCGGTCATGCCATCGACGGTAAACCCGTACCGAAGTACCGAATGCAACTACGGCTGGTGGGTGAGCGTGAAGCTGACCGCACCGAAGGTGACCCGGTCCCCCGGGCGGACGTGGACCGTGGTGGTGATCCGCTGGTCGTTGACGCAGGTGCCGTTCATCGAGCCGAGGTCGCGGAGCAGCCAGCCGTCCCCGACGTACCGGAGCTCGGCATGGAACCGCGAGACGGTGACGTCCGCGAGCCGCAGGGTCGCACCAGGTCCGCGTCCGACCCGTACGGTCGGCGAGCCCGGAGCCGGAAGGGCCAGGGCAGGGAGCGGGGCGACCGGCGCCCGGCGGATCAGGGCCAGGCGAGGCAGTAGGTCGCTCCAGGACCGTCGAGACGACGGGCGAGGGGACGAGCGAGCGGACGAGCGACGAGGCGTACGTGGCGACGGGTGGCCCACGGTGAGTTGCGGGAGTTTTGCGCGGACGTCCCGCGTCCACGCCACGAACCGCGATTCGCGGCGTGGGAGGTCGCGCAGTACGTCGTCGAGCTCGCCATGGGTGCGGGCGCCCAGAACCACGTTCATCCGGCGGACGAACGTGTCGTGGGACAACCGTCCAGAGCCGGCGCCCTCGCGCAGGACCGCGAGCGCACGGTCGCGCTCGGCGTCCGACGGACGCGTCCAGCCCACCCCGACCGTACTCATACCGACATTGTCCGTGGCGCCCCGGTTCACTGTCCACCACTGCCTACTACTGCCCTGTGACAGTACGTTCCTGGTGGGTGTCGGTGGGTTGGGTCAGAATGACGGGATGCGACTGCCTGTGATGCCTCCGGTCAAGCCGATGCTCGCCAAGCCGGTGAAGGAGATTCCGCGCGGGGAGATGTCCTACGAGCCGAAGTGGGACGGCTTCCGGTCGATCATCTTCCGCGACGGCGACGAGGTGGAGATCGGCAGCCGGAACGAGAAGCCGATGACGCGGTACTTCCCCGAGCTCGTCGAGGCGGTGAAGGCCAACCTCCCGGAGCGCTGCGCCGTGGACGGCGAGATCATCGTGATCGGCGACTCCGGCGACCGGCTCGACTTCGAGGTGCTGCAGCAGCGGATCCACCCGGCCGCGAGCCGGGTGAACATGCTGTCCGAGAAGACTCCGGCCCGGTTCGTCGCGTTCGACCTGCTCGCGCTCGGTGACGACGACTACACCGAACGCCCCTTCGCCGAGCGCCGCGCCGCGCTGCTCGACGCGCTGGCCGACGTCAAGGAGCCGATCCACGTCACGCCCGCGACCGCGGACCACGACACGGCCGCGCGGTGGTTCGAGCAGTTCGAGGGCGCCGGCCTGGACGGCCTGATCGCCAAGCCGCTGGACGGCCTGTACGTCCCGGACAAGCGGACGATGTTCAAGATCAAGCCGGAGCGGACGGCCGACTGCGTCGTCGCCGGGTACCGCCTGCACAAGAGCGGCCCGGACCGGATCGGCTCGCTGCTCCTCGGGCTGCACAACAGCGACGGCACGCTGGCGAGCGTCGGCGTGATCGGAGCGTTCCCGATGGAGCGCCGCAAGGAGCTGTTCCAGGAGCTGCAGCCGCTCGTCACGACGTTCGACGACCACCCGTGGGCGTGGGCGAAGCAAGAGGAGGGCGTCCGTACGCCGCGCAACGCCGAAGGCAGCCGCTGGCAGGCCGGCAAGGACCTGTCGTTCACACCGCTGCGGCCCGAGCTGGTCGTCGAGGTGCGCTACGACCACATGGAAGGCATCCGCTTCCGGCACACCGCGCAGTTCGTCCGCTGGCGCCCGGACCGGACGCCGGAGTCCTGCACCTACGAGCAGCTGGAGGAGCCGGTGAAGTTCGACCTCGCCGACGTCCTCTCCAGCGCCCAACGCTGATGCTCTACGGCCTGTACACGCGCCGCCTGCGCCATCAGCTCGCCGGTCTGCCGAAGCCGGACCATGTCGCGATCGTGATGGACGGCAACCGGCGCTGGGCCCGCGGCGCCGGCTACGACGACGTACGGATCGGGCATCGGTTCGGGGCGAAGCACCTCGAGCAGTTCCTGCAGTGGAGCGCGGACGCCGGGATCACCTGTGTCACCGCCTGGGTCGCGTCCGCCGACAACATGCGCAAGCGCGACTCGGCCGAGGTCGGGTACCTGATGGAGCTGACCGAGAGCGTGCTCGCGGAGCACGTACGCAGGGACCATCGCTGGCGGCTGCACGTCGCGGGCCGGCTGGATCTGTTGCCCGACTCAACGGCGCGCGCGCTGAAGGAGGCGGTCGAGCTGAGCCGCGATCGCGACGCCGGGGATCTGACGCTGGCGATCGGCTACTCCGGCCGGCTCGAGGTGCTGGACGCCGTCCGGTCGATGCTCGACGACGCGGCTGCCGACGGGCGCTCGCTGGACGACGTCGCCGACGCGCTGAGCGAGGACGAGATCGGCCGGCACCTGTACGTCCCCGGCCTCCCGGACCCGGATCTGGTCATCAGGACGAGCGGCGAGCTGCGGATGTCGGACTTCCTGCTCTGGCAGGCGACCGGCTCGGACATCGAATTCTGCGACCTGTACTGGCCCGCGTTCCGTGAGATCGACCTGCTCCGCGCACTCCGAACGTACGGAAGGCGAAGACTGCAACGATTCAGTTGAATACTCTGCTGAATGCCGTGCCTCCGGCACGGCGAGTCACGCGGCTGGAACTCCCGGTCTTCCCTCGTCGCTCTGGTCGCTTCGCTCCCGGCGCTCCTCAGTCCAGACCGGGAGGCCGCGTGACTAGACCCTCGTTCTGGGGGCACTATGGGGATACCGACTGGTAAGCACGGAGGTGGCACGATGTACGAGGTCGTACTACTTGTCGAACAGGAACTCTCCGAACCCGACGCGAAGCGCGTCGTCGAACTCCATCAGGACATGCCCGAGCCGGTCAGGTACCACGTGCTGGTGCCCTGCCACAACGCCGAGGCCGGCGTCGAGGCGTCGATCAGCGCGCTCGGTACGGCGGACCTCTACGGCCCGGGTCTCGCGGGTCAGCGGGAGGACCTCGCGGAGGCGCAGAAGGCGATCGACTCCGAGGCGAAGGGCTGCAGCGGCCGCAGTGTGCAGCGGCTCCGCGACCTGGGGCAGGCCGCCGAGGGCGGCATCTCCCACGACCGGCCGATCGACGCGCTGGTCGCGACCGTCCAGCACGCCCAGGGTCAGGAGGTCATCATCCTCACCCGGCCGCACATCGTGGCGGAGTTCTTCCACCTGGACTGGACCAACTCGGCCCGCCGGCACCTGGGCGTCCCCGTCCTGCACCTGCTGGAGCACGACGCGAAGCCTGCTAATGCTGGAGCAGAACCGCGTAAGTGACGCCGCCGGCGAGGCTCGCGATCAGCAGCGACAGCGTGGTCCTGATCGCGCGCTCGCCGGTGCGGCCGTAGTGCCGGCCGTCCTCGGAGTGGTACGCGACCTTGTAGCCGGCGTAGCCGGCCGCGAGAACGAGCCCAAGTTTGATCATCAGACACCCGCCGCCGTACCTGATTGCGCGAACTGCGTGCTGTACAGCTCAGCGTACTCGCCGCCGGCCGCGAGCAGTTGCTCGTGCGTACCGCGCTCGATGATGTTGCCGTGGTCAACGACCAGGATCTGGTCCGCGTTCCGTACCGTCGAGAGCCGGTGCGCGATCACCAGCGACGTCCGGCCTTCGAGCGCGGTGTCCAGCGCCCGCTGAACGGCGACCTCGGACTCCGAGTCCAGGTGCGCGGTCGCCTCGTCCAGGACGACGATCTTCGGCGCCTTCAGCAACAACCGGGCGATCGCGAGTCGTTGCCGCTCGCCACCGGAGAGCCGGTGCCCGCGGTCGCCGACAACCGTGTCGAGCCCGTCCGGCAACGCCGACACCAGCTCCCAGATCTGCGCGGCCCGGAGCGCGGCAACCATCTCGTCCTCGGTGGCATCAGGCTTCGCGTACAGCAGGTTCGCGCGGATCGTGTCGTGGAACATGTGCGCGTCCTGGGTGACGTACCCGATCGTGTCGTGCAGGGACTGCAGGGTCACCTCGCGGACGTCCTGCCCGCCGACCCGCACCGCTCCCCCGGTCACGTCGTACAGCCGGGCGACCAGGTTGGTGATGGTGGTCTTGCCGGCGCCGGACGGGCCGACCAGAGCGATCATCTGGCCGGGCCGTACCGCGAAACTCACGTCCTCGAGGACCTGCGCCGACACCCGCTTGTCGAGGACGGCAACAGATTCCAGGCTCGCGAGCGAGACCTGATCGGCCGTCGGGTACGCGAACGCGACGTGGTCGAACTCGACGGATGCCGCGTCGTCCGGCAGATCGCGCGCGTCCGCCGCGTCCTTGATCATCGGCTCCAGGTCGAGCACCTCGAAGACTCGCTCGAACGACACGAGTGCCGTCATCACGTCGACGCGCACGTTCGACAGTGCGGTCAGCGGGCCGTAGAGCCTGCCGAGCAGCGCGACGAGCGCGAGCAGCGTCCCGATGGACAGTGATTGACGTACGGCCAGGTTGCCGCCGACCCCGTACACCAAAGCGGTCGCGAGCGCCGCGACGAGCGTCAGCGCGGTGAAGAACACCCGGCCGAGCATCGCGATCCGGATGCCCAGGTCACGCACCCGCCCCGCACGCTCACCGAAGTCGCGCTCCTCCAGGGCCGGGTGCCCGAACAGCGTCACGAGCAGGGCGCCGCCGACGCTGAACCGCTCGGTCATCGCGGTCGACATCTCGGCGTTCAGGTTCATCTGCTCGCGGGTCATCGCGGCCAGGCGCCGGCCGAGGACGCGGGCCGGGATCAGGAAGATCGGCAGCATCAGGATCGCGACCAGGGTCAGCTGCCAGCTCAGCGCGAGCATCGCGGCGACCACCAGGATCAGGCTGATGATGTTCGAGACCACGCCGGACAGCGTGGTGGTGAAGGCCTGCTGGGCGCCGATGACGTCGTTGTTCAGCCGGGAGACGAGCGCGCCGGTCTGCGTACGGGTGAAGAACGCGACCGGCATCCGCTGCACGTGCCCGAACACCCTGGTACGCAGGTCGTAGATCAGGCCCTCGCCGATCCGGGCCGAGAACGAGCGCTGCACCAGGCCGAGCGCGGCCTCCACGAGCGCCAGCCCGGCGACCACCAGCGCGAGCCCGGTGACCAGGCCCGCGTTCCCCTTGGAGATCCCGTCGTCGACGATCTTCTTGAACAGCAGCGGCGACGCGATCACCAGGACCGCGGACACGATCACGAGGATCAGGAACGCCGTGATGTGCCACCGGAACGGCCGCGCGAACTTCAGGATCCGCCGCAGCGTGCCCTTGGTCAGCTTCCGATCGACCACGGACGCGTCCTGCCGGCGCCAGCCGAACGCACCCATCCCGCCGCCCATCATCGACATCCGGCACCCTCCCTTTCCACAGATCTTCTCAACATCCGGGGCCCGGGAACACTTCCCGCAACTCATGGTTGCGCATTGCGCCTCCATGCTCTAGATTGATGAGCAACCAAAGGTTGCGAAAGGATGAGCGGAATGAGCAGGAGCATCGAGCGGGAGATTCGGATCGAGGCCACGCCGGAAGTGGTGTACCAGGTGGTCAGCTCGCCCGAGCATCTGCGCGAGTGGTGGCCGGACGAGGTCGACCTGGAGGCCGTCCCCGGTGCGACCGGGACCGTCGGTTTCCAGCAGGCCGACGGGACGAAGTACGAGTCGGTCACCGTGATCGAGGCGGACCCGCCGCGCCGATTCTCGTTCCGCTGGACCCACGAAGGCAGCACGGCCACCGCGGAGAACTCGGTGCTGGCTACCTTCGACCTGGTCCCGCAGGACGGCGGCACGCTGCTGCGGTTCGCGGAGACCGGGTTCGACGAGGCGAACCGCTCCGACGCCCAGTTCCAGGACCACACCAACGGCTGGAACTACTTCCTCCCGCGGCTGGCGGCGTACGTCGAGCGGCTGGTCGCGCGGCCGTGATCGACGACGAGCTCTGGTCGGCCATCGGGGATCCCACCCGGCGCCGGATGCTCGACCTGCTGCTCGCCGCCGGGGGCGGTACGGCGACCAGTCTCAGCGAGCAACTGCCGGTCACCCGGCAGGCGGTCGCGAAACACCTCGGCGTCCTCGACCGGGCCGGCCTCGTGCACTCCACGCCGTCCGGACGCGAACGCCGCTACATCGTGGACGAGCTCCGGCTCGCCCGCGCCATCGACCAGCTGTCCGACGTCACCCGTTCCTGGGATCGGCGACTGCAGCGCATCAAGCGGATCGCCGAGGCGATCCAACAAGCAGAAGGGCCAGAGGCATGAACGAAATTTTGCACAGGGTCGGCGTGATCGCGCCGCAGAAGGACGTGTACGCAGCACTCACCACCATCGACGGCCTGGCCGGCTGGTGGACCGAGGACACCACCGGCGACCCGGACGGCGTGCTCGAGTTCCGCTTCGCCACCGCGGGCGGCGACGGGTTCGACATGAAGGTTCTGGAGACGAGCCCGGAGCTGGTCCGCTGGGAGGTCGTCGGCGGCCCGGAGGAGTGGATCGGTACCGAGGTCAGCTTCGAGCTCTCCCAGGTCGACGAGTTCACCATCGTGTTGTTCAAGCAGGCCGGCTGGCGGGAGCCGGTCGAGTTCATGTATCACTGCAGCACCAAGTGGGCGACGTTCCTGATGAGCCTCAAGCAGTACGTCGAAACCGGCAAGGGCGAGCCTGCCCCCAACGACGTACTGGTGAGCAACTGGCACTAGCCAAAAGCGGCGATGAGCTCCTTGAGGCGGCGTTGTTGCGCCTCGCGCTCGGCCTTGAGCTGGTCGTCGTACGAGCGGTCCGCGGCACCGAGGAGGAGTGCCTTGGTCTCGCGGATCGCTCCGGGCAGCGGGCCGAGTACCGCGTCGGTCAGATCCTTGACCGTCGCCTCCAGCTGATCGGCCGGTACGACGATGTTCGCCAGGCCGAGCTCCTTCGCCTCGACGGCCTCCACCCAGCGCGTCGTCGTACAGATCTCGAGCGCCCGGGAGTAGCCGATCAGCTCGACGAGCGGCTTCGTACCACCCAGGTCCGGGACCAGACCGAGGGACGGCTCGCGCATGCTGAAGCGGGCGTCGGGCGTGACGACCCTCAGGTCGCAGGCCAGCGCGAGCTGGAACCCGGCACCGACCGCGTGCCCCTGGACGGCGGCGATGCTGATGATCTCCGGGCGCCGCAGCCAGGAGAACCCGGACTGGAAGCGCGCGATCAGCTCCAGGACCTCGTCGGTCGGCTTGGCGCCGAGGTTCAGCAGCGGCTCCTCGCCCAGGTCGTTCTCGCCCATGATCAACCGCCGGTCGAGACCCGCCGAGAACGACGGCCCCTCCCCCGACACGACCACCACGCGGACGTCGGCCGGCAACGACGTACCGAAGTTCGCCAGCTCACTCCACATCGCAGGCGTCTGGGCGTTGCGCACCTCGGGCCGATCCAGCACCACCCGGGCCACAGGCCCGTCCACACTCAGTCGCAGACCAGTCATGGAACGGATATTACTCAGAAGTAATCAGGCGAGCGAGACCAGGTCGGCGTACTCGTTCGTCCAGAGGTCCTCGACGCCGTCCGGGAGCAGGACGACCCGCTCCGGCTCGAGCGCCTCGACGGCGCCCTCGTCGTGGGTGACCAGGACGATCGCGCCGGTGTACGAGCGGATCGCGTTCAGCACCTCGGCGCGAGAAGCCGGGTCGAGGTTGTTGGTGGGCTCGTCGAGGAGCAGGACGTTCGCCGCGGAGACCACCAGGGTCGCCAGCGCGAGGCGGGTCTTCTCGCCACCGGACAGCACCCGCGCGGGCTTGTCCGCGTCGTCGCCGGTGAACAGGAACGAGCCGAGCACGCTGCGGGCCTGGGTCTCGTTCAGGTCCGGGGCGGCAGACTTCATGTTCTCCAGGACGGTCCGGTTCACGTCGAGGGTCTCGTGCTCCTGCGCGTAGTACCCGAGCTTGAGGCCGTGGCCGTCGATCACCTGCCCGGTGTCGGCCTTCTCGATGCCGCCGAGGATCCGCAGCAGGGTCGTCTTGCCGGCGCCGTTCAGCCCGAGGACGACGACCCGCGAGCCCTTGTCGATCGCCAGGTCGACGTCGGTGAAGATCTCCAGCGAGCCGTACGACTTCGAGAGCTCGCGCGCCATCAGCGGGGTCTTGCCGCACGGCGCCGGCGTCGGGAACGCGATCTTCGCGACCCGGTCCGCCTGGCGGGTGTCCTCGAGCGACGACATCAACTGCTCGGCGCGGCGGAGCATCTGCTGGGCGGCGGTCGCCTTGGTCGCCTTGGCGCGCATCTTGTTCGCCTGGTCGACGAGCTGGGTGGCCTTCTTCTCCGCGTTCGCCCGCTCGCGCTTGCGGCGCCGCTCGTCGGTCTCCCGCTGGTTCAGGTACGCCTTCCAGCCGACGTTGTAGATGTCGATCTCCGCGCGGTTCGCGTCCAGGTGGAAGACCCGGGTGACGGTCTGCTCGAGCAGGTTCACGTCGTGACTGATCATGATGACGCCACCGGCGTACGACTTCAGGAAGTCGCGCAGCCAGATGATCGAGTCGGCGTCCAGGTGGTTGGTCGGCTCGTCCAGCAGCAGCGTCTCGGCCTGCGCGAACAGGATCCGGGCCAGCTCGACCCGGCGGCGCTGACCGCCGGACAGGGTCGCCAGCGGCTGGCCGAGGACACGGTCCGGGAGGCCGAGGTTGGCCGCGATCCGGGCCGCCTCGGACTCGGCCGCGTACCCGCCGGCGGCGTGCAGGTCCGCCTCGGCCCGCTCGTAGCGCCGCATGCCCTTGGCGCGGGTCTTCTCGTCCGCGCTGGCCATCGACTTCTCGGCGCTGCGCAGCCGGCGAACGACCTCGTCCAGGCCGCGGGCGGACAGGATCCGGTCCCGGGCGAGCACCTCGAGGTCGCCGGTGCGCGGGTCCTGCGGCAGATAGCCGATCTCGCCCGAGGACGTTGCGGAACCGGCGGCCGGCAGGCCCTCACCGGCGAGGATCTTGGTCAGCGTGGTCTTGCCGGCCCCGTTCCGGCCGACCAGCCCGACCTTGTCGCCCGGGCCGACCCGGAACGACGCGGGCGCGAGCAGCTGGCGGGCACCGACGCGAACCTCGAGATTGGAGACAGTGATCATCGGGGTTCGCAGGCGTCCTTAGAGTCGGTTCAAGCCGGGTTTGCTGCTCTAGTGTAGGTGGCGTGAAATTCAATCCGGACGCGGATCTCGACACCAGCGGTGTCGAGGACACCCGCGGTAGTGGCGGCGGTGGCCGCGGCGGTGGGCTGCCGGGCGGAATGATCCCGGTCGGTGGCGGCATCGGCGGCATCATCTTGCTGATCGTGATCCTGCTGCTGAACGGCGGCCTGCCAGGCGGAGGTGGCAGTGAACAGCCGGAGGCGCAGAACACGGCGGTGGGCAATCTCAGCTCCTGCAAGAAGGGCACCGACCTGCAGTCGAACTCGGACTGCCGGTTCGTCTTCTACCAGAACTCGATCGAGAGCTTCTGGGCCGCGGAGCTCCCCCGGCGCGGGAAGAAGTACACCCGCGCCCCGCTGCGGGTCTTCGACGGCTCGGTGAACACCGGCTGCGGCCCGGCGACCAGCGCGGTCGGCCCGTTCTACTGCCCGCCGGACCAGCGGGTGTACCTGGACATCGGGTTCTTCCAGACCCTGGAGCAGGACCTCGGCGCGCGGGGCGGCGAGTTCGCGGAGGCGTACGTCGTCGCGCACGAGTACGGCCACCACGTCCAGAACCTGTACGGCATCCTCGACCGGATCAAGAGCCGGAACGGTCCGACGTCGGACTCGGTCCGCTCCGAACTGCAGGCCGACTGCCTGGCCGGCGTCTGGACCAACCACGCGACGACCGTGCCCGGCAAGAGCGGCAAGCCGCTGATCACCGAGCTCAGCGAGGACGACATCTCCCGCGGCCTGGATGCCGCCGCGTCCGTCGGCGACGACCGCATCCAGCAGAAGACCCAGGGCCAGGTCACCCCGGAGAGCTTCAGCCACGGCACCGCCGAACAGCGCATGAAGTGGTTCAAGACCGGCATGGACTCCGGCGACCTGACAGCCTGCGACACCTGGTCCGCCCGCTCCCTCTGAGAGGTTGACCTCTCAGCTGGAGGGTTCGCCTACTGAGATTTCAGCAGGCAACCCTCCAGCTCGGAGGTTCTCCCCTGAGCTGGAGGGTTGTGCTACCAACGCGAGTGGTTGTCAGGCGACCTGGGCGGGGCGGTGGTAGCCCGGGAGGAGTTCGTCGACCAGGGCGTCGGTTTCGGCTTCGGCGCCGCGGGGGCCGCCGTGCTTGATGAGGGCCGCGTACATCTGGCCGGCCACGTTGGTGACGTCTCCGGTGGTGCCGAAGTGGGCTGCCAGGCGGAGCGTGGCGCGCCACAGCTCCTCCGAGGCCGGCGAGAAGCTGAGGCCGGTCTGCAGCGCGGTCCGGGCCAGGTTGCCGTCGTTGTGGCTGAGGGCCGACTCGGCCAGCCGCAGGGCGGCGTCCACCACGGCCTCGACCATCCGCCGCTCGATCCCGGACGCGGCGAGCCACGAGTAGCGGCCGCCGGGCAGGTTCGACCAGGCCGGGCCGTGCACCAGGCTCAGCGCCGTCGAGAGCGGGCCACGCGGGTCGTCCACCATCGTCGCCTGCTTCGCGAGCGTACGGAACACGTCCCAGTCGACGCGGACCACGCTGCGGTTCAGCATCCAGCGGCCCGACTCGTCGGCGTACATCGCGTCCACACCGACCCAGCGGCGGGTGTGGTCCAGCGCCGCGTCCCGGAGCTCCTGGCTGATGCCGCGCGGCCAGATCGCACCGGCGAGCACGTTCGGGTGTACGCCGTAGTCCTGGCTGGCCAGGAACGCGATGATCTCCGTCGACAGCGCGATCCGGCCGTCGTCGATCGCCCCGCGGGCGTCCACCTCGACCGGGCCGAGCAGGTCGACCTCGACCGGCGCCGCCTGGCTCAGGTCGGTGGTCGAGAACTCGTACGCCGGCATGTCCTGCTCGGAGCGGCGCTTGTCGCGGGCATCCGCCTCGGCCGCGTCGAAGAGCTGGACCAGGTCCGCGAACTGCTCCGGGCTGACGCTGTGCGCGTCGACCTCGAGACCGAGCAGCCGGCAGACGGCCTGGTTCTTCTCGTCCACGACGAACCGCCACGGCGAGTTCATCACGTCGCCGACCACGACCACCGCGATGCTGCGCTTGGTGTCCGCGGCCAGCCGGTTCAGCTGGTCCTGCTCCTCCGGTGACGGCGGCGCGGACACGAAGATGATCTCCGCGCCCCACAGGGCCGCGTCCGGATGCGTCATCCGGGCCTCGGCGACCGAGCCGGAGTCCCGCCGCTGGCAGGCCTGGACCTGCGCCTCGGTCCGGCGGACCACCTCCCCCATCGCGTCGTCCAGCCGGATCCAGTAGCTCAGCCGGCTCGGCGACAGCGAGGACAGGTCGTCACCGAATCCGACCATGCTGATGTGCGCGCCCTCGGACCACAGGTTGGTCGCGAGCTCCACTGCCAGCGAGCCGACCACGTCGCGGGACGCGTCGCCGACGCCGCCGAACGCGACGATCCCGTTCGCGGTGTCGAGGTCGATGAGGACCGTCGCACCGTCGGCGTTCTGACCGACCGTCACCAGCGTCGGGTACGGAGCGGGCGCGTTGACGTCGGCCGTGGGGCCGTACGCACGGCGCAGCGTCCAGCGGGTGCCCTCGGCAATGGCCTGCCACGGACCGGGCGGGTCGGGCTGCGACTCGTACGGGTCCAGGACCAGGGTCAGCGCCCGGTCGGTCACCAGCGCGGCAACGACCTTCGGCATCGGCCGGCTGAGCTGCGTCATGTCGGAGCCCAGCTTGCGCAGCGAGTTGTCCACGAACTGCGCGGTCGGCACGTCCGACGCCAGCCGCAGGCCGATCTCGGTCTGCCGGTGGCCGGCAGCCTTCGGTCCCGGGCCCTGCGCCCAACCACGGCGGCGCTTCAGCGCCAATGCCAGGCCGGCCGCGAGCACAGTCGCACCGAAGCCGAAGATGCCGGCCTCCTTCAGACCGATGCCGTTGCCGTCGGCCTCGACCGGTACCGCGACCGGCACCTGCGTACCGCCGCCGGCCGGCTCGCCCTGCTCGTTCGACCCGATGCCCGGAATGTGCGGCTCGGCGATCACGTTCGGACCGCCCGGCTTCACGTTCTTCGCGCCCGGGTCGGACTGCGAGGTGCCGATCGACAGCGACGAGCCGTGCTCGACGCCCTTCTCCGAGTAGCGCCCGGGACTGCTCGACTCGGTCGTGTGACCGACCGTCGTTTTCGTCGGCTTCGTCGCGTTCGTCTCGGTGGTCGTCTTGGTCGACGTGTTCGTGGTGGTGGCCGTCGTGGTGGTCGTGGTGGTGTGGTTGCCCACGGTCACCCGGACCGTGTGCACGCCCGGGCCCTTGGCATCGGCCGGCAGCCGCACCTGCCAGCCCGGCATGATCAGGTCCGGGTTGGTCAGCCGGCGGCCGTCCGGCTGCAGCTTGTTCTTGTTGAGGTCGTAGATCTCCTTGTAGCGGCGGCCGTCGCCCAGGTGCCGCTCGGCGATGTCCCACAGGCAGTCGTAGTTCCGGCCTTGCGGCGGACGGACCTCGGTGTACTTGACGACCTGACCCTTGTGGTCCTGGTTCGTCCGGACACCGGTGGTGGTCTTGTTCGTGTGCTGGGAGCTGCCGCTGAGGAGCGTGCTGGCCGCCTCGGTCTGGCGGTACTGCGACGTCGCGGACTGCTCGTTGCCGTGCCGCGCGCTGACCGAGGTCGGAGCGGCAGGGCCACTCGCTGTCACCGCACTGGCGACCGGCATGCCGACACCCGCGCCGGCGGCGATCAGGACCACGGCACCGATCAGCCGGCGGGCCAGCGCCTGCGAGCCGCCACCGAGCGGGACCCGTGGCGACAGGCCATGACCGCGGATCTCCGAGACCGCCTCGGCGATCAGGCAGACCACGAAGTGCAGCCAGGCGACCCAGATGAAGAACGCGATGATGCCGAGCACGGTCCGGATGCTCAGCTCGCTGAGCAGCATGCTCTTGGTGGGCATCTCGTCCGGCCACGGCGTACCGAAGAAGCGCAGCAGCACGTACGGCACGCCGACGACGATCGCCAGGATCGCGAGCAACGCGACGAAGCCCTTCAGCCGGTCCGCGCCCGGACTCCCCGCCCGCCGCTGCGGCAGCCGCGCCGCCCGCACCGGATCATTGGTCCTTACCATCGCTCCTCCATACCCCCGCCATGTGCCGTCCCGTCAGCCACCTTGTCAGCCGCTGTGTCAGCCACCGATGGCCTCCACTTCCTGCACCGGCAACCGCTGTACCGCGTTGACGTTCGCCTGACCGATCGGGTGCCAGCCACCCTGGTCCTTGCCGATCCAGTACGCGACTTCCCACGTGATCGTCAGCTTCACGGTGTACATGCCGTCCGGCTGCGTCGCGCTCGACCGCTTGTAGACGTGCTTGCACGGGTTGAGCTGGTGCTCCGGATCCTTGGTCTGGTCGTACCCGTCCGGGTCGTCCACAGGCGTCAGGCCGGCCTTGCAGTTGAACGGCGCCGTCCCGTCCCCCGGATCGACCTTCATGTTCACGACCATGCCGCGCATCGTCAGGTTGTGCCCCGGGCTGTAGTAGCTGCTCGTCGTACCGTCGAGCTCGTAGATCTCCGACGTCTCCGGGGTGAGCGTGAAGAAGGCCGGGATGTTCACCCGCGGGGTGAAGGTCGGCATGATCTGCAGGGCCGGCGACGGATAGTTGGTCTGGAAGCGGTACCAGAACTGCTCCATGTACGGCGGGAACGGGCACTGCGCCTCCTCCGCCGCGTCGACCGGCATGTAGGCGCGCTCGAGATGCGCCTTCGGGCCACCGTTGTAGGTGTCGAGGTTGTAGTCGGTGATCGTCACCCGGAGGACCCACTTCTTGCCGTCCGGGGCCTTCGGCAGCCGGATGCCCGTCGGGATCTCGAAGTTCCGGCAGGGCACGAACGGCTTGCCGTCGAGGCGGTCCCGCCAGGTCGGCGGCGGCGGCCCGTCGCCGACGTACGCCTTGCCGGAGCTGCAGTACGAGCCGAATCCGACCGAGTTCACGTACATGCTGCAGACCGAGTTGCCGGTCTGGATGGTGTCCGCTGCCGCCGTGGTGGCGGGGACGACCATGAGCAGGGCGAGTACGGCGCTCAGGACGAGCAGTCCTCGGCTCAGCCGGTTGTGCATCCTCACTCCCCAGACTCGTCTTCCCGCAGATTATCTTCGACCAGGGGCATCATGCCCGGTGCCCAGTGCCCCGTCACCTCTTCGCAACCTGAAATCCGGTGCCCAGGTCTAGGCCGGATAATGCACTCCCGCGCAGTTCACGCCCTTGCTCGTGGCCAGCCGGTACGGCATCCAGCCGACTCCTGTCTTGGCCATCTGGATCACCTCCGGCGAGCCGTGCGGGGTCACGACCGTCCACTTGCGGCCCTTCGGGTCCCAGTACTGGGTGGTCTGCGAACGGCAGGTCCGGACGGTGATCGTGCCGTCCGAGCCATCCTGCACACCGACCACGACGACGCTGCCCGGCGGCTTCATCACCCAGCCGTTGCGCTTCGCATCCTGGATGCCCTGCGCGACGTCGGCGTAGAAGAACGACGGGAACCGCTGCTTCAGGATCGTGTCGTCGCGGTCGACGAGCGCCTTGAAGTAGAGCGGGTAGCTGGTCACGAGGCCTTGGACGGCGGCGTTCGACCCGAAGCTCCCCGTTTGGACGATGACTTGCTTCGCCGCCGGAGCGGTCGGCTTCGCGGTGGCGGGCTTGCTCGGCGCGCTGCTGGTGGCCTTGGTCGGCTCCGCGGACGGCGTGCTCGAGGTCGCCGTACCGGAGTCGACGCCGGCCGGGACCGGACGACCGCCGTCGGTCGAGTCCTTGCCACAGGCACTCAAGAGCAGAACGCCGGCCAGTACCGCGGCCGGAACGGCATACCTACGCACGAAGACAGTCCTCCGGTCTCTATCGCCTGCTGGTCGGCGTGCTTGTGGGGCCCGACGGTGTGCCGGGCGGGGGCGTGCCGGTCGGTGGGGTGTCGGTCGGGTTGGGCGTCGGTGTCACGTTCGGCTTGCAGGTCGGCGGGAACGGGAACGGCGACAGCGTCCAGGTCGGGGTCGGTGAGCCGACAGTCCAGGTCGGGCACGGCAGGTCGATCGTCGGCGGGCGGGCGGTGGTGACAGGCGCGCCCGGGCCGTCGGTCGTCGGGTTCACGACGAGCGGCGGGATGCTCGGGCTGTCGTCGGCTTTTTCGACGCCTTGCTCGGCGTGGGCCTGGCCGGCGCCGATCGCCTTCAGGGACTGTTTGCCGATCAGGCCCAGGAAGGTGGTCTTGTTCGAGATGTCGACCTGGATGTCGACCTCTTTCTCGGTCAAAGTGGTCGGACCGCAGGCGGTCACGGTGGGGTCGTTCGCCCGCACCTGGCCGCAGAACCCGGAGATCGCGGTCGCCGCCTTGGTGGTGTCGATCTTCGCCTCGGCCGAGTTCAGGTCGATGGCCGCGGCGCCGACCCGGGCCGCCTCCTGCGCGTAGCCGACCGCGCGGGACCGCGCACCCAACTGCCGGCCGCCGTCGATCACCAGGCCGGCCAGCGTGAAGATCATCACCGCGAGGATCGCGACCGCGGGGCTCAGCGCGCCGCGGTGGAACAGCCGATGGTTGCGCGGCGCATCGATCCGGAAGAACTCGACCAGCCGGGACCTGTGGCGCTCAGGAGCCGTCACCGCGCACCCCCCGGTACGGGTCCAGAGAGGACGTGAAGCGTTTGGTGATCGTAGTGTCGCCCCCGAGGCCGAGCAGCCCCAGGTCGCGGTAGTTGATCGTGCAGGTGACCTCGACGGACAGCGGCTGACCGGCCACGAATCCGGTGGTGATCGAGCCGGCGCCGGATTCCTTGCAGGACTTGACCGCCTGGCTCAGCGTTCCGGTGACCGCCTCGTCGACCCGGCCCTGCGCTGCCTGCAGCGACCGCGACTGGCTGGCCCCGCGGGCGCCGTCGCGGGCCGCGCTCTCGAGCAGCGACGAGGTCTGGAAGTACCGGCCGCAGGCGAGCAGGAACATGAACAGCGCGAGCAGCACCGGCGCCAGGATCACCATCTCCAGCGCCATCGTGCCGCGCTCACGGCGCCGCCCGCGAACCACCGGCATCGTCCGCACCCTCACTTGTCTGCTTCGAACTGCTCGATAGGTCCGGTGGCGGTCCGGCTCACCTTCAGCTTCAGGCCGGGCACCAGCGACACGGTGTCACCGGTGACAGTGAACGAGACCATGCCTTCCGGGGTGTTGTACGACGGGAAGGGGACGTCGGTGTTCCGCAGCGTGGTCCCGCCGAGCTGCTGGGCGTACGACTGGATGTCCGACCGCACCTTCTCCCCCACCGCGTCGGTGTAGACCGGTGGCTGTACGAGCCGCAGCCGGGACACGCCCTCCTGCGCGGCGTTCAGCGCGACGGACCGTCCGTACAGCCAGAGCGCCGTCTGGATGGAGAGGAAGATCAGCGCGAGGATGGCCGGTGCCAGGATCGCCAGCTCCAGCGTGCTGACCCCCCGCTCCGACCGTCTCCGCCGTCTGCTCCGCCCCAGCCGCATGGATCTGGCCGTCAGCCCTGGTCGATCTCGGCGGTGCGCTTGCTGATCACGCGCTTCACGACCACGCCGATCGCCAGCGCGGCGGCGACCAGGATCGCCGAGATGATCGCCCATTCGAGTGCGGAGGCGCCCAGCTCGGTCTGTCCTGCCTTGGCGCGGGCGCGCTGCGCCTGGGCGCGCGCCACCGCGTAGCCGGCCATCGCCCGCCAGAACATCAACTCCGAGGTCATCGGTATGCCTTCCAGATCGTGAGGCCGAAGCAGGCCTCAGTATGACGTGTTCGACGGGCTACCCCGCCGAACGGATCCCGTGCCCGCATCACTGTTCTGCCTAACTTCCGAGGATGGCCACGCCGGCCGGGAAGGCCAGGAACAAGAAGAAGGCCGCGATCATCACCAACTGGGCGACGAGCATCGACTGCGACCGTTCACCGGCCTTGCCCTCGACGTCGGCCAGTTCCTTGCGCCGCAGGGACGCCGCCCGGGCCAGCAGCGACGAACGGATCTTCGCGCCCTCGTCACCGGCCAGCGCGAGCGCCGACGCCAGGTCCCGCAGTTCCTCGACGCCAAGGTCCTCGCCGAGCCGGGCCATCGCGTCCCACGGCGTGATGCCGATCAGCCGGGCGTTCGCCAGCGCCTGGCGGATCCGGGCCATCGCCCAGTGCTCGCCGATCGTGGACGCGGTCATCAGCGCCTCCGGCAGACCGCGGCCGCCGGCCAGGTTCATCGCGACCAGGTCCAGGAAGCTGCCGACGACGTGCCGGAAGTCCCGGCGCCGCTTCTCCGCCTCCTGGCGCAGCGCCAGGTCGGGCAGGAAGAACGCCAGCGCCATGAACGCGAGCGTGACGACCGCCGGCGTTGCGCCCGGGGCCGCGAGCCCGATCGCGGAGAACAGGAACAGCACGATCGGGATGAACAGCATCGCGCCGAGCGCGAAGAACACCTTGGTGGCAAGCATCGCCGCGAACGGCTGGTTCATCACCGCGAGGTCCCGGCGGAGCTTGCCGAACGCCCAGCCGCGTGAGTTCGCCTCCAGTTCGAGGCGCCGGCCCAGCGACTCGCGGGCCCGGTCCACGCCGCCCAGCACGCGCTCGCCGGCGGCGCTTGCGGTCGCGCCACCCGCGTAGCCGCCACGGCCCGCGTCGATCCGGGCGATCGTCGACAGCACGTTGGCGCGCGGCCTGATGAACATCCGTACCAGCACGTACACGCCGAGCCCGGCGATACCGCCGGCGATGAAGGCCCAGGTCATCCGTTCACGACCTCCATCCGCTCGTCACCCGGACGGTTCAGCCCGCGGTCCTTGGTGACGCCGATCAGGAACCGTTCCGGCACCTCGATCTTCGCCAGCCGGCGCAGCCAGAGCAGGCCGAGCGCGTACAGGCCGATGACCACGGCCAGCACGACCTGCCCGATGAAGCTCGTGTACGGCTTCATGTACGTCGGGTTGAACAGCACCAGCCCCGCGGCCATGATCAGCGTGATCGCGACGACCACCTGCACGCTGCGCCGGGTGGACCGCCGCTCGGCCGCGACCTTCCGCCGTACGTCGAGCTCCTCCCGCGCCGAGTCGGCGAGCGCACTGAGGACCTCGCGCAGACCGGGTCCGCGCAGCCGGGCGTTCAGCACCAGGGCCGCGACGATCAGGTCCGCGGACGGGTCGTCCAGGTCGTCGGCGAACCGCATCAGGGCCGACGGCAACGGTTCGCGGATCCGGAGCCGGTCGACGAGCAGGTTCAGGCCGGGCTTGATCGCCGGCGCCGCGTTCACGGCGGTGGCCGGGATCGCCTGCTCGAGGCCGACCGCGCCGGCGATCGTGTCGCGCAGCGCCTCGGTCCAGGTCGCCAGCGCCTCCAGGCGGTCGATCGCCCGGCGCTCCTCGCCGCTGCCGCCGAAGAACCGGTCGGCCATCGCTGCCAGCAGGCCCAGGGCGACCGCGAGCACCAGCCAGCGCGTCACCACCAGGACGAGCAGGCCGACCGCGACACCGACACCCAGTCGGATCAGGTTCCGGCGGTTCTCGGCGCTGCGGTTGCGGAACAGCGACGGCGTCTCGTCCTTCGGCTCCGTACCGCGGATCGCGACGATGAGCAGCAGTACCGCGCCACCGACCACCGCGCCGCACAGCAGCGCACCGAGAGTTCTGTCGTTCATCGACGTCCTCGCTTCGCTCCGGGCGCCGACGAAGTATGCGTCGTGCTGTGCTTGATGGTGACCTCGCTGCGCTCGCTCACGGCCTCACGCCCAGGTTCCGTGCACGAGCGGCTGGTACCCGAAGTGCTCGAGCTCATCCATGCAGGCGATCGGCGCGTGCGCCGCCGCCCGGCCGTCCGGACCGGGCGCGAACACCTCGCCGGACAGCACCCGGCCGTCCCAGCCGGTGACCTCACGGATGCTCTGGATGTACCGGCTGACGCCGCCGCCACGCTGGTAGTCGTTGTGCCGGCGGACGAACACCACGAAGTCGAGCGCGCCCGAGATCAGCATCTGGGTGGCGTCCATCGGCAGCCGTTCGCTGGCCTGGATCGCGTAGGTGCTGATCCGGTTGAACACCTCCATCGAGCTGTTCGAGTGGATCGTCGAGAGCGAGCCGTCGTTGCCCTGGCTCATCGCGTTCAGCATCGTGACGATCTCGTCGCCGAGCACCTCACCGACGATCACCCGGGACGGGTTCATCCGCAGCGACCGCCGGACCAGGTCGGCCATCGTCACCTCGCCGACGCCTTCGGAGTTCGGCAGCCGCTCCTCGAACGAGACCACGTTCGGGTGCAGGTCCTTGAACTCGCCGAGGCCGAGCTCCAGCGAGCGCTCGACCGTGATCAGCCGCTCGTGTGGCTGGATCTCGTTGGCGAGCGCGCGCAGCAGCGTGGTCTTCCCGGAGTTCGTCGCGCCCGCGATCATGATGTTCTTCCGCGCCGAGACCGCCGCCCGCAGGAACGAGCCGACGTCGTCGGACATGGTGCCGTTGGCCACCAGGTCGCGCAGGAACACCTTGCCGAGCCGGGCGCGCCGGATCGAGACCACGGGTCGTGCGGTCACACCCATTACCGCGGACAACCGGGAGCCGTCCGGCAGCCGCAGGTCCAGCTGCGGGTTCGCCGAGTCGAACGGCCGGCTGGTGAGACCGGCGTGTGCCGCGAGCACCTGGATCAGCTCGACCAGCTCGTCGTCGCTCTCGGCCACCGGGCCGGGCGTCTCCTCGCGACCGTCGCCGTACTGGACGAAGACCTGGTCGCACCCGTTGATGTCGATGTTCTCGACCTCGGGGTCGTCGATCAGCGGCTGCAGCCGGCCGACCCCGAACAGCGCGGAGTGGATCGCGCCGGCGATCTGCGCGTCGTCGTCCGGCGTCGGCGGCGTCCTGCCCTCGGCGAGCTCGTACCGGGCGTGGTCCTCGAGCACCTGCACGATCAGCGACCGCGCGTACTCCCGCTCGTCCTCCGCGCTCATCGGAGGCACGCCGTTCACCTGGTCACGGCGGCGCTGTTCGTTCAGTCGTTCCGCGACCTGCACCCGCAGCCGACGGACCAGCTCCTGGTCAGCGCTCATCGATAATCACCAGGCGGGAAGGCCGCGTTCGCCATGTCGAAGTCCTGCGGCGGCGGTGCGCCGACCAGCGAGGCCATCTCCGCGGTGATCGACGTCGCGGAGCGGATCAGCTGGGTCTTCTCCAGCCGGCCGTGGCCGCGGCCGTCGAAGAACGCCGCACCGACCGGGTCGTACGCGAGATGCCACCGGTGCCGTACCGGCAGCGACATCGCGTCGAGAACGCTCCAGACCTGCTTCACGCCGTCCCGCTGCTTGGGGTCGGCCACCACGACCACACCGAGCTGGGCGTCCACGTGGTGCACGAGCGTCGACAGCCGCTCGCGAAGGTGCGCCACCGACGAGCCGGTGGCCTCACACACCAGTACGACGAGTCGCGCGGACTGGACGATCGGCAGCTGCGGCGACGACGCGCCGATCCGCCCACAGTCCGCCAGTACGTCGCTGTGCTGCATCTGGTTGAACGTGATGCCGAGCGGGTGCCACAGCCCGCCCATGCCGCCCACCTGCTCCGGCGAGCGAACACCGAGCAGCACGTCGAGGCCGCCGTCGAGCTGCTGGCTGTGCGCGAGGATCACCTCGTCGCCGAGCCCCTTGCGGCTCGCGGCCGCGAGGCTGACCAGGCCGCGGTCGGAGTTGAGCGCTGTGCCGGCCGGTCCGGTCATCCGGATCGCCACGTCGCTGCCGGCCGCGTCGCACTCGGCCAGCAGCACCTGCCGCGGCCAGAGCGCGCCGAACACCAGGCTGGCTGTGGTCACCCCGGGCGAGCCCTTCGCGCTCGCCAATGCCACCAGCGCCATCAGTTGGCCCCGCCGAGCGAGACTTCCGGCGGGGTGCCCGGGGCCTGCTTCGCCACGGTGACGGTCTTGGCCACGGCGGCCGCCGAGACCTGGTTGACCTTGCCCACGGGAACCAGAACGGTCACGTTCAGCGAACTGTTCGCACTCGTCTTGCTGTCGGTGATCGCCCCCGCGGTCGCCGTCACCACCGCGGCGGAGACGAGCGTGGTCGGGGACCCGCCGTCGTTCGCGGCCGGCACGCGGGTCACCGAGACGATGTCACCGACGCTCAGCCCGTCGGACGGCGCGTGACCCGCGTCCAGGCTGAGGCCGACCAGGGCGCCGTCCTTCGGGATCGGCTGCTGGCCCTCCTTGGTGAAGTTGGCCGGCGTCACGAACTGGTCCTTGTACAGCCAGCTGGTGGTGTAGCGGCCGACGTACTTGCTCGCCTGGGACCACGGGATCAGGCTCCCGGTGGCACCGGCCAGGTCACCGCGGGAGAAGTCCTTTGGATCGATCCGGTGCCCCGGTGGCAGCGAGTCGGCGGAGATCGCCACGAAGTCGGAGCGGTTGCCGCTGTTCAGCGCGATCAGCGCGGACCCGGCGGCACCGAGCAGGATCAGGATGACCGCGAGCGCGGCCAGTGCCGGACGGCGTTCCCGGCCGCTCGGGAGGCGGGTCGAGCCGCCACCCGACGATCGGCCCGCTGCCCGGGTCCCTTGGGAAGAACTACGCGTGGAGGACGAGAGACTCACCCGCCTACCGTAATGGCAGCGAGGTACCACTCGCGCCAGCAGGCCAATGCCGTTACCGCGCCGCGACTCGCTGCCGCTCGCGCGGGGTGAGCAGCTGGTTGAAAGTGGCCGGACCGCCGTACAACTGGTCTAGATAGGCATAGAGCGCTCGCAGGCTCAGACCGAGCTGCCGTTCCCATCCGGAACGGGCTTCCAGCCAGTCGATCAGCTCCCGTCCCTCGGCCAGCGTGACGGCCGCGTTCACGGGTTGGTCGAGCCGGTAGGACTCCGGGTCCCACGCCGTGTCCGGTCCGCGCTCAGTCTGTACGGCGGCGGTCAGCTCCTCGAGCTGAGCACCGCTGTAGAAGCTGTCGAACCCGTACCGGCCGCGCGCCCGGTCGAATCCGTGCAGCTCCTCCACGTACTCGCTGAGTGCCAGGAACAGCTCGATGCCGTCGTACTCCCGGCCGCCCGCAACGACGCGCCGTAGCTCGTGGACCTGCGCACGGCCCTCGCTGACGGTCCAGTCCGAGTCACCGAGTCGCTCAGTCATGGAACGGATCCTAAAGGGACCTTCGGCGGTAAATTGTTAACAGCACGTGTGTTCTATGTGGCTGGCAAGTAACCGGATCTTTGCTACATTCCGGAACTAGAGGGTCCTGGTGACGACTGGTGAGCACCTGGGCACGGAACGAAGGGGGTGATCGGCCTGTCCACACCCACGGCGGCCGCGCAACCCGCTACGGACGCGAAGACCCGCGCCCGGACAGCGGTTGGAAGAGCTCTCGGAATCCTGCACCCGGGCGCAATGCCGCTCCGGGACGGCCGCGTCTGGCTGACCAGCAGGAAGGACGCGCTGGCAGCAGGTGTGCTGCGGTCGCTCGAGGACTACCTCGCCCGCCGCGCCGCCGGCCGGGTCGCTGACGCACGTCTGGTGGCCGAAGGCGTCGCAATGCTCGGCGCCGAGGTCGCCCGCGCCCGCGGTCAGTCGCCGTCCGGCGGGGCCACGCAGGCGCTCGACCGCTACCTGGGTGGACCCGGTCTCGACCAGCCGCACCGCGCCGAGGCCGAAGCGATGCTGCAGGTCGCGCTGCGCAGCGCCGCGGTCCACGACCCGGCCGCCGCCGAACGCCTCGAGCAACTGAATGCGCCGGTGCAGACTCCCCCGGCGTCCACCATCATCTCTGCTTCGGCTGCCATCGACCGCGAGGCGGAACTCCTCGACATCCGTACGGCCGCGGCACCACAGCCGCAGCAACAGCAGCCGCGGCAGCGCGGAACGGTCGGCAGCCGGCACCGGAAGGCCACCGGCCGCCGGCTCTGGACCTCGCAGATGCGCGGTACCGGACTCGCCCTCGGCGAACGCCCGAGCACGGAGCCCACCCTGACCGACGCGCACGCGCTGAGCGTGCTGCAGTCGATGGACCGGCGCGATCTCGAGGCCTCTCTCACCGGCCCGCCGGACGTGCAGTCCCAGCTCGCCGTACTGCAGTTGACGGGCGCCGATGACCCGCAGCACGTCCGCGTCGAGATCGGCAAGGTCCCGCTGGGCGCACTGGCCTGCGCGACGGTGGGCTCCGGCGAGCCGGACGACCCGCACGTACTGCGGATCGCCTCGGGCCTCAGTGACGCGCAGATCCGGCACGTCTGGACCCAGCAGCTGTCCCAGATCACGCAGGAGGTCGCCGCCGGACAGGCCGAGCAGCCGCGGGGCGTCCTGGGCAGGCTCAAGTCGGCCTTCGGGCACGAACGCCGTGACCGGCGGATGCAGGCCGACCAGGCCGCGTTCCAGGTCATGCTCCGCGACTGGCACGACGCGCAGGCATCCGAACAGCCCGGCGCCCAGCACCCCGGGCAGGCGCCCGGACAGGCGGCTGGGCGGCGCAGCGCTGCTGATCTTGAGCACGATCTGGAGATCCTGGCGCGGCGGATCCGGAGCCGTGGGGGTGCCGAGCCGGCCCTGCCCTGGACCGCGGGCGCCGTCGTCGACCCGCAGGCGGCCGGCTTCGGCGTCGCGGCCGAGAAGGCCGCCACCGCGAAGGTCGCCGCACCGAACACACCCGGCCATCTGCGGACCCAGGTCGCCGAACAGATCGCCGCCCTCGAGGCCGCCGTCACGGACCTGGACGCGAAGGCAACCACCAAGCGGAACAGCTCTCGCGGAGCGACCGACGAGGCCGAAGACAAGGAACGTGAGGCCGCGCTCGAGGACCAGCAACGCGACCACGGCGCGCCCGAGCGAGCCCGGAAGCTGCGCGTCACCGCCGAGTTCGCACAGAGCAAGGCCGCTCGCCACGCCGAGATCGCCGGCGCGTACGAACAGGCCGCCGGTACGGCGCGGAAAGCGCTGGCCGGCTACCAGAACCTGCTGACCGAGATCGACAACGGCGCCCCGCCGGCCCGGATCGCCCAGCTGGCCGGTACGGCGAAGCAGCAGGTGCAGGCGTACGAACGCAGCCTCGACCGCGCGATGCCGGTCAAGGACCTGCTGATGACCGGCGTACCGGAAGGCAAGCAGCTCGACCTTCCGGTCGACGACATCAAGCGGGTTCTGGCCGCCAACAACCTCGGCCGACTGTCGGAGCGCGGTTCGCTGCCGGTGCCCTCGGCGGAGTACCGCCGACTGCTGGCCGCCGACGGCATGGTGTTCAACGTCGGCAACGACCCGGACGACGAGCTGTCCGAGGCGGCCCAGGTCAGGTTGCGGTTGAAGCCGCGCGCCATCCCTGACCTCACCGAGATCGTCACGCGGGACTTCGAGCTGGCCGAGCAGATGTCCGGCAGCCTCGGCGAGGGCGGCATCAGCGTCGGCACCACCAACACGCACTCGACCAGCATCAACGTCGGCGTGAATCTGCAGCCGCTGCTGGCCCTGGCCGCGCCCGGTACGCCGCTGCACGCCGCCGCACAGCTCACGTCGCCACGCGTGGACGCCACCGTCGCCCGCTCCCTCGCCGACGAGGATGACGTGACGGCCAGCCACCAGCTCGGCTCGGTCGGGGACCACCGTGGCGAATCGCTGCTGTACGAGTGGTCCGGCGAATGGGAGATCGAGGTACGGAAGTCCCCGCTCGACCCTTGGTCGCCGATCGACACCGTGGACGCCGGGCGGCAGCAGACCTGGGTGTCGAGCCCGTACACGGTGCAGGCGCCGACCGACACCGTGACGCTGGACGAGCTCGGCCGCGGGCAGGACGTCACCGGCGAGTTCCCCCGGCACGCGGTGACCAGCTTCACCGGGGCGCACGACCTCACCGACCGCATGCTCCGGCAGGCCGCGCAGCAGAAGTTCAAACTCGACCGGGTCTCGTACGACCACATCGCCGGCCTGATGACGAACGACCCGCACCGCCTGCTCGGTGACCTGACCGCACCGGGCGGCATCACCCGGCGGATCCCCTCGCGCGGCGATACCGCGTACGAGCTCAAGTGGGAGCTCAAGCCGATCTGGGGCAACGCTCAGCTGGTCGGTGAGGCCGGCAGCATGGACACCCGCCGGGAACGGGTGATCGTGGACTTCGCCGGGATCAACGCGAGCCAGACCTACACCACCGCTGCCACCGCAACGGCGACGCTGGCCTTCCCGGGCAAGCCGGACGCCCTGAACCCGCTGGCCGCCGCGACCGTGCTCAACAACGTCGGCGGATCGGGTGTGAACGTCGGGCCGAACGCGGCGGCCGGACGCAACGTCTCGCGGTCCGGCGGCCAGTCGGTCAGCATGACCGCGATCTCGCCGGCCGTGCATCGCGAGAACGACCCGGAGCAGGGCGTCCTGCTCGGCTTCGAGGCCGTCGGGACCCTCCGCAACCTCCGCGATCCGAAGAGCAAGCCGGTCGTCGTCAAGGGCGAATGCCAGGCGCTGCTGCGGGCCCCTGAGAACGACCTGCTGCGGGCGGGCTGCCGCGCGCACCGGGACGCCGTGCCACTGGACGCCGACGGCAATCCCAAGCTGGACGCGCAGGGACGGGTGGTCCTCCGCGGCGACGCCCTCCCGTCGCCCGTTCCGCAGACGGTGCCGCCGATCATGGGCGTCGGCGAGAACCAGCTGCGCGGCGCCGGCAGCGGCCTGCCACAGAATCTCACGGGCGCCGAGCCGGCCCAGGAACAGGCGCTGGCTCGCCTGGCCAAGATCGGATTGGTCCCGCCGCCCGGTACACCGCTCGCGCCAGGGGGTCTGGACAGCGACGACCTGCGGAGCCGGAACTACTCGCGCATCGTCCAGGCCATCAGCGCACCACGGATGGAAGCGGGTTTCAACCAGGCCTGCCAGAGCGGCCTGATCGTGATGCTCGAGGATCGTGGGCCCCTCGGTACGCCGCGTTGGCGGCCGTTCCGGCTCTCGGTGGCGCAGGACCACGACGAGTCGACCGGCCGCTTCGAGGCCGAGGGCGCCGGCGTCAAGCCGAACGACAGCGGGATCGGCCTCGGCATCAGCTCCCGCGGCACCGGGCGGACGTCCGGCCGGTCCAAGGGCCTACCGCTGTCGGCCGGCGTCGACGGCAAACACAGCCCGGCTTCCGGCATCAGCGGCCTGATGGGCCGGCTGGGCCTGAAGGGGACCCGGACAGCGCTCGGCAAGACCTACAGCACGACCAGCGGGCAACGGATCAACCGGGTCACGCTAGCCGAGTCCACCGAGCCGATGGACCGGCTCAAGCAGGGCATCCGGATCACCTTCGCCGAGATCACCGATCACGGCGACGCGGAGCCGATCGCCGACGTTCGGGGCACCGTCGAGATCGCGTACGACAGCTCGATCTCGCGCGCTTCCGCTCCGGTGTTCGAGAAGTCCCCGAAGCCGCCGCACAACGACGCCGTCCAGCAGGCCTTCCCGGTCGCGGTCGACGCCGGCCGGGTGATCGGTGCCGACGGCAAACGTCATGACCCGGCCGATCTGATCTGCGCGGCGATCCCCGCGCTCCGCGCCGACTCGACGGCGCTGCCGGCGCTGCACGCGGCCCTGTCCCCCAGCAGCCTGGTCGCGAACCGCGAGTGGCTGAACGGTGAGTATCGGCTGCCGTTCACGGTGGTCAAGGCTCCCGGCAATCCGGTGCACATGCTCCAGGAGCGCACGGTGCTCCCGGAGGAGTACCAGATCGTGGTCCGGGGCAAGGCGGTCGCGCTCACGCATTTCGCGATGAGCCAGAAGAACAGCGTCGACATCAACTTCACCATGGGCAACGTCGGCTCGACCACGGGCACGTCGTCGTCCGGCGGGGTCAGCGGCAGCGCCGGCGGCGGCCACGTCGGCGCCGACGGAACCGGCACCAGCGGTGGCTTGTCGGTCGGCCGTACCGGCGGCAAGTCGCAGTCCACGACGATCAGCGAGACCGCCGGCGACGAGCGGCTGCTGATCAATCCCGGCACCCACCACGAGTTCATCGAGCGGTTCGAGATGACCGCCGACATCGTGCACAACGGCAAGGTGATCGGTTCCGTCCCGCTGCCGGACGCCAGGGCACACAAGACGATGGCCGAGCGGCGGGCGCTGGAGCTGTACGCCGCCAACAAGCTGGACCTGCCGCTGTGGGTGGTCGCCGATGCCGCCGAGCGGTACCTGAACGACAAGCTCCCGATCAGCCACGGGACCGCGTCCGGTGTCCTGGGGCGGTACCAGCGCGAAAGGCAGGGAGCCACCACCGGTCTCGCGGCGGAGCACACCACCGAGCAGCTGACCGCGAAGCTCCGGAAACGGACCAAGCAGCCCGCTGCCCCGGACGCACCCGCCCGGTCCGCGGAACAGGACCTCGCCGACGCCCGGCAGCGCACCGAGGCGCGCTCCCAGCGGCGCCGGGAGGCATATACCTCGGAGGTGTACGAGGACAGCCTCGGAGTCTCGGCGACGGAAGCTGTCGAGGTCCCGGTCCTGGTCGACGGCCAACCACTCCTCGAGGACGGCCAGCCGGTGATGCAGAAGCTCGACCTGCGTGAGCTGGTCGAGCCGCAGATCGACGAACTGGCACCGGGGCTCCGGACCGCGAGCCTCCAGCTCCAGAACGACGTCGACGTCAACCTGGACAAGGACAGTTTCCAGGTTCACCTCGAAGACATGCTCGGCGCGGGGGCGTTCGAGGTGCCGATCGAGGTTCCGATCCAGGGGCAGCAGCGCCCGGACGTCCTGTTCGTCCAGGTCGAGGCCGAGTTCGTCGGCCCGCGCACCATCGAGGACGGCCCCGACAAGCCTGACGGCACTCCGGACATCCCGGAGGAGGCCGCCGGCATTGTCGGTCAGAACTACAACTACCGGACCGTCGATCAGCAGACCGGGCACACCGTCGACGTGTCGGGCGGCCTCGACGGCAGGACCGGCGCAGGCCCCGGTGACCTCACCGGTGGAGTCGCGACCGATCTGACACACGCGAACACCGCCGGCGGCAGCAGGACCGGCGTCGGGATCTCCCGGGTGGGTCACTTCGACCCGGTCAAGACCCATCGGGACGTGGTGTTCACCACCCGGGTGGTCCGGGTCCGGAACGCCGGTGCGGCAGCTCAGGCGAGCGCTCGCTGGAAGCTCCGCCAGATCAACCCCGCCGACGTCACCAGCGTGTCCGAGCCACGCCAGATCCGGGCGCGGCTGGTCCAGTGGCTCCCCCGCGGCGACGTGCTGGACACGCCGCTGCCGACCGTGCCGCAGACTGCCGAACAGCGCTACGACCATCGTCCGATCGAGCTTCCGGACGGCGCGGTCCCGGTCCGGGTCGCGCTGCACGGCGCCGGTGACAAGCGGCAGCACGAACTGCTGGCGAACCTCACCCACTACCTGGAGCAGCCCGGCGTGCTGGGCGCGGGCGGTGCCGCCGAGTACCGGGGCCTCCTCCACGAGAATCTGACGCCGAGGTCGCTCAAGGCGAAGGCCGGGCTGCTCCTCGGCCCCGGCATCGACCTGCAACCGATGGCCAAGCCGGGCAACGGCCGGACGATGGTGCACGTCACGCTGAACGCGACCGCGGTCGGGTGGGAGCTGCACGGACCGGAGCTCGAAGGCCAGGAAGGCACCGTCTGGCGCGAGGAGAAGACGTACCGGTCGTCCAGTTCCAGCAACCGTCTGACCCCGCTGACGGCGACCGGCGGATTCGACGCCGGTGTGGTTGCCGTCAGCGGCACGATCGGTGAACAGGTCAAGGAGCAGTCGTCGGAGGCGCACGGCACGCGTCTGGAGACGAGCAGGTTCGTCGAGGGCTCCATGGTCACCGTCCGGATCCCCATCCAGTACGAGGCGACCGTCCGGACCACGACCGCCAAGGGCCACGGCGACCCGGTGACGCGCAACACGACCAAGCTGCCGAACGTGGCGCGTGGCGAGATGTACGTCCGGATGCTCAGGCACCAGTACCTCGACGTCATGCAGCAGATGGAGCAGGGCGTATCGCTCGACGCCGCGCTGGCCGATGCGCGACTGCAGTCGGCGCCGAAGGACTTCGGGCCGCCGGACGTCGTCGCCACCGAGTACCGGGCGGGAGATTCCGGTGCGGTCTTCATGCCGTACGAGCCGCTGCTGGACGTCATCAGGCAGGCCAAGGCCGAGGAACGGTCGCTGGTCCTGCTCGTGCGGCAGGGCGACGGTACCGAGGAGAAGTACCGGGCGACGAAGGACGGACTGCTCGAGTGCAACGGTGACGGCGGGTTCGCGGACGCGTTCCGGCGGCTGCATCCGACGGTGGTCCGGATGGCTCAGAGCCACGACGTCGATCTCCGTGACCTGTTCAACACGTCGCCGCCGGACGGTTTCAACAAGCATGTGGCTGATGCACTGGTGGACAAGGGCGTGGAGCTGGGCACGCTGAAGGGCCTCGACGCCACGACGACGGCGCAGGCGATGAGACCCGCACAACAGCACCGGGCCCAAACGCATCCCGTTAGTGCTGGACGAGGCATCGCACCGACTGGGCACGGGCCGTCGCTGAGTGGGCTGTGAGGCTGATGACGGATCCGTACGGGCCGCAGGAACGAGAGGGACTTGATGGCATTCGCGGTGGCGCGGACGCGGGACGAGGCGCAGCTGTACCTGGAGCTGCATCCGTGCCCGGACTGCGGGGCGGACGAGGCGCCCTGGGAGCAGGCGCTCGTCCAGGTCGACGGTGAGCTGGCCTCCAGCTACGCCGCGATCTGCCCGGGTTGTTCGGCCGAACGTGAATACCTGTTCGGGCTGCCGGAGCGTGAGACACCGGTGCGGGGCTGGCCGACGTTCGGCGGTCCGGAGCCGTCCGACATCATCGACGCGGGTCAGTGGCTGGACGTGGCCGAGCGCGCCGCGGCCGCCGTGCCCACGGATCCCGTCGAGGCCGGTAGGGTGCTCGCGATCGTGCAGGCCGCCGTCGCCGAGGTGATCAAGTTCGTCCCGGCCGGCGCCGACGCCGTACCGGAGGACGAGTTCTGGACGCCGGAAGGACAGGCGGCCCGGGCTGCCGAGCCCGGGCGGTTCCGGCTGGACAGACTGCTGGTGACGCGGGACACGTACTCCGACCTGGCCAGGGAAATGGGAGCGAGATAACCGATGTTGATGGCGAGAACCCTCTGGGAGGCCGACGTCTATGTCGCCCTGACACGCGCGGAGCGCGGACCGGAGCCGGGTCAGCGACTGACACCGGCCGCGCCGATCGCGCGCGGCGAGAACCTCACCGAGGGCCCGGACGCGTGGACGTACTCGTCGCCGGTCGGCGACATCACCATCCCGTACGTCTCCGAGAAGACCGCCAACCAGACCGGGATGCACTTCGGGCTCGGCCGGTCCCGGCTGGTCGACCCCGCGCAGTGGGTGATTGTCGCGCATCAGTACGCCGACGACGCGCTCGTGGACGCCATGAACTACGACGGCGAGCCGGGCGACAAGCGCGCCGGCATCGAGCTCTCCTGGGAACTTGCCGCCGAGGCGATCAACCAAGCCGTGCAGTTCCTGCCCGCGGATGCCGTCGAGGTCCCGGACTCGGAGATCTGGACCGAGTTCGGCGCGGCCTCCAAGGCCGCGCATCCCGGCATGCTGCACCGGGCCCGGCTGGAAGAGGACCTGGAGTACTTCACCGAGGCCCTGGCCAACTTCCGGGCCCTGCACGGCCCACACTTCCGCTGACCCGGGCGTCCAACCTGGCCCGAGATCCTACTGGGTCGGCGTGTCCTGGGTCAGCTCGATCCGGATGGCCAGGGCGTCGGCGCCGGCCTGCTCGAGGACCCGCTGCTTCGGATCCGGTACGCCGAGGAACGGCGGCCGCACCAGCCCGGCGACCTCCTTCAGGCGCGGATCGTCCAGCACGGTGTCAACGGCCCGCCGGTCTCCCCCGCAGACCAGTACGTCCAGCTTCGCCGCGGCCAGGATCCGCACCGCTACCTCGGTCGCGGCGGCGAACGCCTCCCGCGCCTGGTTGTCCCGGCGGCGCGCATACCGCTGCTGCGACCAGCCACCCGCCTTCGTCGTCCCCTGCACATGCCGCGACCCAACCTTCGAGTCCAGAAGCTTGCCCCCGGCAAACACCCCCGCGCCGTACCCACCCCGGCGAACCAGCAGAACCCCCAGCCGCCGCGCCTGCAGCACATGCGCAACAAGCCCCTCGCGAGACAATTCCACGAGGGGCCCGAAGGGCACGGCAACGACAGCACTGGAGCCGTCCTCAGCAGCCAACCTGACCACCGTCGACGTCACGTCGTACCGCACCGCGCCATGGCGCTCACCGAAGCCGTCCAGCCACCTGTCCAGTCGGCCCGGCGCCACCGAAACAGTTCGCGTCACACGTTGAAGCCGAGGGCGCGGAGTTGGTCGCGGCCGTCGTCGGTGATCTTTTCGGGGCCCCACGGCGGCATCCAGACCCAGTTGATCCGGAAGTCGTTGACGAGGCCGTCCAGCGCCATCCGGGTCTGGTCCTCGATCACGTCGGTCAGCGGGCAGGCCGCGGACGTCAGCGTCATGTCGATGATCGCCGTACTGGTGTCGTCGACCGTGATGCCGTAGATGAGGCCGAGGTCGACGACGTTGATGCCGAGCTCGGGGTCCACGACGTCCTTGAGCGCCTCGGTCACGTCCTCGACCTTGGCCGGCGTCGTGCCGGGTCCGCCGGCCTGAGCAGCCTGCGCGGCCTCCAGGTCGACCTCAGGCAGCTCGATCTTCTCGTCGGTCTGGTCAGGCATTGCTCACTCCTTGGTTGGCAGCCCCTTGCTCGGCCAGGGCCTGGGCGGTGGCGTCCCGCCAGGCGGACCAGCCGAGCAGTGCACACTTCACGCGGGCGGGGAACTGCGCGACGCCCGCGAACGCCACACCGTCCTCCAGAACCTCTTCGTCCGGTTCGACATTCCCGCGGCCCTGCATCAGTTCCAGGAACTTCTCGTACGTCGCCATGCCCTCGGACACCGGCTTGCCGATCACCAGGTCCGACATCACCGACGTCGCCGCCTGGCTGATCGAGCAGCCGACGCTGTCGTGCGTGACGCCCTTCACGGTGTCGCCGTCGAGCTCGACCCGGAGCGTGACCTCGTCCCCGCAGGACGGGTTCACGTGGTGCACCTCCACGTCGTACGGGTCCACGAGCCCCGCGTGGTGCGGGGTCCGGTAGTGGTCCAGGATGATCTCCTGGTACAGGCTGTCGAGCTGCATGATCAGTCCACCTTGAAGAAGCTACGGACGAACCCGAGACCGTCGACGAGCGCGTCGATCTCCTCGGGAGTTGTGTACAGGTAGAAAGACGCTCTGGTCGACGATTGCATTCCGAACCGCTCGTGCACCGGCCGCGCGCAGTGGTGCCCGGCCCGGACCGCGATCCCGCGGGTGTCCAGTACGGTCGACACGTCGTGCGGGTGCACGCCGTCCAGCGCGAAGCTGATCGCGCCGCCGTGGTCCTCGGCGTCGGTCGGCCCGAGCAGCGTCAGGCCCGGAACCGTCTTCAGTCCCTCCAGCGCGTACTCGACGATCGCGTGCTCGTGCGCCGCGATCTTGTCCATCCCGATCCCGGACAGGTAGTCGATCGCCGCACCGAGCCCGACCGCCTGCGCGATCGGCGGCGTACCGGCCTCGAACCTGGCCGGCGGCGGCGCGTACGTCGAACCGGTCATCCGGACGATCTCGATCATCTCGCCGCCACCGAGGAACGGCGGCAGCGACGCGAGCAGCTCGTACCGGCCCCAGAGGACGCCGATGCCGGTCGGTCCGACGACCTTGTGGCCGGTGAACGCGAGCAGGTCCGCGCCGAGCGTCGAGACGTCGACCGGGAACTGCGGGACCGCCTGCGACGCGTCGACCACCACGGTCGCGCCGACCGCGTGCGCCTTCGCAGCGATGTCGGTGATCGGGTTGATCGTGCCGAGCGCGTTCGAGACCCAGGTCAGCGCGACCACCTTGGTGCGCTCGGTCAGCAGCTCCTCGATGTTGCTCAGGTCGAGCCGGCCGTCCTCGGTGACGCCGAACCACTTCAGCGTCGCGCCGGTCCGCTCACAGGCCAGCTGCCACGGGACGATGTTGCTGTGGTGCTCCATCTCGGAGACCACGACGACATCGCCCGGCTTCAGCGACGCACCCAGGGTGTGCGCGGCCAGGTTGAGCGCCTCGGAGGCGTTCTTGGTGAACACGACCTCGTCCCGCGACGGGGCGCCGATGAACTCGGCAACCTTGTCCCGGCCACCCTCGTACGCCGCGGTCGCCTCGGCACCGAGCTGGTGCATCGCCCGGGCCACGTTCGCGTTGTGCTTGAGGTAGTGGTCCTCGAGCGCCTGGACGACCTGGCGCGGCTTCTGCGAGGAGTTCGCCGAGTCGAGGTACACCAGCGGGAACCCACCGGCCAGCTCGCGCGACAGGATGGGGAAGTCCGCCCGGACCGATTGCAGGTCCAAGGGACTGCTGAACGTCCGGGCGCTCGTCACTTCGCGACGGCCTTCACGAACCGCTCGTAGCCGTTGGCCTCGAGCTCCTCGGCCAGCTCCGGGCCGCCCTCTTCGGCGACGCGGCCGTCGACGAACACGTGCACGAAGTCCGGCTTGATGTAGCGCAGGATCCGCGTGTAATGGGTGATCAGCAGTACGCCCTTGTCGCCCTGCGCCGCGAACCGGTTGACGCCCTCGGAGACGATCCGGAGCGCGTCGATGTCGAGGCCGGAGTCGGTCTCGTCGAGGATCGCGACCTTCGGGTTCAGCAGCTCCAGCTGGACGATCTCGTGGCGCTTCTTCTCACCGCCGGAGAAGCCCTCGTTGACGTTGCGCTGCGCGAACTCGGCGTCCATCTCGAGCGCCGACAGCGCGCCGTTGACGTCCTTGACCCAGGTCCGCAGCTTCGGGGCCTCGCCGTCGATCGCGGTCTTCGCGGTCCGCAGGAAGTTCGCCACCGAGACGCCGGGCACCTCGACCGGGTACTGCATGGCCAGGAACAGGCCGGCCCGGGCGCGCTCGTCGACGGTCATGTCCAGCACGTTCTCGCCGTCCAGCGTCACCGAGCCACCGATGATGTTGTACTTAGGGTGGCCGGCGATCGAGTACGCCAGCGTCGACTTGCCGGAGCCGTTCGGGCCCATGATCGCGTGCGTCTGGCCGCTGCCGATGGTCAGGTCGACGCCGCGCAGGATCTGCTTCGGGCCGGCCTCGGTGTCCACCGACACCTGCAGGTCGCGAATCTCGAGTGTCGCCATGAGTATCTCTGATCTCCGTTGTTTTACAGGGATTGCTGGTTCAGGGGGTTCTTCACGTCGACGAGCACGTCGTCGCCGTCGAGGCGTACGGGGTAGATCGGCACCGGGTCGTAGGCCGGCAGGCTGGTCGGCTCGCCGGTCCGCAGGTCGAAGCGGGACCCGTGCAGCCAGCACTCGATCTCGCACTCGCCGACGTCGCCCTCGGACAGCTGGATCTGCGCGTGCGAGCATTCGTCCCGGACGGCGAAGTACTGTCCTTCGCTCTTCACCACCGCGACCTCCACGCCACCGACCTCGACCGGGATCACTCCCTCGTCGGGTACGTCGGTGGCGGCGCAGGCGCGCTCGAACGTGTCGCTCACTTGCCGACGACCGCCTTGGCGGACTCGCTCAGCTCGGCGGTGCGGGCGAGCTTCTCCTCGATCACCTCGTGCAGGTGCTCGCTGACCTCGGCGACGCCGATCTTGCCGATGATGTCGTTGAAGAAGCCCGACACGACCAGCCGGCGGGCCGCGTCCTCGGGGATGCCGCGAGCCTGCAGGTAGAACAGCTGCTCGTCGTCGAAGCGGCCGGTCGCGGACGCGTGCCCCGCGCCCTCGATCTCGCCGGTCTCGATCTCCAGGTTCGGCACCGAGTCGGCGCGGGCGCCGTCGGTGAGCACCAGGTTCCGGTTCAGTTCGAAGGTGTCGGTGCCCTCGGCCGCGGCCCGGATCAGCACGTCGCCGATCCATACCGAGCGGGCGTTGTCACCGGCCAGCGCACCCTTGTAGAGCACGTTGCTCTTGCAGTGGGTGGCCTCGTGGTCGACGAAGAGCCGGTTCTCGTGGTGCTGACCGGACTCGGCGAAGTACACCCCGAGGAGCTCGGCGTCGCCGCCGGGCCCGGCGTACCGGACGTTGGTCGCGATCCGCACGACCTTGCCGCCGAGCGTGACCACGACGTGGTGCAGCTTGGCGTCCCGGCCGACCAGCGCGTCGTGCTGGCCGAGGTGGATCGACTCGTGGTCGCCCTGCTGGATCGAGACGACCCGCAGCTCGGCGCCGTCACCGACGACGATCTCGACGTTGCTGCTCAGCTCGCCGGCGCCGCTGTGATCGATGATCACGGTCGCCCTGCTGTGCCGGCCGGACTCGACGATCAGGTGGCTGAAGCCGCGGGCACCGAGGCTCGCGACGTTCACGTGCACCGGGTCGGTCAGCTCGGCCTCGACCGGGATCCGGACCGCGAACGCGTCATCGGCGTGGTTCCAGGCGACGGCCGCGGAACGGTCCTGCGGCTTGCCGACCTTGAGCGAGTCGGCGGCGACGGTCTCGAAGACGACTCCCTCCGGGCCGGCGGCGTCGATCTTCGGGGTCTCGGTGCCGGCCGCGTCCTCGAACAAAGCCTTGAGCTGCTTGACCGGGGTGAAGCGCCACTCCTCCTCGCGGCCGTTCGGCACCGCGAAGTCGGCGACGTCGTACGACGTCGGCCGCTCGCTGCGGGCCTGCAGCGGGACCGGGGAGCCCGGCCCGTGGGAGTGCGCCTTGTTGCCGGTAGCAACAAGGGTTTCTGCGGACGACATCAGCCGACGGCCCCTTCCATCTGCAGCTCGATGAGCCGGTTCAGTTCCAGCGCGTACTCCATCGGGAGCTCGCGGGCGATCGGCTCGATGAAGCCGCGGACGATCATCGCCATCGCCTCGTCCTCGGCCATCCCGCGGCTCATCAGGTAGAAGAGCTGGTCGTCGCTGACCTTGGAGACGGTCGCCTCGTGCCCCATCGCCACGTCGTCCTCGCGGACGTCGACGTACGGGTAGGTGTCCGAACGGCTGATGGTGTCGACGAGCAGCGCGTCGCAGCGGACCGTGGACTTGCTGTGGTGCGAGCCCGGCGCGACCTCGACCAGACCGCGGTACGACGTCCGGCCGCCACCGCGGGCCACCGACTTCGAGACGATCGAGCTGGAGGTGTACGGCGCGTTGTGCACCATCTTCGAGCCGGCGTCCTGGTGCTGGCCCTCGCCCGCGAACGCGACCGACAGGGTCTCGCCCTTGGCGTGCTCACCCATCAGGTAGACCGCCGGGTACTTCATCGTCACCTTGGAGCCGATGTTGCCGTCGATCCACTCCATGGTCGCGCCCTCTTCACAGGTGGCGCGCTTGGTGACCAGGTTGTAGACGTTGTTCGACCAGTTCTGGATCGTCGTGTAGCGGCAGCGGGCGCCCTTCTTCACGATGATCTCGACGACCGCCGAGTGCAGCGAGTCCGACTTGTAGATCGGCGCGGTGCAGCCCTCGACGTAGTGCACGTAGGCACCCTCGTCGACGATGATCAGGGTCCGCTCGAACTGGCCCATGTTCTCGGTGTTGATCCGGAAGTACGCCTGCAGTGGGATGTCCACCTTGACGCCCTTGGGGACGTAGATGAACGAGCCGCCGGACCAGACCGCCGTGTTCAGCGAGGCGAACTTGTTGTCGCCGACCGGGATCACGGAGCCGAAGTACTCCTTGAAGAGCTCCGGGTGCTCCTTCAGGCCGGTGTCGGTGTCCAGGAAGATGACACCCTGCTCCTCCAGGTCCTCGCGGATCTGGTGGTAGACGACCTCGGACTCGTACTGCGCGGCGACGCCGGCGACCAGGCGCTGCTTCTCCGCCTCCGGGATGCCGAGCTTGTCGTAGGTGTTCTTGATGTCCGGCGGCAGCTCCTCCCACGAGGTGGCCTGCTTCTCGGTGGACCGGACGAAGTACTTGATGTTGTCGAAGTCGATCCCGGACAGGTCGGCGCCCCAGGAGGGCATCGGCTTGCGGCCGAAGAGCTTCAGGCCCTTCAGGCGCAGCTCGAGCATCCACTCCGGCTCGTTCTTGAGGGTGGAGATGCCTCTCACCACGTCCTCGCTCAAGCCGCGCTGAGCAACCGCGCCGGCGGCGTCGGAGTCGGACCAGCCGTACTGGTAGTTGCCGAGGCCTTCCAGTTCGGGGTGAGCGGTTTGCGTCATCGTGCAGTCCTCGCAGATTCGCCGTCGGATACAGGGGCAACCGGTTCCTTGACCGCAGGAGTGCCGGGGATGTGCGTCGTACAGACACCGTCGCCGTGGGCAATGGTGGCCAGGCGCTGTACGTGCTTGCCGAGGAGTCTCGAGAACACCTCGGTCTCGGCCTCGCACAGCTGGGGGAACTGCTCGGCCACGTGCGCGACCGGGCAGTGGTGCTGACAGAGCTGGGCGCCGTGGCCCGCCTCCGCCGTGGAGGCGGCGTACCCGTCGGCCGTCAGGGCCTGCGCGAGCACCTCCGCCTTCTTGCCCTCCGGAGCCTGCGCCAGCAGGTCCCGGTAGCGCTCCTCGACCTCGGCGACCCGGTGCCGCGCGAACTCCGTCACCGCGTCGTCGCCGCCGGCCTCGGCGATGAACCGCATCGCGGTCGTCGCAAGGTCGTCGTAGGCCGTGTGGAACGCGTGCCGTCCGTGGTCGGTCAGCACGAACACCTTCGCGGGGCGGCCGCGGCCACGCGGGCCGTAGACCCGCTCCTCGCGCGACTCCACCAGGCCCTCGTCGAGCAGGTGGTCCAGGTGCCGGCGGACCGCCGCCGGGGTCAGCTCGAGCCGCTCCGCCAGCACCGCGGCGCTGGACGGCCCGTTGGTCAGGATCGAGCGGGCGACCCGGTCCCGGGTGGACTCGTCCCGCGCGCCGGCGGTGCCCTGGGGCACAACTCGGTCGGTCGCAGGAGTTTTCACAACATCAGTGTCGCGTAATTCGCCGGGGCCTTCAAATAAGGCTCCCCTTACCGGTTCCCAGGCTCAGGCGGGGCCCAGGGGGAGGCGTGAGCGAGGTCACTTCGCCCCGTTCTCTATGCTGCGGTTTGTGCCAGTCGCGGTGGAGATCGACAACCTCGTCGTGCGGTACGGAGAGAAGACCGCGGTCGACGGCCTCAGTCTCACCGTAACCGCAGGCACGGTGACGGCCGTACTCGGCCCGAACGGTGCCGGCAAGACCACGACCGTGGAGACCTGTGAGGGCTTCCGGCGCCCGGACTCGGGCCGCGTCCGGGTCCTCGGCCTGGACCCGCTCGCCGACCACGACGAGCTGATGCCGAAGATCGGCGTCATGCTCCAGGAGGGCGGCGCCTGGTCGGGCGTCCGGGCGGTCGAGATGCTGCGGTACGTCGCGAAGCTGCACACGCATCCGCTCGACGTCCCCGCCCTGGTCGAGCGCCTGGACCTCGGCAGCTGTGGGCGGACGCCGTACCGCAGGCTCTCCGGCGGGCAGAAGCAGCGGCTCTCGTTCGCGCTGGCGATCATCGG
This sequence comes from Kribbella sp. NPDC048928, assembly GCF_043197975.1. Lineage (NCBI taxonomy): Bacteria > Bacillati > Actinomycetota > Actinomycetes > Propionibacteriales > Kribbellaceae > Kribbella > Kribbella sp. NPDC048928. The sequence goes on along the minus strand of NZ_JBICUC010000003.1, from coordinate 864,017 downwards.
GCGCCCGGAGCTCGCGTTCCTCGACGAGCCGACGACCGGGCTCGACCCGCACGGCCGGCGCGAGATCTGGCAGCTGATCCGCGATCTGCGCGGCGACGGCGTCACGGTCGTACTGACCACGCACGCGATGGACGAGGCCGAGCAGCTGTCCGACCAGGTGCACGTTGTGTCGGCCGGCAAGCTGATCGCCTCCGGCACCCCCGACGCCCTCACCGAACACCACACGAAGTCGCTCGAGGACGTGTTCCTCGAGCTCACCAAACCGGACCGCTGATGACTACCTATGCACCGCAGCCGGGGAGTGCGCCCTGGCCGCAGAAGGTGATCGCGCACACGCGGATGGAGTTCAGGCTGCTCGTCCGCAACGGCGAGCAGTTGCTGCTCGCACTGGTCATCCCGCTCGGGGTGCTCCTGTTGCTCGGCGGGACGGGTCTGGGCGACCGGCTGCCGCTGGGCAGTGGCCGGCCGATCGACGAGGCGGTCCCCCGCGTCCTCGCACTCGCGGTGCTGTCGTCGTCCTTCACCTCGCTGGCGATCGCGACCGGCTTCGAGCGCCGGTACGGAGTCATCAAACGGCTCGGTGCCTCTCCCCTGTCGCGCACCGGCCTGCTCGCCGGGAAGATCGGCGCGGTCCTGATCGTCCAGCTGATCCAGCTCGCCGTTCTGATCGGGACCGGCTTCGCACTCGGCTGGAAGCCCGTCGGTGGAGCCGACGCGGTGTTCGGTGTGATCCTCACCGTTCTCTGCGGTACGGCCGCCTTCGCGTCCCTGGGTCTGCTGATGGCCGGCGTACTGCGCGCGGAGGCAACCCTCGCCGCGGCCAACCTGCTGTACCTGTTGCTGCTTGTCGGCGGCGCGATCATGACGCCCGTCGACGAGTACCCGGCCGGCATGCAAGGTGTCGTACGGCTGCTGCCGAGCGCCGCGCTGGCGAGCGGAATCTCGAACTCGACCGTCGAGGGAGTGATCCCGTGGGCCGCCGCACTGTCGCTTGCGCTCTGGGCGGCTGTCCTCGGTTACCTGGTCTCACGGACCTTCAAATGGGACTGACCTTTAGAGTGTGCCGGTGATGACGACGGAGACCGCGCCCCGATCCAGCGAGCCAGTCAGCGGATTCTGGCGATTGGTGCCCGAGCCGAGCCTGGACGTCGTCCGGCGCTGGGGCTGGGCGTCGGTGGTGGTGAACATCGGCATCGTGGTGACCGGCGGCCTGGTCCGGCTGACCGGCTCCGGCCTCGGCTGCCCGACCTGGCCGTCCTGCACCGACGACTCGTACGTACCGCACGCGGCGCTCGGCTATCACGGCGCGATCGAGTTCACGAACCGGATGCTCGGGTTCGTGGTCGCGATCGTCGCGATCCTCACCTGGCTGGTCGTCATGCGGTACCGGCCGATCCGGCGGGACCTGCGCCGGCTCGCGACCGCGGCCGCCCTCGGCGTCCCGCTGCAGGGCGTGATCGGCGGCATCAGCGTGCTGACCGGGCTGAATCCGTGGATCGTCTCGGCACACTTCCTGGTCTCGCCGGTGATCATCACGCTGACGGTCTCGATGATGCGCCGCTCGCGCACCAGCCCGTACCCGCACACTCCCCCGGTGGTCCGCGCGCTCGCCACCGTCTGCGTGATAGCGGTCTGGCTGACCGTTGCCCTCGGCACCGTTGTCACCGGCGCCGGTCCGCACTCCGGCGACCCGGAGACCGGCCGCAACGGGTTCGACCCGGAGCTGGTCAGCCAGTTGCATGCCGACGTGGTGTTCGGCCTGCTCGGGATCTCGATCGCGCTGGTGATCGCGACCCGGGTGACCGCCACCTCGCGAACCCTGCGCAAGCTCGCCGCCTGGCTGCTCGCCGTCGAACTGCTGCAGGGCGCCGTCGGCTTCACCCAGTACTTCACCGGCCTGCCCTGGGGCGTCGTCCTGGTACACATGCTGCTGGCCGGCCTACTGATCGCCCTGGTCACCGCCGTCTACGGCGAACGCGGAACGCCCGCGACGTAGGTCCGGCAACTTTCGCCGGACCTACGTCGCGTCCGAGGTGGTGCGTCAGCGTCGCGTGAGCGCGATCGCGACCGGCGTGACGTCGTACGGCGTGTCAGTCGTGAACGCCAGACGGGCTTCGTACTTTCCGGCCGTGGACGTGGCCGCAGCGTCGAACCGCAGCTGCACCTTCACCGAACGTCCCGGCGGAACGGTGAGCTGCGTACGGTCGGCCGACAACCAGCCCACGTCCGCACCGAGAACGCACGCGTCCTGACCGGACAGGTACTCGGCGAACGGCGTCGCGGTGAACCCGCCGATGGAGCCACCGATCCTGCTCAGCCCGCAGGCCGCGCCGCCACGGAACATGCTGTACGCCGCGTTCGGAAGCGCCGACCAGGCACCGGTCGCCGGATCGAACTCGATCGCCTGGTTGGTGACTTCACCACCGGTGATACCGCCGGCCAACTGGAGCTTGCCACCGCTGCCGGAGTACGCCATGCCCCAGGCGGGGTACGGCATGTTGGCGATCGGCGTCCAGCTGTCCGAATCTGGCTTGTACTGGTACGCGCTCGCGACCGGGAACTCGTGCCACGGGTCGTCGAGCACCGGCACGAGCCCACCGGCACAGATCAGTCCGTCCCCCGACCCCGTACATCCCGGCATCACCACGTGCTCCGGGTAGGCCGCGATCCGCGCCCAGGTGTTGCTACCGACGTCGTACCGGTAGGTGGGAGTCGTCTCCGTGCAGGCATCCGACTCACAACCGGCGACCACGTAGAAAGCACCGCCGACGACCGCCCCGGCCGCCGTACTGCTCGGCATCGGGAGGTCGGCCACGCGAGACCACATGTTCTTCGCCGGATCGTAGACGTAGGTCGTCGAGGTCAGCTTGCCTTGCGCGTCCCAGCCGCCGGCCACGTACAACTTGCCGCCGACGAAGCCGCCGACCGCACTCTCCCGCGACTCGGGCAGGTCGGCGATCCGCCGCCACGACCCGACCGTCCGGTCGTAGGCGTACCCAGCACCGGTCAGGCCTTCGTCGGTCGCGCCGCTGACCGAATAGACCACCGAGTCGTTCGACGCGACGACATTGTCCATGATCGGCGTCGGGTAGTCCGGCAGGTTCGACCAGGCCGGGTTCGTCGATGCGTCGCGTGACGGTACGGGGTCGTGCCCGCCCGGCTTCCGCTTCGTGAACGACAACGCGGACGCATCCACCTTTGCCCGCCGCAGCGGCGCACCTGGTGCTGTCGTCCGGTGATGCCCGTCGGCCGCCGTGAACCCACGGTCCTGCTCGACGAGCGACACCTGAGCCGGCTTGGTGCCGTGGTTGGTGAGCGTGATCGACCGGGGGCCGATCGGACCCTTGCCGGCGTTGACCGAGATCGGCGCCGAGGTTGCGGTCACCTGGCCGGCCTCCAGCGACCAGTCGAGCCGGGTCGTTCGGTGCGCGAGCACCCGGGTCTTCTTCGTCGCCTCGGCGTACCGCCGTCCGGTGGCGCTGAGCGAAAGGTCGCCGGTGGGTGCGAACAGCCAGTAGTAGCCGTCGTCGACCTGCGCGTCGTCGGAGGTCGACCCGCTCACCGCCGGAGTCGTACCACCGGCGAGCTGCACACCGGTCAGCGCGGCACCGGTGTTGTGATCGCGGACGAGGCCTGCCACGAGCCCACCCGGTGTCGGCTCGCACGACCGGCTGCCGACGTACACCTCGTCGAGCTCCCAGAAGTTGTCGAACGCCCCGGTGAAGCGGAACCGCACCCGGACATCGGACTTGTTCGCGGCCTGCGGGATCGGTACCTCGACGTGTCCCTGGACGAAGGCGTCCGGCGCCCGCCAGACGTTCTGCCAGGTCGCTCCGCCGTCGAGGCTCAGGTCCACGACGCCGTCCTGCTCGCCGAATCCGTAGTCGTAGTAGTATGTGTCGAAGCCGACAACCGGCTCGGCGACGTCCGACAGGTCCGCAGCCGGGCCGACCAGGCTCGTGTCATGACGATTGACCGGCGATGCCCAGTTGTCGACGATGGCGAACTGCCCGCCGGCGCCGGTGAGGTTGCCCTTGGCACCGGGATCGTCGAACGTCCAGGTCTTGCCGCTGCCGTCGTCGTCGGTCACCTGCCAGCCGTTCTGCGCCGCCGACCAGCCCTCGAAGTCGGTGCCGGCGCCGTGATACGCGTTCCCGTACCCGGCGGCCGTGCAGGTCGACGCGTCCACGTTCAGCGCGACGTCGCGCTGCAACGAACCCTTTCCGTTGCCGACGACAACCTTTGTGTCGGCGGTCTGGTAGCCGGGCCGGCCGGCTGCCTCGACGTGCAGCTGATAGGTCGCGCCGACCGGGAGCTCCACGCTGTAACGGCCGGTGAACGGGTCCGTGTGCACAGCACCGTCCGGGTACCCGTCGATGGAGATCTTGGCGTACATCGGCCAGCCCTGACCGGAGCCGTCGGTGACGGCGCCACTGACCGTACGCCTGGCCAACGCTGTCAGCGTGAAGTTCCTGGACACCGACGCGCCTGCAGCCACGGTGACCCGGTCAAGCGTCACGTCGGCGTACCCGAACTTCGATGCGACGACCTGGTAGGTCCCCGCGGCCACCGCGACGCGGTACCGGCCGGACTTGTCGACGACCGCGCGGGTGCGATAGCCCGTCTGGTCGGTGAACGTGACGGTCGCACCGTCGAGCGCGTGGCTCCGGGTCTGCACCGAGCCCGAGGCCCAGCCGTGGGATCCGAGCGTCAAGGCCGACACACCGTTGGGCGTACCAACACCAGTCGGCCCGTCCCAGCCGGCGCCCGCCGTGCAGCGTACGTCGCCACACGAACCGTCGGTGCCTTCGCTGACGTCGTTCAGCGAGGCGCCCTTGCGATACAAATACGTGACCGGATCACTTCCCGGAACGGGAGTGCCGGCCAGCGCGTACATCGCGGCCACCAGCGGCGAGGACAGTGAGGTGCCGCCGTACTGCGCCCAGCCGTCCTGTCCGAGGGTGTTGTAGACCGCGAGCCCGGTGTCCGGGTCGGCGACCGCGGCCACATCGGCGGTCGCCCGCGTGTCGGGACAGCCGGTGTCGAGGCCGTCCTGGTAATCGGGGCGCGGCTCGTAGAGCGAGCAACCGCTGCCGCCGTCGACCCACGCCGCTTCGTGCCAGCCGCGCGCGGTGGAGTCGTCCCGGGTCAGCTTCGTACCTCCGACGGAGACCACGTTCGGCGAGGTGGCCGGGTAGCTCTGTACGTTGCCGAGGTCACCGGACGACACGGTGACGGCGATCCCTGGGTGGTCGTAGTAGTGGTCGTAGTACGTCTCGAACGGGAGTTCACCGTCGATGCCGTACGAGTTGGAGATCGCCACGGCGCCCAGGGACGCAGCGGTGTCGACAGCCTGGCCTAGATTCGGCGAACTGTTGCTGTCGGCCTGGACGAGCAGGATGTGGCAGTCCGGGCAGGCCGAGGACACTGCATCCAGGTCGAGGGCCGTCTCGATGGACCAGCCGGCATCTTCTTGCGGGTAGTCCGTTCCGCCGCGCTGGTCGACCTTCCGGAAGCAGCCGTTGTCCGTCGTGCACGGCGACAGGCCGTAGTGCGCCCGGAACACGGCCAGGTCGGATTCGGCGTTCTGGTAGCCGTACGCATCGACGATCGCCACCGTCCGCCCGTCGCCACCGTCGGGCAGGGCGTACGCCGACTTGATCTCGCTCGGCCCCAGCGATCCCGGGAGCGGCCCGGCCGTGCGCTGCGCCAGCCCGCCGTGATCGGCGGCCCGCCCGACCGCGTAGCAGCGCGCCAGCGGCGTGGAGCCGTCGGCGGCCGTCGCTGCAACGTTGCAACCGGCCGGTACCGTGCGACTTCCACGCGGACCGCCCGTCGTCGGGCTGCCGGTCGTTTGGTTGCTCGGCGTTGAACTGCCGGTCGTTGGGTTGCCGGCCGCGACTGCCTCGGGGGCCGCCACGGTCGATACCGCCACTGTGGACGTCACCAGGGCAGTGATCGTGGTCAGGGCCACCGCGATGGTCCGGACGGTTCGGCCACGTCTTGTCATCCCACCTCTAGGTCTTCTCGTGCGTTGCACGCCTCACCCCTCACTCAATCTCCGACGGGACAGTCCCGTCGGATCGTCCTGCTCACAACCAGCCCGCCCGCGCGGCGTGCAGACCGGCCTGGAAGCGCGTCTCAGCCCCCGAGGCCGCCATCAGCGCCGCGATCCGCCGCCGCGTGGTTCGGTGACTCCAGCCGAGGTGCCGCGCGATCGCCTGGTCCTTCATGCCGCTGGCGAGCAGCACCAGGACGCGCCGATCGTTCTCGGTCGGTTCGAACGTGCCGTCCTCCTGGGCGGCCCGCAGCGAGCCGGGCGCGGTCAGCGGCGTCGCCTGCTGCCACAGCTGATCGAAGACCAGCAGCAGGACATCGAGCAGGCTGCACGGGTGCACGACGATCGCACTCGCGATGTCGCCCTGGTCGATGGCCAGCGGCATGAACGCGGTCCGGCGATCGAAGGTCGCCAGTTTCAGCGGCAGTTCGGACGTGACGCGGGCCTGCTCGCCCGCGGCCACGTACCGCAGGATTGCGGTCACCGCGTTCGGCGCCTGTTCCAGTGCGGCCCGGTCGTAGATCGCCTTGCAGCTCACGCCCCTGGCCAGCACCTCGAACTCGAGGTCGTTGGTGTCCGGGCCCGTCGCTGCCACGTACGGCGGTGTGTCCAGGACCTGGACCTCTTCAGTGGCGGCGCGCTGGAGCTGGTCGAAGCGGCTCAGCACGGCGTCGGCGCCGCTGACGATCTCGATCAGCTCGGTCGGACCCGTACTGCGGCCCGAGCGGAAGTCGGCGACCCAGGCCGTCGCGAGTGCCCGGATCCGCTCGAGTTCGGACTCCTGGCGCCGTACCAGCGCCTCGATCGCCGCATCCGGTGCCACCGGCAACAACTGCGGCGTGGCCGTCGGTGGCCGTGTGATGAGCTCGGACTGCATCCGCTGCGAGGACACCGCGTCGCCTCCCTGATGGTGCGCCAGGACTCACCGCCCGGGCTCGGCCCGTAGCAGTCTCGTCAGCGCCGCATCAGGGTGTCCAGCACCTTGTCTGGCCTACGTAGGCCACGGCCAGAACTGGCCACTCGGTGCCCGCACGACATCGGGGCGCCACGGCGTGGCGCCCCGATGGTGACAACCTGCTGTTACCTCAGTACCGAACTCGATAGACCGCGCCCGGGCCGAAGACCGGGCCCGCTACGTACAGTTGGCCCCAGCGGTTGAAGGCTGCGCCGCCCGGCAGGTTCAGCTGGTTCTTGACCAGTTCGCGCTTGTACCCGGCGGTGTGGTGCTTGCCCGGGTACTGCAGGAACAGGCCGCCGATGGTCGAGCCACCGGACTCGAACGCGAGCCAGCTCGCCTTGGCCAGTTCCACCACCGCGAGGGTCCCGTGCGGTCCGCCGGCCAGGTCGACGATCGACGTGTAGCCGTCGGCGTACCGCTTGCAGTTGCCCTTGGTCGGCTTGACCGGGTCGCACACCGCGCCCACCGAGCCCGGCTTGATCCGCCAGATCTGCGAGGTGCCCGGTGTCGCGGGGAAGCCGCGGAGCTCCCCGACGTACCAGTAGCCGTCCGAACCGACCGTCACCGAGGTGGCGACCGCCTCGGCCACGAACGGCGTGCCGGCCGGCGGAGCCTCGTTACCGAGACCGGCCGGGACCTTGACCGTCCGCGGCTTGAGCCGGGCAACGGTCTTCACGTGACCGTTCGGCCAGACCCGCAACAGGTCGTTGTTGGCCGCGTCGGACACCAGCACCGTGCCGTCGCTCAGCGCCGCGACGCCGAACGGGTTGGACTCGGTCGGCGAATCGGCCTGGTTGTACGGGTCCGGATCGTGCGACTGGTACTTGCCGATGTCGGCGACCTTGACCGGCGCCTTGCCGTACCGCATCCGGTACAGCGTCGCGCCGCCCGGAACCGGTGGCTGTCCCGGCTCACCGCCCGCGCCGGTCAGCGCGTACGTCGTACCCCACTTGTTGGTGTCGATCGCGGGCGGGAAACCACCCGTGCCCGGTACGGTGCCGAGCTTCAGCGTCCGGCGCCCGTCGGTCACGTACACCGATCCGTCGGTGACGCTGTAGATGACCTTGTTCGCCCACGTCGAGACGCCGCGCGGACCGTTCAGTCCGGACGCTACCGGCTTCAGACTCGAATGGTTGCCACCGGCCTCTGCCTGTCCGGCGACGAGCACCGAGCCGGCCAGTGCGAGCGCCGCGAGTGCGGCAATGCGTGTTCGTACCCCCATGCGTAACTCCCCCTGCGGCTACGTCTCCCCAGCCGTGGATCCCCCTCCACAGACGACCCCATCGCAACACGAGGTCACGATTTGGTCAACGGGAACGCAGGAAATCAGCGCAGCAGCGGGTCGATCGCCGCGGCGATGAACAGCAACGCCAGGTAGATGTTGGAGAAGTGGAACAGCCGCATCGGGCGCAGCGCGGCACCGTCGGCACCGGTGTGGGCCCGGAGCAACAGCCGGCGCGCCTCGCGGAGGAACACGAAGCCGAGCACGATGGCGGCCAACGGGTACACGAAGCCGGTACCGGCGACCGGCCAGAGCGCGATCGAGGTCAGCACCATGATCACCGAGTACGCCATGATCTGCCGCGCGGTCTGCACCGGCGTCGCGACCACGGGCAGCATCGGGACGTCGACGGACGCGTAGTCCTCGCGGTACCGCATGGCCAGCGACCAGGTGTGCGGCGGCGTCCAGAAGAACACCACACCGAACAGCACGACCGGGGTCCAGGCGAGCTTGCCGGTGACCGAGGTCCAGCCGATCAGGGTCGGGAAGCAACCGGCGATACCGCCCCAGACGATGTTCTGCACGGTGCGGCGCTTGAGCACCATCGTGTAGCCGAAGACGTAGAACAGGTTCGCCGCGAGGGCCAGGCCGGACGACAGCCAGTTCACGAAGAAGCCGAGCTCCAGGGTGGCCAGCACGCCGAGCGCCACGCCGAAGATCGTCGCCGAGCGCGGGCTGACCGCGTGCCGCGGCAGCGGGCGGCGCCGGGTGCGGCGCATCTGCTCGTCGATGTCGCGGTCGAACACGCAGTTGATCGTGTTCGCGCTGCCGGAGGCGAGGATGCCGCCGATCAGCGTCGCCACCACGATCCGGAGGCCCGGCACGCCGTCGGCGGCCAGGAACATCACCGGCACCGTGGTGACCAGCAGCAGCTCGATGATGCGCGGCTTGGTCAGCCCGACGTACGCCTTCACCACGTCGCGCACCGACGGACGCACTGTTGCAGCTGACACAGCGGCAGCGTCCGGCAGCGGCGTCGGGTACGACGTCGTCGCGGCGGGACGCGGGTCGACGGCGGTCACGAACACCTCGAACAATCTGGGTTGACGCCGGATGACCGGCGCTGACGATTCAGCAGTCTACGACGACCCGTAGGAGGGCTTGATGCACCCCCCTCGCATGCGGCGTGTGCATCGGGGAACAGACACTGTGGCCCGAACGGTTGACAAACAGTAGAGCGGTACGCAACGGACCGAGTCGGCCACAGTAGGCTCATCCTGAGTGGTACCAGCAGACCATCGAGAGGAGCGCCGCCGGCGTGACGGAGAAGACCAGCACCAAGCTTGAATGGACAGACCTCGACCAGCGCGCGGTCGACACCGTGCGGGTGCTCGCGATGGATGCGGTCGAGAAGGTCGGCAACGGACACCCCGGTACGGCGATGAGCCTGGCGCCGGCGGCGTACCTGCTCTTCCAGAAGGTGATGCGGCACAACCCGGCGGACCCGCACTGGGCCGGCCGCGACCGCTTCGTGCTGTCCGCGGGACACTCGAGCCTGACCCTGTACATCCAGCTGTACCTGGCCGGCTTCGGCCTCGAGCTGGACGACCTGAAGGCGCTGCGCACCTGGGGCAGCAGGACCCCCGGCCACCCGGAGTACCGCCACACCCCCGGCGTCGAGACCACCACCGGTCCGCTCGGCCAGGGTGTCGGCAACGCGGTCGGCATGGCGATGGCGGCCCGCCGCGAGCGCGGCCTGCTGGACCCGGAGGCGCCGAAGGGCGAAAGCCTGTTCGACCACCACGTCTACGCGATCGCGTCCGACGGTGACCTGGAGGAAGGCGTCTCGGCCGAGTCCTCGTCGCTGGCCGGCCACCAGAAGCTCGGCAACCTGACGGTGATCTACGACGCGAACAAGATCTCCATCGAGGACGACACCGACATCGCGTTCTCCGAGGACGTCGCCGCCCGCTACGCGGCGTACGGCTGGCACGTCCAGGACGTCGACTGGACCAACGGCGGCACCGGGTACGAGGAGAACGTGCAGGCGCTGTACGACGCCATCGAGGCGGCGAACGCGGTGACCGACAAGCCGAGCTTCATCCGGCTGCACACGATCATCGGCTGGCCCGCCCCGAACAAGCAGAACACCGGCAAGATCCACGGCTCCGCACTCGGCGCCGACGAGGTCGCCGCCACCAAGAAGGTGCTCGGCTGGGACCCGGAGCAGAGCTTCCAGGTCGCCGACGACGTGATCGCGCACACCCGCAAGGCGCAGGAGCGCGGCAAGGCCCTCGAGGACGAGTGGAACACCGGTTTCGAGGGCTGGAAGGCGGCCAACGGCGAGCGCGCCGAGCTGCTCGCCCGGCTGTCGAAGCGGGAGCTGCCGGCCGGCTGGAAGGACGCGCTGCCGAGCTGGGACGCCGACGCGAAGGGCATCGCGACCCGCGCCGCCTCCGGCGAGGTGCTGACCAAGCTGGCGCCGGAACTGCCGGAGCTGTGGGGCGGCTCGGCCGACCTGGCCGGCTCGAACAACACCACCCCGAAGGGCCAGCCGTCCTTCATCCCGCCGGAGTACGCCACCAAGGAGTTCCAGGGCGACGAGTACGGCCGCGTCCTGCACTTCGGCATCCGCGAGCACGCGATGGGCGCGGTGCTGAACGGCATCACCCTGCACGGCCTGACCCGTCCGTACGGCGGCACGTTCCTGGTCTTCTCCGACTACATGCGCCCGTCGGTGCGGCTGGCCGCGCTGATGAAGCTGCCGGTCACGTACGTCTGGACGCACGACTCGATCGGCCTCGGCGAGGACGGCCCGACGCACCAGCCGATCGAGCACCTCTCGGCGCTCCGCGCGATCCCGGGCCTGGACGTCGTCCGCCCCGGTGACGCGAACGAGACGGCGGCCGCCTGGGCCACCGTTCTCGAGCACACCGACCGCCCGGCCGGTCTGGTGCTGACCCGGCAGAACGTGCCGACCTTCCCGCGGGGCACCGACGGCTTCGCGACCACGGAGAACGTGCACAAGGGCGGCTACGTGCTGCTCGACGCCGACGGCGGCACGCCGGACGTCGTCCTGATCGGCACTGGCTCCGAGGTCCAGCTCGCGGTCGAGGCGCGCACGAAGCTCGCCGAGGAAGGCATCAAGGCACGCGTGGTCTCGATGGTCTCCCGCGAGTGGTTCGACGAGCAGGACGACGCCTACCGCGAGTCCGTGATCCCGGCCGGGGTGCGGGCCCGGGTCTCGGTCGAGGCCGGGATCGCCCAGAGCTGGCACGACATCGTCGGCGACGCCGGCCGCTCGGTCAGCCTGGAGCACTACGGCGCCTCGGCGGCGTACCAGACGCTGTACGACGAGTTCGGCATCACCACCGACGCCGTCGTCCAGGCCGCGAAGGACAGCATCGCGGTCGCCGCGCAGATCAGTGGACCGGGCGTGCCGCCCGGCCGCGCCGCCGCCGGACCGGTCGGCCCGGCCGATGTCGACACGGCCAGCTGAAGACACCCACACCAACAGAACCTTCCGGAAGAAGGCATCGGAAAATGAACGATCGCTTGAAAGCACTCGCCGACGCGGGTGTCTCCATCTGGCTCGACGACCTGTCGCGGGAGCGGCTGACCAGCGGCAGCCTGCAGGCCCTGATCGAGGACAAGCACGTGGTCGGCGTGACCACGAACCCGACGATCTTCGCCAAGGCCATCTCGGACGCCGACGCGTACGCCGAGACCATCGGCCGGCTGGCCGCGCAGGGTGTCTCGACCGACGAGGCGATCCGGGTGATCACCACCAGCGACGTCCGGGACGCCGCCGACGTGTTCAAGCCCGCCTACGACGACTCCGAGGGCCAGGACGGCCGGGTGTCGATCGAGGTCGAGCCGACGCTCGCGCACGACACCGCGAAGACCGTCGAGCAGGCCAAGCAGCTGTGGGACATCGTCGGCCGCGAGAACATCTTCGTGAAGATCCCGGCGACCAAGGCAGGGTTGCCGGCGATCACCCAGACGCTGGCCGCCGGGGTCAGCGTGAACGTGACGCTGATCTTCTCCCTGGAGCGCTACAAGGCGGTCGCCGCCGCGTTCCTGGACGGCCTCGAGCAGGCCGCCGAGAACGGCCACGACGTGACCAAGATGGCCAGCGTCGCGTCGTTCTTCGTCAGCCGCGTCGACACCGAGGTGGACAAGCGGCTGGACGCGATCGGCACCGACGAGGCGAAGGCGCTGAAGGGCAAGGCAGGCATCGCCAACGCGCGGCTCGCCTTCCAGGCGTACGAGGAGATCTTCGACACCGACCGCTGGCGCGAGCTGGAGACCGGCGGCGCCAAGCCGCAGCGGCCGCTGTGGGCGTCGACCGGTACCAAGGACCCGTCGTACTCCCCCACCCTGTACGTCGACAACCTGGTCACCCGGGGTGTCGTCAACACGATGCCCGAGGCAACGATCAAGGCCGCCGAGGAGCACAGCGAGTTCTCCGGTGACACCGTTCGCGGCGACTACGCGGGCGACCGCAAGGTGATCGACGACCTGGAGAAGCTGGGCATCTCCTACGACGAGGTCGTCCAGCTGCTCGAGGACGAGGGCGTCGCGAAGTTCGAGGCCTCCTGGTCGGAGCTGCAGAACACGGTCACCGCGGCCCTGAAGGGTGCTGCCAAGTGAGCACTCCGAAGGTGAGCACGACCAACGGCGACTGGGCCGAGGTCGTCGACAAGCTGGTGGCCGAGAAGATCGCCTCCCGGATCGCCGCGAAGGACGCGACGATCTGGGGCCCGGAGGCCGAGCACGAGGCGTCCATCCGGCTCGGCTGGGTGGACCTGCACGAGACCTCGCGGCCGCTGCTGGCCGAGATCGAGGCGCTGCAGGCCGACCTGCGGTCCGAGGGTCTGGACCGGATCGTGCTGTCCGGCATGGGCGGCTCGTCGCTGGCACCCGAGGTCATCACCCGTACGGCGGGTGTCGAGCTCGTCGTACTGGACTCGACCGACCCGAGCGTCGTGAAGCGCGCGCTCGACGGCGACCTGTCGAAGACCGTGATCGTGGTGTCGAGCAAGTCCGGCGGCACGGTCGAGACCGACAGCCACCGGCGGACGTTCGCGAAGGCGTTCACCGACGCCGGCATCGACGCGGCCTCGCGGATCGTCGTGGTGACGGACCCGGGCTCGCCGTTCGAGAAGCTGTCGGCCGACGAGGGCTACCGCAAGACGTTCCTCGCCGACCCGAACATCGGCGGCCGATACAGCGCGCTGACCGCGTTCGGCCTGGTGCCGTCCGGTCTGGCCGGCGCCGACGTCGCCGAGCTGCTCGACCAGGCGGCCGAGGCCGCGCCGGCCGTGCAGGCCGACTCGACCGACAACCCGGCCCTGTGGCTGGGCGCCGTGCTCGCGGCGAGCGCCGGGCGGGACAAGGCGATCATCACGGCGGACGGTTCGAGCATCGTCGGCTTCCCGGACTGGGCCGAGCAGCTGATCGCGGAGAGCACCGGCAAGAACGGCACCGGTGTCCTGCCGGTGGCGGTCGAGGTCGGCGCGCCGGAGCTGTCCAGCGACGCGGCAGACCTGACCAACGCGCTCCTCGCCGAGAAGGCGACCAGTGGCGTACCGACCGCGCTGACGTCGGGTTCGCTCGGCGGACAGATGCTGCTGTGGGAGACGGCGACGGCGGTGGCGGGCTACCTGCTCGGCATCAACCCGTTCGACCAGCCCGACGTGGAGAGCGCGAAGAAGGCCGCTCGCGGTCTGCTGGACGCGCAGCCGGAGCCTGAGACGGCGGCGTTCACCGAGGGTGCTGTCGAGGTTCGTGGTTCCGAGGGTCTGCTCGACGGTGTCGACTCGCTGCAGGCTGCGGTGAACGCGTTGCTCGGCAAGCTCGACGACAAGGGTTACGTCGCAGTGATGGCGTACCTGGACTCCGAGCGCGACGCCGACCTGCTCGCGATCCGTCCGGCGGTGGCCACCAAGACCGGCCGCCCGACGACCTTCGGCTGGGGTCCGCGATTCCTGCATTCGACCGGTCAGTACCACAAGGGCGGCCATCCGGAGGGCGTGTACCTGCAGGTCACCGGCGCGCACCCGACCGACGTGGAGATCCCAGACCGTCCGTTCAGCTTCGGCACGCTGATCTCGGCGCAGGCGGCCGGTGACGCGAACGTACTGGCCGAGCGCGGGCGTCCGGTGCTGCGGTTGCACCTGACGGATGTCGCCGGCGGCGTGCAGCAACTGTTGTCCCTGTTCAAGTAAAGCCACCTGACACGGGAGGAAGGCGGCTCATGACCGCTGAGCTCGACGAAGAGCCGACAGGTCCGGTCAACCCCTTACGGGATCCGCAGGATCGGCGACTGCCGAGGATCGCCGGGCCGTGCGGCCTGGTGATCTTCGGGGTCACCGGCGACCTGGCCCGGAAGAAACTGATGCCGGCGGTCTACGATCTGGCGAACCGGGGGCTGCTGCCCCCGGGCTTCGCCCTGGTCGGGTTCGCCCGCCGGGACTACACCAACCAGGACTTCGCGCAGATCGTGCACGACTCGGTGAAGGAGCACGCGCGGACGCCGTTCCGCGAGGAGGTCTGGCAGCAGCTTGCCGAGGGCTTCCGGTTCGTACCGGGCGATCTCACCGACGACGAGGCGTTCGAGCGGCTGCGGGCGACCGTTGACGAGCTCGACGTCACCCGTGGTACGGGTGGCAACCACGCGTTCTACCTGTCGATCCCGCCGGGGCTGTTCCCGGAGGTGGTCCGGCAGCTGTCCGAGCACGGGCTGACCGACGAGAAGCCGGGCTCCTGGCGGCGGGTGGTGATCGAGAAGCCGTTCGGTCACGACCTGAAGAGCGCCCGCGAGCTGAACCACGTGGTCGAGTCGGTCTTCCCGCCGGAGGCGGTCTTCCGGATCGACCACTACCTGGGCAAGGAGACGGTCCAGAACATCCTCGCGCTGCGGTTCGCGAACGCGATGTTCGAACCGATCTGGAACAGCAACTACGTCGACCACGTCCAGATCACGATGGCCGAGGACATCGGCATCGGCGGCCGCGCCGGGTACTACGACGGCATCGGCGCCGCCCGGGACGTGATCCAGAACCACCTGCTCCAACTGCTCGCGCTGGTCGCGATGGAGGAGCCGGTCAGCTTCGACGCCTGGTCGTTGCGCCAGGAGAAGAAGAAGGTGCTGAACGCCGTCCAGCTGCCGGAGCGGCTGGACCTGCACACCGCCCGCGGTCAGTACGCGGCCGGCTGGGCCGGTGGCACGAAGGTGAAGGGCTACCTGCAGGAGGACGGCATCCCCGCGTCGTCCGCGACCGAGACGTTCGCGGCGTTGCGGGTCGACGTCGACACCCGGCGCTGGGCGGGCGTCCCGTTCTACCTGCGCACCGGTAAGCGGCTCGGCCGCCGTGTCACCGAGGTCGCGGTGATGTTCAAGCGCGCGCCGCACCTGCCGTTCACCAAGACGGAGACCGAGGAGCTCGGCCAGAACGCGCTGGTCCTGCGGATCCAGCCCGACGAGGGCATCACCATCCGGTTCGGCGCCAAGGTGCCCGGGACGACGATGGAGATCCGCGACGTGAACATGGACTTCCAGTACGGCGGTTCGTTCACGGAGTCCTCCCCGGAGGCGTACGAGCGGCTGATCCTCGACGTACTACTCGGTGATCCGCCGCTGTTCCCGCAGCACACCGAGGTGGAGCTGGGCTGGAAGATCCTCGACCCGGTGCTCGACTACTGGGCCCGGCACGGCAAGCCGGAGCAGTACGAGTCCGGCGACTGGGGCCCGGACTCGGCGCACGAGATGCTCGCCCGCGACGGACGTGCCTGGAGGCGGCCATGATCATCGACCTGACCGACACCACGTCGAGCGAGATCGCGTCGGCGCTGCTGAAGGCCCGCCGGAACGCCGGCTCGCCCGCGATGGGCATGGTCGGCACGATCGTGGTGGTCGTCGACGAGTCGTCCCACCACGACGCGATGAAGGCCGCGAACGAGGCCGGCCGGGAGCACCCGTCCCGGGTCCTGGTCGCCATCCTGCGGCCCGGCAAGGGCGCGCCCGGGCTGGACGCCGAGGTGCGTGTCGGCGAAGGCATTCCGGGCGAGGCGGTGCTGCTGCGGCTGCACGGCCCGCTGGCGAAGGTGCCCGAGTCCGTGATCACGCCGCTGCTGCTGCCGGACTCCCCCGTGATCGTGTGGTGGCCGGGTGGCGGGCCGCGCGTTCCGGCCGAGGACCCGCTGGGCAAGCTCGGCCGGCGCCGGGTGACCGACGCCGCGGCAACCCGGCGCGCGTCGATCGACTACTCGGCACGGGCCGAGGGGTACGCGCCCGGCGACACCGACTTCGCGTGGACGCGGTTGACGCCGTGGCGCGCGTTGATGGCGGCCGCCCTGGACCAGTACCCGACGAAGGTGACCGGGGCCGAGGTCGCGGCGGCGCGGGGTAACCCGAGCGCGGATCTGATGGCGGCGTGGCTGCAGTCCCGGCTGAAGGTGCCGGTGGAGCAGCGGAACACGCGCGGTCCGGGCGTGACCGCCGTACGGCTGTTCACGCCGTCGGGACCGATCGCGCTGACGCGGCCGGACGGCGCGGTCGCGACGTTCAGCGTGCCGGGTCAGCCGGATCGTCCGGTGGCGCTGAAGCGGCGGACGACGTCCGAACTGCTGAGCGAGGAGCTGCGGCGGCTCGACCCGGACGACGTGTACGCGAAGACGCTCGCGTGCATGGTCGAGCGGGACGCGATGCCGGACGACGCCAAGACCGTTGGCGCGACGGCTCGCAAGTCGACCGCCGCGAAGGTGACGGCGGCCGGCAAGAAGGTCGCCCAGCAGGCCGCCGGTCCCAAGAAGTCCGCAGCTGCTGCGAAGGCGACTGCTGCAAAGAAGGCCTCCGCCAAGAAGACCACGGCGAAGAAGTCTGCTGCGAAGAAATCCGCGGCGAAGAAGCCCTCGGTGAAGAAGGCGGCGGTGCGGCGATGACGACGGTCGATCCGGAGTTGCTGATTCACTCCGACGCCTCGGATCTCGCGTTCTCGGCCGCGTCCCGGTTGATCACGGCGATCGCCGACGCCCAGAGCACCGGGGGGATCGCGCAGGTCGTCCTCACCGGCGGCCGGGTGGCGTCGGCGGTGTACGGGGCGGTCGCGGAGTCGCCGGCGCGGGTCGAGGTCGACTGGCAGCGGGTCGAGTTCTGGTGGGGTGACGAGCGGTTCCTGCCGTCCGGCGACCCCGAGCGGAACGAGACCCAGGCGCGCGACGCGATGTTGTCCGCGCTCGACGTCGACCCGGCGCGGGTGCATCCGATGGCGGCCGACACCGGGCAGGGCGCGGAGGCGGCGGCAGCTGCGTACGCGGCCGAGCTCGAGGCGGCCGGTTCGCCGACGTTCGACGTACTGATGCTCGGCGTCGGTCCCGACGGGCATGTGGCCTCGCTGTTCCCGGGCTACCCGCAGCTCGCGGTGACGGATGCGGCCGCGGTCGCCGTCCACGACTCGCCGAAGCCGCCCCCGACCCGGCTGACGCTGACCTTGCCGACGCTCGCCCGGGCCCGTGAGATCTGGTTCGTGGTCTCCGGCGAGGACAAGGCCGACGCGGTCGCGAAGGCGCTGGCCGAGGACGACATCCCCGCAGCCCGCCCCAAGGGCGAGAACCGCACTCTCTGGCTCCTGGACGAGGCCTCCGCCTCCAAGGTGTCGTAGCTTCACCCGGGCTGACGGTTCGGTCTCCGGCGAACGGTCGGGGTGCCAGACTCGGGGTATGACGACGTTCCGCGAGTTGCACTCCGACCGCTTCGTGATGCCGAACGCCTGGGACGCCGGGAGCGCGGTGATCCTTGCCGCAGCAGGGTTTCCGGCGATCGCGACCACCAGCGCGGGCATTGCGTTCTCGCTGGCGAAGGGCGATCACACGCTGCCGGACGGCGCGCCGGCGGTGTCCCGGGAGGAGATGTTCGCGCGGGTCCGGGAGATCACGGCGGCCAGTGACGTACCGGTGAACGGCGATCTCGAGGACGGGTACGGCTCCGCGCCGGAGCGGGTCGCGGAGACGATCACGCTGTCCCGCGAGGCCGGGCTCGCGGGCGGGAACATCGAGGACTTCGACGGACGGGACCTGTACGACGCCGAGCTCGCCGTGGAGCGGATCGTCGCGGCGCGGGAGGCGGCCGGGTCCGGCTTCGTACTGACGGCGCGCACCGACGGGCAACTGCTCCGGACGCCGACGGCGCTGGCCGACTCGATCGAGCGCGCGAACCGCTTCCGCGCGGCCGGGGCGGACTGCCTGTACGTCCCTGGGGTGAACGACCTTGCGACGATCCGCACGCTCGTCGAGGAGATCGACGGGCCGCTGAACGTGGTGATCGGCCTCGGTACGTCGACGCTCACCGTGCCCGCCCTGCAGGACGTCGGTGTGACCCGGATCAGCCTCGGCGGCAGCATCGCGCGGGCCGCGCTCGGCTTCATCCGCCGCAGCGCCGAGGAACTCGCCACCCGAGGCACGATGACATTCGCCGAAGGCCAGATCCCACAGGCTGACCTGAACCAACTCTTCGCCCGATCATCCAAGGGAGACCACTAACCGCCATGCCATCTCAGGGGTTCACCCTTGAGATGGCCTGTTTGCCGTGTGTATGCCGGGTGCGAAGGGGCCATCTGAGAGGTTAACCGGCTCTCCTGCTGCTTCCATGGGTTGAGGGCGCACCGTGCCGAATGCGTCAGCTACGGCCGGAAACATCCCGCGCACATCTCCCCCACCGACCCAGATCCCGATCGCCAGCGCGGCGGTTGCCTCCAGCAACTTCGCCCGTACGAGACCGCCGGCCAGCACCGGCACGCATCCCAAGTCCCGTACCAGCTCGGACGCCACCGGCACCGCGACCGGGTCGCCGCAGAGTGGGACACCCAGCCCGCGTGGCGGGTTTCGCCAGACTGTGTCGGCCGCCAGGTTGAACGCCTTGACCACGCTCACCCCAGGACCAGCCGCCACGCTCACAGCCTCCGCGACTGAGTCCTGCGTCAGCGTGAAATCCCGATGATCCAGCGCGTTGGTGCAGTCGATCAGGATCCGCGCATCCGGCACCACACCGGCAACCGCCACTGCGACCTCCGCCGGCACCGCCAGCAGCACAACCTCGCCGTACGCCGCGGCCTCCTCCAACGACCCTGCGACCGCTCCGACCCGCTCAGCCACCTCGGCGGCGCGCTCCGCGGTACGACCGCCGATCATCACGTCGTGCCCTGCCTTGACCCATTGCCCGGCGAGCGCCTCGGCCATCAGACCGTTGCCCAGTGTTCCTATTTTCATGGCTTCGACGGTAGTCAGGTCGATGCGCACCTCCAGGTGCCCAACGGGCGACGCACAATGGACCGGTGGAGCCGCGATTCTTCTCAGACTGCCAGGCGCGGGTCGCCGCCGACCTGATCAGCGGCCGCTGGCCGATGGTCGTCCTGTACTCATTGGCGGGTGGTGCCGCGCGACCCGGCGAGCTCCGCCGTCAGATCGGCGGCATCAGCCAGAAGGTCCTGACCGAGACGCTGCGCCGCCTCGAACACAACGGCCTCGTCGAGCGCCACCGGTACGCGGAGGCACCACCACGCGTCGAGTACTCCCTGACGACCGCAGGCAAGGACCTCCTGGTCCCGATCCGCGCCCTCGGCGACTGGGCCGACGTCTACGCCAACCAACTCCCCACCGACAACGGACCCACACCACTCACCAACCCACGCGATGGGCAACCAGCCACACGCAACTGAGCGCGCGACCACCCGCCCGGCGTGACTTGGTGAGTGCCACAGGTCCACACCCACCAGCAGACGCGCCGTTGCAGACCCTGGCGCGTTGAGCGAGGCCACCCGCCAGCCGGTTAAGCCTTGTAAACGCCCGGCATTGGTCCGCCTCGCCTCGCAGGGCCTGGCGCTGCGCCTGGTGGAGCGATGCCTGGTGTGGCTGGCTCCCCGTGAGTGGTACCGGTGTCTTGGTGTTCGTCGGCGGTTGTTGCGCCGAGGAGGCGGCGGGTCAGGGCGTCGCGGGACGACAACAGGTCGGCGACCGCGGCCCGTAGATGATCCGCGCCCGGCGCCTGAGCCGCCTCGGCCGCCAGCAGCACGGTCCGCCGTACGAGCTCCTTCATGAACGACGCCGTCGTACCCTCCGTCTGCTCGACGACCTCGTCGACCAGTTCGTCGGACAGCTCCAGCCCAGGCCCGTACAGCCGCAGCAGCCGCGCCCGCCCGTCGTTGTCCGGCAGCGGCACCTCGACCGCCATGTCCACCCGCCCCGGCCGCTGCATCAGAGCGGGCTCCAGCAGGTCCGCCCGGTTCGTCGTCAGCAGGAACGCGACGTCGGCGTCCTGCGCCAGCCCGTCCATCTCGTTCAGCACCTGGAACAGCAGCGGATTCTCTGCGCCCAGCGAGAAGTCGCGCGCCTCCGCAACGAGATCACAGTCCTCGAGAACCACAAGTGCCGGCTGCAGCATCCGCGCCAGCGCACATGCCTGCGAGATGAAGTGAATGCTCGTACCGGCGAGCAGCACGACCGTGAAGTCCGGCAACTGGGACAGCAGGTACCGAATGGTGTGCGTCTTCCCCGTCCCCGGCGGCCCGTAGAGCAGAACACCACGCCGCAGGTGCTGGCCCGCCGCGAGCAGGGTCTCGCGGTGCGCGGCGATCCCGACAACCTCCCGCTCGACCCGCTCGAGAACGCCCTCAGGCAGTACGACGTCCGCACGCGCCAGCCCCGGCCGCGGATGCAACCGGAACGGTCCCACCCCCTGCCCGAACTCGTGCCCCTCGAACGACACCACCTTCCGGCGGAACACGTTGTGCTCCCGGATCAGCTCCGGCAGCGCGCTCAGGAACCGATCGCCCGCCTCCTTCGCCACCGCGAGGATCTCCAGATCGACGCTCGACCGCCCGTACTGCGGATTCGCCGCCCGCAGCAGCGCGACGTACGGATCCGCGCCCCGCATCCCGAGATAGAACCCGAAGGCGACGCAGTCCATCTCCTCGTCGACGTCGACCTGCAGCCGCTGGTAGTCGACCGCCCCGATCCCGAACCGGGCGTACTCCGCCACCTCCAGCAGCTCCCCCAGCGAGTGGTGGCTCCGGTTCGAGCCCGCGAGCCCGAGCACCTCGTACGAGTCGAACCACGCCTCGATCGCGCGCTGCACGTTCGGCAGGTCGTACGCCGGGTACGACGACGCGACCACCGGCACCTGCTCGGGCTCCACGCCCAGATGGTCGCGGAGCCGCTCCCGCAGACTCTCCCGCTCGGGCCGGGATCCACCGCTGCGCTGCATCCGCTCCAGGAAGCGCGTGAACAGCTGCGCGAACTCGTCGACCTCGCTGTCGTCCGGCATACCGTAAACCTTACGTAATGGCCGGATTCCGGCCTATCCGGAGGAGCCTCCGTAAGGCTGGTTAAGATTCAACCATGACAGCTTCCGAATCCACCGACCGGCCGTACGCGGCGTTCCCCGCGCGGATCGGTCTGCAGGTTCAGCCCCAGCACGCCCAGTACGCCGACATCCGGCGGACCGTCGCCGCCGCCGAGGAGATCGGCGTCGACGTGATCTTCAACTGGGACCACTTCTACCCGCTCAGCGGTGAGCCCGAGGGTCTGCACTTCGAGTGCTGGACCATGCTGGCGGCCTGGGCCGAGGCGACCGAGCGGGTCGAGTTCGGCGCCCTGGTCACCTGCAACTCGTACCGCAACCCCGAACTGCTCGCCGACATGGCGCGCACGGTCGACCACATCAGCGACGGCCGGCTGATCTTCGGCATCGGCTCCGGCTGGTTCCAGAAGGACTACGACGAGTACGGCTACGACTTCGGTACGGCAGGCGGCCGGCTGGACGCGCTGGCCGAGGCGCTGCCGCGGATCGAGCAGCGCTGGACCAAGCTCAACCCGAAGCCGACCCGGGACATCCCGGTGCTGATCGGCGGCGGCGGCGAGAAGAAGACGCTAAAGCTCGTCGCCAAGCACGCGAACATCTGGCACGGGTTCGGCGACGCGGAGACGCTCGCCCACAAGCACTCCGTACTGGACGAGCACTGCAAGACCCTCGGCCGCGACCCGGGCGAGATCGAGCGCTCCGCGGGCGTCGGCGACAAGTCGCCCGAGGACATCGGCAAGGCCCTGCTGGACGTCGGCACCCGGCTGTTCACGGTGTCGTCCTCCGGCCCTGACTACGACCTGGGCCTGCTCCGCGAATGGGTCTCCTGGCGCGACGAGGTCAACGCCAAGTAACTCCCCCACCCCTCGCTTGCGTCCGAAGATCCGAGGCCCAGAGGCCACCGTTCTTCGGACGCAGCGTGGGTGGATAGGATTTCCGGCATGTCTACGTTGCCTCAGGACGGTTCGGTGCGGCCTATCACCCGGTGGGGTGCGGACGTGATGCATCGGGTCAATCAGCCTGTCACCGACTTCGGGGACGAGCTCCAGACGCTGGTCGCCGACATGGTCGCGACGATGAACGCGGCCGAGGGCGTCGGCCTGGCCGCGAACCAGGTCGGGGTCGACCTGCAGCTGTTCGTGTTCGACTGTCCTGACAAAGAGGGAAAGCACGTCCAGGGCGTGGTCTGCAACCCGACGCTGGAACTGCCCGAGGGCAAGGACCGCAACCTCGACGAGGGCGACGAGGGCTGCCTGTCGCTGCCCGGCGCCTTCACCAAGTGCGCCCGGCCCGACTACGCGAAGGTCGTCGGCGTCGACCAGCACAACAAGCCGGTCAGCTACGAGGGCAACGGCCTGCTGGCCCGCTGCCTGCAGCACGAGACCGACCACACCCAGGGCATGGTCTTCGGCGATCGACTGTCCCGCAAGTACCGCAAGCGGCTGTTCGCCGAGGCCGAGGAGTTCGCTCCGGACTACCCGGGCGAGTGGCCGGTCGTCCCGATGATCGACCATGACCCCGACCACGACGAGGACCACGAGGACACCCCCGCGACCTGAGCTACCAGCGAGCCTTCTCCAGGTCGATCGCCGCGGCTGTCTCGGCCGGGGTCTGGTCGGTGGTGTCGATCCAGAGACCGCGGCGCGGGATCTTGTCCAGGTCGACCTGGAGGGCGCGGACGGCGTCGGCGAGCGAGCCGCCCGGTTCCTGCCAGTCGCGGTACGAGTTGCCGCCGCCGCGCCCGAGCTCGCGGGCCACGATCGACTCCACCGACGGCACAAGCACGACGAGGTACGTCTCGACGCCCCGCAGCCGCGCGAACCAGCGCTCGACATCCGCGGCCAGGATGATGTCGCTGCACACGAAGTCGAACCCGGCATCGGCGTAGTGCTGTGCGACCAGCGCGCTCGCCTCGTACCGCAACTCCAACTGCCGCAACGCCTCAGCCGACGGCTCCGGCGTCATCACCTCAGCCCCCGCAACCACCCCGCGATAGAACACGTCCCCATCAAGCGTCGCCGCCGGCGGCCCCATCCGCGCGGCCAGCAACGGCGCGATCGTGGACTTGCCGGCTGCTTGCATTCCGGTGACCAGGACGACCTTTGGCATGCCGCCATCAGATCATCGCCGTCCAGCGAGTTACGGGCGAGTGGTGTAGAAGGCGACTGCTGCTGAGGAGGCTACGTTCAGGGAGTCGACGGCGCCGGACATCGGGATGCGGACGGTGAGGTCGGTCTCGCGGAGGACGTTCGGTTTGAGGCCGTGGCCTTCGGTGCCGAAGATCAGGGCCAGCTTCTCGTCCTTGCGGGCCGCGAGTTCGTCGAGGGTGATCGAGTCGTCGGCGAGCGCCATCGCGGCGGCGACGTACCCGTGGTCCTGGAGCAGCTTCAGGTCGCCCGGCCAGCTCTGCAGGCGCGTCCACGGGACCTGGAAGACGGTGCCCATCGACACCTTGATCGACCGTCGGTACAGCGGATCCGCGCAGGTCGGCGTGATCAGGACGAGCCCGACACCGAGCGCGGCCGCGGCCCGGAACCCGGCACCGACGTTGGTGTGGTCAACGATGTCGTCGAAGATCGCGATTCGCCGTACGTCCGGGGTCAGCAGCTCCGGCAGCGGTACGGCAGGCTGCCGCTTGTACGACGCCAGAGCGCCACGGTGCACGTGGAACCCGGTGACCTGCTCGGCCAGCTCCTCGGAGACGACATACACGGGCTTGTCCGGCCACTTCTCCAGGACGTCCTGCAACGAGTCGAGCCAGCGCGGCGCGAGCAGGAACGACCGCGGCTCGTACCCGGCGTCGGCCGCCCGCCGGATCACCTTGTCGCCCTCCGCGATGAACAGCCCGTGCTCCTCCTCGAGCAACCGCCGCAGACTGACCTCCCGCAGCCGCACGTAATCAGCAAGCCGCGCATCCGAGGCGTCGTCGACGGCAACCAGAGTCACGCCGGCCACGCCCCGGCCGCGAGCTGTCCGGCTACTTCCACCACGTTGCCGATGACAATGATCGCGGGGGCGCCGACTCCTTCGGCCTGCATCGCGCCGGCGATCCCGGCAAGGTCGGACGTCACCATCCGCTGCCCGGGAAGGGTGCCGTCGGCAATCGCCGCCGCGGGCGTGTCCGCGGGCCGGCCGCGCTCGATCAGCCGGGTCGCGATCGCGGGCAGGTTCTCGACCGCCATCAGAAGCACCAGCGTCCCGCGCAGTTGCGCCAGGGCATCCCAGTTCACCAGGGAGTCCGGATGCGACGGCGGGATATGCCCGGACACCACCGTGAACTCGTGCGTCACCCCACGATGCGTGACCGGGATCCCCGACACCGCCGGCACCGAGATCGAGCTCGTGATCCCAGGCACCACGGTCCACGGCACCCCGGCCGCGGCGCACGCCAGCGCCTCCTCGAACCCGCGGCCGAAGACGTACGGATCGCCACCCTTCAGCCGTACGACGACCTTCCCCTGCTGCCCGCGTTCGACGAGGATCCGGTTGATCTCCTCCTGCTGCGCCGCCCGCCCGCGGGGCAGCTTCGCCGCGTCGTACAGCTCGACGTCGGGATGCAACTCGTCCAGCAACTGCTGCGGCGCGAGCCGGTCCGCGACCACCACATCGGCCTCGGCCAGCAGCCGCCGGCCGCGGACCGTGATCAGATCCGGATCGCCCGGTCCCCCGCCGACGAGGTACACCCCCGGCTGCCGATCGACCTCTCGTGCCGCCAGTTCGCCGGTCCGCAGACCCTCGAGGATCGAGTCCCGTACGGCAGCCGACCGCCGGTGATCGCCCCCACCGAGGACACCGATCGTCACGTTGTCGTGCTGCCCGGACGCCGGCGTCCATGCGGTCGCGCGGGACCGGTCGTCGGACCGTACGCAGAAGATCCGCCGTTCCTCCGCCTCCGCGGACACCTGGTCGTTGACCGCGGCGTCATCGGTAGCCACGACGACGTACCAGGCACCGTCCAGGTCACCCTCGACGTACCCGCGCTTGATCCAGGTCAGCGATTCGTTGCCGAGCAGGCCCTCGATCGTCGGCGTGACCGACGGCGAGATCAGGTCGATCCGCGCGCCGGACTCGAGCAGCCGCGGCAGCCGCCGTTGCGCGACCCCGCCACCGCCGACGACCACCACGCGGCGGCCGTCGAGCACGAGGCCGGACAGGTACTGATGCGTCACGAACTGATCCCCGCGTCCTCGAACGTGGCCATCTCGGCGAGCGCCCGGGCCGCGCAGGTCAGGATCGGGTAGGCGAGCACCGCGCCGGTGCCCTCACCGAGTCGCAGGTCCAGGTCGACGAGCGGCTGCAGGCCGAGCTGTTTGAGCGCGACCGCATGCCCCGGCTCGGCCGACCGGTGACCGGCGACGCAGTAGTCGATGACGGCCGGGTGGAACGCCTGTGCGACGAGCGCCGCCGCGCCCGCGATCACGCCGTCGAGGACGACCGGTACCTTGTTCGCCGCGGCGCCGAGGATGTAGCCGGCGAGTGCGGCGTGCTCCAGGCCGCCGTACGCCTGCAGGGCCTTGAGCGGCTCGGTCGCCGGTACTTCGTGCAGCGCGAGCGCCTCTCGTACGACGGAGGTCTTGTGGGCGAGCGCCGCGTCGTCGATCCCGGTGCCGCGTCCTGTGACCGCGTCGGCCGTGGCGCCCGTGAACGTGGCAATGAGGGCGGCGGAGGCGGTGGTGTTGGCGATGCCCATGTCACCGGTGAGCAGGCAGCGGTACCCGTCCTGCACCAGCTTGTCCGCGAGGTCGAAGCCGACCGCGAGCGCCTTGAGCGCCTCGTCTTCCGTCAGCGCAGCGGTTTGCGAGAGGTCGCAGGTGCCGGGGCGGACCTTGGCATGCACGATGTCGAGCTGCTCGACCGGGGTCGCGACGCCGACGTCTACCACCCGTACGTCGACGCCGTTGTTCTTGGCGAAGGCGTTCACGGCGGCACCGTGCGCGGCGAAGTTCGCCAGCATGGCGGCGGTCACCTCCTGCGGCCACGGCGAGACGTTCTGCGCGTGGACGCCGTGGTCGGCGGCGAAGACCGTGACGACCGCGGGCCCCGGTACCGCGGGGGCGCCGGTCATGCCGGCGAGCTTCACCGACAGTTCCTCGAGGACGCCGAGCGAGCCGGCCGGCTTGGTCAGCCGTGCCTGCCGCTCCGCGGCCGCCCGCATCGCCGCCTGATCAGCGGCAACGATCCGCTCCAGGTACTCCTCCACCAGATCCTCCGCTCGCCGATGCCGGCTCCAGCCGTACTTTCCCGTAGTTCTCCCCGTACTTTCACCGATCTTCGCATCCCGGACCGGATGCCCCCGGACGGACCGCCCGCCGTGGACAGTAATGTCGGGATCACCACACGTCGCTCGATGCTGGAGGTTCACAGATGTCGCTCGATCGTCCCGTCGCACCGGACCCGTACAAGCTGCTCCCCGAGGTCGGCTCGTTCACCGTCACCAGCACCGACGTCGCCGACGGCGAACCGCTCTCCGACGACCACGCGTTCGCCGGCGGCAACACGTCGCCGCAGCTCAGCTGGTCCGGGTTCCCGGCGGAGACCAAGGCCTTCGTCGTGACCTGCTTCGACCCCGACGCCCCGATCGTCTCCGGCTTCTGGCACTGGGTGCTCGTCAACCTCCCGGCCACCGTGACCGACCTCGAGACCGGGGCCGGCACCACGGAACGCCTCGACAACGGCGCCTTCCACGTCCGCAACGACTTCGGCACCAAGTCCTTCGGCGGCGCCGCCCCACCCGCGGGCGACCAGGTCCACCGCTACTACTTCGCCGTCCACGCCATCGACGTAGAAGCCCTCGACGTGGACGCCGACGCAACCCCCGCCGTAGTCAGCTTCAACCTCGCCTTCCACACCCTCGCCCGAGCCCTAATCACCCCCACCTACCAGGTCCCGGAGTAGCGCGGTCAGAGGGCGGCGGTGTAGACCCAGTGGCCGGCCTCGCGGGTGAAGGTGCTGTTTTCCTGTTGTACGCCGGGGCGGCCGTTGCGGGTGTAATGGGCGCGGAACTCGACGGTGCCTTCGGTGTGGAACGGACTGCCGCCGGTCGTGCCGACGATCTCCAGACCGGTCCACTCCTGCCCCGGAGTGAAGTCGATCGCCGCCGGCCGAGTCGCCAACGCCCACGTACGTCGCAGGTACGCCGCATCGTGCATGACGAACGCGGTGTACCTGGAACGCATCAACTCCTCCGCGGTTGCAGCCGACACCGTGGCGCGGTGCAGCCGGCCGCAACACGCGTCGTACGACAGACCAAGACCACAAGGACAGGCAGAAGGAGCTGGCATGCGGCCCAGTTAACCGCATCCGTCAGAAGTCGGCCTGGGCGGTGATCTTGTCGTAGGAGCCCTTCTTCAGCGGCTTCTGTACGTCAGACATGTTGAAGCATTCGATGTCCTCGGACTGATGCGGCTGCAGCTCGCTGCTGCTGGTGCACTGGAAGTTCGCGACCAAGTTGTTGCCCTTGAGGAACCGGACCGTGAAGAACGCCGTGCTCGGCTCGTCGGAGACGTTGCTGAGCTTGCCGATCAGCTTGGTCCCGACGTACTCCTCGGTCTTGAGCTTCCAGCCGCCCTCGAGCTTGTGCTTGCCGACCGTGAACCCGACGCCGAGCGTGACCGGGCACGGGTCGTTCCGCGAGCCCTCGCAGGCCGTGTTCGCGGGCGCCTGAGATGCCGCAGGCGCCTTGGTGGCCGGCTTGGCGTTGGCAGACGGCTTGGTGCTCGCCGGAGCCTTCGCGGAGGGGGCGGACGCAGCCGGTGCCGATGGCTTCGTGTCAGTCGTCGACGCCGCGTTGTTGCTGCCACCGCCGCCACCGGCGATCCCGATCACGACAAACAGCGCGATCACGCTGCCGGTCACGATCACCCAGACCCGCTTGAAGAACGGCTTCTTCGGCGGCTTGGCTGCACCCGGCTGATACCCGTGCTGTTGCCACCCCTGCTGCGGTCCGCCTGGTCCGCCGCCCGGGTACTGCGGCTGCTGGACGTCCTGCGGATACTGCTGAGACATGGGTCGTTCCCCCCTAGAAGTGATGGTGCGGGTGACTCGGTCCCTCCCCGGACCGATCCACTCGGCCCCCCTATCGCTTCAGGAACACGGAGCGTTACTTTTTCGGCATAACAAGTCGGTTACTGCACTGAGAGTCGTGGATTCCTGGTCGGGAGCGAGGCGACCTCTACTTCCAGGGCGGTGTGTTGTGCCGGGGTGAGGGGCTTGGCGAGGACGACCGTGACGTGGCCCGACTTCCGGCCCCAGGCGCCGACTAGGTCGCCGTCGATCAGGAGGCCGTGGGGGTGGAACCAGTCGGCGGTGGGGATGAGTTGGCGGAGGCCGGGGGCTATGAAGCGGGCGTCTCGGTCGCGGCCGAAGAGGCGTAGGTCGGACGACACGAGCAACCGCACTCCGCGGGGTGGGGGTGCGGTGTGCAGGTTGTGCTCGGCAGTCTGTAGTACCCAGGCCGGTACGCCGTCGAAGTCGACCTCGACCAGCTCGGACGCGAGCTGGTCCCACACCGCGCGGGCGTCGGCGGGCGAGAGGCCGGACCACCACGCGTACGTCTTCGGTGTGGTGGGTCCGAAGTACTCGATGTGGCGGCGGCAGAGCTCCAGACGAGCCTCGTGTACGTCGAGAGCGGGCCGCGGGACCTCCCGGGCGTAGAGCGAGGTCGTGTCCCACCGCACCGCGATCCGGCCAGTCGCACAAGCCGCCCGCAGCCCCTCAACCCCAGCACCCCGGACCCCACCACCACCGCCGTCACCACCGCCGCTGCTGCCGGCCGCGTTGCGGCTTTGGCGGTCGGCGAGGGTTTTGCATACGCGGTCTGCTAGTGCGTTGATCCGTCGCACGGCTGTCGGATCGAGCGGCAGCCGGCCGAGCGTGAATACGCCGAAGTCGCGGGCGGGCAGTACGTACACCGCGGCTCGCGGGCTGTACGTCTGGAGTAGCGCGGGATGCTCCCAGTCGCCCGGCGTACATCCAGCCATCCGCGCGTGCAGCCCGAGCAGCGCGTCCCGCGGGCCGGTGTCCTGCAAGCCGGCGTACGCCGCCTGCTCGTAGGACCCGGTCGGCAGCCGATCGACGAGGTTGTTGACCCGCAAGCGGTAGGCGATGGCCTGTTCCCGCGTCACAATCCGCATGGACCGAACGTACGCAGAAATCACGTCACCCGATGACCTGATTGGGAGGCCGGATGCTGTCCACCACACGAGTCGATCTGGAGCCGTTCGAGCTGGAACGGGACCTGGCGGCGCTGCACGCGATGTTCTCGGACCCGGACTGGGCGCGGGGCGGCAACATGTCGCCGACTGTCTCGGAAGCCGCAACGCGAGAGCGATTGGGGCAGGAGTTCGGGGACAACGGTGGCTGGACGTGGCATCGGTTGGTACCTGCGCCGTACGTCGTGGGGCAGCGGGCTGATGAGCGAGGTCGCGCGGGCGGCTGATCCGACGACGTTCGGGATCTCGCCGGTGCTGTACGTCCAGGACCTCGAGGGCACGGTCCGGCTGCTGTGCTCGCTGCTCGGTATGCAGGTTCGGTTCCAGCTCGGCGATCTGGCGCACCTCGGTTGCACGATCTGGAACGGCCAGGGTGGTCTCGAGGTAAAACGCACACCGGGGCCCGTCGCGCCCGCGACGATCAGCGTCGACGTGGGAGTACTGGTTGATCCGCTGTGCGAGGCTGCGCTCGCTGCCGGACTGAGTGAGTCGACGGCGCCGGAGGACATGCCGTGGGTGCGCCGTACGTTCACGCTGGTTCTGCCGGACGGGCACCGGTTGGCTGTGTCGGGTCCGGTCAGGGTTTGAGGTCGTAGTTGTAGACCATGATCGCGCCGACCGCGAGTGCGAGGAAGGCGATCATCATGCCGATCGCGGCGGCGGGCTTGCCGCGGCGGGGGGTTGCGAGGGTGAGGATCGCGAGGGCCAGGGCTGGTACGGCGAAGGGAAACGCGAGGTACTGGCGGACCGGGAAGCGGTCGATCAGGTTCGAGAACGGCAGGAACGGCGCGACCAGGCCGGCGATCGCGAGCAACAACGCGAGCACGCCCGTCGCGGCCGAGCCCTTCGGCCGCTGAGGCGCGACGGGCTGGACGGGAACCGGCGGCTGCGCATGCTCCGGCCAAAGGTGCTGCGGATAACCACCTGCAGGCGCCTGCGAATAACCCGAAGCGGGATGCGGCGGGTAGCCGGGCGCCGGGGGTTGGGGATATGCGGCGCTTTGCGGGTGGGGCGGGGATTGGGGGTAGCCCGGGTTGTTGGGGTCGGGCGGGTTCGTCATGGGGGCTCCACACTCGGGGCCAGGCGCGGGGGCGTCTGGTGGGAAGGGCGTCTTCTGCGCTGACGCACCGGCACCTACCCCGGTTCCCGCTATTCCTCACGCAATGGGAACGCCCGGATGATCACCGCGGTCGGCGTCCCCGAGTCCGCCGCCGGCTCCGAGTCCACGAAGTCGCGGAGGACCCGATGCAGCCGGGCGCGGAGCTCGGCCAGATCGCCGTCGGCCAGCATCACGACCTCGCTGAACGCGAAGTCTTCGTCGCCGGAGGTCTTCGCGGCCAGCCAGCTCGCGTACGCGGTGTCCTCGAGCTCGCGGTTCAGCGTCGCCTGCTCGGCGACCACCCGCCGCCACGGCTTCACCCGGCCGGCCGCGCCGCGCACCGGCTCGATGACCCCGAGCGCCTCCAGCCGGCGCAGGTGGAACGAGCACGAACCCGTACTCTCCCCCAACTCCCGCGCCGCGATGGTCGACGTCGTCGTGCCGTCCCGGTCGATCAGCGTCAGCAGCGCCTCGCGGAGCGGGTGTGCGCGTACGACGTCGCGGCGGTTCGGCGTACTGCGCTCGGCGTTCATGCACGCATCCTAGTCGCTTTGCAAAGCCTATAGTTTGCATAGTACGTTCTTTGTATGCCGACGTATGTTCAAGGCCGTCTGAGTCGCCGCCTGCCCGAGGTGCTGGACGAGGTGCGCCGGGGCAAGCCGTTGCGGATCACGGAGTACGGCGAGGAGATCCTGCACCGCCCGTGCCGAGCCGTCACCGAGTTCGGGGCGGCGCGCTGGGGACGGCTGATCGACGACATGTTCACGACGATGTGGATCGCCGAGGGCTGTGGTCTCGCGGCGAACCAGGTCGACGTGGACGCGCAACTGTTCGTCTACGACCTCACCGACGAGCACGGCGACCGCCACGTCGGCCATGCGTTCAACCCGCGGGTCGAGGCGAGCGTCGCACTCCTCGGTACGCAACCGGGCAGCGAGGGCTGCCTCTCCGTCCCCGGCGCGAACGCCGAGCTCGCCCGCCCGGCCCGCGCCGTCCTGCATGCGTACGACCTCGACGGCCACCCGTTCACGGTCGAGTCGTCGGGGTACTTCGCCCGCTGCCTCGTCCACGAAACCCAGCATCTGGCCGGCACCGTCTACGTCGACCACCTCTCCCCCGCATCACGCACCGACGCCCTCAACGACTCCGCCGACGAGCGCCCGTCGGTGTTCGCCCGGCGTACCTCCCGCGGAAATCTGCTCGCCGACGCCCACTGAAGGCGTTAGCGTCGCCGGTGTGGAGGATCCGAAGGAGGTCGTTCGGCGCGGGTACAACGTGCTCTCGCGCCGGTACGACGCCGCGACCGGCGCCGACTCGAAGTACGGGCCGTGGATCGACGAGCTGATCGCCCGGCTAACACCCGGCAGTCGTGTGCTCGACGTGGGCTGCGGCAGCGGGGTGCCCATGGCGCGCGTGTTGAGCGCCGCAGGACATCACGTCACCGGCGTGGACCTCAGCGACGTCCAGATCGCCCGTGCCCGCGAACTCGTCCCAGAGGCCGAATTCGTCAACGCCGACGCGATGTCACTCGACTTCGCACCCGGGTCCTTCGACGCGGTCGTCTCGCTCTACGCGCTGATCCATCTGCCCCTGGACGAGCAGCCGCAACTGCTCGCGCGCATCGCGACCTGGCTACGTCCCGGCGGGTGCTTCGTCTGTACGACAGGCCACCGGGCCTGGACCGGCACCGAGGACAACTGGCTCGAGGGCGGCGCGACGATGTGGTGGAGCCACAGCAACGTCGAGACGTACCGCAGCTGGCTCGCCGAGGCCGGCCTGACGATCGACACCGAATCCTTCGTCCCCGAAGGATCCGGCGGCCACGCACTGTTCTGGACACACTGCGAGGGCTGACGGCGGGGAGCCTGGTGGACTCCCCGCCAGATCGGGTCAGTCCTTGATGCCGGACTGCGTGACGCCCTGGATCAGGTAGCGCTGCAGGAACGCGAAGATCAGGACGAGTGGGAGGATCGACACCGCGACCGCCATGAACAGCTCGTGGATGTTGATGGTCTGCGCGGTGATGAACGTCGACATCGCGACCTGGATGGTCCACGACGACGAGTCCTGCCCGATCACCAGCGGCCACAGGAACGAGTTCCAGTTGCCGATGAACGTGATCGCCGCGATCGCCGCGAAGAACGGCAGCGAGTTCGGGACCACGATCCGCCAGAACACCCCGAAGTACCCGGCGCCGTCGACCCGGGCCGCCTCCTCCAGCTCCCGCGGGAACCCGAGGAAGTACTGCCGGAACAGGAACGCCGCGAACCCGCTGAACAGCGTCGGGATGATCAGACCGCGCAGCGTCGACACCCAGCCGAGCGACGAGACCACGATGAACGACGGGATGAAGGTGACCGCACCCGGGATCATCAGCGTCGCGACGATCGCGTAGAAGATCTTGTCCGCGTGCCGGTACGGGATCCGGGCCAGCCCGTACCCCGCCATCGATGCCAGCAGCAACTGTCCCCCGGTGCCCAGGATCCCGACGACCGCGGAGTTGTAGAGCGCCCGCGCCATCGGGACCTGGGTGTCCTTGAACAGCTCGCCGATGTTCCCCCACTGCAGATGCGACGGGAACAGCGTCCAGGTCTGCGCCGTGATGTCGTTCTCGGTGGACAGCGCGTTGCGCAGGATCAGGTAGAACGGCAGCAGGAACAGCACCACCGCGATGAACAGCGCGACCCAGCGCAGCACCATCCCGACCCGGCCCAGCGTGCTCCGCTGGAACCCGATCGGCTGCGGGGTTCCGGTCGTACGTTCGGCAACAGCCATCAGTCGCCCGCCTTTCCGAAGCCGAACAGCCGGCTCTGCAGCAGCGTCACGATCATGATGATGACCGCCAGGATCAGCGCGCCGGCCGAACCGTGCCCGAGGTCCTGGATCGATCCGAGCGAGATGCCGTACAGGTAGACCAGCGGCGGCCGTGCGTAGTTCACGTTGCCGATCAGGTTGTAGAACTCGTCGAACGCCTGGTACGCCGCGATCAGGTTCAGGATCAGTACGGCCACCGAGGTCGCCCGCAGCTGCGGCAGCGTGATGTAGCGGAACACCTGCCACCCGGGCTTGGCACCGTCCACGTACGCGGCCTCGTACAGGGTCGGCGAGATCCGTTGCAGGCCGGCGATGAACAGGATCATGTAGAACCCGAGCTGCAGCCACAACCGGACCGTGACCAGCGGCAGCCAGTACCACGGCGGTGAGACCGTCGAGAGCCATGCGATCGTGTCGTGGCCGAACCAGCCGAGCACCGTGTTCGCGAGGCCGAACCGGACGCCGTTGAAGATCGACAGCTTCCAGATCAGCGACGCGACGACGTACGAGCACGCGGTCGGCAGGAAGAACACCGACCGGAAGAACGCCCGCGCGATCTTCACCTGGTTGACCAGCAGCGCCAGCAGCAGCGAGAGCACGAACGTCAGCGGCACGATGAACACCGCGAAGATCGTGAACGTGCCCAGGCTGGACAAGAAGTTGTGGTCGGTGAGCATGTCGACGTAGTTGCGGAGCCCGACGAACTTCGACGGCGTCGCGGTGTTGTACGCCTCGAAGAAGCTGAGGACGAAGCTCCAGATGATCGGCAGGTAGGAGAAGATCAGCAGTCCGACCACGAACGGCCCGACGAACACCCAGAACCACAGGGTGGTCCCCTTGATCCCTTTCTGCCCCTTCTTGCTCGCCCGGGCGCCCCGCCGCTCACCAGCGGCAGCGGGGTCCA
This sequence comes from Kribbella sp. NPDC048928, assembly GCF_043197975.1. NCBI lineage: Bacteria > Bacillati > Actinomycetota > Actinomycetes > Propionibacteriales > Kribbellaceae > Kribbella > Kribbella sp. NPDC048928. The sequence goes on along the minus strand of NZ_JBICUC010000003.1, from coordinate 829,395 downwards.
CGGACGTTTTGGCGGTAGCGCTCATCCGAACAACCGCGAGAGCTCGTCGTTGACGGTCTTCTCGGCCTTGGCAATCTCGGCGGCTGGGTCGGCTCCCTTCTTGATGACATTGGTCAGCACGTCGGTGAGGGCCGAGGCCATCTTCGGCGTCCAGGCCGGGTCGTCGGTGAAGCCGTGCTCCTGGGTCAGCTTCACGGTGTCGGCGGCGACACCGCTCTGCAGCTTGGCCGCCTTCGCGGCGAGGCTCTTCCGCGGCGGGATGTGGAAGCCGTAGTTCAGCGACCAGTCCTCCTGGAAGTCTTCCTTGTCGATCCACAGCCACTTGACGAACTTCTTCGCGGCCTCGACGTTCGGGCTCTTCGCGGACACGAACTGCGTCCAGCCGCCCGAGTACACGGCGGGCTTGTTCGACGCGTCCAGCGCCGGGAACGGCATCACGCCGATGTCGTCGTTGAGCGCCTTCTGCATGCCGGGCACCGCCCACATCCCGATCCACTGCATGGCGGTGAGCCCCTGGTTGAGCGCGCCCGGATCGGTCCAGTCGGTCGGCGAACCGAGCAGCACGCTCTTGCTCGCGTACAGCTCGTGCAGCTTCCCGAGCGCCTTGGCGGGACCGTCACCCCCGAAGCCGAATTTGTGGTCGTCGGTCAGCAGCTTGCCGCCACCGGCACGGATCGCAGGCCCACCGAGCGCGTTGCCGCCGTCGTTGCCGACGAAGATGCCCTTCACCTTCTTGGTGGTGAGCTCCTTGGCGGCGGCGATCAGGTCGTCGATGGTCTCCGGCGGCTTGATGCCGGCCTTCTCCAGCAGGGACTTGCGGTAGTAGATGACCTGCGGGTCGACGATCATCCGGATGCCGTAGATCTTGCCGTCCACGGTGTTCGTGGCCAGGTCGCCCGGCAGGAAGTCGTCCTTGACGTCGGCCATGATGTCGTCGAGCGCGACCACCTGGTTGCTCTTCACCATGCCGATGTTCAGCTGGCTCTCGAAGACGTCGGGGCCCTTGTTCGACAGCAGGCCCGAGGAGAGCTTGGTGCCGTAGTCACCCGGTGTCCACTGGACGCTGACGTTCGCGTCGGTGTACGCCTTCGCGTACTTCTGGGCCGCCTGCTGCGTGCCGGTTTCACCGTACTGGTGGTACCACTGCGACAGGTTGACTTTCGAACCACCGCCTCCGCCTCCGGACGACGGGCGGCCGGTATTGCCGCCGCAGGCGGCGGTCAGCGCGGCGAGCGCAGCGAGTCCACCGGTCCGCTTGAGCAGATCGCGCCGGGACAGGCCGGCGATCGGAACATGAGCAGGCATGTATTCCACCTTCCCTACAGGGAACGTCGCAGGGGTACGACGCACGGTTCCGAGGTACTTAACGGCGTTAAGCATCTCCGAGTTCTGGCACACGGTACTGCAGGTCAATCGTTGTAGAAGTGCCAGCACAATGTCTCAAAAGCGCGCCCGGCGCAAGACCGGACGCGCTGTTCTTTGTTTGAACGTGTGTAGTTGGTACCGGCTCGTGATCAGCTGAACAGCTCGCCCGCGGCGGTCTTGCGGAGCAGCAACGCCGGCGGTTCGAAGCGTTCGCCGTAGTTCGTTGCCAGTTCGCGCGACCGTTCCACGAACGCATTCGGTCCGTACGCGTTGACGTACTGCAAGGCACCGCCGTGCAGCGGCGGGAAGCCGATGCCGAAGATCGAGCCGATGTTGGCGTCCGGCACCGAACGCAACACGCCTTCGTCCAGGCATTTCACGGTCTCGAGCGCCATCGCGAACAGCATCCGTTCCTGTACGTCGATCAGCGGAACCGTGCCGCCCTGCGGGAAGTGTTCCCACAATCCGGGCCAGAGCCGCTTCGGCCCGTCGCCCGGATAGTCGTAGAACCCTGCGCCTGCAGCCTTCCCGCGGCGGCCGAACTCGTTCACCATCCGATCGGCGACCGCCATGCCCGGGTGCTCGTCGAACGCCCCGGCGCTGTCGCCGACCGCCCGGGCGGCGTCCCGGATCTTCTGCGGCAGCGTCAACGTGATCTCGTCCAGCATCGCCAGCGGCGGTGCCGGGAACCCGGCCTGGGTCGCGGCGCGCTCGATCAGCACCGGATCGACGCCCTCGGCCACCATCGCCGCGGCCTCCATGATCAGCGTGCCGAACACCCGCGACGTGAAGAACCCACGACTGTCCCCGACCACGATCGGCGTCTTCTTGAGCTGCCGTACGACGTCGTACGCCTGCGCGACCGCGCGATCCGAGGTCTTGCCGCCGACGATCAGCTCGACCAGCGGCATCTTGTCGACCGGCGAGAAGAAGTGCATGCCGACGAAGTCATCCGGGCGGTCGATGCCGTCGGCGAGCGCCGTGATCGGCAGCGTGGAGGTGTTCGAGCAGAGCAGCGCGTCGGGCTCGACGACGCCGGCGATCTCGGCGAACACCTTCTGCTTCAGGCCACCGTCCTCGAAGACCGCCTCGATCACCAGATCGCAACCGGCAAGATCGTTCGGGTCGCCGGTCGGAGTGATCCGGGACAGGAATTGCTCGACGTCTCCGGCCGACAGCCGCCCCTTCGCGACCTGCTTGGCGAGCAGCTTCTCGGAGTACTCCTTACCGCGCGCAGCGGCCTCCAGCGAAACATCTTTGAGCACGACGTCGATCCCGGCCTTCGCACACACGTACGCGATCCCGGCGCCCATCATGCCCGCACCGAGCACGCCGGCCTTCCGGGCCTTGAACGCCGGTACGTCGGCAGGGCGCGACCCGCCCGCGTTGATCGACTGCAGGTCGAAGAAGAACGCCTGGATCATGTTCTTCGCGATCTGCCCGGTGGCGAGTGAGACGAAGTACCGGGACTCGATCCGGGACGCGGTCGCGAAGTCCACCTGACTGCCCTCGACCGCGGCGCTCATGATCGCCCGCGGCGCCGGGTACGGTGCGCCCTTGAGCTGCTTGCGCAGGTTCGCCGGGAAGGCCGGCAGGAACGCGGCCAGCTTCGGCGAGGCCGGCGTACCGCCCGGGATCTTGTAGCCGTCCCGGTCCCAGGGCTGCTTGGCGTCGCCGTCGTAGGTCGTGATCCACCGGCGCGCCGCATCCAGCAGTTCTTCCGCCGGGACCACCTCGTCCACGATCCCGACCGACAACGCGTGCGCGGGCTTCATCCGCTGGCCCTGCAGGAGCACCTTCATCAGCGCGTCCTGCAGACCGAGCATCCGCACCGTACGGGTCACTCCCCCGCCGCCGGGCAGCAGGCCGAGCGTCACCTCGGGCACACCGAGCTCGATACGGTGGTTGTCGGCAACGATCCGGTGATGGCAGGCGAGCGCGATCTCCAGCCCACCGCCGAGCGCCGACCCGTTGATCGCGGCAACGACCGGTACGCCGAGGGTCTCCAGCGTCCGCAGCTGACGCTTGACCTCCTCGACCGTCTCGAACACCTGCGCGGCGTCCGACGGCTGGATCTGCGACAGTTGCTGCAGGTTCCCGCCGGCGAAGAACGTGGACTTCGCGCTGGTCACGATGACGCCCTTGATCAGCGCCTTCTCGGCGGTCAGGCGCTCAACGGTCCGGCCCATCGCCTCGACGTACGCGTCGTTCATCGTGTTCGCCGACGCATCGGGATCGTTCAGCGTCAGCGTGACCACGCCCGCGTCGTTCTTCCACTCGATCATGCCGCAAGCCTCTCGATGATCGTCGCGACGCCCATCCCGCCGCCGACGCACAGGGTGGCCAGTCCGTACCGGAGCTCGCGCCGCTCCAGCTCGTCCAGCAGGGTTCCGATCAGCATCGCGCCGGTCGCGCCGAGCGGGTGCCCGAGCGCGATCGCGCCGCCGTTCACGTTCACCTTCTCGTGCGGTACGCCGAGATCGGACATGAAATGCAGAACCGCGGCCGCGAACGCCTCGTTCATCTCGAAGAGATCGATGTCCGAAGCATCCAGGCCGGCCCGCGCCAGCGCCTTCCGGGCGGCCGGTGCCGGACCGGTCAGCATGATCGTCGGATCGGCGCCGCTGACACCGACCGAGACCACCCGGCCGCGCGGCGCCCGGCCGAGCGCCTCGCCGGCCTTCTCGTTGCCGACAGCAACCAGCGCGGCGCCGTCCACGATCCCGGACGAGTTGCCGGCGTGGTGCACGTGCTCGATCCGCTCGACGGTCAGGTACTTCTCGAGGGCGACCGAGTCGAACCCGCCGTGCTCCCCGATCGCCGCGAAGGACAGCGGCAGACCGGCGAGCGTCTCCACCGACGTACCAGGACGGACCAGCTCGTCGTGGTCCAGGAGCTGCAGCCCGTTGCGATCCCGTACGGGGACGACGGAGCGTCCGAAGTACCCGTTCGCCCATGCCTTCGCGGCGCGGGCGTGCGACTCCGCGGCGTACGCGTCGACGTCGGTCCGGGAGAGTCCGTCGATGGTCGCGATCAGGTCCGCGCTGATGCCCTGCGGGATGAAGCCGGTGTCCAGCGCGGTCTCCGGGTCCATCGCCCAGGCGCCGCCGTCGGAGCCCATCTTGACCCGCGACATCGACTCGACGCCGCCGGCCAGGATGAAGTCCTCCCAGCCGGAACGGACCCGTTGCGCGGCCTGGTTCACGGCTTCCAGACCCGAGGCGCAGAACCGGTTCAGCTGCAGGCCGCCGGTGGTCTCGGGGTAGCCGGCCATCAGTACGGCGGTGCGCGCGATGTCCATGCCCTGGTCGCCGATCGGCGTCACCACCCCGAGCACGACGTCGTCGATGGCGGCCGGATCCAGTTCGGGGTGCCGGGCGCGCAGTTCGGTCAGCAGGCCGGTGATCAGCTGGATCGGCTTGACCTCGTGCAGCGCGCCGGTCGGTTTCCCCTTACCGCGCGGTGTCCGAATCGCGTCGTACAGAAAGGCTTCGGTCATACGGCGATTGTGACAGTTGTGGTGTCACGGTGGTCAAGGGGGACTCGTTATGATCTCCGCCATGTCGGAAGTGGCGGGGGACGCAACACCGGAAGGCGCGGCACTGACGGTCGACGAGCTGTCGGCGCGGGTCGGGATGTCGGTGCGCACGTTGCGCTTCTACGCGGGCCGGGGGCTGATCCCGCCGCCGACGCGGCGCGGGCGCGTCGGGTACTACGGGCCCGAGCACATCGCCCGGCTGGACCTGGTGCGGGAGCTGCAGGCGCACGGGTTCCGGCTGCAGGCGATCGAGGGGTACCTGGACCGGATCCCGACCGACGCGACGCCGCAGGACATCGCGCTGCACCGCACGCTGCTGACACCGTGGATGCGCGATCTGCCGGAGACGCTCGATCGGGCGGCTCTGGTACTGCGTACCGGGCGTGAGCTGAGCGACGACGACATCGAGATGCTCGTCGCGCTCGGAGTGGTCGAGCCGACCCCGGACGAGGACGTGTTCCAGGTGGCGACCGCGCATCTCAGCCTCGGCGTCGAGCTGCTCGACCTGGACCTCCCGGTCGAGGCCGTACAGGACGCGGGCCGGATCTTCACCGAGCACGGCCGCGCGATCGCCGAAGAGCTGACCGAGGTGTTCCGCACCAAGGTCTGGCCGCACTACCGCGACTCCGGCGGCCCGCCCGAGCACATCCAGCAACTCGTCGAACGCTTCAAGCCGGTCACGATCCAGGGCCTCGTGATCGCCTACGAACGAGCCGTCGGCGAAACCCAGCGCGACACCATCCGCCGCACCCAGAACAAGCCGCGTTAGCCGGTCGGGCCGAAGCGCTCCGTCTTCACGGTGGCTGGGTCGTGGCCGGCTGCGACCAGGAGGTCCGCGACCGCCTCGACGAACGGCGTCGGGCCGCATACGTACGTCGTTGCGCCGTCGGCGGGCTTGAACGCGTGCTGCTCGATCACGTCCGCGTCGATCCGGCCTACCCGTGGCTCCCCCGCCGGCGCCTCCCGCGTGTACACGAGTCGTACGTCGACGTCGTCCGACGCGGCGAGCTCCTTGAGGTCCCCGACGTAGATCACCGACTCCGGCCGGCGGACCGAGTACAGCAAGCGCATCGGCGTCGACGTCCCCGCGGACGCCTGCAGCATCGCACGCAGCGGCACGATGCCCGAGCCGCCACCGATCAACTGCACCGGCCCCTGCTGCTCGGGCTGCCACACGAACCAGCCGCCGACCGGCCCGCGGATCTCCAGCGGGTCACCGGCCTTGAGCACGTCGACCAGGTACGGCGAGACCTCGCCCTGCGGGACCTGCTCCACGGTCAGCTCGATCCCGTCACCGCCCCAGGCGGAGGCGACCGAGTACGACCGGGAGGCGCGGTACCCGTCGTCGGCCGTCAGCCGGACGTCGAGGTGCTGACCCGCCAGGTGCCCCGGCCAGTCAGGCACGTCGAGCACGATGGTGCGCGCCGTCTCGGTCTCCCGCCGTACGTCGACGACGGTCGCGACCTGCCAACTCAGTCGCCGGCGTAGCGCTGTTCTTTCCATGGGTCTCCGTACTCGTGGTAGCCGGCGGTCTCCCAGAAACCGAGGTCCTCGGTGTCGGACAGCACCAGGCCGCGGACCCACTTGGCGCTCTTCCAGAAGTAGAGATGCGGGACGAGCAGCCGGGCCGGGCCGCCGTGCTCAGGGTCCAGCGGCTCACCGTCGTACGAGTACGCGATCCAGGACTGCCCGTCGAGCAGGTCCTCGAGCGGCACGTTCGTGGTGTAGCCGCCGTAGCTGTGCGCCATCGCGAAGTCGGCGCCGGTCTCCACGTCGGCGAGCAGCGTGTCCAGCGAGACGCCCTTCCAGGTCGTCTCGAACTTGGACCACCGCGTGACACAGTGGATGTCCTTGGTGATCTCCTCGGCCGGCAACGCCATCAGCGCCGCCCAGTCCCACTTGTGCTTCTCGCCCGTCTCCGTGGTGACCGTGAACTCCCAGTGCTCGGGCAGCACCCGCGGCGTCGGACCCGCCGACAAGACCGGGAACTCGTGCGTCACGTACTGCCCCGGGGGCAGGTTCACGCCGCCCCCGCGCCGCCCGGTGAATCCCGGAGAAACGATACCCATGACGACCTCCCTCACTCCTCAGGGCAGTCAACCACGGAACGCTCAGATTCCCATCGTCCGGCCGATGATTTCCTTCATGATCTCGGTGGTGCCGCCGTAGATGGTCTGGATGCGGGTGTCGAGGTACGCCTTCGCGATCGGGTACTCGGTCATGAACCCGTAGCCGCCGTGCAACTGCAGGCAACGGTCGACGACCTTCTTCTGCAGTTCGGTCGTCCACCACTTCGCCATCGCGGCCTCGGCGACGCTCAGCGTGCCGGCGTTCAGCTCCGCGATGCACCGGTCCACGAACACCCGCGCGATCTGGGTCTCGGTGGCGAGCTCCGCGAGCACGAAGCGGCTGTTCTGGAACGAGCCGATCGGGCGGCCGAACGCCTTGCGGTCCTTCACGTAGCGCAGTGTCTCGTCGAGCATGTTCTCGCACGCGGCCGCGGCGACGACCGCGATCGTGAGCCGCTCCTGCGGGAGTTTCTCCATCAGATAGACGAAGCCCTTGCCTTCCTCGCCGAGCAGGTTCTCCGCAGGGACGCGGACGTCGTCGAAGAACAACTCCGCGGTGTCCTGCGCCTTCAGCCCGATCTTGTCCAGGTTCCGGCCGCGGTCGAAGCCGGGCATCCCGCGTTCGACGACGATCAGCGAGATCCCCTGGGCGCCTGCGTCCGGGTCGGTCTTGGCGACCACGATCACCAGGTCGGCGAGGATCCCGTTCGAGATGAACGTCTTCTGCCCGTTCAGTACGTAGTGGTCACCGTCGCGCCGCGCCGTGGTCTGGATGCCCTGCAGGTCACTGCCGGCGCCGGGCTCGGTCATCGCGATCGCGGTGATCGTCTCCCCCGAACAGAACGCGGGCAGCCAGCGCTTCTGCTGCTCGTCGCTCGCATAATCCAGCAGGTACGCCGAGTTGATGTCGGTGTGGATCGTGAACCCGACGCCGCTCGCCCGGACCTTGGTGAGTTCCTCGATCAGTACGGTGTTGAACCGGAAGTCCCGCGCCCCGCCACCGCCGTACTCCTCCGGCATCATGAACCCGAGCAGCCCCGCGGTACCGGCCGCCGTCCACAACGAGCGCGGGACGATGCCGGCCTCCTCCCAGCTGTCGTGGTGCGGGACGATCTCCTTCGCGCAGAACGCCCGGGCGGTCTCCCGGAAGGCGTCGTGATCGGCGTCGAAGAGCTGACGTTCCACGGGCGGTACCTCTCTCAGATCTGGATGGCGGCGCCGGACGCGAGCAAGGCGTCGAGGTCGGTGATGCCCCAGTCGGCGAGCGCCTCCCGGGTGTGTTCTCCCGGCCCCGCGGGCGGCCGGCCGAGGCTGGTCGGCGTCCGGCCGAAGCGCGGCGCTGGTGCCGCCTGCCGGACGCCGTGGTGCTCGACAAAGGTGCCGCGGGCAACGAGATGCGGATGGTCGCCGGCCAGCGGCAGCACCGGCTCGACGCAGGCGTCCGACCCGTCGAACAGCTCGGTCCACTCGGCCTGCGTACGCTGCCGGAACGTCTCGGTCAGCACCTTGCGCAGCTCCGGCCACTGCGCCGGGTCGTTGCGATCCGGTACGTCGACGCCGAGCTTCTCGACCAGTTCCGCGTAGAACTGCGGCTCGATCGCTCCGACCGCGACGTGTTTGCCGTCCGCGGTCTCGTACACGTCGTAGAACGGCGCTCCGGTGTCGAGGAGGTTCGTGCCGCGCTCCTGACGCCAGGAACCGGCCGCGAGCGCGCCGAGCAGCATCGTCGTCAGGTGCGCCGAGCCGTCCACGATCGCCGCGTCGACGACCTGGCCCTGACCGCTGCGCTGCGCCTCGTTGAGCGCCGCGAGGACGCCGATGACGAGGTACAGCGAGCCGCCCGCGAAGTCGCCGAGCAGATTCGCCGGCACCTGTGGCGGCCCACCCGCGCGTCCGATCAGGTGCAGCGCGCCCGACACTGCCAGGTAGTCGATGTCGTGCCCCGCCGCCTGCGCCAGCGGTCCGTCCTGCCCCCAGCCGGTCATCCGCCCGTACACGAGCCGCGGGTTGACCGCGTGGCAGTCCTCAGGCCCTAACCCGAGCCGCTCCGCCACCCCGGGCCGGAATCCTTCCACCAGTACGTCGGCCTGCTCAACGAGCCGGCGTACGACGTCAACGGCCGCGGGCTGCTTGAGGTCCAGCGCCGTACTCCGGCGGCCGCGGTTGACCAGGTCGAGTTCGGGCGGACCCATCGAGAGCCCGCCGCCGGGACGGTCGATCCGGAGCACGTCGGCGCCGAGCTCCGCGAGCAGCATGCAGGCGAACGGCGCCGGGCCGATCCCGGCCAGCTCGACCACCTTCACACCCTCGAGTGGACCCATGCCGCCCATTGTGACAGTTTCACTGTCACAATGGTCAACTTCGGCCTCAAGTGAGCTTGCGCACCCCAGCCAATGCGGTCAGCGGCAGCACCACCAGGAGCGCGAGCACCACGGCCAGGCCGGTCGAGAGCAGCGCCTCGTCACCCTCCAGGTGGCCGAGGTGGAAGAAGAAGTGCGGCCCGGCGTACGCGAGGAACGCCACCAGCGCGATCACCGTCAGGAACCGGTCCAGCCGGATCGCGGCCGCCGTCAGGACGATCCCGAGCCCGAGGCTCGCGCCGCCGAAGTCGTGGAACAGGTGGTCGCTGTACGGGGGCGTCCAGTTCACCGTCGGCACGTGGTCGTAGAACGTCTTCGGCACGATCGACAGCCACAACCCGAGCAGCACCTCGAATGCGGCGAGGATGATCAGCACGGTCCGTACGTACGTCCTCATCGCAGGTACTCCGCGAAGGTGCTCCGCCCGTACTCCGGCCCGTCGACCGTCAACGCACCGGCGGCCAAGGCACCGAACATCTTGCCCGGCAGGCGGACCGGCAGCACCGCGCGGTGCGTCGACCTGGCCTGCTTCCACAGCCGCGCCAGCTCGACAGCGGGCGTACGTTCCGGACCGCCGATGTCGTCGACGCGGCCGTTCACCGGCGGCCGGCCCACGAGCTCGGCGAGCCGGACCGCGACGTCCTCGACCGCGATCGGCTGCAGCATGATCGCCGGGGCGAGCAGCGCCGGCAGGAAGCGCTGCGCGCCGAAGACCTGGTCGACGAGATTGTGGAACTGGGTCGCGCGCAGGATCGTGTACGGCACGCCCGACTCGGCGACCAACTGTTCGCCCTCGAGCTTGGACCGGTAGTACGACAGCGAAATGCGGTCGATGCCCGCGATCGACATCACGATCAGGTGCCGTACGCCCGCGCCGGCCGCGAGCAGGTTGCGGGTCTGGGCGACGTCCCCGCGTCCGCCGCTGGTGGCCAGATGCACGACGACGTCGGACCCGTCGACGGCCGCGGCGAGCCCTTCGCCGGTGCTGAGGTCGGCGACGGCGCGGCCGGGGCCGGGCTTGCGGCTGAGTACCCGGACCTGATGGTCATCGGCCCGGAGCCGGGTCACGGTCGGTTTGCCGAGGGTGCCGGTTCCGCCGGTGACGAGGATGGAGGTCATTCGCTGGTTTCCTTTCGGTCACCAACTCAGATCGGACAGCCCGTCGATGTGTGACAACTGCTCGGTCGCGAACGCCAACTTGTCCGGGTTCATCACGAACTGGACGTCGGTCACGCCGTCCGGACCGATCCCCAGGAAGCAGATCGCGACCACCACACCGTCGGGTCCGGCCGCCACGAGCGCCGGGCCACCGTTCGCCTCCGCCGGGTACATGTCGAGGTCGCCGCCGAACCGTTCGAGCCCGCCGGACAGGTAGCGCGCGACCCGGTTCCGGCCGGTCAGTACGTTGCGCGCCGCCGACACCTTGCCGCCGCTGTCGGCGCGCGACACCACGTCCGCGGCGAGCAGTTGCTCCAGCTCCTCGATCTCCCCCAGTCGTGCGGCCGCGAGGAACCGTTCGACCAGCTTGCGCCAGCCTGCCCGGTCGACCGGCTGCTCACGATGCGGCCCGCTGTCCCGCTCGGGTGCCAGCTTCTTCCCGGCCCGCGACGACAGTTGCCGTGCGTTCGCCTCCGAGGTCCCGATCAGTTCGGCCACCTCGCGGTACCCGTACGCGAAGGCCTCGTGCAGCACGTACGCGGCCCGCTCGGCCGGGGTGAGCCGCTCGAGCATCAGCAGCAGCGCGAACGAGACCGACTCCCGCTCCGCGACCACGTCCAACGGGCCCAGCGCATCGAACTCGGAGCGCCCGGTCAGTACGGGCTCCGGCAGCCACTCCCCGACGTACGTCTCGCGCCGCGCCCGCGCCGAGGTGAGCTGCTTGATCGAGAGGTTCGTGACGATCTTCGCCAGATAGGCGTCCGGGTTCCGCACCGTCGTCTTGTCGGCCTCCTGCCAGCGCAGCCAGGTGTCCTGGAGGATCTCCTCGGCGTCGGTCGCGGTGCCCATCATCCGGTACGCGATCCCGAACAGCCGGCCGCGCAGCCGCTCGAAGTCCTCGAGATCAGCCGTGTCATTCATGCCGGAACGTCTCCGCCGCGCGCTGGATCTGCGTGAAGTACTCCGACCAGCCGGCATCGTCGAGCATGCCCGCGTCCTGGCCACCCTGCCCGTCGATCAACTCCCGGACGATGTCCGCGTGACCGGCGTGGTGCGCGGTCTCGTCGACGACGCGGACGAGCAGCGCGCCGAACGTCGTACTGCGCTTGCCCTCGGGCCAGTGCGGCACCTCGGCCGGGTGCTCCAGGTCCAGCTCGGCGATCGAGCGATCGCTGTGCGCGCAGGCCTCGCGATAGAGACCGGTGACGTACTCGGTCGACTCCTCCGGCTTCGCCCACATGTCGGCGCCTTCCCACACCGAACCGTCCGCCTCCCACGGCAGTACGTCGGCCGGCGGGCGACCCACGCTCGTCCCGAGGTAGACGTACTCGATGCCGGTCAGGTGCTTGACCAGCCCGAGCAGGTTCGTCCCGGACGGCACGAGCGGCCGGCGCCGGTCGTACTCGCCGAGGCCGTCGAGCTTCGCGAGCAGCAACGCCCGGGTCGCCTGGAGATACTCCTGCAGCACGGTCTTCACGGCGCTCCCGGTGGGACGAAGGGGACGGTCGGTGCGCCGTGCTCGATGATCTGCAGCAGCGCGGCGGTGTCGGCGTACTCGTCGATCATGTCGGCCAGCCGGTCCAGCCGGTCCTCGCGCAGCCCCGCGAACGACACCGACCCGTCCGGCGCCGGCTTCCCGGTCAGCCCGGCGACCTCACGCAGAAACGCATGCCGCGCAGCATCGTCATCCAGCAACCCGTGCCAGATCGTCCCCCACACATTTCGTACCTGGCAGCCGCCCGGAAACTCCCCGGCATCGCCGGTGACCGTGACGACGCCGTGGTGGATCTCGTACGCGGTCCGCGTGGGCCGCGCCAGCACCTTCTCCCTGGCGAAGGTCGTTGCGACGGGCAACAACCCGAGACCTGGGTGATCGCCCCCCGTCTCGACCCCGTCCGGATCGGAGACCAGCGATCCGAGCGCCTGGTATCCGCCACAAATTCCCAGTACCGGAAGGCCGTTGGCAACCCGAGCCTGCAGGGCGTCGGCCAGGCCGTTGGCGCGCAGCCAGGCGAGGTCGGCGACCGTGGCGCGTGAACCGGGAAGAACGACCAGGTCCGCGTCGCGCACTTCGGCCGGGCTGGTGGTGAAGAAGACGCTGTTCGTCGGTTCGGCCGCCAGCGCGTCCAGATCGGTGAAGTTGCTGATCCGCGGGAACCGCACCACCGCGATCGTCAGCACCTCGTCCGACGACGCCCGCCGTACGGGGATGTCGAGCGCGTCCTCGGAGTCCAGCCACAGCTCCGGAAGCCACGGCAGCACGCCGTACGTGGGCCGGCCGGTCACCTTGGCGAGCATGTCGATGCCGGGCTGCAGCAACGACACGTCACCGCGGAACTTGTTCACCAGGAACCCGCTGATCAGCGCCTGGTCCGCCGCGTCCAGCAGCGCGACCGTACCGAACATCGACGCGAACACTCCCCCGCGGTCGATGTCGCCGACCACGACCACCGGCGCCCTCGTGTGCTGCGCGAGGCCCATGTTCACGTAGTCGGACTGCCGCAGGTTGATCTCCGCGGGGCTGCCCGCACCCTCGCTGATCACCACGTCGTACCGGGACGCGAGATCGTCGTACGCCGCGAACGCCGCCTTCGCCAGCTCCACACGCTCGGTGAGGAAGCCGCGGGCCGACAGCTCGCCCCACGGCTCCCCCATCAGCACGACGTGGCTGCGCCGATCGCTGCCCGGCTTGAGCAGCACCGGATTCATCGCGGCCTCGGGTTCGGCGCCCGCGGCAACAGCCTGGATCCACTGCGCGCGGCCGATCTCGGTGCCGTCGCCGCAGACCATCGAGTTGTTCGACATGTTCTGCGCCTTGTACGGCGCGACCCTGACGCCCTGCCGCGCCAGCCAGCGGCACAGCCCGGTGACGACGGTCGTCTTGCCGGCGTCGGACGTCGTACCGGCGATCAGCAGAGAGCCCACGCAGTGATCTTAGGGTTCGTTCTGCTGATCGGGCTGCTCGCCCTGCTCCGCCTCCGGCTTGACCGGGGTGATCCGCCGCCCCTGCGCGTCGGTGCTCGGCAGTCGCGGCGCGGTCCCCTGGAAGCGGGTGCTGCCGATCTTGCCGGTCGCCGACAACGGCTTGGCGACGTTCTCCAGCGACTGTCCTTCCGCGTCCACGCCGAAGAACCACGCGATCACACCACCGGCCAGCATCACGGCAGCGCCGATGATGTAGCCGACCGTCAGCGGGCCGCGGGCCGGGTTGTCACCCTCACCGATCAGCGACGCGAACAGGTACGGCGCGATCACGCCACCGGTCAGCTGCGAGATCGCGAAGAAGAACGAGATCGCCTGGCCGCGGAGCTCGATCGGGAAGATCTCGCTCACCGTCAGGTACGCCGACGATGCGCCCGCCGAGGCGAAGAAGAACACCACGCACCACATCAGCGTCAGCGTCGCCGCGTTCAGCGAGCCGGCGTTGAACAGCAGCGCCGTGATGAACAGCACCACCGCCGAGACGGAGTACGTCGCGAGGATCATCCGGCGCCGGCCGATGGTGTCGAAGAAGTGCCCGAGCAGCAGCGGGCCGGCCAGGTTGCCGATCGCGAACGGGAAGAAGTAGATAGCGATGCTCGAGTCGTTCAGGCCGAAGTACGACTTCAGCACCAGTGCGTAGGTGAAGAAGATCGCGTTGTACAGGAACGCCTGGGTGACCATCATCGAGAAGCCGAGGAACGAGCGGCTGCGGTAGTCGCGGAGCATCACCCGGGCGATCTCGCGGTACGTCACCGGCGGGTAGTCGACCAGCTCGATCGCCTCGTCGTCGCGGACCTCGCGCAGTTCGCCGCCCTGCCGCCGGACGGTCTCCTCGATCTCGTCGACGGTCCGCTCGGCCTCCTCGACCCGGCCGTGGGTCATCAGCCAGCGCGGGCTCTCCGGGATGTGCCGACGCAGGTAGATGATGAACAGGCCCATCACCGGACCGATCAGGAAGCACAGCCGCCAGCCCCACTCGATCGGGACGATGTCCTTGTTCAGGAAGACCAGCGCGACGGCCGACCCGATCAGCGCGCCGCCCCAGTACGTGCCGTTCACGCCGATGTCGACGCGGCCGCGGTACTTCGACGGGATCAGCTCGTCGATCGCGGAGTTGATCGCGGCGTACTCACCGCCGATTCCCATCCCGGCGATGAACCGGAAGACGAGCAGCGAGCCGATGTCCCAGGACAGGCCGGCCGCGCCGGATGCGATCAGGTAGACGAGCAGCGTGACGATGAACAGGTTGCGCCGTCCGAGCCGGTCGGTCAGTCGGCCGAACACGAGCGCGCCGACGACCTCACCACCCAGGTAGATCGAGGCCATCAGCCCGACCTGCGCGGTCGTGAGATGCAGGGTCTCGGGTTCCTTCAGCACGTTCCCGACCAGCGAGACGAGCTGGATCTCCAGGCCGTCGAGGATCCAGGAGACCCCGAGGCCGACGACGATCATCCAATGGAACCTGGTCCACGGCAGCCGGTCCATCCTGGCCGGCACCAGACTCGGTATCGCCTTGCCGTGCTCCAGCGCGTGCTCGTTGCTCATCGGTGCTCCTCCCGGCCGGTGCTCTCGAAAGCCCCAACGCCGGTACCCCAGGAGTGAGGAAGTCAAAACCCTGCGTCACGCTCGCTAGAGTGGCGGGCATGGAGAATGAGATCACTGTCGTCGATGTCAAGGAGCGCAGCCGGTACGAGGCGCACGACGCGGACGGCACCTTGATGGGCTTCGTCGACTACCGCCTGCACCCGGACGTGATCACGTTCCTGCACGCCGAGACGCTGCCCGAGTTCCGCGGCCGTGGCGTGGCCGGGACGATCGCCACCAGGTCCCTGGACGACGCCCGCGACGCGGGTCTCCAGGTGCAGCCGGCCTGCCCGTTCTACCAGAGCTTCCTCGAGGAGCACACCGAGTACGCCGACCTGGTGAAGGCGGCGCGGCAGTGACCGCCCCGATCATGGGCAAGCTCGAGTGGAAGGCCGCGGCCGACGTACCGGAGCTGCTCGCCGCGCCGGTACGGGACGCCCTCGGCGACCTGGACGCGTACGCGGCCCCGATCGACGCGGAGCTCGCCGACACCGCAGCGTTCTGCGCGGAGTACGACGTACCGATGGCGGCCTCGGCGAACTGTGTGATCGTGCTCGGCAAGCGCGCGGGCGAGGAGTCGCACGCCGCCGTACTGGTGCTCGCCACCGACCGCGCCGACGTGAACGGCGTGATCCGCAAGCACCTCGGCGTCCGGAAGATCTCGTTCGCCGCCCAGGACGACGCGGTCGGCCGTACCGGCATGGAGTACGGCGGCATCACGCCGATCGGTCTGCCCGCCGACTGGCCGGTCCTCGTCGACGAGGCGGTCGTCCGCGCCGGCCAGGTGGTGATCGGCAGCGGCATCCGCGGCTCGAAGATCGTCGTCGACGCCGACGAGCTGGCCAAGTTGCCATCAGCAACGGTCCTGGACCTCGCCCAGCACTGAGCCGGGCCGGCGGTCACCGCCTTGTCAAGCATCTCGGCGCGCCGAGCGCCGAACGGGCGGTAATGGTGGACAAGCGGTAGGCTCACCCGCTGAAATGGGTGCGTGGTGGGTTGTGGGTCAAGGTGAGTGAGCAGGCAACGGTGAGCGGCGGCGAGGGCGGTCCGACCGCGCTCCGGATCATGCTCGGTGGGCAGCTGCGGCGGATGCGCGAGTCCGCCGGGTTCAGTCGTGCCGACGCGGGCTGGCGGATCCGCGCGTCGGAGTCCAAGGTCAGCCGGATGGAGCTCGGCCGGGTCGGGTTCAAGGAGCGCGACGTCAGCGACCTGCTCGAGCTGTACGGGATGGGCGACGAGGACGAGCGCGCCCGCCTGATGGAGCTGGCCACCGCCGCGAACAACCCCGGCTGGTGGTCCCGGTACGGCGATGTCCTGCCGTCCTGGTTCGCGAACTACGTCGGCCTCGAGCTCGCCGCCGCCCTGATCCGGACGTACGAGCTGATGTTCGTCCCCGGGCTGTTGCAGACCGAGGACTACGCGCGCGCCGTCGTCCAGCAGGGCAAGGCGTTCCTCCCCGAGGAGGAGGTCGAGCAGCGGGTCGCGATGCGGATGGACCGGCAGCAGATCCTCACCCGGCCGAATCCGGCCAAGCTCTGGGTGGTCATCGACGAGGCCGTGCTGCACCGGCCGCTCGGGGGCCCGGCCGTGATGCAGGCCCAGATCGAGCACCTGATCGAGTGGTCCCGGCGGCCGAACGTCACGCTCCAGGTGATGCCGTTCGCCGCCGCCGGCGGCTGCTCCGGCGCGAGCGGCGCGTTCACGCTGATGCGGTTCGCGGACAAGGACCTGCCGGACGTCGTCTACATCGAGCACGCGTCCAGCGCGCTGTACCTGGACAAGTCCGAAGAGGTCGACGAGTACGTCGCGATCATGGAGACCCTGACCATCTCGGCCGACCCGATCTCCACCACCGAGACCCTCCTCCGAGAGGCCCTCGCCCGCGTCTAGTCAGCCGTTCAGGCGACCTTGAGGTCGACCTTGATGTTGCCGCGGGTGGCGTTGGAGTACGGGCAGACCTCGTGCGCCTTCGCGACCAGGTCCTCGGCGGCGGCGCGGTCGTCGATGCCCGGCAGGGTGACGACCAGGGCGACCTCGAGGCCGAAGCCGGCGCCGCCGTTGATCGGGCCGATGCCGACCTCGGCGGTGACCGTCGAGCCGTCCGCGTCCTGACGGGTCTTGCGCGCCACGAGCTTCAGCGCGCTGTGGAAGCAGGCCGCGTACCCGGCCGCGAACAGCTGCTCCGGGTTGGTGCCGTTGCCGTCGCCGCCCATCTCGGCCGGCGGCGCGACGGTCACGTCGAGCCTGCCGTCGTCGGTGGCAACCTTGCCGTCCCGGCCGCCGTTCGCGGTGGCGCGGGCGGTGTAAACAACCTTCTCAACAGGAATCGTCATAGCTGGTATCTCCTCAGCGGGTGGGGTCGAGCAGGAGCTTGCCGACGGTGCGGCGGGCTCGCATGTCTTCATGGGCGGTCGCCACGCCGGACAGCGGGTACTCACCGCCGACGATCGGGCGGAGCTTTCCGCTCGCGGTCAGGTCGAACAGCTCGGCGAGCGGTCCGCCGAGCGACTGCGGGTCCGCGAAGCAGTCGGCGAGCCAGAACCCGGCGACCGTCTTCGAACCCTTCATCAGCCGGCTCGGGTCGAGCGGCGCGGCCGCCTGCCGGGACGCCGCACCGAACGTGACCAGCCGGCCGAAGCGGGCCAGGGCATCGAACGACTCGTCGAACGTCGGACCGCCGACCATCTCGAGCACGACGTCGACACGCTTGCCGCCGTTCGCCTCGAGGATCCGGTCCTTCAGGCCTTCCGGCGTACCGTCGATGGCCGCGTCCGCGCCGAGCTCGAGCACCTGCTGGCGCTTCTCCTCGGTGGAGGCGGTCGCGATCACCCGGCCGGCGCCCCAGAGCTTCGCGAGCTGCACGGCGAGCGATCCGACACCGCCGGCGCCGGCATGCACGAGCACCGACTCCCCCGGCTGCAGGTGCGTCGACGTCTTCAGCAGGTGCCACGCGGTGGTCCCCTGCAGTACGAGAGCGAGCGCCTGACCGTCGGTGACACCTTCCGGAACATCCCAGGCGTACGGCGCGTGGGCCACGGCCTGCTCGGCGTACCCACCGGAACCGACCAGGGCGACCACGCGGCGGCCGTCCGCGGTTCGTCCGACGACCTCACCGCCCGGAATCAGCGGCAGCTCGGTCTTCGACAGGTAGCTGTTCTCGACCTGGTGCGTGTCCGCGTAGTTGATACCCGCGCGGTCGACCGTGATCAGGACCTGGCCGTCGCCGGCGACCGGCTCCGCGACGTCGCTGACCTTGAGGACCTCGGGTCCGCCGAACTCGGTGATCTGAATGGCTCGCATACCTCGTACTATACCCCGTACTGTACGCTGTACGTTAGGAACATCGGAGGGAGGTGGGTCACAGATGGCGCGGACACCGCGGAACACCTTGAGCGCCGATCTGATCGTGCGGACCGCGCTCGACCTGATGGAGGCCAAGGGCACCGACGCGTTCAGCCTGCGCGGCGTCGCGGCCGAGCTGGGCGTCGGCCCGATGGCCCTCTACACCTACTTCCGGAACAAGGACGACCTGTACGACGCGGTCCGCGATCACCTGATGTCGCTGCTGCCCGTCGTACCGCCGGATGCGTCGTGGCAGGACCAGGTGCGGTCGGTATGCCGTTCGCTGCGGCTGCTGATGCTCCAGCACCCTTGCCTTGCGCAACTACTTGCCGGCCGCCCGTTGAGCGGGCACGAAACGGCGCGGGTCGCGGAGGGTCTGCTCGGCGTACTGCGATCGGCCGGGTTCGACGCGGAGACGGCGGCGCGGACCCACACGACGCTGTTCACGTACGCACTCGGGTCGACCTCGTGGGAGATCCAGATGGCGGCCGAGCGGCGCGATCCCGAGGCGTGGCGGCGGTTGCGGGCCTCGATGGAGTCGTTGTCGGCGCGCGAGTTCCCGTCGGTCGTGGAACTGGCGCCGGAGCTGGCCCGCACCACAGGCGGAGACGAGCAGTTCGACTACGGCCTGGACCTCTTGCTAGCCGGCCTGACCCAACGCTGACCCTTCGAACACCGACTTCGCCTCTATCTTCTTTTCTTTCCCTCAGAACACCATGGTGACGATGGCAACGACGCCTATGCAGACGATCAGCGCACGGAGAGCGATCGGGGGAAGCCGACGGCCGTAGCGGGCGCCGAGGAAGCCGCCGATCGTGGAGCCGACCGCGATCAGCACCGCGACCAGCCAGTCGATGTCGTGCACGATCACGAACAGGATCGCGGCGACCGTGTTCACGGCCGTCGCCAGCACGTTCTTCAGCCCGTTCATCCGCTGCAGGTTCGAGTCCATGCCGAGACCGAGGACCGCCATCAGCAGCACGCCTTGCGCGGCCCCGAAGTACCCGCCGTAGACACCGGTCGCGAAGACGGCCGGGATCACCCACCAGGCGCCCCGGTGCAGATGTGACGGCGCGCTGATCCACTTCGAAAGCCACGGCTGGAGTGCGACCAGCAGACAGCCGAGCAGGATCAGCACCGGCACCACGGCATGGAACGCGGAGTCCGGCGTGGTGAGCAGCAGTACTCCCCCGAGGATGCCGCCGATCACCGAGGCCGGTACCAGGCGCAGCATCCGGCCGCGCTGTCCTTCGAGCTCCCGGCGGTACCCGATCGCACCCGCCGCGGCCCCCGGCGCCAGGCCGACCGTGTTGCTGACGTTCGCCAGGACCGGCGGAACGCCGATGGCAAGCAGGGCGGGGAACGTGAGCAGCGTGCCCGACCCCACCACAGCGTTGATCGTTCCCGCGCCCATCCCCGCCAGCAGGACGAACACCGCCTCGAACCATGTCATCGCTAAGAGACTTTACGCATCGCTCCCAACGACCGCAGAACTGTCCGGCGGTTGAACATCCCGACCTTGTGCATGAGATCCGTACGCCGAGCGTTCGGCGGCCCGGATCTGGTGCACAAAGTGGCCTGCAAGCAAACAGCCCGCCCGGGTTCCCGGGCGGGCTGTGCATGGTGCTGGCCGCGTGGTGCTGGCCGCGTGGTGCTGGCCGCGTGGTGTGGGCCGCGTGGTGCGGTTACCGCTGCGGCGGTTCCGGCGCCGGCGGCTCGGCGGCCGGCGGCTGCTGCTGGCTCGTCGGTGCCGGCGGCGGGACCGACGGCATGCTCGGAGCGGCTTGACCGCGAGTGCTGACCGCGGCGGACTCGGCGGCAGCGATCGCCTCGCGGACCGCGTTGTCGGCCTCGGCGACGGCGGCCGGTGCGGCGGCGCTGTCGATCTCCGGGACCTGGCCGTTGTCGAGCTGCGGCGCCTCCCAGTTGCCCTCGGCCTGCTGCGCGATGCCGGCCACCTGGCCGACCGCGGAGCCGAGACCCTTGAGCGCGTCGCCGATCTCGCTCGGCACGATCCAGAGCTTGTTCGCGTCGCCCTGGGCGATCGACGGCAGCATCTGCAGGTACTGGTAGGCGAGCAGACCCTGGTCGGGCTTGCCGGCGTGGATCGCGTTGAAGACCGTGGTGATGGCCTGCGCCTCACCCTGTGCCTTCAGGATCCGGGCCTGCCGCTCGGCCTCGGCACGCAGGATGCGGGACTGCTTGTCACCCTCGGCGGTCAGGATCGCGGACTGCTTCTGGCCCTCGGCGGAAAGGACGGCCGACTGCCGCATACCTTCCGCGGTGAGGATCGCGGCGCGCTTGTCGCGGTCCGCGCGCATCTGCTTCTCCATCGAGTCCTGGATCGAGGGCGGCGGGTCGATCGAGCGGAGCTCGACCCGGTTGACCCGGATGCCCCACTTGCCGGTCGCCTCGTCCAGTACGTACCGGAGCTTCTCGTTGATCTCCTCGCGGGAGGTCAGCGTCTGCTCCAGGTCCATGCCACCGATGATGTTCCGCAGCGTGGTCATGGTCAGCTGCTCGATGGCCTGGATGTAGTTGGAGATCTCGTACGTCGCCCGCACCGGGTCGTTCACCTGGAAGTAGATGACGGAGTCGATCGACACCATCAGGTTGTCCTCGGTGATGACACCCTGCGGCGGGAACGCGACCACCTGCTCGCGCATGTCGATGGTGTAACGGACCTTGTCGACGAACGGGGTCAGCAGGTTCAGGCCCGGCTGCAGGCCGGTCTTGAACTTCCCGAACCGCTCGACGATGCCGACGGTCTGCTGCTGCACCACCCGGACGGACTTCACCAAGGTCACGATCACCACCAGGGCGACCAGTGCCAGGACTATGAGGAACGCGGTCACTCGACCCTCCACTCGAACGATCGGACGGACAATCTGCCGCCGTACTCCGACACTACTGCGAGTAGGGGACCACTCAACGCTCAGGACTGCGGCGGGTCCTGCGGTTTCGGCGGCTCGGAGCCCTCGAGCTCGTGGTGCAGCGGGTCGCTGACCGGATACACGACCGCGGTCGCGCCGTCGATCTTCATCACCTCGACGCGGGTCCCGGGCGCGATCGTCGACACCTCGTCGTACGGACTGGCGGTCCAGAGCTCACCGCCGAGCCGGATCGAGCCGCCGCCGTCGGGATGGATCTCCTTGACCACGACGCCGGTCCGGCCGATCACATGCGCCGAACCGGTCTTCAGCTCCTGGCCGTGATGGATCTTGCGGACGATCATCGGCCGGATCGCGCCGAGCATCGCGGCCGCGGTGATCAGCGCGACGACGATCTGCAGCCAGAGCAGTCCCGGCAAGAACGCCGCCACCCCGGCCGCGGTGAGCGCGCCGGCGGCCAGCATCAGCAACGTGAAGTCGAGGGAGGCCAACTCGGCCAGACCGAGGACGGCGGCGATCGTCAGCCACGCCGCCCACATGTTGTCCCGCAGCCAATCCATCATTTCCCAAGCCTATCCACCTTCGGAGGTCCCAGCAGATGTTCGACGCGTCACCACCCCCGCCGGATCCCCCACCCACCCATCTCCCACCCCCACCAACTCCCCCACCCGGCCACACTCCCCAACCACTCCCGCACTCCCCAACCAACCCCGCGCTCCCCGGCCACCGCCCCACTCCCCGGGCACCGCCGCGCCCCGCACCACCCGCGCCCCGCACCACCCGCGGCCCCGCACCACCCGCGGCCCCGCACCACCCCGCACTCCCCAGCCACCGCCCCACTCCCCGGCCGCCGCCGCGCCCGACCTCCCCGCTCCGGCCCCGCGGCCCCAACCCCATTTCCCTGGCAGACCCATCAAAACCGGGGTTCTACACCGTGGTTACGAGTGCAGAACCCCGCATTTGATGGGTCTGCCAGCCAAATTCCTGGGTCTGCCAGGCAAATGAGGGCGGCGCCGCGGAGCGGGCGAGCGCGGGGGTGGTGCGGGGCGCGGATGGTGCCGGGCACGGGCGGCGCGGGGCGCGGGGGTGTGGGGTGGGTTAGAGGGCTCGGGCTGTGTAGCGGGCGTCTTCGTGGGTGAGGGTCAGGGCCAGGTCGAAGGTTTCGCTGAGGGTTTCGGCGGTGAGGGCCTGGTCCATCGGGCCGGCGGCGACGACACGGCCCTGCTTGAGCAGCAGGGCGTGGGTGAAGCCGGGCGGGATCTCCTCGACATGGTGGGTGACGAGCACCATCGCGGGCGCTCCGGCGGCGGTCGCGATCGAGCTCAGCGAGCGGACCAACTGTTCGCGACCCGTAAGGTCCAGGCCTGCGGCGGGCTCGTCCATCAGCATCAGCTCGGGGTCGGTCATCAGCGCACGGGCGATCTGCACCCGCTTGCGCTCCCCCTCGGACAGGGTGCCGAACGTACGGTCCGCGAGGTGGGCGATACCGAGCTCGCTCAGCAGTGCGGCGGCCCGCTCGTGGTCGAGCTCGTCGTACTCCTCGATCCAGCGACCGAGGACCGCGTACGAGGCCGACACGACGACGTCGGAGACCCGCTCGCTCTTCGGTAGCCGGTCCGCGAGCGCGGCACTGGTCAGCCCGATCCGCGGCCGCAGCTCGAACACGTCGACCGCGCCGAGCACGTCACCGAGCAGCCCGGCAACGCCGGCCGTCGGATGCACCTGGGCGGCGAGGATCTGCAGCAGCGTGGTCTTGCCGGCACCGTTCGGCCCGATGACCACCCAGCGATCGGCCTCGTCGATCGTCCAGTCGATCCCGTCGAGCAGGCGCGCGTCTCCCCGGACGACCGTCACCCCGGCCAGCTCCACCACTGCAGTCATGGACAAAACCTAAGGGGTCGCCGTTCGCGACCGGCTGCCGGGTGGTGCGAGAATCACGGTCGTGCTGACGACCTCCGCCTCGGTCCGGTTCACGGTCTGGACCAACGCGATGCTGACCGGCGCCTGCGATCCCGACACCGCCGCGGAGAAGATCCTCGGCGACGACGTCGGTCACCACATCGCGGGCCTGGCCGGGCATCCCGAGCCGGCCACGCTGCCGGTCGCCCTCAACCTGCTCCGCGCCGCGGGCACCCGGCAGGCGCACCTCGCGCTGCCCGTCCCCGGCGACCCGATCGGTCTGGCCGGTCCACCCACGTTCAACGAGGCCGCGCTGGAGATCGGCGAGGCGGTCGTCCTGACCGGGCCTGAGCTCGGACTGGTTCCGTCGTACGTCGGTCCGTCGGTGCAATGGTCCGTACTGCCGGCGGCGAGCCCGCGGCCGGCCGACTTCGGAGAGGCGGATCGTGGTCTGCGGATGGCGCTGATCGATGCGGCCGAGTCGCTGGCCGCTCTCGAGGTGGCGAAGTGGAAGCCGGAGGTCGCGGATGCGCTGATCGACATCCGCAAGATCGGGCGCGGGTCCGGCGACGAGCTTGCCCCCGGCTACGAGCCGCGCGCGGTGAAGGCCGCCGCGACCGCGCGGCGCTGCCTGGCGATCGCCGACGCCGCGCTCGAGGACGACGGTGCCGCGGTCACCGGCGCCGAGGCCGACGCCCGCCGCCGAGCCCTCCTGGACCTGGCCACCGCCGCCCGCCGAGCCCTAGTCGCAGCCTGCGCCCCACCCATCCACGCCTGAGCAGCAGCGTCCTGCCCCACCCGACCACCCCTAAGTAGCAGCCCGCCCCACCGACCACGCTTAAGTGGCAGCCGGGCCCTGCCCGGCCGGGGCTCAGCGGTGCCGCCGGGGCGCGCCGTGCACGGTGGGTCAGGACATCGTCCGGGGGCGGTGCACACGAAATAACCTGTGCACACCCGCTGGAACCTGTGCACACCCGCCGGGCCCTGTGTTTGCCCTCAAGATCTGGACCGGCGCACCGGGCGGCGGGTGCTTTGGGTAGCGTTCGGTGCGAGATGACTGGACTCGGTGAGGTTGAGGCGGCCGAACGGCCGACGTTGCTCGTGACGCTGACCGGGACCGACCGTCCGGGGCTGACGTCCGCGGTGCTGTCCACGCTCGCGACCCGCGGGCTCGAGGTGATCGACGCCGAGCAGGTCGTGCTCCGGGGGCGCCTGGTGCTCGGCGTCCTGCTGTCCGCGCCCCGCGACCACAAGGACCTGAAGGAAGAGCTCAAGTCGCTCGCGAACGTTCTCGACGTCGACATCTCGGTCAAGAAGGGTGTCGGCGACAACGAGCCGCGGCGCAAGGGCCGCAGCCAGGTGACGATCATCGGCCACCCGCTGTCGGCCGCCGGTCTCGCCGCGGTCGCCGGGCGGATCGCGGACACCGGCGCGAACATCGACCGGATCAGCCGGATGGCGCGGTACCCGGTGACCGCGATGGAGATCGCCGTCTCCGGTGTGGAGCCGGAGTCCCTGCGGACCGTCCTCGCCCAGGAAGGCGTGCGGCAGGGGCTCGACATCGCCGTACAGGACGGTGGACTGTACCGGCGCGCGAAGCGGCTGATCGTGATGGACGTCGACTCGACGCTGATCCAGGGCGAGGTCATCGAGATGCTCGCCGCGCACGCCGGCCGGCTGGAAGAGGTGGCCGCGGTCACCGAGCAGGCGATGCGCGGCGAGCTGGACTTCGCGGAATCCCTGCGGCACCGGGTCGCCGCGCTCGAAGGGCTGCCGGTCTCGGCGCTCGACGAGGTGTACGCCGCGATCGAGCTGGCGCCGGGAGCGCGGACGCTGGTCCGGACGCTCAAGCGGCTCGGGTACCAGTTCGCGATCGTCAGCGGCGGCTTCAGCCAGATCACCGGCAAACTCGCGGCCGAGCTCGGCATCGACTACGCGAAGGCGAACGAGCTCGAGATCGCCGACGGCAAGCTCACCGGCCGGGTCGTCGGCGAGATCGTCGACCGGCCGGGCAAGGCAACAGCACTGCGCCAGTTCGCCGCGGAGTCCGGGACGCCGTTGACCCAGACCGTCGCGATCGGTGACGGCGCCAACGATCTCGACATGCTCGCCGCCGCGGGCCTCGGGGTCGCGTTCAACGCCAAGCCGGTGGTCCGCGCGGCCGCCGACACCCACCTGAGCGTGCCGTACCTGGACACCATCTTGTACCTGCTCGGCATCACCCGCGAGGAAGTCGAGAACGCGGACGCCGACAACCCGGCCTGACCACGGCCGGCGTCCGGCCGTACGGCAAGATCGGCGCATGGACTTCCGCACCCGCCCCGCCACCCTTGCCGACGCCCCGGCGATCCACGCCATCATCGCCGCCAACGAGCAGGCCTGGCACGCCCAGGTGCAGTCGGTCCCGGACGCGGTGGCCGCCGATCTGCAGCGTCCGCTGATCACGCTCGACCTCGACACCCGGGTGGTCACGACTCCGGACGGCGACATCGCTGCCTGGGCGTGGGTCCACGGTGGACGGCGTTCACAGGTCGACGTCCATCCGTCGTACGCCGGCCGTGGTCTCGGGACCGAGCTGGTCGGCTGGGTCGAGGACCGTTCCCGCGAGCACCACAGCGAACGGGTCGCGCAGACCGTCGACGACGCGGACGAGGCCGGTACGACGCTGCTCCGCTCCCGTGGGTACGAGGTGCTCGCCACCAACTGGTTGCTCGAGCGGCCGGTCGACGGGGATGCGCCGGTGCTGCCCCAGGGCGTGACGCTGCGGCCGTTCGCGGAGGACGACGCGCAGGCGGTGTACAAGGTCGTGCAGGACGCGTTCGACGACTGGCAGCCCCGGCGGCACCCGTACGAGGAATGGGCCGGGACGTCCATCGAACGCTCGAGCTTCAACGCAGCGCTGTCCCCGGTCGCGGTCGCGGGTGACGAGGTCGTCGGCGCCGTGATCAGTCTGGACCTCCCGGACTCCCCCGACGGGTACGTCGACCAGCTCGCCGTACGGAGTGACTTCCGCGGCCGCGGACTGGCCCGCGCGCTGCTGACCTACGCGGCGCTCGAAATGGGCCGGCAGGGCAGGCAGACGCTGACGCTCTGGACGCACTCCGGCACCGGCGCGCTCGCCATGTACGAACGCCTCGGCATGAAGGTCCGGCGCAGCTCGACCGTGTACCGAACGGAGCTGTGACTAGGTCCTGTCTGGACCACCAGACAGGGCCTGGCTGTTGACAGGGTGCGTGAGAGCGCTCACATTGGCCTCATCCACCGCCCCTGGAGGTCAGCATGCGTGTCCGCCCCATCGCAATCGCCCTGATCGCCCCACTCCTCGCCGTCGTCTCTCTCGGCGTCGCCGCGGAGGCGAACGTTCCCACCCCACCCGCCGACTGGACGACGGTGTGGAGCGACGACTTCAACGGAGCCAACGGCACCCTGCCGTCGGGTTCCAACTGGATCATCGACACCGGCCACGGCTACCCGGGCGGCCCCGGGAACTGGGGTACCGGCGAGATCCAGAACTACACCAACAGCACGAACAACCTGTCCCTCGACGGCGCCGGGAACCTCAAGATCACGCCCCGCCGGGACGCATCCGGCAACTGGACGTCGGGCCGGATCGAGTCCCAGCGCTCGAACTTCAAACCGCCGGCCGGAGGGGTGCTGGCGATCGAGAGCCGGATCCAGATGCCGAACGTCACCGGCGACGCCGCGCTCGGGTACTGGCCGGCGTTCTGGGCGCTCGGTGCGCCGTACCGCGGCAACTACTGGAACTGGCCGGGCATCGGCGAGTTCGACATCATGGAGAACGTCAACGGGATCAACTCGGTCTGGGGCGTGCTGCACTGCGGCGTGAACCCGGGCGGCCCGTGCAACGAGACCACCGGCCTCGGCGCGAACCGTGCCTGCCCCGGCTCGACCTGCCAGTCGGCGTTCCACACTTACCGGTTCGAGTGGGACACCTCCGTCGCACCGAATCAGCTCCGGTGGTACGTCGACGGGCAGCAGTTCCACTCGCTCAGCCAGAGCCAGTTCCCGGCCGACACGTGGGCGAACATGACCTCGCACGCGGGGTACTTCGTCCTGCTGAACCTCGCGATCGGCGGCGCGTTCCCGGACGCGCTGAACGGGCCGACCCCGCGCGCCTCGACGATCCCGGACAAGCCGATGGTCGTCGACTACGTGGCCGTGTCGACGAAGGGCGATGGCGGTACGACGACTCCCCCGCCCGGCGGCTCCTCCGCGTACGGAACGCTGCAGGCGGAGGCGTCCAGCCAGCAGTCCGGGATGGGCGTGGAGACCACGACCGACACCGGCGGCGGCCAGAACCTGATGCAGATCGGCAACGGCGACTGGGCGCTGTACCGCGGGATCGACTTCGGCAGCACGCCGGCGACGCAGTTCGTGGCCCGGGTCGCGTCCGGCGCCGCGGGCGGGGTCAGCGGCCTGGTCGAGGTACGCCTGGACAGTAGGTCGAACGCTCCGATCGGCAGCTTCGCGATCGGCAACACCGGCGGCTGGCAGTCCTGGCGAACCGTCCCCGCGAATATGTCCACCGTCACCGGCACCCACGATGTCTACATCACGTTCACGAGCGGCCAGCCGGCCGACTTCGTCAACCTGAACTGGTTCACGTTCGGTCACTGAGGTAGGTAGCACCTACCATTCCGCTTATGTCAGAACTGCAGGGTGGGCCGGGTGCCCTGTTCGCCATCGGCGGCGCCGAGGACAAGCTGAAGAAGCGCACGGTGCTGCAGGAGTTCGTCGCGGCCGCCGGTGGGTCGAAGGCGCGGATCGTCGTGGTGCCCACGGCGTCCGCGCTCGGCCCCGACGTCATCGACGTGTACCGGGCGCTGTTCGCGGCGCTCGGCGCCGAGAGTGTGGTCGGCGTCCGCCCGGAGACCCGGGAGGACGCCGACGACCCAGCCGTGATCGCCGCGCTGAACGACGCGACCGGGATCTTCATGACCGGAGGCAACCAGCTCAAGCTCGCGGGGGTCGTGACCGGTACTGCGTTCGGCCGTGCGGTGACGGCCGCGCACGCGCGCGGGGCAGCCGTCGGCGGTACGTCGGCCGGCGCCAGCATCCTCGCGGAGCACATGATCGCGTTCGGCCGCTCCGGTGCGACCCCGCGGCAGCGGATGAGCCAGCTGTCCGGCGGCCTCGGCCTGGTGCAGGGCGCGATCGTCGACCAGCACTTCGCCCAGCGGAACCGGTACGGCCGCCTGCTGTCGCTGGTCGCGCAGTCCCCCGGCCTGCTCGGCATCGGCGTCGACGAGGACACCGCGGCGGTTGTCCGCGGCACCCATCTCGAGGTCGTCGGCCGCGGCGCGGTGACGATCTTCGACGGCACCCACATCACGTCGAACGCCCACAACGCCAAGCGATCGGAGCCGATCCTCGCCTCCGGTGTCGTCCTGCACGTGCTGCCGGCCACCGCGACGTTCGATCTGCAGAACCGGGTGCTGCTGTCGTACGGTCCGCAGCCGCCGGCCGAGGAGATCGCCGAACTGGCGGCCGCCGAGGCCGACCTGCGCAAGCTGGCCAAGGAGATCGCCGCCGAGGGCGTGTCGCCGCGCTACTACGCGGAGCGCAAGCGGCGGGCGGGACGCCGGACGGCGAAGCGCCCCGCCGTATCGCCAATGGCCGAGGAGTCCAGACCGGAGGCGACCGAGCCCCTGAGCAGACCAGCACAGGCGGCCGGCGCCGGACCCGAACTCCCCGACCGCTTGCAACCAGAACAGTGACACTCCATGACCGACAGCACCACACCTTCGCCTGCCCCTGACCTGAAGATCATCGAGACCCGCGTCTATCGCGGGCCGAACGTCTGGAGCTACGAACCCGCGATCCATCTGGTCGTCGATCTCGGCTCGCTGGAGCAGTTCCCGTCGAACACCATCCCCGGCTTCACCGAGCGACTGCTCGCCGACCTCCCGCGCCTCGACCAGCACCACTGCTCGCGCGGCCGCCGCGGCGGCTTCATCGAGCGGCTCCACGAGGGCACCTGGCTCGGCCACATCGCCGAGCACGTCTCGCTGCAGCTCCAGCAGGAGGCCGGTCACGACATGCGCCGCGGCAAGACGCGGCAGGTGAAGGGCTCGCCGGGCATCTACAACATCACCTACGCGTACGCCGACGAAGCGGTCGGGCTGGCCGCGGGCGAGCTGGCCGTACGGTTCGTGAACAACCTCGTCGAGCCCCAAACGAAGAACGGACCGTCGGCGTTCGACTTCACGCAGGAGCTGGAGCGGTTCATCAAGCAGGCCGAGCGGACCGCGTTCGGCCCGTCGACGCAGGCGATCGTCGACGAGGCGGTCTCCCGGGACATCCCGTGGATCCGGCTGAACAAGGCGAGCCTGGTGCAGCTCGGGCAGGGCGTGCACGCGAAGCGGATCCGGGCCACGATGACGTCCGAGACCGGATCGATCGCGGTCGACGTCGCGAGCGACAAGGACCTGACCACGCGGCTGCTCGCCTCGGCCGGGCTGCCGGTGCCGCGGTCGGAGTCGATCCGTACGGTCGACGAGGCCGTCACCATCGCGAACAAGATCGGTTATCCCGTGGTGTGCAAGCCGCTCGACGGCAACCACGGGCGCGGCGTCTGCCTGAACCTGCTGGACGCCGACGCGGTCCGCGAGGCGTTCCCGATCGCGGCCGAGCAGTCCCGGCGCGGGTACGTGATCGTGGAGAACTTCGTCACCGGCAAGGACTACCGGTGCCTGATCATCAACGGCCGGATGGAGGCGATCGCCGAGCGCGTGCCCGCGCACGTGGTCGGCGACGGCGTCCACACCGTCGCCGAACTCGTTGACATCACCAACGCCGATCCGCGCCGCGGCGTCGGGCACGAGAAGATCCTGACCCGGATCACGATCAACAATGCGGCACGAGCTCTGGTTCGCGACCAGGGGTTCGAGCTGGACGACGTACCGCCCGAGGACGTGATGGTGAAGCTCACCCTCACCGGCAACATGTCCACCGGCGGCATCTCCATCGACCGGACCTGGGAGGCGCACCCGGAGAACGTCGAGATCGCCGAGGAAGCCGCCCGGATGATCGGGCTCGACATCGCCGGCATCGACTTCATCTGCCCCGACATCACCCAGCCGGTGCGTGAGACCGGCGGCGCGATCTGCGAGGTGAACGCGGCGCCCGGCTTCCGGATGCACACGAACCCGACGATCGGCGAACCGCAGTACATCGCGAAACCCGTGGTGGACATGCTGTTCCCGCCCGGCGCGACCAGCCGGATCCCGATCGTCGCGGTCACCGGGACCAACGGCAAGACCACCACGTCGCGGATGATCAGCCATGTCTTCAAGGGCATGGGCCGCAAGGTCGGGATGACGTCCACCGACGGCATCGTGATCGACGAACGGCTGGTGATCCGGCAGGATGCGTCCGGGCCGAAGTCCGCGCGGATGGTGCTGCAGAACCCGCGGGTCGACTTCGCGGTGTTCGAAGTGGCGCGCGGCGGGATCCTGCGCGAGGGGCTCGGGTACGAGCGCAACGACGTCGCGGTCGTCCTGAACGTCCAGCCGGACCACCTCGGGCTGCGCGGGATCGACACGCTCGAGCAGCTCGCTGACGTGAAGTCCGTGCTCGTCGAGGCGGTCCCGCGGACGGGGTACGCCGTACTCAACGCCGACGACCCGCTGGTCCGGAAGATGCGCCGGAAGTGCTCGGGGCAGGTCGTCTGGTTCAGCATGGCCGAACCGGGCAGCGAGGTCCGCGACTACATCGAGGGGCACTGCCGCCGCGGTGGCCGGGCTGTGGTGCTGGAGCGCTCGGACCTCGGCGACATGATCGTGGTAAAGCACGGCCGGCGGGCGATGCAGCTCGCCTGGACACACTTGCTCCCGGCAACGTTCGGCGGGCGGGCGATGATGAACGTACAGAACACGATGGCAGCGGCCGCGGCGGCGTTCGCGGCCGGCGCGCCGCTGCACGACATCCGGCAGGGGCTGCGGACGTTCAGCACGTCGTACTACCTGTCGCCCGGCCGGCTCAACGAGATCGACGTCGACGGCCGCAGCGTGATCGTCGACTACTGCCACAACGCACCCGCGATGCGGATGCTCGGCGACTTCGTCGACCGGCTCGGCGAGAGTCTGAACGCGTCCTCGGAGGCCGGTCGGCCGTCCCGGATCGGTGTGGTGGCGACCGCGGGCGACCGTCGCGACGACGACATCCGCGAGCTCGGTGAGGTCGCGGCGCAGCACTTCGACGTGGTGGTCGTCCGGGAGGACGCCCGGCTGCGTGGCCGCAAGCGCGGCGAGCTGGCCAAGCTCGTCGAGGTCGGAGTCCGCCAGGCGATGGCGGCCGGGGCGCGGTGCCGGCAGGTCGATCTCGTGCTCGACGAACTGGACGCCGTACGGCATGCGCTGAACCGCTCGAACCCGGGCGATCTCGTGGTCCTGTGCGTCGACCAGCACCAGTCGGTACTGGCCGAGCTCGAGTCGGTCTCGCACCTCGCCCAGGCCGGCGCGCGCTCCGGTGACGAGGGCGGCGACCCCGACTTCGTCCAGCCGGACGAGGAGGCCGAACCCACCGAACCCGCGCCGGCCTGACCGCTAGGCGACCAGCGCCTCGACCGGCGGGGTCCAGAGCGTGCGCACGGTGGTCGGCAGCGTGGCGAGGAACGCGAGGACAAAGGCCCCGGCGACCACGGTCAGGTAGATCCAGACCGAGCCGTGCGGCAGCAGTCCCCCGGTCCGCACCATGCTGTACGGCGCGATCGTGGCTGCGGCCGCGACCGTACCGAGGACCGTGGAGAGCCCGCCGGTCAGCAGCGTCTCGGCGATCACCATCCGGATCACCTGGCTCCGTGTCGCAGCGGTCAGTCGCAGCAGGCCGAATTCGCGGCGTCGGCGCCGGGTGGCCGCGATCAGCGTGTTCAGGACGAGGATCGAGCAGAACGCCACGATCATCGCGACGATCAGGTAGTTCACCGACGACAACGACGCCACGTCGCCAGGCTCGTGGACGCCTTGGTGCACGCTGTCCTCGGTGGTCTGCTGGTAAAGGGTTCCGGTCGCGATCCCGATCAGCAGCACCAGGGGCGCCACCACGACCGCCGCGCGACCTGGCTGCGTCAGCAGGGTGCGTCCGGCGAGCTGCAGCGGCGCGTCGAACAGTCGACCGGCGATCCGCCCGAGCGCGGGAATCATCGCAGGGCTCAGCAGCGCGAGGCCGACCGCGACCGCCACACCGGCCGGTCCCGCAGTGCTCGACAGCATCGGGCCGTTCGGCATGAAGAACGTCGTGATGCTCAGCGCGGCGCCGACGCCGGCCACCACCAGGCCTGCGCGCCGGCGGATCCGGCCGAGCGCAGGACCACGAGTCAGTGCGGCATCAGCCAGGGCACGGACCGGCGGTACGGCGCCCGCACGCCGGCTGGCGACGATCGCCGCAACGACCGCGGTCACAGCGGCAAGTGCCGACCCGCCGCCGAGGGTCAGGCCGCCGATCTGCGGGCCCAGTCCGTCCGGCGCGATGCCAACGGCAGTCAGCCGGGACAGCACCAGCGCGCCGAGCCCGAGACCCGGAACGATGCCGACGGCAATCATCGGTACCGCGACCACGAGGATCTCGGTGATGACGACGCCACGCACCTGACCGCTGGTCGCCGCGAGCGAACGCAGCAGGGCGAGTTCGCGCTCGCGTTGCTGGACCGTCAGAGCGATCGTCGACACCACGCCGAATCCGACGATCAGGACGGTCCAGCTGCCGAGGATCACCGGCAACAGCACGAGGGTGTCGGAGCCCTGCGCGGCCGGGGACAGACCCGTCTCGAGCAGCAACGCGAACGCGGTCAGCAGAGCGGTCCCTGCGAGCAGCACAGCACCGGAGGCGAGGTACGACGTCCAGCGCCGGCGCACCGTGCGTACAGCCAGGCGAATCATCGGTGCGCACCTCCAGCCACCCGCGCGCGGGCGCCGAGCTGGGTCATCCGGGTGGCGACTGCCTCGGCGACCGGTTCCTCCATCACGTCCGCGATCCGGCCGTCGGCGAAGAACACCACGCGGTCGGCGTACGACGCCGCGACCGGGTCGTGGGTGACCATCACGATCGTCTGGCGTGCCGCGGACTCCCGCAGCAGTGCGAGCACTTCGGCCGCGGCGTTGGTGTCCAGTGCGCCGGTCGGCTCGTCGGCGAAGATCACCGCCGGGCCGGCGAGCACCGCGCGGGCGATCGCGACGCGCTGTTGCTGACCACCGGACAGCTCGCTCGGGTAGTGCGTGGTCCGTTCCCCGAGCCCGAGCCGGGCCAGCAACTGATCCACGGCCGCGGAGTCGACGCGACGGCGGCCGAGTTCGAGCGGCAGGACGACGTTCTGCCGGACGGTCAGCGTCGGCAGCAGGTTGAACGCCTGGAACACGAAACCGAGACGCTCGCGGCGCAGCTTGGTGAGCGTGCGGTCGTCGAGTCCGGTCAGTTCGGTCCCGTCGACGGTGACGGTCCCGGAGGTCGGGCGGTCGAGGCCGGCGGCGCACTGCAGCAGGCTGCTCTTGCCGGAGCCGGACGGGCCCATCACGGCGGTGAAGCTCTGCGCGGGGAACGCGATCGAGACGTGGTCGAGTGCGGTCACCGCGCCGGCGCCCTCGCCGTACGTCTTGACGACATCGTCGAGCTCGACGGCGGGTGCGTATGGTGTACGAATCATGCTTACACCGTACGCAACAGAGCGTGACGAAACTGGTGTGGCACGCCTACTTTCACCGGTGGAGATAACTCCACCATCCGATGAGATGGCGGAACGAAATTAAGCTCGACTAGTATTTCGTCACGAAGGGTGGTGGGGTGTGGAGACGTGTCAGGTGTGCGCCAAGGTACTTCCGGTCAGGGCCTCCGGCCGCGGCCGGCCGCGCCGGTACTGCAGCCAGGCGTGCCGGTCGAAGGCGCACCGGCAGCGGTCCGCCGAGGTGCCCGCTCCCCAGACGTTCGGCCGCACCTCCGACTCCGGGCCCGACTCCGGGCCCGACTCGGGGTCCGGGCTTGCGACCGGTGCGATCGTCGACGCGGCGATCGCGCTGGGCGACCGCGGCGGCGCCGACGCGGTCTCGATGCGCGCCGTGGCGGTCGCACTGGATTCGAGCGTCATGTCGCTCTACCGGCATGTCCCCGGACGCGAGGCACTGATCAACCTGATGGTCGACAAAGTGTTCGGCGAACAGCCGTTGCCCGAGCCGGGACCGGACGGCTGGCGCGCGAAACTGGAGCTGTCGGTACGCATCGAGTGGTCGGTGTATCTGCGTCATCCATGGGTCGCCCGCCTGGTCGCCAACACCACCCGCCCGCCGCTCGCACCCAACCTGTTCCGCTACACCGACTGGCGGATTCGGGCACTCGACGGTCTCGGGCTGCCGTTCGAGGTGATGACCCAGACCGCGATCGTGCTGAGCACGCAACTGCAGGGCGCCGCGCTCGGCCTGCACGCGGAGCATGAGGCGATCCGGCGCAGCACCCGCGACGACTGGACGAAGGCCAGGCAGGAGGCGATCAACGACGTCCTGACCACGCAGGACCTCCCAATGATCGCCCGCTTCGGACCGGCCGAGTACGCGGCGTCCGCACCCGATCGGATCGTCGAGTTCGGTCTCGCCCGGCTCCTCGACGGGATCGAGGCGATGGTCAGCTGACCGGGTCGCGGCGCGGCAGCAGCCGGCGGCGGGGCTCCACCTGGTCGATCCAGTCGAGGTCGTCGGACAGTACGGCGTCGTTGGAGCGTTCGGCGTACGGGTCCGGAGCCGGCGGGGGTGGCGGCAGGGCGCGGAGCTTGAGCACAACCATCGGGATCGCCAGCAGCACGCCGACCACCATCCACGGCCAGTACTCGCGCAGCATCGGCGCGAACGACTGGAAGAACGCCTCGGTCGACGCGTCGCCAACCGCGTCCATCGGCTTGCCGGACGATTGGCTGACCAGCCGTACGGACTCGACCGCGGCGAAACACACCAGGTAGAACCCGGTCAGCGGGATCCACGACCCGGCCGAACGCCAGCCGCGCTTCCAGCACGCGATGTAGAGCAGCAACGCGAGCCCGGCGCCGACCAGCAGACCGTTCAGCTGCCACAACCAGCGCCAGTCCCCCAGCTGCTCGGCCGGACGCATCGCGGTCCAAGCGACCGGCAGCGCCAGGGCGAACGCCGCGAGCACCGAGCTTCTGGTGCCGAGGGCACCGAAGAACGCACCGAGAGCGCTTGCCACGAGCAACGTGATCAGCAGGTCCCGCTGGCCGAACGAGGTCCCGGTCGCCCACCACATGCCCGCGGCAACGACCAGAACCAGCGGTACAGCGATCCGGACGCGCCCGATCAGCAGCCCCGCGAGCACACCGCCGGCGAAGCCTCCGAGTACCAGCAGGTCGATCCGCGCCGGCACGAACGCCGTCGTACCCTCCGGGAGCCCCTTCAGGTACGTCGCGGAGAAGCCGCCCACGAACCAGGCGACCACCGCGGCCGGAATCGACCACAGGTAGCGCATCACAACCCCGTTCCACCCCAACCATCCCGGCCAAGGGGGCGGATGGAGCTAGTGCTGGGCTCTTTCGACCTTGCTCTTCAAGATCTCCGGTGTGTCGACAGTAGCTCCCTCGGACCGCAACCAGGCGTCAAGACTCGCCCGATCCTGCAGAGACATCACTGCCACCAC
Organism: Kribbella sp. NPDC048928; assembly: GCF_043197975.1. NCBI lineage: Bacteria > Bacillati > Actinomycetota > Actinomycetes > Propionibacteriales > Kribbellaceae > Kribbella > Kribbella sp. NPDC048928. The sequence continues at coordinate 793,559 of NZ_JBICUC010000003.1, read as the reverse complement.
ATCGCCCGGCCGGGCCTCCGAGACCAGTGCCTGCGTCGCCTCCAGCTCGGTCGGGAACGCCGGTACGTCGTCCACGCCGACCGACGCGGCACCCTCCCGGAACACCGCCTCGAGCTCCGCCGGCGGCCGCCCGCGCAGGTAGTCGCTCTTGTGCCCGATCGTCACCCGATCGGCCGCCCGGGCGCCCATCGCGCCGAGCGTCGCGACCATGTCGTCGGACCGGTCGCCCGGCGAGCCCATCGCGAGCAGCAGCCGGCCGTCCGTGGGCCGGACGCCGTTCATGATCTCGAGCAGCGCCTCCAGCCCGGCCTCGTTGTGCGCGAGGTCGATGATCACCGTGAAGTCGCGCAGCGAGTACATGTTCATCCGGCCGGGGTTGTTCTCGTTCGGCGCGAACGTACTCAGCCCTTCGATCACCGCGGCCCGCGGCAACCCGAGCCCGAGCGCGGCCGAGGCCGCCGCCAGCGTGTTCTCGACGTTGTAGTGCGACAGCCCGGACAGCGTCATCGGCACGTCGACCACCTTGAGCAACGGCTCCGGGTCACGCGCGTTGTCCAGCACGGTGACGAAGCCGTCGAGCACGGCCGTCGCCCGGCCGCCCTCGTCGAGCACGCTCCGGATCGACGGCGAGTCGGGGTCCCGCGAGAACACCCAGCACTTGGCCGGCGAACCGAGCCGCATCGCGAAGGTCCGCGGGTCGTCGCCGTTCACGACGCACCAGCCGCGCGGCCGGGTGATCTGCGTGATCACCGCCTTCACCTCGGCGAGCTGGTCGACGGTGTCGATCCCGCCCAGGCCGAGGTGGTCCGCGGTGACGTTGGTGACCACCGACACGTCGTTGTACGCGATGCCGATGCCGCGGCGCAGGATCCCGCCGCGGGCGGTCTCGGTGACCGCGAGCTCGATGCCCGGCTGGGACAGCACCTGTCCGGCGCCGCTCGGCCCGGAGAAGTCGCCGTACTTCACCAGCTCGCCGTCGAAGTACACGCCGTCGGTGCTCGACCAGCCGACGTGCAGCCCGGCGGCCCGGCCGATGTGCGCGATCATCCGCGAGGTGGTGGTCTTGCCGTTCGTGCCGGTGACCGCGACGACCGGCACCTTCGGCCGCAGCGTCGGCGGCGGGTTGCCCGGCGGCTCGTCCCGCACTCGCTCGCCCACCGTCCCCATCAGGCCGGACAGCTCGTCGGCACCGAACGCATCCAGGACCTCGACGATCGCCGCGCCGAGCGCCCGCGCGCGTCCCTCGTGCGCCCACGGGAACGCGACCACGAGCCGCCGTACGTCGGACTCCGGGCGCACCCGGACACCGATCCGTCCGATGCCCGCCTCGCGCGCGATCCGCCGGACGACGTGACCGACGACCCGGATCGCGAACCGCTGCCGGAAACCGGACCCGATCCGGCCCGGACGGGTCGCACCGAGACCGATCGCCTGCGCGTACGCCTTCGCGGCCGGTGCCGGCGCGTCCACGAGCGCCGACAGGTCCAGCGTCAGCTTCACCGCGGCACGACTGAAGTACAGGTTGGCGCCGTCGAGAACGCGGAGCTCTACCAGGGACGTTGCCACTACGCTCCCATCGCGTGGTAGCCGCCGTCGACGTGCACGATCTCGCCGGTGGTCGCCGGGAAGAAGTCACTGAGCAGCGCCACGATGGTGCGGCCGGTCGGCTCCAGGTCGGACGGGTCCCAGCCCAGCGGGGCCTTGTCCAGCCACGGCTCCTCGAACTTCTCGAAGCCCGGAATCGCCTTCGCGGCCAGCGTCTTCAGCGGGCCGGCCGAGACCAGGTTGCACCGGATGCCCTGCGCGCCGAGATCGCGCGCCAGGTACCGGCTGGTGGACTCGAGCGCCGCCTTGGCGACCCCCATCCAGTCGTATCCGGGCCAGGCCACGGTCGCGTCGAACGTCATCCCGACCACGCTGCCGCCGCGGCTCATCAGCGGCGCGCAGGTCACCGCGAGCGACTTCAGGCTGTACGCCGACACGTGCACGGCCTGCGCCACGTCGTCCCACGGTCCGTCCAGGAACTTGCCGCCGAGGATCGTCTCCGGGTTCCCGTACGCGATCGAGTGCACGACGCCGTCCAGCCCGTCGACGTGCTCGCGGACCGCGTCCGGCAGCGCCGCCAGGTGCTCGGGATCGGTGACGTCCAGCTCGAGCACCGGCGGCTCGACGGGAAGGCGTTTCGCGATCCGCTTGGTGATGCTCAGCGCGCGGCCGAAGTTCGAGATGAGCACGGTCGCGCCCTGCTCCTGCGCCACTTTCGCGGTCGCGAAACCGATCGAGGTGTCGAGCGTGACGCCCGCGACCAGGATGCGCTTGCCGTCGAGGATGCCCACCGGCCTGTCCCTTTCCAGAAAAGTGCCAGATGAAGTTTCAGTTACCCATGCCGATGCCGCCGTCGACCGGAAGCACCGCGCCGGTGATGTAGCCGGCCTCCTCGGACGCCAGCCAGCGGACCGCGTTCGCGATCTCCTCGGTGAGCCCGAAGCGGCCGAGCGGGATCTGGCCGAGGTACTGCTTCTGGGTCTCCTCCGGCAGCACCGCGGTCATGTCGGTCTCGACGAAGCCCGGCGCGACCACGTTCGCGGTGATGCCACGGCTGCCCAGCTCGCGGGCGATCGAGCGCGCCATCCCGATCAGGCCGGACTTGCTGGCCGCGTAGTTCACCTGTCCCGGCGAGCCGAGCAGGCCGACCACCGAGGAGATGAACACGATCCGGCCCTTGCGCAGCCGCAGCATGCCCTTCGCCGCCCGGCGGGCGACCCGGAACGAACCGGTCAGGTTGGTCTGCAGGACCTGGTCCCAGTCGTCGTCGGACATCCGCAGCAGCAGCGTGTCGCGGGTGATGCCGGCGTTCGCCACCAGCACCTCGACCGGCCCGTGCTGCTCCGCGATCGTGTCGAACGCCGCGTCGACCTGCTCCTGGTCGGTGATGTCGCACTTCACCCCGAGGAAGCCGTCCGGCGGCGGGCTGGAGTTGTAGGTCACGGCGACCTCGTCACCGGCCTCCTTGAACGCGGTCGCGATCGCCAGCCCGATGCCCCGGTTGCCTCCGGTCACCAGCACAGACCTGCCCACAAGCCCTCCTCACGTCGTCGGTCGGAGGAACGCTATCCCACCAGGGCGTGGGTTTCCGACTTAGGAGTCTTCGAGGCGGAAGCCGACCTTCATCCCGACCTGGTAGTGGTCGACCTGGTTGTCGACGAGGTGCCCGCGGATCTCGGTGACCTCGAACCAGTCGAGGTGCCGCAGGGTCTCGCCGGCCCGCTCCAGCCCGTTGGTGATCGCCTGGTTCAAGCCCTCTTTGGAGGTGCCCACAATCTCGGTGACCCGATAGGTCCGATCGCTCATGACATTCCTCTCTTCTGCAGCCTGGATGCGCCGGGGCGGGCGGCGCGGCGTACCGTTGTTCTTGGTGAGGAGGATAGATGTCGAGACGCCATGAGCGGAGCGGCGCGGCGGTTATTTCGGTGACGAGTGCACAACGCGGCCACTCCGAGGATCTGGACAGCCGGATCGCGAAGTACGCCTGGACGATGTCGATCCGGGTGGTCTGCTTCATCCTTGCCGTCGTCACGCCGTCGCCGTGGCGCTGGGGGTTCGTGGTCGGGGCGATCGTGCTGCCGTACGTCGCCGTGGTGCTGGCGAACTCCCACGGGTCCACGAAACAGACCAACGACAACGCCTACATCGCCCCCGCACGACCGGCGATCGGGGACCGTCCGGCGGTCGTCGTACCGGCCGCCGACGAGCCGATTCAGGACCGTTCCACCGACACCGAAAAGTGATCTTGGCCGGGACTGGAAAATTTGGACTGATTCGTGTCAGAATCTCCCGCGTGCTCTGAAGTTCGTAGTGGAATTCAGGGACTTGATGCGGCGTCGGACGGCTCCCCCCGTGGCTGTCCGACGTCGCTTCATTTTGCCCCGGTTATTGATTGTTGAGACATCAGGAATGCAGAGGAATGGCAGCCGCGGATGACCGATGACAACGTTCCGGAGGCGCCGACCACCTGCTCAGCCAGGGGGTGTGGCAACGCTGCGACCTGGGCGTTGCGCTGGAACAACCCGAAGATCCACACCCCGGACCGGCGCAAGACCTGGCTGGCCTGTGACGAACACAAGGCGAGCTTGTCCGACTTCCTGGAGCGCCGGTCATTCCTGCGCGAGGTCGAACCATTCACTCGGTGAATGTCGAGCGCACACGCCCACCGGATTGCGAAAAACTATATTTCCGGATTAGGCCGGTGTGAGAGCGTCGCCGCCGATCAACCGCCGATGGCAGACATCGGCCGGGACGGTTGCAGGAAGCTCGGGTCGTTGATGCCGTGGCCCGGCAGTTTGCCGGCCATCGCGCGCCGCCAGCGGCCCGCCAGTTCGTCGTCGTCGGCGCCGGCCCGCAGGGCCGTCCGCAGGTCGGACTCGGTGCGCGCGAACAGGCAGTCCCGGACCTGACCGTCGGCGGTCAGCCGGACCCGGTCGCAGTCGCCGCAGAACGGCCGCGTGACCGAGGCGATGATGCCGACCGTCTGCGGACCGCCCGCGACCAGGAACGACTCCGCCGGGGCGCTCCCGCGCTTGGACGCGTCGTCCGGCGTCAGGTGGAACCGCTCGGTGAGCCGGTCGAGGATCTCCTCGGCGGTGATCATCGTCGCGCGGTCCCAGCCGTGCTGGGCGTCCAGCGGCATCTGCTCGATGAACCGCAGTTCGTAACCGCGTTCGAGGCAGAACTCCAGCAATTGCGGCGCTTGTGCGTCGTTCACGCCGCGCATGAGGACCGCATTCACCTTCACCGGGGTCAGACCCGCCTCGTGTGCGGCCTCGAGCCCCGCGATCACGTCCTTCAGCCGGTCCCGCCGGGTCAGCGTCTTGAACGTGTCCGCATCGACGGTGTCGAGGCTCACATTCACCCGGTCCAGACCGGCTTCCTTCAGCGCTTTCGCCTGCCGGGCAAGGCCGATCCCGTTCGTGGTCAGTGACACCTCGGGGCGGGGCGTGAGCCGCGTCGTCCGGCCGACGATGTCGACCAGGCCGCGGCGCAGCAGCGGTTCGCCGCCGGTGAAGCGGATCTCGTGCACGCCCAGCTGCGTCACGGCCACCGACACCAGGCGGACGACCTCGTCGTCGGTGAGCAGCTCCGGCTTCGCGAGCCAGTCCAGGCCTTCCTCGGGCATGCAGTACGTGCAGCGCAGGTTGCAGCGATCCGTGAGGGACACCCTGAGGTCGGTGGCAACCCGGCCGTACCGGTCCGCCAGGCCCGTCCGCGTCGCTTGCTGGATCGCCGTCATCCCCCCAGCGTACGTGCCGGGCGTCGGCGGTTTCAGGCGATGGCTTAAGTTCGAGACGTGGGTCGTCTGATGAACATCCGCTGGATCACCGCCGCGCTGGCGGTCCTGCTGCTCGCTGCCGCCTGTGTAGCCCTCGGCCGCTGGCAGCTGCACCGGCTCGACGAGCGCAAGGCGCGCAACGAGGTGACCCGGACGAACCTGGCCGCGCAGCCGGCGCCGATCGACCGGATCGTCGGCGCACCGGGCGTGGTCGGCGACCAGCACGCATGGCGGACCGCGATCGCCACCGGGCGGTACGACGCCTCGAAGCAGATCGTGCTGAAGTACCGCAACGTCGAGGACAAGCCGGGGTTCGAGATCGTCACGCCGCTGGTGCTCGCGGACGGGAAGGCGGTGCTCGTCGACCGCGGGTTCATCGCCCGTCAGGACTCCGAGCTGATGCCGCTGCACGTTCCTGCCGTACCGACAGGTGAGGTGACCGTGACCGGCCGCCTGCAGCGCAGCGAGCGCGGCGGCCACACGAACGGCGGTGTTCCCGACGGCGGTACGGCACGACTCATCAACGGACCCGACTACGCGAAGGTCCTCGGGCTCGACCTGTACGACGGCTACCTGCAGGTGACGAAGCAGGATCCCGCCAACGACCCGGCGTTCAGCGGGTTCCCGGGTCCGGAGATCGACGACGGTCCCCACTTCTTCTACGCGCTGCAGTGGTTCTTCTTCGCGCTGCTCGCGCTCGGTGGTCTCGTCTACTTCACCAAACAGGGAGGGCCGAATGGCAGCTCGGGAGACACGCCGGCCGACAGCGAACTCGTCGAGCGACCCGCGGCCCGTGCCGGAGCGCCGGATTGAGGACTATGCGCTGATCGGTGACCTGCAGACCGCCGCACTGGTGTCGAAGCAGGGATCGATCGACTGGCTGTGCTTCCCGCGGTTCGACTCCCCCGCGTGCTTCGCCGCGCTGCTCGGCACCGACGACAACGGACACTGGCGGATCGCGCCCCGGGACGCCGACGCGGTCAGCAGCCGGCACTACCGCGGCGACACGCTGGTCCTGGAGACCGAGTGGTCGACGCCGACCGGTTCGGTGCGGGTCATCGACTTCATGCCGCCGCGCGATGCCGCACCGGACGTCGTCCGGATCGTCGAAGGCATCAGCGGTTCCGTGGAGATGCGCTCCGAGTTGAAGCTGCGGTTCGACTACGGTCACGTCGTTCCGTGGGTACGCCGCTCCGACGGGCAGATCGACGCGATCGCCGGACCGGATGCGGTCTCGTTGCGGTCCGACGTCCACCAGTACGGGCGCGATCTCACGACGTACGGCGACTTCCGGGTCTCCACCGGCGACCGTGCCTGGTTCGTGCTGACCTGGCATCCGTCGCACCACCCGGTACCGAAGGCCACGGACGCGCTGGCCGCGCTCCAGCCGACGGAGACGTTCTGGACGGACTGGATCGGCCGCAGTACGAGCACCACCGAGCTCAGCGAGGAGGTCACGCGTTCGATCCTGACGCTGAAGGCGCTGACCTACGCACCGTCCGGCGGCATCGTCGCGGCGCCGACCACCTCGCTCCCGGAAGCACTGGGCGGCGCGCGGAACTGGGACTACCGGTACTGCTGGTTGCGCGATGCAACGATGACGCTGTCCGCGATGCTGCGCGCCGGCTACACCGACGAGGCGGAGGCCTGGCGGGACTGGCTGCTGCGCGCGATCGCGGGCTCCCCGCAGGACCTGCAGATCATGTACGGCGTGACCGGCGAACGGCGGCTCACCGAGTTCGAGGCGGGCTGGCTGCCCGGGTTCGCCGGGTCGGCCCCGGTACGGATCGGGAACGCGGCCGCCGAACAGCTGCAGATCGACGTGTTCGGCGAGGTGATGGACGTACTCGCGCTCGCCCGGGAGGCGCAGATCGGCGCGACCGACGAGGCGTGGCAGGTGCAGCGCGGTCTGATGCGGCACCTGGACGACGTGTGGGACCAGCCCGACGAAGGGATCTGGGAGGTTCGCGGCGGGCGCCAGCACTTCACGTACTCGAAGGTGATGGCGTGGGTCGCGTTCGACCGGGCCGCGCGGGCGGTCGAGCGGTTCGGGCTGAGCGGACCGGCCAAACAGTGGCGGGCCCGCGCGGACGAGATTCACCGGGCAGTCTGCGAGCAGGCGTACGACGCGGACCGGAACACGTTCACGCAGGCGTACGGGAGCAAGGCGCTGGACGCCGCGGTGCTGCTGATCCCGCAGGTGGGCTTCCTGCCTGCGGACGACCCGCGGGTGATCGGTACCGTCGACGCGGTGCAGCGCGAGCTGGCGTCGGACGGGTTCGTCCGGCGGTACCTGACCGAGCACACCGACGACGGGCTGAACGACGAGGAGGGCACGTTCCTGATCTGCTCGTTCTGGCTGGCCGACGCGCTCGCGATGACCGGGCGGGTCGGCGAGGCCCGCGACCTGTACGAGAAGCTCGTTGCCCTGCGCAACGACGTCGGGCTGCTCGCGGAGGAGTACGACGTGAAGTCCGGACGGATGCTCGGGAATTTCCCGCAGGCGTTCTCGCATCTGGGCCTGGTGAACACCGCATGGCACCTCACCACGGCCGAGTCCCCGGTCCGCAGGTCCGCCTACTGAGTCCTGCCGCCTGATTCTTGCCGTCGGCCACGGTCGAGGTGCGCGGCCGGGTGTGGTGCGGCAGGATGGTGGTGTGGACCTAGGACTTCGCGATCGCACCTACATCGTCACCGGCGCCAGCGCCGGGCTGGGCTTCGCCACCGCGAAGGCCCTCGCCGCCGAAGGCGCCCGGCTGGTGATCTCCAGCCGGAACGAGGAGTCGATCACGCGCGCCGCGGCCGAGCTGTCGGCCCTCGGCGGGAACGTGGTCGGGATCCCGGTCGACAACGCCGACCCGGACAGCGCGGAGCGGCTGGCCGCGACCGCGATCGCCAAGTGGGGCGAGCTGCACGGCGCCCTGATCAGCGTCGGCGGGCCGCGGGCCGGGACCGCGCTGGACACCGACGAGGAGCACTGGCGCGCGGCGTTCGACAGCGTCTTCCTGGGCGGGCTGCGGATCGCCCGCGCGGTCGCGCGGGCCGGCGCCGAGGACACCTCGATCGCCTTCGTGCTGTCGTCGTCGGTGAAGTCGCCGATCAGCGGCCTGGCGATCTCGAACGGTCTGCGTCCCGGGCTGGCGATGGTCGCGAAGACGCTCGCCGACGAGCTCGGCCCGAACGGCACCCGGGTGAACGGCCTGATGCCGGGCCGGATCTCCACAGACCGCCTGAAGGAGCTGGACGGCAAGTCCGGCGACCCCGAGGCCGTCCGGCGCGCCTCGGAGAAGACGATCCCGCTGCGCCGCTACGGCGACCCGGACGAGTTCGGCCGGGTCGCCGCCTTCGTACTCTCCCCCGCCGCCTCGTACCTGACCGGCGCAATCATCCCAATCGACGGCGGCGCCCTCCGCACCCTCTAACCCACCCCGCCCGACCCGCGCCGCGCCGCGCCACCCACCCCGCGCCGTCCGGCGCGCCCGAGGGCGCGCGCATTTGAGTGGTTAACCCCTGAAGTTGCCCCTTCACCCCACACATGCGGCAGGGGAACGGGCAACCTGCGAGGTGAACCACTCAAATGGTGCGAGCCGCGGGGGCGTGCCGGGGTGGTGGGGTTAGCCCCATTGGCCGGGGACGTAGTCGCCGGCTGGTTGCTGGGTGATGATGTTGATGCGGTTCCAGGTGTTGATGCCGCCGATCGCCGCGATCAGGCCGGCCAACTGCTCCTCGTTGTAGTGCTTGGCGGCGTTCAGCCACACCTCGTCGGAGACGCCACCGGCGGCGTCGGCGATCCGGGTGCTCTCCTCGGCGAGGGCGAGCGCGGCGCGTTCGGCGTCGGTGTAGACGGTCGCCTCGCGCCAGGTCGCGACCAGGTTGATCCGGACCGGCGTCTCGCCGTGGTGCGCGAGGTCCTTCGAGTGCATGTCGACGCAGACCGCGCAGCCGTTGATCTGGCTGACCCGCAGCTCGAGCAGCTCGAGCGTGCTCTTCGGGATCCCGACCGACGTGGCGACCATGGCCGCCGAGTTGAGGTGCTTGATGAACTTGCCGATCACCGGGTTGTTGAACAGATCCAGACGTGCGTCCATAACGGGTGTCTCTCCTTGCGAATGAACATGTTGACACCCATCCGACGAGACAGCCGCACCAAGTGTCAGACAACCTCAGTCGGGGATCCGGTTCCCGTCCTCGTCCCAGTGCTCGGCGACCTTCTTGCTCGGCTGCACGCGGGGCGGCTCGCCCGGCATCTTCGGGTAGTCGGGCGGGAAGTTCAGCTCGCCGCCGGGCAGCTCATCCCACAGCCGCAGCAGCGGATCGAGCGCGTACGCCGTATCGTCCATGTCGGCCCACGGGTCGCCGTCGGCGAGGTACTCCGGGACGGTGTGCAGGTTGAACGCGCGCGGGTCGTCGACCTCGGCGAGCCGCTCCCAGGTCATCGGAGTACTGACCGGGGCGCCCGGGCGCGGACGCAGCGACCAGGCTCCGGCGACGGTCCGGTCGCGGAGGTTCTGGTTGAAGTCCAGGAAGATCGAGGCGTCGCCGCGCTCCTCCTTCCACCAGGCGGTGGTGACGCCGTCGTCGCGGCGCTCGAGCTCGCGGCCGAGGCCGATGACGGCGTGCCGCACCTCGTCGAAGGACCACTCCGGGCGGATCCGGACGTAGATGTGGATGCCCCGGTTGCCGCTCGTCTTCGGGTAGCCGCGCAGGCCCAGCTCCTCGAGCAGCTCGCGGGCGACGGCGGCCACCCGGCGGGCGTCGGTGAAGGTCGCGCCGGGCTGCGGATCGAGGTCGAGGCGCAGCTCGTCGGGCCGGTCGAGATCGGTCTTGCGGACCGCCCACGGGTGGAACGTCAGCGTGCCCATCTGCGCCGCCCAGACCGCGGCGGCCGGCTCCGACAGGCAGAGCTCGTCGATCGGGCGCGCGTTCGGCGTCAGTACCCGGCAGGTCTCGAGCCAGTCGGGCGCGCCCTTCGGGAGGCGCTTGGAGTAGAACCCGTCACCGGTCTGACGCCCGACCGCGTCCACCGACAGCGTCATGCCCTCGCGCCAGCCGCCGGGCCAGCGCTCCAGGGCCACCGGGCGATCGCCGGACGCGTGCATGAACGCCGGTGCCACGGCGACGAAGTACTCACAGACCTGGAGCTTCGTGACCTCCGCAGCCCAGTCGGTCGCCTCGTACACAACACGTTCAGGAGTGGAGACCCGAACGTCCCGGTCCCCCACGGTGAGCATCACCGGTGTGCTCTTCGCCATGCCGAGACGCTATCGCCCCGGGCCGACCAAAACCCGTCACGCGCTGTGCGGATCGGGCGGAAAGGCAACTTTTCTCGACCCCTGGCCACCGAAGGTGACTGGGCGGTAACGTTCCAGCACCTCGTTCCTGGGGCGTGAGGCCCCGGGACACCTGACAAGGAGCGCGAGGATGAACAGATCCGCCCTGTTCGCCGCTGCGACTGCAGTGGCGACCACCACCGCCCTCGGACTGACCAGCGCATCTACCGCCACCGGCGCGCCGACGGCATCTCCTGTCCCCACACCCGCCGCGGCCGTCGCGAAGGCCAAGGCCGCCGTCTCCAGCCACCTGACCGCGTTGCGGGCCTCGACGGCCGACGCGTTCGTGGTCAAGGACGTCATCGTCGACAAGGACGGCTCCAGCCACGTCCGGATGGACCGCACGATCGGGGGTCTCCCGGTTCTCGGCGGTGACGTCGTCGTGCATCAGGCGAAGAACGGTGCCTTCAAGGGCGCCACCCTGACGCTGAGCAGGAGCGCGAACATCAGCCGTACGCCCAAGCTCGGGGCCGCGACCGCGACCGCCAAGGCGCTCGCCAAGGGCCTGAAGGCCGACGGCAAGCCGAGTCTGGTGATCGAGGCCCGCAAGGGCGCGCCGCGGCTGGCCTACCTGGTCACCACGGTCGGCACCCAGAAGGACGGCACGCCGAGCCGCATCACCACCACGGTCGACGCCCTGACCGGCGCGAAGCTGATCAGCGAGCAGCACATCGAGACCGCCACCGGTGACGGCAAGAGCCTGTACTCCGGGACCGTGCCGCTCGAGACCAGTACGGCGACGGGCGGCTTCACGCTGACCGACGCGACCCGCGGTGGCGGCTGGACCGGCGACGCGAAGAACCAGACCGACTCGATCCTGTGCCAGATCCTGCAGCTCGGGTGCCCGACGCCGACCAAGTTCACCGACGCGGACAACCACTGGGGCACCGGCACGAACGCGGACCGGGCGAGTGCGGCGGTCGACGCGCACTACGGTGCCGCGACGACGTACGACTACTACAAGAACGTGCACGGGCGGAACGGGATCTTCGGCGACGGCAAGGGCGTCCCGAGCCGCGTGCACTACGGCACCAATTACGTGAACGCGTTCTGGGACGGCAAGCAGATGACGTACGGGGACGGTGACAACGTCGCCGCCGGCCCGCTCGTGTCGATCGACGTGGCCGGCCACGAGATGTCCCACGGCGTCACCGAGCACACCGCGAACCTCACGTACTCCGGTGAGTCCGGCGGCCTGAACGAGGCCACCAGCGACATCCTGGGCACGATGGTGGAGTTCTACGCGAACAACCCCACCGACCCGGGCGACTACTACATCGGCGAGAAGATCATGAAGGACCGCCCGGCGCTGCGGTTCATGGACAAGCCGAGCAAGGACGGCACGTCGCCGGACTGCTACACCTCCGACGTCGGCAACCTGGACGTGCACTACTCGTCCGCGATCGCCAACCACTTCGCGTACCTGCTCGCCGAAGGCTCCGGCGCGAAGACGATCGGCGGCCTGCCGCACAACTCGCCGACCTGCAACGGGTCGACGCTGACGGGCATCGGCCATGACAAGCTCGGCAAGATCTGGTTCCGGGCGCTGACCACGTACATGACCAGCGGTACGACGTACGCACAGGCCCGGACCGCGACGCTGAACGCGGCCACCGACCTGTACGGCGCGGACAGCGCGGAGAAGGCTGCGGTCGCCGCGGCCTGGTCGGCCGTCAGCGTCGGCTGACAGTTGGAGTTTCACCGGTCCTGTCCCACTGGGGCGGGCAGGACCGGTGATCAAATAGGCCCATGGCACATTCCCGGGCGACCGGTACCGGACGGGGCTCGCTGGGCATCGACCTGCACCTCGCCGTCGACGCAGGCGGCGGTGTGGGTAGCGGTGTGGGCCGGTCGATCGAGTCCGCGCTGCGCGAGGCAGTTGCTTCCGGCCGGTTGCCAGCGGGCACTCGCCTCCCCGGCACCCGGAGTCTTGCCGACGATCTGGGCCTGGCGCGCGGCACGGTGGTCGAGGCGTACGCGCAACTGACCGCCGAGGGCTACCTCGTCACCGCGACCGGCGCCGGGACTTGGGTCGCCGAAACCCGGCGGCCGGCAGCGAACCTCGTCGCCGGCACACCGGCGACGGCCGGGACAGCCCGCCGGATCATCGATCTGCGACCCGGCCGTCCGGACCTCAGCCTGTTCCCCGTTGCCGTCTGGGCAGCGAGCGTCAAGCGTTCACTTGCTGCCGCGCCGCACGCGAGCCTGGATTACAGCGATCCGGCCGGGCTGCCCGAACTGCGGAAGGCGATCGCGGCGTACGTCTCCCGGACCCGCGGCGTCCGGGCGGACGCGTCCGCAGTGGTGATCACGAGCGGTTTCACCCACGGGCTGGCGATGGTGTCCCGCGCTCTGCACGGCGCCGGTGTCCGCATGATCGCCACGGAGGATCCAGGTCTGCCCCATCATCGGCGACTGATCCACGGAGCTGGGCTCGCAACCTCACCACTGACCGTCGGTCCGCAGGGCGCGGATCCGGCCGGCCTCGTCGCGGACGCGGGCGCCGTACTGCTGACACCGAGCCACCAGCATCCGCGCGGGGTCGTGCTCGATCCAGCGTTGCGCACCGTGTTCGTCGACTGGGCGAACGACCGCGACGGCTTCGTCATCGAGGACGACTACGACGGCGAGTTCCGGTACGACAAGCAGCCGGTCGGCGCTCTGCAGGCGCTGGCACCTGACCGCGTGGTCTTCGCGGGCAGCACCAGCAAGGCGCTGGCGCCCGGGCTGCGGATCGGCTGGCTCGTACTGCCCGAGCCGCTGCGCATCCCGGTACTGGACGCGATCGCGGACACCGGGGCGACCGTTGGTGCGCCCGATCAACTCGCCCTCGCCGACCTCGTGGATCGCGGCGACTACGACCGGCACGTGCGCCGTGCGCGGCAGAGCTACCAGAAGCGCCGCGCCGAGCTTGCCGAACGAGTCGCCACGTTGACCGATGTGCCGTTCGACGGCGTACCGGCAGGGCTGCACGCGCTGCTGCCACTGGCCTCGCCGCAGGAGGAGAAGCGCATCGTCGAGGACGCGCTAGCGGCCGGACTCCGCCTGATCGGTCTGCACGGCGCCGGCTACTGGCACTCCCCCACGCGCGGCGGCGGCGGGGTTGTCATCGGGTACGCGACGCCGCCGCCGCACTTGTGGCGTTCCGCGCTCGACACCTTGGCCGAAGTCCTGGACGGAGCCGACTTCGCCCGGTGGCGCTAGAAACCTTCGCGCCAGGAGAGGTGGTGGGGTGTCCAGCCGAGTTCCTTTCGGGCCTTGGTGTTGTCCGCGCCTCGCGCCCAGCCGGTCCGCTCGGTCTGCGACGGCTCCGGTTGCGGCGCGCCGACCGCCGCGCAGAACACCGGGACCCACACGTCGCCGGCGGCAGGCTCGTCGTCGCAGATGTTGACTGCGCCCGACGGCCACGACAGCGCCTCGACCGCAGCTGAGGCAGCGTCCTCGACGTGCAGGAAGCTCGACACGTCCGCGGTGGCCGGAAGCTTGCCTGCCTCAGCGGCCTGGGCCATCAGCCCGCCACGCTCGTACCAGGTGCCTGGCCCGTACAGCGTCCCGTACCGCAGGACGACCCACTCCGGCAGCTCGGCGACCGCGCTCTCCAGCGTCGCGACCGCCTCGACCGTCCCGTGCCGGCCGGGTGCGCTGTCGGGGTCGAGTGGTGTGTCCTCGGCGGCCGGATCGGTACCGGGCGCGTAGACCCACGAGATGCTCTGGGCAACCATTCGCCGGACGCCGGCCGCCTGCGCGGCGTCGACCAGGTTGCGGGTCCCGACCATGCGCAGCCGCGCGTTCGCGGTTCGGTCGCCGGCGCCGAGATCGGTCAACTGGTGCATCACGACGTCAGGTCGTGCGGCGCGGACGAGCTCGGCCAGGCCGTCGGCGTCGTACACGTCACCGATGACCGGTTCCGCGCCCAGGGCAGCGATCGTGTCGCAGGACTGCTGCCCGCGACCGAGGCCGACCACGTCGTGCCCGGCGGCGAGCAGGGCCGGAATCGCCTGCCTGCCGACCACCCCCGAGGCGCCTGCCAAGAAGATCCGCATCCCCATCCTCATTTCCCCGCCGGCCGCGGCGCCCGCCGGTCCGCGCGCTCAGTCAGCTCTTCGTCGCTCAGGTACGTCAGCATGTCCTGCCCGGGCGCGCAGATCATCACCACCACGAACCGGCTCCAGGAGTCGGCCAGGTTGTTCGCCGCCTGGTAGTGCACGACGTCGCCGCCCGGCTCCCAGAACGCCTCGCCGGCCTTGATCACGTACTCCGGCTCGCCCTCGAGCTCGAAGATCATCTCGCCTTCGACCATGTACCCGAACACCGGCCCGGAGTGCCGGTGCGGCGGCGACCCGGCGTCACCGGGCGGCAGCTCGACCGTCGCCGTCATCACGTGGGCACCGTCCGGAATCGACGGCGTCTGGGAACCCAGCATCGACAGTACGGAGTTGGTCTTCGGGGTCTCGGTCATGTCTTCACGCTAGGCAGCATCCGCACGGTCGGTGTAGTCCACTTGGCGGTCGCAACTCTGGACCGGTCAAACGCTTTGTCCATTGCGGGTCCGGACCCGCGGCCCTACCGTCACAATCATGGGTGGGGAACTCGGGGGTGGGCCCAGGCTGCGTACGGCCAGGCCGGTGCTGCTCGTCGTCGACGCTGACCCGGAGCGTCTGGAGCGGTGCGAGACGGAGCTGGATCGCGGCTTCGGAGCGGACTTCCGGGTCCGCGGCGAGCTGACGGCGGCGGCCGCGCTGGACTGCTTGCAGCGGGCACACGACTGGGAACAGCGGGTTGCCGTGGTGCTCGTCGACCACGCCCTCCCGGACGACGAACGGGCGCAGATCCTCGCCGCGTCGCGGACGTTGCACCCGGATGCCCGCCGGGCGCTGCTGATCGAGTGGGGCGCGTGGGCGGACCGGACCACGGCGTCCGCGATCCTGTCCGCGATGTCGGTCGGCGACATCAACTACTACGTACTGAAGCCGTGGATCCGGCACGACGAGCTGTTCCACCGGACGGTCGCGGAGTTCGTCCAGGAATGGTCGCGGTTCGAGGTCGCGAACCTGCGCGAGGTGGTGGTGATCGCGGGCGCCGCGTCGGTCCGCGGTCAGGCGATCCGCAGCCTGCTGGCCCGCAACGGCATCCCGAGTGCGTTCCGGGAGAGCGGTACGGCGCTGGCGAACGACGCGCTCGCGTACATCGGCGAACCGGATCCGGGTGCCGGCGTGCTCGTCTGGATGCCGGCCGTCGGCGGTGCGGTACTGCACGATCCGAGTGACGCGGCGATCGCCGAAGCGTGGGGCGTCCCAACGAATCTCGCCGACGACGCGGACCGTTCTTTCGACCTGCTTGTGATCGGCGCCGGCCCGGGTGGGCTGGCGGCGGCCGTCTACGGGTCGTCGGAGGGTCTGCGAACGCTGGTCGTGGAGCGCGAGTCGATCGGTGGACAGGCCGGGACCAGTTCGCTGATCCGGAACTACCTGGGCTTCTCGCGCGGCATCCGCGGGTCGGAGCTGGCGCAGCGCGGCTACCAGCAGGCGTGGGTGTTCGGGGCGCATTTCGTACTGATGCGCAGCGTCGAGCAGCTGGAGCGGCGCGGCGACCGGTTCGTCGCGAGGATCGGTGCGGTCGGTGAGGTGACGGCGCGTGCGGTCGTTCTCGCGACCGGCGTGGCGTACCGGCGGCTCGACGTAGCGTCGCTGGAGAAGCTCGTCGGAGCCGGGGTGTACTACGGCGCGAGCGTCTCGGAGGCGCACGGCTTGCAGGACCGGGACGCATGCGTGGTCGGCGGCGGCAACTCGGCCGGGCAGGCCGTCCTGCATCTGGCCCGGTACTGCCGGCACGTGCTGCTGGTGATCCGCGGCGAGGACCTCGCGGCGACCATGTCGCAGTACCTGATCGACGCGATCGATGCCGCGGACAACGTCACCGTGCGGGCGTCGAGCGAGGTGATCGGCGGCGGTGGCGACGGCCGGCTGCAGGAGGTCGTACTGCGTGATCGGCGGACCGGGGACGAGGAGACGGTTCCGGCCGACGGGCTGTTCGTGATGATCGGTGCAGTGCCGGGAACCGGGTGGCTGCCGGCGGAGCTGGGGCGGGACGCGCACGGGTTCGTACTGACCGGGTCGGACGCCGCCGCGGATCCGGAGTGGCACGAGGACCGGCCGCCACAGCCGTACGAGACAACCGTGCCCGGGCTGTTCGCGGTCGGAGACGTGCGCTGTGGATCGGTGAAACGGGTCGCCTCGGCGGTCGGTGAAGGCTCCGTCGTGGTCTCGCAGGTCCACACCCATCTCAAGGTCTCGGCGGATGCCTGAGAGGCGGTTCATCTACACGCCGGCCATGGTCGGTCTGACCGCCCTGGTGTTGCTGATACCGCTTGCCGGCCTGGTGCTGCTCCTGCGGGCTCCGCGCCTCGACGTGCACTGGGAGCATCACCCCGCGCACTTCTGGTTGGTACTTCTTACTGCGGCGCTGAGCGCAGTACTCGCCTACGCGACCGGAGCGGCAGCGGTACGGCGAGGTGACGCCCGGGTGCTGTTCGTGTCGCTGGCGTTCCTGTCCGCGGCGGGCTTCCTCGGACTGCATGCGCTCGCGACCCCGAAGGTCTTGCTGGACACGCCGAACGCCGGTTTCACCCTCGCGACACCGGTCGGCGTCGCGCTGGCGTCGGTGTTCGCGTTCCTGTCGAGTCTCACCCTGTCCGGCGTCAGGCTCGGCCGCCAACTGCGGGCTGCATTGCTGGCGCTGATGGCATTGTGGGCGGTTGCTTCCGTCCTCCGGCTGCCTCCGCTGCACGGCACCGCCGTACCAGAAGTTGCCGACGGCATCCTCACGACGCTCGCCGTACCGGCCGTGCTGCTGTACGCCGTCGCCGCGGGACGCTACCTGCGGACGTGGTGGGCGCGGCCGTCGCTGATGGTGCTGTCGATGGTCTCCGCGTTCGTCCTGCTCGCCGAGGCGATGGTCGCGCTGGTGTTCGCGCGGAACTGGGCGCTGTCGTGGTGGGAGTGGCATGTGCTGATGCTCGCCGCGTTCGTCCTGGTCGTCGCCGGGGTGCGGATCCAGTGGTACGAGGAGCGGTTCGCGGACCTGTACCAGGAGGACACCGTGTCCGGGCGGCGCGAGCTGAGCGTGCTGTTCGCGGACCTGCAGGGCTTCACCACGTTCTCCGAGCAGCACGACCCGGCCGAAGTCACCACCATGCTCAACACATACTTCGAGGTCGTGGTGCCACCCGTCGTCCGGCGGCACGGCGGGGATGTCGACCGGATCATCGGGGACGCACTGATGGTCACGTTCAACAAGCGTGGGGACCAGCCGGACCACGCCGCGCGGGCCGCCGCGGCCGGGCTCTCGCTGCAGGAGGCGGCGGCCGCCGTACGGGAGTCGCACCCCAACTGGCCGCAGTTCCGGGTCGGGATCAACAGCGGGATCGCATCGGTCAGCCTGCTCGGGACGGAGGGCGGGCGGACCCACACGGTGATCGGGGACACGGTCAACGTGGCGTCCCGGATCGAGGGGGCCGCGCCCGGCGGCGGGGTCGCGATCGGGCCGCGGACCAGGGAACTGCTGCCGCAGGCACGCACGGAGTCCCTCGGCCCGGTCAGCCTGAAGGGCAAGGCCGACCCCGTCGAGGTGTACCGGCTGCTCGAGCTGCGTGCATGATCACCCGTGCCTTTCGGGTGCGTACCTGGTGTTCACGTGTTGGACCTTGGACAGTCCGCGTGCTGGTGTGAGAATCCGGCCATGTCTGCCCTGATCCGATCACGGCGCCGCCTGGGCGCACTCGTGGTCACCTCCAGTCTCGCCATCGCCGGCGCCGCCGCCTTCGTGGCGCGACCCGCCGACGCCGCGTCCACCGATGTGGTCATCACCGAGGTGTACGGCGGTGGCGGCAACTCCGGCGCCCCGTACACGAACGACTTCGTGGAGCTGACCAACAACAGTTCGGCCCCGGTCGACGTGAGCGGCTGGTCGGTGCAGTACGCGTCGGCGGCCGGTACGTCGTGGCAGGTCACGAAGCTGTCCGGGAGCATCGCGCCGGGCGCGGCGTACCTGGTCCAGGAAGGCGCCGGCGCCGGGAACGGGCAGCCGATGCCGACGCCGGACGCGACCGGGTCGATCCCGATGTCCGCGTCCGCCGGCAAGGTCGCCCTGGTCACCAACCAGACCGCGCTGGCCTGTGGCTCCGCCTGCCACGCCGACCCCGCGGTCCGCGACTACGTCGGCTTCGGTACGGCGAACGACTCCGAGACCACGCCCGCGCCCGGCCTGTCGAACACGACCTCGGCCGCGCGGACGGATCCGAAGCAGGACACCGACAACAACAGCGCCGACTTCGTCGCGGGCAACCCGTCGCCGGGCGCGCTGACCGGCGGGCCGGCCGAGCCGCCGGTGGACGCGAAGATCCACGACGTCCAGGGCGCCGCGCACCGCTCACCGCTGGAGGGCAAGCGGGTCAGCAACGTCACCGGTGTGGTGACCGCGAAGAGCACCAACGGGTTCTGGTTCCAGGACACCCAGCCGGACAGCAACCCCGCGACCAGCGAGGGCCTGTTCGTCTTCACCAGCACCGCGCCGACCGTCGCCGTCGGGGACGCGGTCACCGTCGAAGGTTCGGTCGCGGAGTTCCGCCCTGGCGGTTCGGGCGGTACGACGAACCTCACCACCACCGAGCTGACCAACCCGAAGATCACCGTGACCGGCCCCGGTACGGTTCCGGCGCCGACGATCGTCGGAAAGGGCGGACGGGTGCCGCCGTCGACCGTGATCGACGACGACTCGAACGGTGACGTCGAGAAGACGAGCACCGCCTTCGACCCAGCGAACGACGGCCTGGACTTCTGGGAGTCGCTCGAGGGCATGTGGCTGGGCATCAACAAGCCCGAGGTCACCGGTCCGACCAGTTCCTTCCGCGAGCTGTCCGTCGTACCGGCCGGAGCCAGCGTCCGAACGGTGCGCGGCGGGATCCTGCTGCAGAAGACCGACAGCAACCCGGAGCGGGTGCTGCTCGACGACGTACTGACACCGATCCCGGACGCCAAGACCGGCGACAAGCTGGCGGGCACCGTCACCGGCGTCCTCGACTACTCGTTCGGGAACTTCAAGTTCCTGCCGACCACGACCCCGGCCGTGATCGACGGCGGCGTCAAGCGCGAGACGACCCGGGCGTCGTCGCCGGTGCAACTGTCGGTGGCGACGTTCAATGTGGAAAACCTTGACCCGTCCGACGGTGACGCCAAGTTCGACGGGCTCGCGCAGGCCGTCGTCCACAACCTCGCGGCGCCGGACATCCTCGGGCTCGAGGAGGTCCAGGACAACGACGGCGCGGTCAACTCCGGGACGACGGCCGCGGACAAGACGCTCAACCTGCTCGCCGCCGCGATCGTGAAGGCCGGCGGCCCGAAGTACGCGTGGCGGGAGATCGACCCGGTGAACAACGCCGAGGGCGGCGAGCCGGGCGGCAACATCCGGGTCGCGTTCCTGTACCGCACCGACAAGCCGCTGAAGTTCGTCGACACCCCCGGCGGTGGCTCGACGACCGCGACCACGATCGTCACCGACCACGCCGGCCGTCCGCACCTGAGCTCGTCGCCGGGCCGGGTCGATCCGGCGAACCCCGCGTGGGAGGCGACGCGGGTGCCGCTGGCGGGCGAGTTCAAGTGGCACGGGCAGAGCGTGTTCGTGGTCGTGAACCACTTCAGTTCCAAGGGCGGCGATGACCCGCTCTGGGGCCGGTTCCAGCCGCCGGTGCAGTCCAGCGCCCCGAAGCGGCACGAGCAGGCCGCCGCGGTCCGTGGGTTCGTGGACCAGATCCTCGCCAAGGACAAGGGCACGAACATCGTCGTACTGGGTGACCTGAACGACTTCGACTGGTCGCAGACCGCGGACATCCTGGTCGGATCGGGCCAGAGCGCGCTCGTCGACCTGCCGCGGACGCTGCCGCTGAAGGAGCGCTACAGCTACGTGTTCGAGGGAAACAGCCAGATCCTGGACCAGATCCTGGTCTCGCAGAACCTGCGCCCGACGGCGGCGTACGACGTCGTGCACATGAACGCGGAGTTCCCGGACCAGATCTCCGACCACGACCCGCAGGTGGTCAAGCTCATCCCGCTGCCCTCCTGGGTGCGCTAACCGCAGTGTTACGTCGGTCGCCTGGGCGGGGTTTTCGCGTCCGGGCGGCCGATACTGGTGTGGTGACAGATGACACCAAGCAGTACACGGTCCAGAAGTCCGACGCGGAGTGGAAGGCGCAGCTGTCCCCCGCGGAGTTCCACGTGCTGCGCAAGGCCGGGACCGAGCGGCCGTTCGTCGGTGAGTACACCGACACCAAGACGGTCGGGGTGTACAAGTGCCGGGCGTGTGACGCGGAACTGTTCCGCAGCGAGACCAAGTTCGACTCGCACTGCGGCTGGCCGTCGTTCTTCGCGCCGCTCGCCGAGGAGCGTGTCGAGTACATCGAGGACCACGACCTCGGCATGAAGCGGGTCGAGGTCCGTTGCGCCAACTGCGGCTCGCACCTCGGGCACGTGTTCGAGGGCGAGGGGTACGGCACCCCGACCGATCTGCGCTACTGCATCAACAGCATCAGCCTCACCCTGTCCCCGGCCTGACCTGCGCACCGGTCGCCCGCAGGAGAACTAGACTGGGGCGGCCGGTGAATGCTGGGGAAGGAAATTGGTGGCTGACGACGTCCGTAGACCGCGGGTCCTCGATGTGCTGGCGGCGTCGGAGCCCTGGGAGGTTCCGAGCGCCTGGATCGAACGGGTCCGCGCTCAACTGAGGATCTGGGCGGACGATCCGGAGGCACTGCGGCCGCTGCGCCCGGAGGCCTTCCCGGACTTCGTGAAAGGCACTCCGGCGGCGGTCTGGTTCACCCACCAGGTGGCACCGCAGCTGACCGGATGGATCCCGGTCCTGCACGGTGAGTACGCCGATCTGTCGACCGAGCTCACCCACGACTGCTACCGGCCGTCGTCGCGGCTCGGCGGGAACGGGCACGTGATCTACATCGCGCCCACCGACTGGCACCTGCAGGCGATCGCCGGCTCTCGCGGTTTCCGCGAGCACGGCCGCAAGCAGGCGCTGCAGCTGTCCCGCGACGTGGTCCGGCTGTTCCTCGACGCTCCCCCGATGGCCGCCCGCGCCGAGGCACTGACCGCCGCGTTCGACCGGGTGCTGGCCGACCGCGAGGCGACGCACCTGCACATCACCGGCGAGTACGACGAGATCGCCAAGTACTGGCGGACCGACGCGCTCAAGCCCGCCGAGCGGACCGCGCTTCCGGAGCTGGCCGGCCCGACCGCCGCCCTGCGGTTCTCGATCAACTCGATCCGCGACACGCACGCGCGGATGCTGATGGCGGTCCCGGACGAGTACGCCGGCGACTTCGCCCAGGTGCTGGCCGAGCTGATCCTGGCCGCCGGTCTGCGCGGCATCCCGCAGCCGGTGGCGACCATCCTCGGCGACGCCGCGATCGACGTCCACAAGGCGCTCGAGGACATCCACCAGACGTTCACCCTGCCGACCTGGCACGGCCACGTGAACCAGTGGATGTCGCGCGCGATCCGCGGCGGGCAGTCGACGCTCGCGCGGACCTGGGGCGCTTCGGCCGCCCGGGTCGGCGTCCACCTGTCCGGCGTACTCACGAAGGCACCGTGGCCGGAGCCCGAGATCCCCGACCTCACGACGTTGTTCCGGATGCTCGACCGGGAGCGCTGGAGCGCCCTCGAGACCGCCGCCGCGGCGGAGCAGGACAACTCGCTATCGGCCGCCTGGAGCGGGCTCAAGAAGGATGCGGCCGAGAAGGAGGACGCCGAGAGCAGTGGTGGTACTGGCGGCGTCGACGAGCCGCTGCCTCCGAAGCCGGTCGACCTGAGCGACAACCCGCTCGCCGAGCTGGACTCGCTGATCGGCCTGGACTCGGTGAAGGACGCGGTCCGCAAGATGGTCGCCGAGGTGAAGACGAACCTGCGCCGCACCGAGCTCGGGCTGCCCAGCCACGAGCGTGCGCGGCACATGGTGTTCGTCGGCAAGCCCGGTACGGCGAAGACGACGATCGCCCGGCTGCTGAGCCGGATCTACCACCAGCTCGGCGTCCTGGAGAAGGGCCACGTGGTCGAGGTCGACCGCTCGGACCTGGTCGGTGCCGGGCTCGGCTCGACGGCACCGATGACGGCGGGCAAGTTCCGCGAAGCACTCGGCGGCGTGCTGTTCATCGACGAGGCGTACAGCCTGACGCCGGAGAACACGCCGGGCGACTACGGCCTGGAAGCGGTCGCCACGATCCTGAAGCTGATGGAAGACCACCGCAACGACTGCATCGTGATCGTCGCCGGGTACCACCGCGAGATGCAGCGCTTCATGGAGTCGAACACCGGTCTGGCGTCACGTTTCCCGAAGCTGCTGTCGTTCAGCGAGTACGACACCGACCAGCTGGTCGCGATCTTCGAGCTGCAGGCCCGCCAGAAGGGCATGATCTACGGCGAGGAAGTGCTTGACAAGGTCCGCAGCGTGATCCCGCCGGCGCCGCGTGGGCACAGCTTCGGTAACGGTCGTTTCATCCGGAACGTCCTCGAGGAGGCCGTCTCCAACCAGGCCACCCGGCTGTCGGCCAGCGACCCGGACAAGCTCACCGAGCGCGACCTCCGCGAACTCATCCCCGCCGACGTCCGCCCCCCAACCTCCATGCGCGCCGAGGACTACCTCCTCCAAAAGCCCGGCACCTGACTCTTACGTCCGAAGATCCGAGGCCCCTGACCCTCGCTCCTTCGGACGCAACGGATCAGATCGGGGTTGCGAGCGCCACTGGGTTGCCTTCGGGGTCGGCTAGGTAGGCCTGGCGTTCGCCCCAGGGCATGGTGGCCGGCTCTTGCAGGATCGTGTGGCCGGCGGCGCGGAAGCGTTCCACCTCGGCCTCGACGTCGTCGACGTACACGAACAGCTCGAAGCGCGGCGCCGTACCGACCGTGATGCCGAGCTGGGCCTCCGGCCAGCCGGCGTCGGACAGGCCGAGCGACGACTCGCCGCGCTCGAGGCCGACGTAGTGCGGGTCGCCCTCGAGCGGGAACTGGTACGTCGGCTCGTACCCGAGGAGCGTGTAGAACTCGACACAGCGGCGGACGTCGGTGACGTAGACCACCGGGAACGCCTTGCCGGCCACGCCTTAGACCAGGTTCGCGATCAGGTCGGAGACCTCGGTCCGCTTGCCGGTGTAGAACGGGACCTCCTCGCGGGTGTGCCGCCGTGCGGTCGCGGCACGCAGCTCACGCATCAGGTCGACGATCCGGTGCAGCTCGTCGGCCTCGAACGCCAGCATCCACTCGTAGTCGCCGAGCGCGAACGCCGCCACGGTGTTCGCCCGTACGTCCGGGAAGGCCCGCGCCATCTTGCCGTGCTCCGCGAGCATGAACCGGCGCTCCTCGTCGGGCAGCAGGTACCACTCGTAGGACCGGACGAACGGGTACACGCAGACGTACGCCCGCGGCTCCTCGTCGGCCAGGAACGCCGGGATGTGGCTCTTGTTGAACTCCGCTGGCCGGTGCAGCGCGAACTGCGACCAGACCGGGACCAGGTGCCGGCCGAGCCGCGAGTGGCGCAGTGCGTGGTACGCCTGCTGGAGCGCGTCCGACGTCGGCGCGTGCCACCAGATCATGAAGTCCGCGTCCGCGCGGAAACCCTCGACGTCGTAGATCCCGCGGATCACCACGTCGTCGGCCGCGAGCTTGCCGACCAGCTCGTTCAGCTCGGCGGTCAACTCGTCGCGGTACGCCTGGGATTCTGGGCCGCCGAGCGGCGTCTCGACCTTGAACACCGACCAGAGGGTGTAGCGGATGACATCGTTCAGCTCACGGGCCTTCGGCTTACCAGTCACGACTTCATTGTCTCCAATGCGTTCAGGTGCTCCCGCACCCGGGTGGCCGCCTTGCCACCCGATGCCACACACGCGGCGATCCCGACACCCCGGTACGCCGCGCCGCAGACCGCCAGCCCCGGTACGCCGGCCACCGCCGCCTCGACCCGGTCCACCCGATCCAGATGCCCCACGGCGTACTGCGGAAGTCCTCCGCCCCAGCGGGTCACGAGCGATCCGACGATGCCGTCCAGCCCGATGGCCTGCCGCAGATCGGCCGCCGCGAGCTGGACCAGCTCCTCGTCGGAGCGCTGCAGCACGTACTCCTCGCCGAGCCGGCCGACCGAGGTCCGCAGCACAGCTAGCTCTCCCCCGGCCTCCGCGGACCAGGCCCACTTGGCGTGCGAGTACGTCGCCGCCTTGATCGTCCGGCCCTCCACGGACGGCACCAGGAATCCGGACCCGATCGCGGCCGCGGGCCAGTCCCGTTTGCGGACCGCGAGCGTGACGATCGCCATGCTCGCGTACTCGATCGAAGCCAGCTCGGTCGCGGCCGCGGGCACCACCTCGGCCAGCATCCGCGAGGCGGGGGTGGCCGGAACGGCGACCACGATCGCGTCCGCGGTGAGGTACGTCGGCGCGGGCACCGGTCCCGCTTCCAGCTCGAAGCCGTCGGCGGTGCGGGTGATCCGGCGTACGGCGAGCTTGGTCCGGATCTGGACCCCGCGGGCGATGAGATCCTGCTCGAGCGCGGCGATGACCCGGTTGATGCCTCCGCTGATGCCGGCGAAGACCGGTTGCCCGGCACGCTTCTGGCCGAGCTCGCGAAGCTCGGCGGTGGCGGCGAGCAGGCTGGGAGCGGTACGCAGCTTCGCGTACAGGTCCGGGACCGCCGCAGCGAGCGAGATCTCGTCGGCCTTCCCGGCATACACCCCGCCGAGCAGCGGGTCGACCAGCTTGTCGGTGACCGCGGACCCCATCCGCTCGGCAACGAACCGCCCGATCGCCACGTCCTCGGTCAACGCGGGCGCCGGCAGCGCGGACTCGTGCGCGACATGGTCGGCTGCGGCCTCCCCCAGTACGTCGGCGGTTGCGGACGGATCGACCGGTACGCCCATCACGGTCGGCGGGATCGCACGGATCCGGTCGCCGACCCACAGGCCGGCCGAGGCCGTCGCGGGGTGCACGATGTCGTCGCCGAGCCCGACCGCGCGGATCAGGTCCACGCCTTCGGGCCGGCGCGCAAGCACCGACTCGGCGCCCAGGTCCACCGGGACGCCTTCGATCGCGTCGCCGGCGAGCTTCCCGCCGAGGCGCGGCGACCCTTCGAGCACCGTGACCTCAGGTGGGTTCGGGCCGGTCATCAGCGCGTGCGCCGCCGCCAGTCCGCTGATCCCGCCGCCGACGACGACAACCCGGCTCACACGCCCTCCAGACTCAGCTCGTACTTCTTCCCCGGCCCGAGGTCGGTGCTCGACACACCGATCGGGCGGAAACCGGCGCGGGTCAGCACGGTCTGCGACGCCACATTGTGGTCCGACGCCCCGGCCCACAGCGCTGTCAGCCCGTAGTCGGCCGCGGCGATCTGGACGACCGCGCGTACGGCGGCGGTCGCGAGGCCCTTCCCTGCCCATTTCTCCGCGATCCGGTAGCCCAGCTCGGCGCGACCGTGCTCGAGGTCGACCAGGTTCACCCGGCCGGCCACCGCGCCGGCGTCATCGACCAGCACGTGGAAGCGGCAGATCCCGGCCTCCTGCTCGGCCAGCCGCGCATCCAGGCCGGCCGCGAAGTTCGCGAAGTACTCGTCACCGCGGTCCCAGATCCACGAGGCGAAGTACCTACGGTTCTCCAGCTCGAAGGTGCGGAGGGCGTCCGCGTGGTCCGCCCGGAGCGGCTCCAGCGTCAACTGGTGGTCAGGCAGGTACATGAGCCGCCTGCACGTACTTCGCGATCCGGTGCAGCACGTCCGGGTCCGCGTTCGGCGGGACACCGTGGCCGAGGTTGAAGATGTGCCCGGGGGCCGACGCGCCTTCGGCGAGGATCCGGTCCAGCTCGGGCTCGATCGCGTCCCAGCCGGCGAACAGCAGCGCGGGATCGAGGTTGCCCTGCACCGGCTTCGGCACGCCGCCGGCGGCAGTTACCCGGCGTACGGCCTCGTCCAGCGGGACGCGCCAGTCGACACCGATGACGTCCGCGCCGGCCGCACTCATCAGCCCGAGCAGCTCACCGGTGTTGACGCCGAAGTGCACCCGCGGGACGTCGTACGGCTTGATCGCGTCGAAGACCTTCGCCGAGTGCGGCAGCACGAACCGCTCGTAGTCCCGCGGCGACAGCCCGCCCGCCCAGGAGTCGAACAACTGGACCGCGGACGCGCCGGCCTCGACCTGGACCGCGAGGTACGCGATCGCGACGTCGGCCAGCCGGTCCGCCAGGGCGTGCCACAGTGACGGGTTGCCGTACATCAAGGCCTTGGTCCGGGCGAAGTCCTTGCTGGGCCCGCCCTCGATCAGGTACGACGCGAGGGTGAACGGGGCGCCGGCGAACCCGATCAGCGGCGTACCGCCCAGCTCCTTGACCAACTGCTGCACTGCCTCGATCGTGTACGGCACGTCCGCCGGGGTGACCGGCCGGACCCGTCCGATCCCCTCGGCGTCCCGGATCGGCTCGCCGACCACCGGCCCGACACCGGGCTTGATGTCGATGTCGAAACCGGCCGATTTGAGCGGGGCCACGATGTCGGAGTAGAAGACCGCCGCGTCGACGCCGTAACGGCGGACGGGCTGCAGCGTTATCTCGACGACGAGGTCGGGCCGGGTGAAGGACTCGAGCATCGGGATGCCTTCCCGCACCTTGCGGTACTCGGGCAGGGCGCGCCCGGCCTGGCGCTGGAACCACACCGGGGTGTGCGGCGGCCGCTCCCCCCGGGCAGCAAGCAGATACGCGGAACGGTCGGCGGGCGGTAGCGTCGATGGCACACAGCGATGATCCCACGCTGTGATCGGCGCCCGTGACCCGGTCGCATGCTGTCACCGGCGCGTCTTAACACGCGGCCGTGAGTAATCAGTCGTAGGCTGCCGATATGGGTGCCCGCAAGCAGGTCGACGCGCCACCCGCGGAGTTCGCCGAGGCAGTCTCGCAGTTACGGGGTGCCCGGTTCCGGCCCGAGGTTTTCGTCGAGGAGATGCCCGCACCGCAGCGGATCGCACCGCATGCGGCCGCGGTCAGCGCCGACGTGACGGTCGACGGTGACGATGTCGCCACCGGCCGTCTGGTCGTCCTCTACGACCCGGCCGGGAACGACGCCTGGCAGTCGACCTTCCGCTGTGTCGCGTACGTGCGTGCCGCCGTCGAACCGGAGATGGTGACCGACGCGCTGCTCGGCGGCGTGGGCTGGACCTGGCTGATGGAGGCGCTGGCGGACCGTGGCGCGGACTTCCTGGCACCGAGCGGTACCGTGACCAGGGTGGTATCGGAGAGCTTCGGCGGTATGGCCGACGACGAGGCGACGGCGGAGATCGAGATCCGCGCGTCGTGGAGTCCTGTGCCCGGCCCCGGAGGACTCGTGGATGTGACCCAGCACGCGGAGGCGTGGGGCGAGGTGCTGTGTACGGCGGCCGGACTGCCGCCCGTTCCGCCGGGAGTGGTCGCGATGCCGACCCGGCGCGGTCAGCGGGGCAGATGAGCCCAACCGACCAGCAGCCGTCCGCCCCCACGGACGACCCGACCACCAACCTGCCCCTGCTCGAGCTCAGGGACGGGCTGTCCGACGTCATCGACACCGATCCCGCGCTCGCCGAGGCCGTCGAGGCGTTCCGCGCCGGCTCCGGTCCGGTGGCCGTCGACGCCGAGCGCGCGTCCGGCTACCGCTACTCGCACCGTGCGTACCTGGTCCAGTTGCGGCGTGAAGGCTCCGGCTCCGCGCTCGTCGACCCCATCCCGTTCGGCGACCTCTCCGCGCTCGGCGACGCGATCGTCGACACCGAGTGGATCATCCACGCCGCGAACCAGGACCTGGCCTGCCTGGCCGAGGTCGGGATGGTGCCGCGGCAGGTCTTCGACACCGAGCTCGCCGGCCGCCTGCTCGGGTACCCGAAGGTCGGCCTCGCCTCGCTGGTGAGCGAGGTGCTCGGCTACCGGATGCGCAAGGAACACTCCGCGGCCGACTGGTCGACCCGGCCGCTGCCGGCTCCCTGGCTGGTGTACGCGGCGCTGGACGTCGAGATGCTGATCGAGCTGCGGAACGCGATCGAGCAGGAACTCCGGCACGCGGGCAAGTGGGAGTGGGCCGAGCAGGAGTTCGCCGCGATCCTGGAGGCTCCCCCGCGGGAGCCGAAGCCGGACCCCTGGCGCCGCACGTCGGGCATGCACCGCGTCCGGAACCGGCGCAGCCTGGCCGTCGTCCGCGCGCTGTGGGAGGCCCGTGATCAGATCGCGGAGTCCGCGGACATCTCCCCCGGCCGGGTGCTGCCGGACGCCGCGATCGTCGAGGCGGCGTCCGCGATGCCGGCCGACCGCGACACCCTGCAGAAGCTGACGGCCTTCAAGGGCCGCGGCGCGCACCGGCACATGCGGGTCTGGTGGGAGGCGATCGACCACGCCCGCCGGCTCCCCGACTCCGAGCTTCCCAAGCAGGGCCCGCGGTACGACGGTCCGCCGCCGGCCCGCGCCTGGGCCGACCGGGACCCGGACGCCGCCGCCCGGCTCTCCACCGCCCGAAGCGCGGTCGCCGAGATCGCGGAGGCGCACCGCCTCCCGACCGAGAACCTGCTCGCCCCGGACACGATCCGCCGCCTCGCCTGGGCCCCACCAAGCGACGTGAACCTCGACGTGGTCACCACCTTCCTCCGCGACCACCACGCCCGCCCCTGGCAGATCGCCCTCACCGCCGACGTCCTCACCGACGCCATGACCACCGAAGCTCCAGCCAAGCCCCTCGACTGATTGCGCTCCGGATTACTGCATTGCGTTGAGGAACTTTTCGTCGGTCAGTCGGTGAGTGATCTCCCCCTGGGTCACCTCTTCGACCCGGGACTGCAGCCAGTAGAGGTTGCAGTACGGTCGTGGACGCGGGCGACGATGTCGCCCCAGAACAGATGGGTGGGCTCAGTGACGTCCGAGCCGCCGATCCGCATCTCCGCGTGGCCGATCCGGCCGAGTTCGTCATCTGCTGCTTCTCGAGTTCGTCGCGGGCGCCGGCCTCCTGCGCATAACCGTCGGCGTCGAGGCCGGCTGACAGGTGGAGACAACGCACCTGGAGACGGGCGATCTCAGCGTGAGCCGCGTCGAGAGCGGACAGCTTCTCGCCGCCGCTCATCGACCAGACCGGCCGCTCGTCCAAGATCGCCATATCCCAGACCCTAGACACACCCACAGACAGGTCAGGGCAGGTCGGCTGCGGAGGTCGGGGCGTCGGCCGCGGGCGGTGGCTGGTCGACACCGTGGCTCGGCGCCTTGCGGAGTTGGTCGCGGAGGGTGAGGACGATTTGCAGGGCGCCGAGGAGGATCACGGTGGCGATGATGGTGAAGATCTGGCGGTAGTCCAGGAGACTGACGAGCAGGCTGCCGAGGGCCAGCGAGATCGCTTGTGGGGTCGAGAGCAGCACCTCGACCGCGGTTGAGACCCGGCCGATCAGGTGCCCCGGTGAGCGGCGCTGCATCAGGGTTGTGAAGGCCACGAAGGTCCACGGCAGGCCGAGACCGCAGATTGCCGCGCCGATCAGGACCACGACGATGGTGGGTGCGACGGCGCAGACGACGGTCGCCACGGCCAGCGTGACGAGGCCGAGCACACAGGTCGTCACCTCGCCGACGCGGCGCACGGCGCGGCTCGCGGTGAGGCCGCCGGTGATGGCGCCGACTCCTTGGGCAGTGACGAACACGCCGGCGTACGTCGCGGGCTTGTCGAAGGCGTCCAGCAGGGCGTAGATCGAGGACTCGAAGAAGCCGATCACGAGGATCGAGATCGCCAGACCGGCGAGGACGTGGCGCAGGACGCGGTCGCCGACCAGGAACCGGACGCCGGCCAGAACGTCCTCGCGAAAGGTGTTCCGTACCGACGCCGGGGTCTCGGTGACCTTGATCGTCGCGATCAGCAACCCGGCGATCGCGAACGTGGCCGCGTCGACGACCGCGACCAGCCAGCCGCCCGCGGTCGCGAAGATGGCCGCCCCGACGAGCGGCCCGAACAGCCGGTAGCCCTCCTTGATCGTGGCGAGGCTGGAGTTGGCGTCCACGAGCAGTTCGTCCGGCAGCAGCTCCTTGAGCAACCCGTTGAGGGCCGCCGGCAGTACGACGAACGAGACCCCGTACAGGAAGGCGACCAACCAGATCAGCCAGACGTCGCTCGCGTCGCGCACCAGTACGAGCGGGAGTACCGCGGCCGCGCTGGCGAAGTTGCCCCAGACAAGGATCGCCTTGCGTGGCAGCCGGTCCACCCAGACGCCGAGCAGCGGCGCACCGAGCGCGGGCAGCACCATGAAGAAGAACGTCAGCCCGGCGAGCGCGTTCGAGCCGGTGAGCGTCTTCACCCACATGCTCAGTACGAGCAGCATCACCGAGTCGCCGAGCATCGACGTACTCAGACCACCGAACAGCCAGGGGAATCCGGGCTGCCTGAACAGCTTCCTCATGCCGGATCAACGCCCGGGAAGTACGTCGGCACACCCCAGGACACGAACTCGCACAGCCGCGCGTCCGGCGGGCGCTGCGCAGGGTCGGTCAAGCGCTCGACGTGGCGGTCGAGCACCGCGTTGATCGCGGAGTTCATCTCCTCCAGCTCGGCCGCCGTCAGCCAGGCGACCATCTCGGTGTTGCTCCGCGCGGCCCGCCACTCCTCGGCGTCCTCCGGGGCGCGCTCCTGCGACTCCCGGAGCCGGTCGACCGCCCGGCCCATCATCACGTCCGAGAGTGCCTGCGCCGCGCGCCGCTCCTCGAGAGACGCCGCCCCGTGCTCCTCGTCCCAGCGGAAGCCGAGTCCCGGAACCTTCCACGGCCGTTGCCGGCCTGTGCCGCCCTCGGCCTCAACGACGAACCCGTGCTGGGCGAGCTTCCGCAGGTGCCACGAGCAGTTGGCCGGCGTCTCGTCGAGCCGGTCG
This sequence comes from Kribbella sp. NPDC048928, assembly GCF_043197975.1. Classification (NCBI taxonomy): domain Bacteria; kingdom Bacillati; phylum Actinomycetota; class Actinomycetes; order Propionibacteriales; family Kribbellaceae; genus Kribbella; species Kribbella sp. NPDC048928. Next base: position 761,966 of record NZ_JBICUC010000003.1, on the reverse strand, counting down.
GCCAGCTCGGTCGCGGTCAGCGGCCCACTCAGCGACAGCAGTTCGACGATCGCCATCCGGACCGGATGGGCCAGGGCGTTGAGCTCGCGCGGGTCACTGAGGCGGCGATGCGGCGTCGGCATGCATGGAAAGTACTCTTTCGAAAGAGTTGTTGCAATAGCTGGGTCTCACCACGGAACCGGCCCACTGTCGTCGAAGAAGCCGCCGCGCGGTCCGTCGTCCGGCAGGGTCGCGAGCCGGATCACGACCGCGGCTCCCTCCGCGGGCGTCCGCGGGCCGTCGAAGCCGTTGAAGTCGGTGGCGACGTAGCCGGGGCAGGCGGCGTTCACGATCACGTTGGTGTCCGCGAGCCGGCGCGCGTACTGCGCCGTGATGCTGTTCAGCATCGTCTTCGACGGTGCGTACGCCGCCAGGATCGGGCCAGCCTGCAAGGTCAGCGAGCCCATGGTGCTGGACAGGTTGACGATCCGGGGTGCCGCCGAGCGGCGGAGCAGGTAGAGCATCGTGTTCGTCACCCGGACGACGCCGAACACGTTCGTGTCCAGGACGGTCCGGACGACGTCGAGGTCGAGCGTCGTCGGGTCCTGGGCGCCGTCCTCGAACCGGCCGGCGACGCCCGCGTTGTTGATCAGTACGTCGAGGCGTCCGGACGTCTGATCGATGACAGCGGCCGCCGCGGTGACGCTCTCGTCGGACGTCACGTCGAGGGCGACCCCGTAGGCGTCGACGCCGGCGGCGAGCAGCCGTTCGACCGCCTCCTTCCGCCGGATGTCGTCCCGGGCGCCGACCACGATCGTGAAGCCGAGCGCCCCGAGGCCCTGGGCGATGGCGAAGCCGATTCCCTTGTTCGCGCCGGTGACCAGCGCAGTCTTCGATGCATTCACGCGTTCCATGCTGCGTGGACCCGCGCTCGGCGTCCAAGATCGATCAGGTGAGCTGTGATACCCAGCAGGTATCAGTCAGTAGGCTGTCGGTGTGGACGATCTCGAGACCCGCGAACTCCGGTACTTCGTCGCCGTCGCGCAGGAACTGCACTTCGGACGGGCCGCCGAGCGCCTCGGGATCGCTCAGCCACCGCTCTCCCGCGCGATCCGCCAACTCGAACACCGGCTCGGTGTCCAACTCCTCGACCGGGACCGCCGCGGTGTGGCACTCACCGACGCCGGCACCGTGCTGCTCCGTGAGGGCGCGACCGCACTCGACGCGGTCGCTGCGGCGGCTCGCCGGACCCGACGGGCCGCGGCCCCGGGACGGTCATTGATGCTCGCGACGAAGGCCGGGGCCTCGCACGAGCTGCTGCAGCGCCTGCTCGACGCGCAGGCAGCCGATCCGGACGCGGTGGCCCTGGAGGTCCTGTTCTGCGAGATCGGCGAACAGGCCGGGCTGCTCCGGGACGGGAGTGCCGACGTCGCGCTCATGCATCGTCCGTACGACGACCTGGCCGGCTTCGACACCGAGGATCTTCAGACCGAGGGCCAGGTCGCGATCCTGCCCGCGGCGCATCCGCTCGCGGCGCGGGATCGGCTCACGCTGGCAGAGGTGCGCAACGTACCGGGGCTGCCGATCGCCCGGTGGCCGCGGCTGGACGGGACCTATCCGGACGGCCCGGGACCAGAGGCACGCACGCAGTCGCAGCTCGCTCAGCTGGTCGCGCTCGGCAAGACCTTGCTCGTCATCCCGGCCTCCAGCCGCTCGTGGAAGTGGCCCGAGCACGTCGCGGTCCCGGTCGTCGACGCACCGGACGTCACCACGGTCATCGCCTGGCCGCCGAACAGCCGTTCCCAAGCGGTCGCCGGGCTGATCCGTACGGCGACCAGCCTGACGACCGCTACCTGATCGGCTACTTGACCGGCAGCTGGGCCTCGATCGCGGCGACGACCTCGTCCGACTCCGGCTCGGTGCGCGGACGGAAGCGGGCCGCGACCGTACCGTCGGTACCGATCAGGAACTTCTCGAAGTTCCACTGGATGTCCCCGGCCTCGCCGTCGGCGTCCGCCGTCGCGGTCAGCTCGGAGTACAGCGGGTGCCGCCCGTCGCCGTTCACCTCGAGCTTGCCGAGCATCGGGAACGTCACGCCGTACGTCGTGGAGCAGAAGGTCTCGATCTCCTCGGCGGACCCGGGCTCCTGGCCGCCGAACTGGTTGCACGGCGCGCCGAGCACGGTGAAGCCGCGCGACTCGTACTTGTTCTGCAGGTTCTCCAGGCCCTCGTACTGCGGCGTCAGACCACACTTCGACGCCACGTTCACGACCAGAACAGCCTTGCCCTTGTACTCACCGAGGGAGGTCGGTGCGCCGGACAGAGTGGTCAGCGGGATGTCGTACAGGCTCATGCTCATCCTTGCGTTGTCGGGAGATACCGGGCGAGAAAGTCTTCGGTACGTCGCCAGGCCAGCGCGGACGCGGCGGCGTTGTGGAACATCGGCAGCGGGTTGTCGAACGCGTGACCGGCGCCGTCGTACCGGTACACGTCCGCACCGTCGAGTGCCGGCGCGATCGCGTCGACGTCCAGGAACGCGTCGTCGTTGCCGAAGTGGTGCAGGCTGGGCGCCTGCGGCTTGAGGTCGAGGAGACGCGGCAGCGCGGACCCGTAGTAGCTCACCAGCAGGTCCGGCGGCGACACCGCGGCGACGTTGTAGCCCAGCCCGCCGCCGAAGCAGAAGCCGAGCACGCCGACGCCCTTACCGCGGGCGCGGAGCCGGTCGAGGCCGGCGCCCGCATCCGCCACGGCCTGGTCCCAGTCGAGGCGGTGCGCGATGCCCATCGCCCGCTCCATCAGGTCGGGCGCGGACTCGTCCAGCTCGGTGCCGTCCAGCCGCCAGTAGATCTCCGGCGCGAGCACGTAGTACCCGAGGGCGTGCAGGTCCGCCGCGCGCTGCTTGATGTACCCGGAGACCCCGAAGATCTCCTGCAGGAGCAGGACTCCGGGCGCATCACTGTCCGCGGATCCCCACTCGTGGGTCGGTATCTCCAAGGTCACACCGTGAAGCGTACGACCTCCGGCACAACGGGCTCCGGCGCGGGTGCGGGCTGCCACGACCTGGTCTCGGCGATCGCGTCCAGCAGCAGCTGGTACAGCCGGTCGTCCGGGTTCGGTACGCAGGCCTGCGAGATGCCCTCGACCGCACACGAGACCGCCCGTGGCGCCGTCCGGCGGGCGAAGTCCGGGCTCGCGCGGCGCGCCCGGGAGGTGAACGACCGCGCCCACTTGGTCGCCGACGGCACCGCCTCCAGTACGGCCAGCGAGTCGGGCTCGATGTCGTCCGGCGGCCGCCCGTCGAGTACGGCGAGCTGCCGCTCCCCCACCAGCAACGCGACGGCCAGGATGTACTGGCGCTCCTGCGAGACGACCGGCAGCGCGTGCTGGATGCAGCGCGCGGTGACCCGCGGTACGACGTGCAGGTCGTCCGGGATCAGCCCGATCACCGACGGGATCAGTGGCGCGAGCCGGGATCGCCCGGCATCGGTGGTGCAGTCGTTCACGTCGCGCGCGACGCCGGCCAGCAGCGGATGCGTACAGGCCGGATGATCCGACCACGGCTCGCCGGCCAGATACGACGCGAACTCCATGAAGCAGGCGCCCTTGCGCGGACTACGGTGTTTCCCCCGGCTGAGGACCGGTACGGCCAGTTCAAGATTGTTCATGGAACAACTCCAGTAACGCGGACCCTTGAGCACCAGCATGCGCTCATTCGCGCCGCATTGCCACGGCTCGACCTCCTGTGAGCGGCCCCACACGCGTGGCCACCTTGGCGGTTCTGTTACTCACGGGTAGCATCGGGGTAGATTTCCCCACCTTCAGAGGAGGGCCCCCGTGCCCCGTGAGATCCGCGATGTCGTGTACGTCGACGGCGTTCGCACCCCGTTCGGCAAGGCCAAGGGTCAGTACGCCGAGACCCGCGCCGACGACCTGGTGATCAAGTGCATCCGGGAGCTGCTGCGGCGGAACCCGGAGCTCCCGCCGGAGCGGGTGGACGAGGTCGCGATCGCGGCCACCACCCAGATCGGCGACCAGGGCCTGACCATCGGCCGGACCGCCGCCCTGCTGGCCGGCCTGCCGAACACCACGCCCGGCTACGCGATCGACCGGATGTGCGCCGGCGCGATGACCGCCGTCACCACCACCGCCGCGGGTGTCGCCTTCGGTGCGTACGACGTGGTGATCGCCGGCGGTGTCGAGCACATGGGCCGGCACCCGATGGGCGAGGGCGTCGACCCGAACCCGCGGATCATCTCGGAGAAGCTCGTCGACACGTCCGCACTCGTGATGGGCTCCACCGCCGAGAACCTGCACGACCGGTTCCCGGGCATCACCAAGGAGCGCTCGGACGCGTACGCCGTGGCGTCCCAGGAGAAGGCCGCGAAGGCGTACGCGAACGACCTGATCCAGCCGGACCTGGTGCCCGTCGCGACCCGCTCCGCGGAGCAGGGCTGGGGCTACGCCACCACCGACGAGCCGATGCGTCCAGGGACCACGGCCGAGGACCTCGCCGGGCTGAAGACCCCGTTCCGTCCGCACGGCCGGGTGACCGCGGGCAACTCCGCCGGCATCAACGACGGCGCGACCGCCTGCGTCCTGACCTCGGCGGAGACCGCCGAGGAGCTGGGCCTGACCCCGAAGATGAAGCTGGTCTCGTACGGCTTCGCCGGCGTCGAGCCCGAGGTGATGGGCGTCGGCCCGATCCCGGCGACCCAGAAAGCACTGCGCCTCGCCGGCCTGACCATCGACGACATCCAGGCGTTCGAGGTGAACGAGGCGTTCGCCGTCCAGGTGATCGCGTTCCTCGAGCACTACGGCATCGCCGACGACGACCCGCGGGTCAACCCGTACGGCGGCGCGATCGCGTACGGCCACCCGCTCGCCTCGTCCGGCGTCCGGCTGATGAACCAGCTGGCCAAGCAGTTCGAGCAGCGCCCCGAGGTCCGCTACGGCCTCACCACCATGTGCGTCGGCCTCGGCATGGGCGGGACCGTCATCTGGGAGAACCCGAACTGGGAAGGTGCGAAGTGACCAGCCTGCAGGAACTGATCGACTCCGCGTCGGCCCTGTCGACCGACGAGGTCGTCACGCTCGCCCACTCGCGGGACGTCAAACTCCCCGGGGACGCAGGCCTGATGGCGCTCATCACGCTGGACAACGGCCATGACCACACCAAGCCGAACACCTTCGGGCCGAAGGGCCTGGGCTCGCTGAACGCCGCGATCGACGCGGCGCTGGCCCGCGACGAGATCGTCGCGATCGGCGTCACCGGGAAGCCGTTCATCCTCGCCGCGGGCGCGGACCTGACCGGCGTGCCGAAGCTGACCGACCGGGAACAGGCACTGGCGCTCGGCAAGATCGGGCACGGCGTGATGCGCAAGCTCGTCGACGGCGGCAAGCCGTCGTTCGGGTTCGTGAACGGGGTCGCCCTCGGCGGCGGTCTCGAGGTCGCGCTGCACGCCACCTACCGGACCGTGTCGGTGGCCGCGGGCATGCTGTCGACGCCGGAGGTCTTCCTCGGGCTGCTCCCCGGCTGGGGCGGCAACTTCCTGCTGCCGAACCTGATCGGCGCGGACAACGCCGTCAAGGTCGTCGTCGAGAACGCCCTGAACCAGAACAAGATGCTCAGCGGGCCGGAGGCCGTCAAGCTCGGCATCGGCGACGTACTGCTGGAGTCGGCTGACTTCCTGGAGCAGTCGCTGCTGTGGGCGTCGAAGGTCCTCACCGGCGCCGTTGTCGTCGAGCGGCCTGCGATCGACCGTGGTGACGCGTGGGACGCGGCGGTTGCCCGGGGCAAGGCTTTCGCGGACGTCAAGGTCAGCGGTGCCGCTCCGGCGCCGTACCGGGCTCTCGAGCTGATCGCGGCCGCCAAGGACAGTGACAAGTGGGATCGCGACCGTGGGTTCGCCGCCGAGGACGAGGCGCTCGCCGACCTGATCATGAGCGAGGAGCTGCGCAGCGGGCTGTACGCGTTCGACCTCGTGAACAAGCGGGCCAAGCGCCCCGCCGGTGCGCCGGACAAGTCGCTGGCGCGTCCGGTGAACAAGGTCGGTGTCGTCGGTGCGGGCCTGATGGCGGGTCAGTTGGCGCTGCTGTTCGCGCGCCGGCTCGAGGTTCCGGTCGTACTGACCGACCTCGACCAGGAGCGGGTGGACCGCGGCGTCGGGTACGTGCACGGCGAGATCGACAAGCTGCTCGGCAAGAAGCGGATCCGGCCGGACAAGGCGAACCAGCTGAAGGCGCTCGTCACCGGCTCGGTGGACAAGGGTGCGTTCGCGGACGCGGACTTCGTGATCGAGGCCGTCTTCGAGGAGCTGCAACTGAAGAAGACGATCTTCGCCGACCTGGAGAAGATCGTCCGGCCGGACGCGATCCTGGCGACCAACACGTCGTCGTTGCCGGTGACCGAGATGGCCGCGGACCTGGCGCACCCGGAGCGGGTCGTCGGGTTCCACTTCTTCAACCCGGTCGCGGTGCTGCCGCTGCTCGAGATCATCCGGGCGGACCGGACCGACGACGCCTCGCTGGCGACCGCGTTCGCGGTCGGCAAGAAGCTCAAGAAGTCCTGCGTCCTGGTGAAGGACGCGCCGGCGTTCGTCGTGAACCGGCTGCTGACCCGCTTCCTCGGCGAGGTCAGCGCGGCGGTGGACGAGGGTACGCCGATCCTGGAGGCCGATCGTGCGCTGTCCGCGCTCGGGCTGCCGATGCCGCCGTTCGTACTCCTGCAGCTCGTCGGCCTGCCGGTCGCGCTGCACGTCGCGGAGACGATGCACCGGGCGTACCCGGAGCGGTACGCGGTCTCCGAGAACCTTGCGAAGGTCGTTGCCGCAGGCAAGCGCTCGTTCTATGTCTGGCCGGAGGGCAAGCCGGTCGTGGATCCGGAGGTCGAGGCGCTCGTCACGGTCGGCGACAAGCCGTCCACCCCCGACGAGCTCCGTACGCGGGTGCTGACGGCGCTCGCTGAAGAAATCAAGATCATGCTCGACGAGGGCGTGGTCGCCGAGGCGCAGGACATCGACCTGTGTCTGCTGCTCGGCGCCGGCTGGCCGTTCCACCTCGGCGGCATCACGCCGTATCTGGACCGCAGCGGCATCTCCGAGAAGGTCAACGGCACCCGCTTCCTCCCGGAGGGAACAGCCAGCCTCCCGAAGGGCGTCGCAAGCCCCGCCTGACAACCCGCTGGGGGCCGGCGCAACCCGCGCCGTCCCCCAGCCAGGTCAGCCTTTGAACTTTTTGGCCTGTGCGACGAGTTGGGCTGTGGTCAGGCCGGTGTCCTTCTTCAGGATCGACTCGCCGTTCTGGGAGAGGTCTGTGTAGAGCGTGGCCAGCTTCTTCTCACCCAGCTTGTCGGCCAGGTACTCCATGATCCACCAACTGCTGCCGTAGGCCAGGTCGGCGTTGGTGTCGAAGGTGGCCGAGCTGGGCAGTGCCTTCAGCTTCGGCAGGTACTTCGTCTTGACCTGCTTGCGGTACGGGTCGACCGTCCAGTGCGGATCGTCCTCGATCGAGCGGCAGCGCACGTACTCCGCCAGCCCCTCGACGGCCCAGATCGGCGCCTTCAGCCCGAGGGTCGCCGTCGCCACGTGCGTCATCTCGTGCACGAGCAGGTCCTTGTCGAGCCGCTTGCGCAGCGCCGGGTTCACCACGATCCGGCTGCCGATCGGCCGTCCGACCGGCCTGCCCAGCTGCTCGCCCTCGAACAGCGTCACGGCCTTCGCCGCGATCGTCCACCCGTCCCCCGTGCCGGTCGTCCAGAGCGTCGACATCACGTCGCCCTGCGGCATCGCGACGACCAGTACGGCGCCGTTCCACGGCCGGGCCCAGTGCTTGCGGACCGACTTGACCGCCTTCTCCGCGACCTGCGCCACCTTCGTCCCGAGGCCCGCCTCCTTCTTGTCCACCACCACGACCACAGCACCGCGCCGGACGACAGAGATCTCGGTGAAGTCCCACGGCTGGTGATGCCCGTCGCCGCTCAGGTACTCGTCGGCCGCCGTGTCGTCGATCAGCACCCAGCCGGCCGGGCGGTGCATGAACGTGTACCCGAGATCGGTGTGCACCGGCCGCGGGTCCAGCCCGCGGATCTGGTAGCTCATCATCACCCGGGTCGAGAACGTCGACGAGCCGAACTTCTCGGCCAGCGACGGCACCGGCCGGAAGGCGTCGGCGGTGGCGTACTTGAGCGACGTGAACCCGAACTTCCGCAGGTTCGTGAACAGCAGCCGCTGCCGGGCGACCAGAGCCGCCTGCTTCGGGTCGACCGCGGCCATGAAGCCCTTCAGATCGCCCTTGAGCAGCGCCGCGGACCGTTGCGCCAGCAGCCCGTCGATCGCCTTCTTGCGGGCCGCTTCCTGCGAAGTGCTGAGCTGACCCGGCGTGGTCGTCGGCGTCGCCTCCGCGGCGACCGCGCTGCTGCCGGGTGCCTCGCCGCCCGGCCAGACCCGGACGGCGAGAACCGCGCCGGACGCAACGAGCGCCAGCGCGGCAACGCCTGCGTACAGGCGTTTCGGGTGGTTCATTGGTGGCCCCCTCGGACAGTCGGCCGATCCTACCGCCGACCGGCCGCCCGAAGGACCACACCTCAGACCGTCAGGCCTTCTGGACCTCGCCGGTTGCCTGCTCGATCCCGACGCGGCTCTTGCGGTAGCCGTAGAGCGCGTAGATCACGAAGCCGAGCACCATCCAGATCGCGAACCGCAGCCAGGTCTCCAGCGACAGGTTCAGCATCAGGTAGATGCAGATGACCGCGGACACGATCGGGATCACCGGGCTCAGCGGCACCCGGAACGAGCGCTCGATGTCCGGGCGGCTCTTGCGCAGCAGCGGCACCGCGATCGAGACCAGCGTGAACGCCGCCAGCGTGCCGATGTTCACCATCTCCTCGAGCTTCCCGATCGGGGTGACCCCGGCGATGATCGCGACCGCGATGCCGATGCCGATCGTCAGCCGGTACGGCGTGCCCCACTTCGGGTGCGTCTTGCCCAGCTGCCGCGGCATCAGGTGGTCGCGGCTCATCGCGAACACGACCCGGGCCGCACCGATCATCAGGGTCAGGACGACGGTGGTCAGACCGGCGACCGCACCCGCGGAGATCAGCGTCGCGAAACCGCCCCGGCCGACCGACCGGAACGCCTCGGCGAGCGCGGCCTCACCGTTGATGTCGGGGTACTTGACCATGCCGGTGATCACGATGCAGACCAGCACGTACAGCACGGTGCAGATCGCCAGCGAACCGATGATGCCGCGCGGCAGGTCGCGCTGCGGGTTCTTGGCCTCTTCGGCCGTGGTCGCGACCACGTCGAACCCGATGAACGCGAAGAACACCAGCGACGCGCCGGACACCAGCCCCATGATCCCGAACGTCGACGGCGTGAAGCCGAAGACCGCCTGGAACAGCGGCGTGGTCAGCTCGACGCCACCTCCCGGCGACGGAACGCTCGGCGGCACGAACGGCGTCAGGTTCGAGCTCTTGATGTAGAACAGGCCCGCGATGATCACGAACAGCACGACGAACAGCTTGATCGCGACCAGCACCAGGTTGACCCGCAGCGACTCCTTGATGCCGATCGTCGCCAGCGTCGCCAGCACCAGGACGAGCACCATCGCGAGGACGTTCACATGACTGTCGGGCCCGATCGAGTCCGGCCAGCCGAGCCCTATCTGGTCCAGGAACAACTTCGCGTACGTCGACCAGCCCTGCGACACCACGCTTGCCCCGAGCATCAACTCCAGCAGCAGGTCCCAGCCGATGATCCACGCGAAGATCTCACCGAGGGAGAAGTACGAGAACGTGTACGCCGAACCCGACACCGGGACCGTGGACGAGAACTCGGCGTAGCAGAGTGCGGCCAGCGCACAGCAGATGGCCGCGAAGACGAACGACAGTGCGATACCCGGACCGGCGTACAGCTTGGCGGCGCGCCCGGTCAGGGTGAAGATGCCGGCACCGATGATGACACCGATGCCGAAGACGGTCAGGTCTATCGCGGTGAGGCGTTTCTTGAGCTGGTACTCCGGCTCGTCCGTGTCGGCGATCGACTGCTCGATCGTCTTCTTCCGCACAAGACTCATCTGCGCCTCCTCGACGGTGCCTACCAAAAGACAGGACGGAACCCTTCGAGACTGCCTCTCTGACTCGATGAGGTCAAACCGCCACTCAGCGTTGCGGCCGGTATGTTGCCAGTGACGTCCAGAGCGTCGCCTCGGTGAGGCCGGTACGGCTCAGCAGGATGCGGTCGCGGGCCGCCTGGTCGGTGCCGTTCATCGCCTCGTCGGTGTACAGCTGCTCGACCGCGGCGAGCCCGACCCGCTGCACGAGATACCGAACGGCGAGCCAGCTGACGCCGTACACGTCCGCGGAGTTCTCGTAGAAGCCGGCGTCGGTGGGCAACGCGGTCAGCTGCGGCAGGGCGTCGTCGATGACCTCCTGCTCCCACTTGCCGACCTCGCCCGGTCCGCTGATCGCCTCGATGCCGCTCCAGGACACGTACTCCGCGGCGCCCTCGGCCAGCCAGAGTGGTTCGTACCCGCCGAGGGCCGCGGTCGCGACGTGGGTGAGCTCGTGCGACAGCAGGATCTCGTCGACGCGGTCGCGCTCGTTCGGGTTGATGACGACGTACCCACCGGCGACCGTACCGTCGGCGGTGTCCTGGCCGGGCAGCGACGAGAACGTCGAGCCGGTACTGGCCGCGGACTCGATGTCCTCGTCGGCGAAGCGCGCGTCCCGGACCTCGGTCTCGTCGAGCGCAATCACCAGGACGGCACCGGCCCACTTCAGCGGCCAGTACCGGGTGACCTCGGCGAGGCCCTCGTTCGCCTCACGGACGATCGACCGGCCGCGTTTGGTGTCGCCCTTCTCGACGATCACCATCACCCGCGGCGCGCGCTGCACCTCGATCCGGCCGAGGTCCCAGGCCTCCCGGTGCGCGCCCGGCCCGAGGTCGCTGTCGAGCTCGTTGTCCGCGGTCAGCAGCCAGTGCCCGCCGCGGGCGACGAACGTGTAGCCGAGCTCGGTCGTCACCGGCGTGAAGTCGACCTTCGGAATCTGGTACCGCATCAGGACGCGGACCAGGTACGTCGTACTCCCGTGGGCCTTGAGCACCGCGGGGTTGAAGCGCTCCTCGGCCTGGCTGTAGCCGATCTCGCCGAAGCCGATCTCGACCAGATTCGCGAACAGGACCTTCTGCGCGGCCACGAGCTTCTTGTTGGCCGGATCGACGTCGGCCAGGAACAGCTGCTCGTTGCCGAGCTGCACGGCCTTGGCCCGGCGCAGCAGGATGGTGTCGACCGCGACCCGTCGAGCCGCCACGGCCGCGGCGACCCTGGACGGTCGCGTGGCCTTCGGAGGCGGCGGTGTGGTCCGCGACGCGGTGACCCGTTCGCGGGCGTCCTGCTCGCGTTGTTCAACGGTGTAGACGACGCCGCCCGACACCAGAGCCACCGCGAGCAGCAGCCCCAGCCAGCGGCGCGGGCCGGTGTTGGGCGTCGTTGCACTCACTTCGGGTCGTTCCCCTCCGAGTACCCGATGGGTCGCAGCTGGGTCACCCTACTCGACAGCCGCGGCCTTACGCTGCCGCGGCGGCCTTGAGCGCGCGGAAAAGTCCCGCCTCGGTCATGCCGACGTGCTCGAGCATGATCCGGTCGCGATCCTTCTGGGTCACACCGAGCGACGCCAGCTCGCGGTACAGCGTGCCGACCTCGGTGCCGCCGAACCGGTTGAACAGGTAGTCGAGCGCCAGCCAGGACAGCGGGTACGAGCTGTCAGCCTGGTCGAAGAACGTCGCGTCGGCCGGCAGAGCCTTCGCCTTCGCCAGGTACTTCGTCCGGACGTCCAGCCGGTACTGCGAGATCGCCAGGTCCTTCTGCCCGTCCATCGGCAGGAACTCCACGTACGTCGCGGCGCCCTCCACCAGCCAGCGTGGGGCATACGACCCGTACGGCGCAGTGGCGACGTGGGTGAACTCGTGGGCGAGCGTGCGGGCGTCGACCTTGGTGCGGTTGTGCGGGTTGATCACGACGTACGAGTCGGCCCGCTGCCCCTCCCCTGTCGCCTCACCGGGCAGCGTTCGGTACACGAAGGTCGCCATCGCGAGCGCGTCCTCGGCGTTCTTCGGCTGGCTGTAGTCGGCGCCGCGGACCACCTTGTCGTCGAGCGCGATCACCACGCCGGAGCCGTTCCAGCCGCCGGGCCAGCTCTTCGAGACGGCCTTCACCGCGCTCTGGGACATCGTGACCAGGCTGTCCGCCAGCGCGTCCTGCCCCTGCTCGACGACCACGAGGACCCGCGGCGCGCGCTTCACCAGCACCGGGCCGGTGTCCCACGCCTCCTGGTGCGAGCCGCGCGGCAGGCGCTTGTCGAGATCGGAGTCGGACACGAGCATCCAGGTCCCGTTGGGGCGGCGGCTGAACGTGTAGCCGAGCATCGCGCGCACCGGCACCAGGTCGATGCCGCTGATCTGGTACTGCATCGCGACCGCGACCAGGTACGTCGAGGGGCCGTACTTCTGCGCGATGGTGTCGTCGTACTGCTGGGCGAGCTGCTGATAGGCGAGCTTGGCGAACCCGAACTGGCGCAGGTTCGTGAACAGGGTCCGCTGGCGCGCGACCAGCCCGGTGTCGGCGGGGTCGACGTCGGCGACGAACTCCTGCTCGTTGCCGCTGAGGACGGCCTGCGCGCGCCGCTTCAGCACCTGGTCGACGGCCGCCGAGCGGGCCGCCAGATCGATCGCGGTCGTGCCGCCGTCACCGTCCGCGGCGTTCTGGTCGTCCTGGCTCGAACGGTGCAGCGCGAGACCGCCCGCGACCGCCGCCGCGACCAGCGCGAGCGACAGCAGGATCGGCCAGACCCGCGACCGCCGCCGGTCGGCCGCGTGCCGGCTGTGCCGACTGCGCCGGTCAGGCCGTCCCGCCTCAGTCACAGTGCCAGCTAGGCGTTACGGCCGCCGGCCGGATCCGGCTCGGTGAGCGCGGCGCCGTCGTGCCTGGTCAGCTGCTCCGTGATCTCCCGGGCCACTTCCTGGCCGGTCAGTCCGATCTCCTGCAGTACGGCGGCGCGCTTGGCGTGCTCCAGGAACCGCTGCGGCACACCGAAGTCGCGCAGCGGCGTCTGCACCCCGCCGTCCCGCAACGCCTGGGCGATCATTGAACCGCAGCCACCCGCGCGGCCGTTGTCCTCGATCGTGACGAGCAGCTTGAAGTCCGCGGCGAGCTCGACGAGCTTCGGGTCGACGGGCTTCACCCACCGGGGGTCGACGACAGTGACGCCGAAGCCGTGGGCCTCCAGGCGCTGCGCGACGTCGATCGCGGTCGCGGCCATCGCCCCGATCCCGACCAGGAGCACGTCGTTGCCGGAGCGATGCAGCACGTCGATCGGCCCGATGCGGTCGATCGCCTCGATGTCCGGGAACACCTCGCCCTTCGCGTATCGCAGGACGGTCGGGGCGTCGTCCACCTCGATCGCCTCGTTCAGCAGTTCCTGCACGCGTTTACCGTCCCGTGGCGCGGCGAGCCGCAGGCCCGGGACGATCTGCAGCAGGGACATGTCCCACATGCCGTTGTGGCTCGGGCCGTCGTCACCGGTCACACCGGCGCGGTCGAGCACGAACGTGACGCCGCACTTGTGCAGGGCGACGTCCAGCAGCAGCTGGTCGAAGGCGCGGTTCAGGAACGTGGAGTACAGCGCGATGACCGGGTGCATGCCGCCGAGCGCGAGACCGGCAGCGCTCGTCACCGCGTGCTGCTCCGCGATCCCGACGTCGAAGAACCGGTCCGGGAACTCCTCGGCGAACGCGGCCAGGCCGACCGGGTGCTCCATGGCGGCGGTGATCGCGACCACGTCCGGCCGGTGGTGGCCGATCTTCACCAGCTCGTCGGAGAACACGTCCGTCCAGCCACGCGGCTTGTTGGCCGGGCGGATCTGGTGGAGGTTGTCCTCCTCGTCCTCCTCCGCGGCCGCGTACCCATAGCCCTTCTTGGTGACCGCGTGCACGATCACCGGACCGCCGAACGCCTTCGCGTTGCGCAGCGCGTCCTCGAGCGCCTGCCGGTCGTGCCCGTCCACCGGGCCGACGTACTTCAGGCCGAGGTCCTCGAACATGCCCTGCGGGGCGAGCATGTCCTTGAGGCCCTTCTTCACCCCGTGCAGCACCTCGTACATCGGAGCGCCGACGTACGGCGTCCGGCCGAGGTTCTTCTTGATCAGGTCGAGGATCTTCTCGTACCGCGGGTTCGTGCGCAGGCTGGTCAGGTGGGTCGCGAGACCGCCGACGGTCGGGCTGTACGAACGGCCGTTGTCGTTCACGATGATGACCAGCTTCAGGTCCTGGGCGGCGGCGATGTTGTTCAGCGCCTCCCAGGCCATGCCGCCGGTCAGGCCGCCGTCACCGATCAGCGCGACCACGTACCGGTCCTCGTGCCGGATCCGGAACGCCTTCGCCAGGCCGTCGGCGTACGAGAGCGCGGTCGAGGCGTGGCTGTTCTCGACGATGTCGTGGTCGGACTCCGCCTGGCTCGGGTACCCCGACAGGCCGCCCTGCTGGCGGAGGGTGTCGAACTTCGGCGCGCGGCCGGTCAGCAGCTTGTGGACGTACGTCTGGTGGCCGGTGTCATAGACCAGGCGGTCGCGTGGCGAGTCGAACACGCGGTGCATCGCCAGCGTGATCTCGACCATGCCGAGGTTCGGTCCGAGGTGGCCGCCGGTCCGGGTCACGGTCTCGACCAGCACGTCGCGGATCTCCGACGCGAGTTCGGTCAGCTGTTGATCGGTCAGCTCCTTGAGGTCCTCCGGACCCCCCACCGTCTCCAGCACGCGCATCGAGCTCCTCCCGCGGGTCGTTCTCGAATGCTTGAGTCTATGCACACTCCAAGACGCTACCTGGGAGTGGCTGGTTCGAAGGTGTGTCAGGTCTCACTTAGGGTGATCAGGTGGAGATGGTGACGACGTTGTTCCGCAAGTACGACGGGCAGCCGCACCGCCTGCTCGAGGCGATCCGGCTGGGCGAGGACGAGCACGGCCTCTGGGTCGGATCGCTGCCCGGGAGCCAGGGTCAGCGCGCCGACGGGAACTGGCAGACGATCGACCACTACCGGGTCCGGCTGTTCCCCCGCGGGCAGTGGTGGAGCGCCCTGTTCAACGACACCCCGCACCAGACCGCGATCTACTGCGACATCACCATGCCGGCCGAGTTCGGCGTCGACTCGGTGACCGCGGTCGACCTGGACCTCGACATCCGCCTGCTCCGCGACGGCTCTGTGCACGTGGTGGACGAGGACGAGTTCCACGAGCACCAGATCCGCTACGGCTACCCGCCCCAGGTGATCGCCACCGCCCAGGCCGTCTGCAACCACCTGGCCACCACCATCACCACCGCAGAACCCTTCCTGACCGCCTACAAGCCCTACCTGGAGCAACTCCGCGCCCTCGGCAGCTGACTATGCTGCGCGGGTGGGGATCACTGTGCAGATCATTGACGTGTCGGGGACCGGGCGGGTGGGCACGACCACGGTCCTGGAGGGCATTCCTGACGAGATCACCCTGCGCGATCTCGTCCGGACCAGGGTGCGCGAGGAGGTCGCCCGGTCGAACGCGGCGCCGGAGCAGCGCCGGGTCGACTGGGAGCCGCAGGCCGACCGGGCGATCGAGGCGTTCGAACGCAACGGGTTCTTCGTGCTGATCGACGACCGGCAGGTCACCGAGCTCGACGAGGAGCTGACGCTGACCGCGGACTCCGACATCCGGTTCGTCCGCCTGGTCCAGCTGGCCGGGGGCTGAGCCGTGCAGGACACAGCCGCGTCGCTGGTGGCGGCGGCGCTCCGGTCGATCGGTGGCCGCTCGTGGACGACCGAGCCGGAAGCCCGGGCGCTGCCGCAGCTCCAGGCGATCCTGCAGGCGCCAGACGAGCTTCGGCGGGAGTGCATCCTCGCCGCCTCCGACCAGGTCGACAGTTACCACTACGCCAGGCTGCTCTCGGTGATCGCACGGAAGCGCCTCGCGCTGTCGGCGGAGCAGCTCGAGCGGTTGCTGACACCGCGGGCAGCGAAACTCGAGCGACCGCAGTCCTGGTACAGCAGTCAGGCGCTCAGCGCGGTCAGCCGCCAGGTCGAACATGCGTACGCCGCGCTGCCTGCCGCCGAGCAGGAACGGCTGCGGCCGTTGATCGGGCGGGCGATCGACGGCCTCCAGGACCCGCCGACGGCGACCCGGTTGCGGAAGCTGATCGGCCCCGAGGACGGGATCCGGTTCGACCTGATCGACGAGGGTGACGACATCGGCCCTCGGCTCCGCGCCGTCTTCGAGACGGCCGGCGAGTCGAGCGCGACCGCTGCCGCGGTGCTCGACCTGCTCGCGGCGTTCCCGGCCAAGGGCAAGCCGTCGAAGAAGTGGACGGCCGAGGCCGTGCGGGTGATCGGCCTGTTGTCCGCGCCCGGAGCTCTCGCCGGGGCGCTGCTCGATGCTCCACTCGACGCCGCCGACACGGAGAGGCAGTACGAGCGCCATACCTGGACGAGCTACGTCACCCCGGCCAACGAGTCCTTCCTGTGCGGCGCGGTCGCACTGGCGGGCATGGTGCGGGACCCGTCCACGCTGTCCCAGCTCCGTCGTCTCGCCGTGAAGACGGTGACCGTGATCGGCGGCCAGTTCGGCCAGCCGCGCAGTCTCCGGCTCGCGAACGCGTCGGCGCAGGCGATGGTCGAGATCGGCCACCCGCCGTCGATCACCGAACTGCTCGCGCTCGAACGCACCGTGCGGCACGGCACGCTCCTGAAGCAGATCCGCAAGGCGATCGACGTACTGGCCGCCGCGCAGGGCCTGACCCGGGACCAACTGCTGGAGCGAGCCGTCGAGACCCACGACCTGGACGACAACGGCACGCGGACGACACCACTGTCTCGCGGCTCGGCAGTGGTCGTCGTGGACGGCCGTACGGCGTCACTCGAGTACGTCGACGAGAACGGAAAAGCGCGCAAATCAGTCCCGCCGGACGTGAAGGCGGCCGACGCCGACGTACTCGCCGGCATCCGTGACCAGCTGAAGGCGATCCGCAAGACGATCGCCGGTGAGCGGCTGCGGCTCGACGGGCTGATGACCGTCGACCGCAACTGGCCGGTGGAGGATTGGCTCCGGTGGTACCTGAACCATCCGGTCACGGGCCGGCTGACCCGCACGCTCGTGTGGGTCTTCGGCAAAGACGTCGTCGGCATCCCGGTGGATGCACGGACCGCGGTCACGAGTTCGGGCGCCGAGGTCGAGATTCCGGCGGAGGCCGAGGTGCGGCTGTGGCACCCGATCCACGCGACCGCCGAGGAGGTCCGCGGCTGGCGGCAGTACCTTCTGGAGCAGCAGATCGTGCAGCCGTTCAAGCAGGCGTACCGCGAGCTCTACGTGCTGACACCCGCCGAGGAACAGACCCGTGCCTACTCGAACCGCTTCGCCGGGCACATCTTCGGGCAGGTCCAGGCGCGGGCGCTGATGAAGGGCCGTGGGTGGTCGCCGGTCGCGGTCGCGTGGTGGGACGACGGGATCGACAACGGCGTCGCCCGGCGTACCTTCGACGCGGCCGGGATCCGGGCCGAGTTCTACTTCGACCCCATCCACGACCAGGAGCCGACGGCGACCGATCTCTACCCGTACTGCACCAGCGACCAGGTGCGATTCGTCGACGTCCGGACCGACGAGGCGCTGGAACTCGCCCAGGTGCCGGCGCTCGTCCTGACCGAGGTGCTGCGCGACGTCGACCTGTTCGTGGGGGTCACCTCGATCGGGGCCGATCCGGAATGGCTCGACCGCGGCGCCGATCGCCGCTTCGACGGCTACTGGCAGTCGTACGGTTTCGGCGACCTGTCGGCGGCCGGGCAACTCCGTCGCGAGGTGCTCGAACAGCTCGTCCCGCGGCTGGCGATCGCCGACCGGTGCGAGCTCGGCGACCGGTTCCTGACCGTCCGCGGCGACCTCCGGACGTACCGGATCCATCTGGGCAGCGGCAACATCCTGATGTCGCCGAACGACCAGTACCTGTGTATCGTCGCGGCCCGCGACGGCCGGGCGCAGAAGCTGTTCCTGCCGTTCGACGACGACCCCGTCCTGAGCCTGGTCCTCAGCAAGGCGTTCCTGCTCGCGAACGACACCGCGATCAAGGACCCGACGATCACCGCCCAGATCAACCGCCGCTGACCCGCCGCCCGATAAGTTTGGCGTTATGCGTGATGTTCGGGTGGTTTACCGCAAGTACGACGAGAAGCTGCACTGGCATCAGTGGATGCGGCACCTCGGCGAGGACGAGTACGGGGTGTGGCTGGGGGCGCCGGCCGGGTCCGTGTCGCAGCGCGGGGACGAGCTGACGGTGACGCAGGAGCAGGCGCATGTGCAGTTGTTCCCGCGGGACAAGTGGTTCACGGCGATCTTCAACGACGCGCCGCGGTACACCGAGATCTACGCCGATATCACCACGCCGGTCGAGTTCTCCGACGACAAGGTCACGATGATCGACCTCGACCTGGACGTCATCAAGCGCCGCGACGGGACGGTGTTCGTGGACGACGAGGACGAGTTCGCGGAGCACCAGATCAAGTACTCGTACCCGCCGGACGTGATCGCGACCGCGCAGCAGACCTGCGACTGGCTGGTCCAGGCCGTGTCGACCGACGAGCCGTTCCTGACCGTCTACAAGACCCACCTGGACAAGATCCGCTAGCGCACCTGATGGACGCTGAGGGATCCGTTCTTGAGCATCATCACGCCCGGGAGCGGGCCGCGCTGGCCGGCGTACATGTCCGCGACCGGGGCGACCGTCAGGTAGAGGTTCTGCCCGGCCGGGACGTCGACCGCGATCGCGGGTAGCTCGAACGTTCGCCGTACGCCGCGTGCGGTGTGCTTCTCGCGCAGCGGCATGGTGTTGTTCTGTACGACCTTCGCGGTCAGTGGGTTCTTGCCGACGCTGAGTGCGAAGTACGCCGCCGACTGTGGGACGACCGTGTACACGTTCGCGGTCACCGTGGGCGTACCGGCGACCGTGATCGGGCCCTTCGCGATCGGCAGGCTGACGGGCAGGCCGACGCCGGTCGGTACGACGATCTTGCCCAGCGGGTAGCGCTTGTTCGGCGTCAGGCTCCGTTGCGTGAGGCAACGCCCGGCGGCGGTCGAGAGGTGGTACGCGCCGAAGCCGGACAGCCCGGTCGGCTTGTGCAGCAACTGCAGCTGCATGAACCGGATCGACAGGCTGGAGAAGTTCGGTGAGCCGAGGGCGATCGAGCACGGGTCGCCCGCGGTCGCGTAGCCGGGCGGTACGACGCTGGGCAACGTGTGGCCGCCGTTGTAGCCGACGAAGATCGAACGCGCCCGGGCCCGCGACGTCAGCGCGCGGTCGAAGTTCGCCAGGCCCTGGTTGAGGTTGAACAGGTTGTCGGAGATGCCCTGCCCGAACAGCACCGGGATGTCGAGCTTGCGGCCCTGCTGCACGTGCCATGCCGGGCCGTTGTGGGCGAAGAACGCGTCCAGCTCACGCCCTGCCTTCCCACTCGGCCAGGTACCGGTCGCGATCAGCGCGACGAACGCGGCCGAGACCGCCGGCGGCAGGTGCGTACCGCCGCCGGCGAACAGGATCGACAGCCACAGCGTCCGGGCCGCCTCCTGCGGCGCGAGGCTCTGCTTGAGATCCCACCAGGTGATCTCCGGCGCGAGTGCGTCGAACCGGGTCGCGCCGCGGTCGCGGAGCTCGGTGAAGGCGCCGGCGAACTGGTACCCGCCGCCGTACGAACCGCCGATCGCGCCGATCAGCGGGTCACCGGGTCGTTGCTTCGTCACCCAGTCCAGGCCGGCGACCAGGTCGACGAGCCTGACCACGTCGCGGCCCTCGTAGTCCGGGTTCATCACGTGCGCGACGCCGGTCGACTGCCCGAAGCTCCGCTGGTCGAAGCTCAGCACGCCGAACCCGGCATCCAGCCAGGCCTTGAACGCCGCCGGGTCCGTGGTCCGGCTGCCGCCCCACCCGTGGCTGTGGAAGATCAGCGGCACGGTGTGCTGGGCGGAGGCGGTCGCGGGCTTGAACAACGAGTAGCAGATCTTCACCGGTGTCGACGTGCCGGGCTCCGGCACCGACGCGACACATCCGTTGCTGACCGTACTCGACGCCGCCGTACTCGATGCTGCCGCCGGGACCACCGGCGACAGGAGCAGCGCGACCACAGCGGCCAGGGCAAGCACACGACGACGCATCAAGTCACTCCTGGTGATCGACGGATCCCGCTCCGCACACGCTAGAGGACGGCTCGGGTACTGACCAGACCCCGTACCGGATCCTGCACTGGATCCCGTACCAGACCCTGGGCTCAGCCGTCGGCGAACCGATGGGTGGAAACCGCGGCCGCGCTGCGACACTGTGCCCGTGCATATCGCGATCGAGGTCGTAGCCCTTGTCGCCGTCGTCGCGGCCGGGGCGGCGCTGGCCCGGCGGACCGGTATCTCGGCTCGGCTGCTGCTCGTGGTCGTCGGGATCGCCGCGTCGTACCTGCCGTTCATCCCGCGCGTCGAGCTTGCGCCCGAAGTGGTGCTCGTCGGTTTCCTGCCGCCGTTGCTGTACTCGGCCGCCATCAAGACCAGCCTGATCGACTTCACCAAGCACCGGCGGTCGATCGGGCTGCTGTCGGTCGGCCTGGTGGCGTTCACCGCACTCGGCGTCGGTGTGGTCGTGTGGTGGCTGCTCGGTGCGGTCGCGGACTCGATCGGTCAGAAGCCGGTACCGTTCTGGGCCGCGTTCGCGATCGGCGCCGTCGTCGCGCCGCCCGACGCGGTCGCCGCAACCGCGATCGCCAAGCGCGTCGGCCTGCCCCGCCGGATCGTCACGATCCTCGAGGGCGAGAGCCTGATGAACGACGCGACCGCCCTGGTCTGCCTGCGGACCGCGATCGGCGCGGCGCTGGTCGCCCCGACCTGGTGGCACGTCGGCCTGGACTTCCTGCGCGCGGCCGGTGGCGGCGTCGTGATCGGCATCATCGTCACGTTCGTGCTGGCGAAGATCCGCCGCCGGTTCACCGATCCGGTGCTCGACACCACGCTCAGCCTGACCGCGCCGTTCGTCGCCTACATCGCGGCGGAGAACCACTACATCCACGCGTCCGGCGTCCTCGCGGTCGTCGTCACCGGCTTGCTGCTCGGCCACAAGGCGCCGATCATCCAGTCGGCCAAGTCGCGGATGTCGGAGCGGACGAACTGGCGGACGTTCCAGTTCCTGCTGGAGAACACGGTCTTCCTGCTGATCGGCCTGCAGACCCGGTGGATCCTCGACGACCTGAGCGCGAGCCCCTTGCCTGCTTGGCTGATCGCCACCACCACGATCGCGGTCTTCGTCGCGGTCGTGCTGCTGCGCCCGATCTGGATCATCCCGACCACGCTGCTGTCGCGGCGCTTCCTCGGGCCGTCGCGCCCGGGTCCGGTGTCCCGGCGGGCGCTGATCGTGGTGTCGTGGGCCGGGATGCGCGGCGTCGTCACGCTCGCGGCGGTCTTCACGCTGCCCGAGAACACGCCGCATCGCGAAGTACTCGTGTTCATCGCGCTGGCCGTCACCGCGGGCACCCTGCTCGTCCAAGGCTCCACGCTCCCCTGGCTCGTACGCCGCCTGGGCCTGCCCGGCCCGGATCCGGCGGAGGACGCGCTGCAGGAGGCCGCCGTACTGCAGGGAGCCCATCGGGCCGCGATCGCGAAGCTCGACGAGCTCTCGGCGCCGACCGATCCGCCGGCGGTGCTCGACGTACTGCGGCAGCGGGGCGAGGCGCGCGCCCAAGCCGCCTGGGAGCGGCTCGGGCGGCCGGAGACCGAGTACGAGACGCCGAGCGAGGCGTACCGGCGGCTGCGGATCGCGATGCTCGACGCGGAACGTACGCACATCCTGAAGGTCCGCGATGCCGGGCTGGTCGCGGACGAGGTGCTGCAGCGGGCGCAGAACGCGCTCGACATCGAGGAGTCGATCCTGGACCGCGACGAGGACGACGACGTCGGCGGGCGCTCCGAGGACCTGCGGCCGAAGGTGCCGCCGGGCGGGGCCTGTGACCATCTCGAGCAGGCGCCGCTCGTGGTCACGCCGAACACGCCCGACGGTTGCGAGGAGTGCCTGGCCGACGGCGGCAGCTGGGTCCATCTGCGGCTGTGCCTCGGCTGCGGTCACGTCGGCTGCTGCGACTCGTCGGTGATGAAGCACGCCAGCAAGCACCACGACGCGACCCAGCACCCGGTGATGCGCAGCTTCGAGCCCGGCGAAACTTGGCGCTGGTGCTTCGTTGACGAGAAGCTGGGCTAATGGCGGATTGTCTGTTCTGTTCCATCATCGCGGGCACGACCCCGGCGCAGATCGTGCTGGACACACCGGACGTGGTCGGGTTCCTCGACGTCCGGCCGGTGTTCAAGGGTCATACGCTGATCGTGCCGCGCACCCACGTACCGACGCTCGTCGAACTGCCGGACGAGCTGACGGTGCCGCTGTTCGGCGCGGCGCGCTCGGTCGCGGACGCGGTCCGGACGGCGTTCGGCGCGCAGGGCTCGTTCGTTGCCGTGAACAACGTCGTGTCCCAGTCGGTGCCGCACCTCCACGTCCATGTCGTGCCGCGCACCAAGGGCGACGGCCTGCGCGGCTTCTTCTGGCCGCGCACCAAGTACACCGACACCGCAGAGGCCGAGGAGTACGCGGGCAAACTACGCGCAGCTCTGGACGCCTGACCGCAACCCCACCCACCCACCCCACCGACGGCCACCTGCCGGCGGCTTGAACAGGAACGCGGGGGGGGCGGTACAGAAAACAACGGCCCTTGTGTCCGATGCGTGGGTGCCGACCCTGGCCGGATATCCACTCGCGTAGAGGGTTCTGCGCTGGTGTAGGAGCAGAGAATCCACATCAGGAGTGGATAACCGGCTCTGCTGCCTTGTGTGCGGGTGGCAGGGTGGCGGGGTGGACAGTTCGACAGGACGTGTCGGTCGGTATCTGGCCGGTGGGTAGTGCACCTGAGCGTCGAAGTGTGCTGCGCGTACGGTGTCTCGGGGTGCACTACCTGTCGAAATGTCGCTGCCGGCCCGGTCGGTTACCTGTCCGAGCCTCCAGTTTCGTCCCGGAACCCCACGCCCGCCTGCGGTCGGTTCACCCACACATACGGCAGGAGAGCCGAAATAGCCTGTGCTGACCCCAGGTTCTGTGTAAGGCACCTGCTTGTGCCCGGTCGGCGCGGGCGTGGTCAGTGCGTGGGGCGTTCGTATTCGACCTGCGGGAGCGGGTTGCCGTCGCCGAAGTCGCGGGTCTGGGTCGCGCCGGTCTCGGTGAAGCCGCACTTGGTGTAGAACCGGCGGGACTGCGGGGTGTCGCGGAGCGTCCACAGGTGGACGCGGTCGTAGCTGTCCGCCTGCAACTGCTGGAGTGTGGCGTCCATCAGGGCCGCGGAGACGCCGCTCCCCCAGCCGTCGGGGTGGGTGTAGAAGCTGTGAATCTCCGCGAACCCCGTACGGCTCTCCGACGCGGACGACCATGACATCGCCAGCGGGCGGGCGCCGACGTACCCGATCATGACCAGCCCGTTGCCGTCGCGTAGCCGGTCGTGCCAGCGGGTCAGTCGGCTCGCGATCCCTTCCTGCGCGACGTCCTCGGAGAACAGTGGTGCGTACGCCGCGCCCCAGGACGCGGCGTGGATCTCCCCCACGGCGGCGCCGTCGGCCGGCGTTGCGAGGCGGGCGGAGATCTCAGTGAACGGATCGGTCAAGGCGGTTCTCCAGGTTCGTGAGAGCTCGATCCACGGCGGCGCGGACCGCCTGATCAGGATCGGCGGCCAGCGGTCCGATCGCGGCGGCGTGCTCGTACTCCCCTGCGGCGCCGACTGCGCGAACAGCCGCGGCGCGGACGCGTGGCAGCTCGTGGTCGAGCATCGGGAGCAGGGCGTCGACCAGCTGACCCAGCTCGCGTTGTGCGGTGATCTTCGCGACGTGCTCCCGCACCCGCCAGGCCGGATCGCTCGCAGCTTGGCGCAGTACGTCCACAAGGTCATCGCGCCATACGTACAGGAACACACGGGCCGCCCACACCCGGATCCAGTAGTAGTTGACCGGATCGACCGGCAACTTCCACCCACCCGGATTCGCCGACCCCGTAATCGCCACCAACCGCGGCAGCGCACCCCCGTACGCCTCCTCGCCGGCGACCTCCCCGGTCAGAAACGCGACGCACCAGTCGATCACCACATCCTCGCCATGCGCAGCACACGCAGCCCGCACAACCTCCCGAGGCGACTCCCGCAAGCTCATCCCCTCAGTAAACCCCGCCCCACCGACACCCCCCACCCACAACCCCGGCCGACTACCGCCCGCCGAGTCGTGGATCCCGGCTCCGAACACGCTGTTCTGAGCACTCAAATCCACGACTCGCAGTTCCGGGCCCGAGCCAATCGCTACGACTCGGCGGCCGGTGGCGGGTCAGCTCGTGATCAGGGAGCGGAGGACGTACTGGAGGATGCCGCCGTTGCGGTAGTAGTCGGCTTCGCCGGGGGTGTCGATGCGGACGACTGCGTCGAACTCCTGGACCGCACCGTCGGGCGCGGTTGCCTTGACGTGGACCGTGCGTGGGATCGAGCCGTCGTTCAGCGCGGTCACGCCGGTGATGTCGAAGGTCTCCTCGCCGGTCAGGCCGAGCGACTCCGCGGTCTCACCCTCCGGGTACTGCAGCGGCAGCACGCCCATGCCGATCAGGTTCGACCGGTGGATGCGCTCGAAGGACTCGGTGATGACGGCCTTCGCGCCGAGCAGCGCGGTGCCCTTGGCGGCCCAGTCCCGCGACGAGCCCGAGCCGTACTCCTTGCCGGCCAGGATCACCAGCGGCGTACCGGCCGCGGCGTACGCCTCGGACGCCTCGTAGATGCTCGTCACCGGCGCGTCGTCCTTGGTGAAGTCACGCGTGAAGCCACCCTCGGTGCCCGGTGCGATCTGGTTGCGCAGCCGGATGTTCGCGAACGTGCCGCGGATCATCACCTCGTGGTTGCCCCGGCGGGAGCCGTACGAGTTGAAGTCCTTGCGGTCCACGCCGTGCTCGGCCAGGTACGTACCGGCCGGGCTGTCGGCCTTGATCGAGCCGGCCGGCGAGATGTGGTCGGTGGTGACCGAGTCGCCCAGCTTGGCCAGGACGCGAGCGCCCGCGATGTCGGTGACCGGCGACGGGTCCTTCGCCATACCGTCGAAGTACGGAGGCTTCCGGACGTACGTCGACTCGCTGTCCCACGCGAACGTCTTGCCCTCGGGCGTCGGCAGCGACTGCCAGCGCTCGTCACCGGCGAACACGTCGGCGTAGTCCTTCGCGAACATCTCCTTGTTGATCGAGGTCGCGATCGTCGCCTCGACCTCGTCCGCGCTCGGCCAGATGTCGGACAGGAACACGTCGTTCCCGTCCGTGTCCTTGCCCAGGGCATCGCTGGAGAAGTCGAAGTCCATGGTGCCGGCGAGCGCGTACGCGATCACCAGCGGCGGCGAGGCGAGGTAGTTCATCTTCACGTCCGGGTTGATCCGGCCCTCGAAGTTCCGGTTGCCGGACAGCACACTCACGACCGCGAGGTCCGCCTCCTGCACGCCCGCCGAGACCGCCTCGGGCAGCGGGCCGGAGTTGCCGATGCAGGTGGTGCAGCCGTACCCGACGAGGTGGAAGCCGAGCTTCTCCAGGTACGGAGTGACGCCGGCCTTCTCGTAGTAGTCGGTGACGACCTTCGACCCCGGCGCGAGCGACGTCTTGACCCACGGCTTCGACGCGAGGCCCTTGTCGACCGCGTTCTTCGCGAGCAGCGCGGCGGCCATCATGACCGACGGGTTCGAGGTGTTGGTGCAGGAGGTGATGCTGGCGATCACGACGTGGCCGTGGTCGAGCTCGACCTCCTGGCCCTCCAGGCTGATCCGGGTCTTCTTCGACGGACGGTCCTTGCCACCGGCAACCTCGTGCGGGTTGTCGTCGGGGTGACCGTGACCGTTCGGCGCGTCGCTGGCCGGGAAGCTCCCGGTCTCCGACGGGTCGACCTCGGTCTCCTCGGTCGCGTAGTCCGGCAGCACGCCGCGGAACGACTCCTTGGCCTTGCTCAGCTCGATCCGGTCCTGCGGGCGCTTCGGGCCGGCGATCGACGGGACGACCGTCGACAGGTCGAGCTCGAGGTACTCGGAGAACCGCGGCTCGACGGCCGGGTTGTGCCAGAGGCCCTGCTCCTTCGCGTACGCCTCGACGAGCGCGACGTCGTCGTCGGAGCGGCCGGTCAGCCGCAGGTAGTCCAGCGTCACGTCGTCGATCGGGAAGATCGCGCAGGTGGAGCCGAACTCCGGGCTCATGTTGCCGATGGTGGCGCGGTTCGCCAGCGGGACCGCCGCGACGCCGTCGCCGTAGAACTCGACGAACTTGCCGACCACACCGTGCTTGCGCAGCATCTGGGTGATCGTCAGCACCACGTCGGTCGCGGTCGCGCCGGCCGGGACGGCGCCGGTCAGCTTGAAGCCGACGACCTTCGGGATCAGCATGCTGACCGGCTGGCCGAGCATCGCGGCCTCGGCCTCGATGCCGCCGACGCCCCAGCCGAGGACGCCGAGGCCGTTCACCATCGTGGTGTGGCTGTCGGTGCCGACGCAGGTGTCCGGGTACGCCTGGCCGTTGCGGACCATCACCGTCCGGGCCAGGTGCTCGATGTTCACCTGGTGCACGATGCCGGTGCCCGGGGGGACGACCTTGAACTCGTCGAACGCGGTCTGGCCCCAGCGCAGGAACTGGTACCGCTCCTTGTTCCGCCCGTACTCGAACTCGACGTTGCGCTCGAAGGCGTCCGGCGTGCCGAACACGTCGATGATGACGGAGTGGTCGATGACCAGCTCGGCCGGCGCCAGCGGGTTGATCTTGGTCGGGTCGCCGCCGAGCTCACCGACCGCCTCGCGCATCGTGGCCAGGTCGACCACGCACGGCACGCCGGTGAAGTCCTGCATGATCACCCGCGCCGGGGTGAACTGGATCTCGGTGTCCGGGGCCGCGTTCTGGTCCCAGTTGCCGAGCTTGCCGATGTGCTCGGCGGTGATGTTCGCGCCGTCCTCGGTGCGCAGCAGGTTCTCCAGCAGGACCTTCAGCGAGTACGGCAGCGTGTCCGCACCCTCGATGCCCGCCAACCTGAAGATCTCGTACGACTGTCCGTTGACCTCGAGTGCCCCCTTGGCACCGAAGCTGTCGACGCTCGCCATCAACCTGCTCCTCTGTCCAGTCCGTGTCCGCTACGGCCCATCCTGCCGACCGCGTTGCCTGCCCACGAGGTCAGGTTCACCTAACCTCGGAGCAGCAAACTCTCTCGACATCAAGATACACGACATCGAGCCAACTTCGAGAGGCCTCAGGAAACCTGTGGAAGGACCTCGGCGGCGATCAGGTCGAGGTGGTCGAGGTCTTGCAGGTCCATGATCTGCACGTACTGACGCTGCGATCCGACCGCCGCGAACTGGCCGAGCCGGTCGACGACCTCGGCCGGCGTACCGGCGATCGCGTTCGCCTTGAGGTCCTCGACGTCGCGACCGATGGCCTCGGCGCGCTGCTTCACCTCGGCGTCGTCCTTGCCGACGACGACGGTGTGGGCCGTCGACAGGGCGAGCGTCTTCGGGTCGCGGCCGGCTGCGGTGCAGGCCGCCTGGACGCGCTTGAACAGGGTCTCCGTGAGCTCGACGCCGCGGAAGCCGGCGTTGAACTCGGCGGCGTACTTCGCGGCGAGCTCCGGCGTCCGCTTCTTGCCCGCACCACCGACGACGATCGGCGGATGCGGCTGCTGGACCGGCTTCGGCAGCGCGGGCGAGTCCGAGATTTGGTAGTGCTTGCCCTGGAAGTCGTACTTCTCGCCCAGCGGCGTGTCCCACAGCCCGGTGATCAGCTCGAGCTGCTCGGTCAGCAGGTCGAAGCGGCCCGGGGTGTCGGGGAAGTCCAGCCCGTACGCCTTGTGCTCCGCCTCGTACCAGCCGGCACCCAGCCCGAGCTCGGCGCGGCCGCCGCTCATCTGGTCGACCTGCGCGACCGAGATCGCGAGCACACCCGGGCTGCGGAACGTGGCCGAGCTGACCAGCGTGCCGAGCTTGATCCGCTTGGTCTCGCGGGCCAGCCCGGCGAGCGTGATCCACGAGTCGGACGGGCCCGGAAGCCCGTCGCCGTCGCCCATCACGAGATAGTGGTCGGACCGGAAGAACGCGTCGAACCCGTTCTCCTCGGTCTTGCGCGCGACGGCGAGAAGGTCGTCGTACGAGGCGCCCTGCTGAGGTTCGGTGAAGATCCTGAGAAGCATGGCGCCAACGCTATCTCGCGCTGGTGTACAGCTTCTCCAGGTACGTCGGTTGCCATTGCGGACCGCGGCTGTACAACCGGCGTACCAGACCGTTGACGTCGAGGCGCTCCTCGACCGGGTTGTCCCACCAGTCCGGGACCTGGTCGTACCAGCGGTCGATCCGTACGGTCCGGCCCGCGGCGTCGATCCGTGCGAACAACCAGCCGCCCGGGTCGCTCTGTGCCTCGGTCAGCCAGAGATCGCCGAGCAGTTCGCTGAGCTTGCCGGTCGCATACTCCGGATCGTCCACCTCCGGCGGCTCGAGATCGAAGCGGTAGGAGGGCGCGTTCGGATCCAGGACCTGCACCTGGATGGTGAATCCGGACGGCACGATCTTCGTCCGCGCCCGGCACCAGTCCCGCAGTGCCTGCTCGGCATCGGACTCCTCGGGCCGAGGCCGCGGCCGCTCCACCTCGGACCGCATAGCTTCCTCGATCGACCCCGCCTCCGGAACCACCCGTGGCTCCCCAGCCCCGACCAGCCCCAACCCCACCATCCCCGCAACCGCACCCACCCCAGCCCCACCAAACACCTCGTGGGCAGGGAACTCCTCGCCCGCACCGAGCTCCGCGTCGTCCGGCAGGTGCGGCGCGTCCTCCGGTGCGACGTCGTACCCGACCGCCTCGATCACACCGGTCGGCTCGTCATCCTCCACCACCGGCACGAACCCAGTGGGCACCTCGTCGTCCGGGTCACCATCAAAGCCGTCAGCGTCACCGCCTCGCACCCCAAGCAACGCGTCGGACCGGCCAGGCAGCCCAGGAACCATCTCCCAGCCACCCTCAAGTTGCTCCCCCTCACCCACGTACTCCGACCGGGACTCAGCCGCATACCCGTAGTGGGGGGCGGCTGTGGGGGTTGTGGGTTCGGGGGTGGGGAGCTGGTCGGGGTCCGGGGCCGGTTGCGGCTCGGGAGCCGGGAGCGGTTCCGGTTCGGGCTCTGGGTGTGGCTGGGGTTCGGGGTCTGGGAGCGGCTCGGGGGCGGGGGCCGGTTCGGGGTCCGGTACTGGGTGAGGTGTTGGTTCTGGGAACGGCTCGGGACTCGGTACCGGGTCGGGTGTTGGCTCCGGGAACGGGTCGGGAAGTGGGCTTGGGGCAGGAGTGGGCTCTGGGGTGGGAACAGGGCCGGGTGTCGGCTCCGGGCGGCCTGGGAACGGGCTGGGGTCCGGTTCGGGGGTTGGCGGCGTGGGCTGGGGCCACGGGGCCGGGTGGGGCTCCGGCTGGGGCCATGGTTCCGGTTGCGGTTGGGGCCATGGCTGGGGTTCGGGGTGAGGCTCAACTTGAGCCTCAGCCTCGTAGTCGTCTCGTACGCCCGATGGCTGGGCCTCGCTCAGATCGTCGACGACCGCCGGGATCTCAGCGGTCTGGTCGTCCTCGTCAACCACCGCATACCCGAGACCACCCGCCTGCTGATCAACTTCCTGCGGCGCGGCCCAGAACTCCTCCACCCCAGGACCCGCCTGCTCGCTCCGCGCCCACTGATACCGAACCTGCTCACCCTGCGCCGGCTCGTAGCCAACCTGCTCACCCTGCGCCGCGTCCTCGTGGCGGGTCGGGTTGGGGTGTGCCAATTCCGGCTGCGCGGCCTCGAGGCCAGTCGGGTCGGGGTGTACCGGCTCCGGCTGCGTCACCTCGGAGCGAGTTGGGTCTGGGTGTGCCTGGTCGGGGTGTGCTGGGTGGGGCTGGTGCGGTTCGGGGGCGGTTACGGGGGCGAAGGGGGATGGGCCGGTGAAGGAGGCTGGTTCTTCTTCGTCGGGTGGGGTGGGGTCTAGTACGGCGGCGATCTCTGCGGTGGGGGCGTCGTCGTCTTCGAGGTCTGCATCCGCGACGTACTGCGAGTCCGCTCCAGCTTCCCGAGCCGACGGGGGCGGTGCGAACGGGGAGCTAGCTGACGGGGGCGGTGCGAACGGGGAGTCAGCGGGCGCTGCGTCGGCGGGTGATGCGGGCGACTGGTTCGAGGGGGTGGCGGGCGGGTGTTCTACCCATTCGCCGTTGATCCAGGCTGGGCCGTTCCAGTCTTCTTCGGCGGCCGGCGCCGGGGCGCCGGCGGTGTCGGCGGTGTCGGTGCTTCCGGGGGCGGTGCTTCCGGGGGCGGTGGTGCCGGTGGCGAAGGGGTTGTACTCGCTGGTGGCTTCCTGGTCGGCCCAGGACTGCTGTTCTGCGGTTTCCCAGTCCTGGTCAGGAGTTGTGGCGGCCGGGGCGGGGGCGTCGGCGAACAGGCTGTTGTAGAAGTCGTCCCCCTCGTAGACACCGCCTCCGACGCGCGGGGGTTCGGCGGAGGGCAGCCTCGGGTCGTACGCCGGATGCTGGAAGCCGGCCGAGTACGCACCGGCCGACGACTGCTGCGCCGCCGAGCCGGGATGCGCCTGGTCGGGGTGTGCCGAGCCGGAGTTCGCCTGGTGGAGGTTCGCCCGGTCGAGGTGCGGCTCGTCCTGGGTTGAAGGGTTGGGGGCCGCGGCGGGGTGTGGGTCTGGGGCTCGGGTTGGGAGCCATGCGCTGGGGGTGTCGTCGGGGAGGTATGTGCCGGGGGCTGCGAGGTCCCTGCTCGGTGGAGTGGGCTCGGGGTCGGGGTCGGGGGCTGCGTCGTGTTTGCGGCGGCGCAGCCAGCCCTGCTTCCGTGGGGTGTCGGCGTGGTCGGAGGGGCGCTCGAACGGGAGACCCATGATCTCCGCGTGACCAGCACCACCATCGGCATCCGCACCAGCACCCACACCACCGCCGGCAGCAGCACCCACACCGCCGGCTCCAGCACCGGCGCCCGCTCCCGCACCGCCCGGTCCCACACCCGCACCGGCACCAGCGCCTGGGCCGGCGGTGGGGGCAGTTGTTGGGGTGGTGGGGTGGGGAGCGGTGATGGGTTGGCCGGTGAAGGGGCTGATGCCGGGTGGGACTACGTACGAGGCCTCGTCCTCCGGCGGGGGGTTGTCTCCGATCACGGGAGCTTCAACGACCGAGACCTCGGCTGTGTCAGGGTCTGTGACAAAACTTGCCGGTTCTGCAAAGTTCCGGGTGAAATCCTCGGCGGCGGCGACGCCCTCGGTGATGTCGGGCTGCAGCGGTGACCGCGGGTCGATGCCGAACGGCGCGAAGAACGCCCCGAGCGCCTCGGCCGTGATCCCCGGCCCGGCCGCGGATCGGATCAGCTGGATGCCGTACGGCCGGAGCTCGTCGAGCCCGCCGAGATAGTCCGCCCACTCCGCGACCCACTCGACCATCTCGTCCGCGGTGGCCTCGTCCGAGGTGATCCACTGCCCGATCGGGGCGAATCCGTCGTCGACCGGCTGCCACGGGTCCCCTGGGTACGACGCGCGCGCCCACGTCGAGTTGAACGCGCCGTACACGAAGCCGAGCTCGCCCGCGGACTGCCGCTGCCGTACCTCCGGCTGCCCGATCCAGTCCGGCGATCCGGCCAGCAGGTCCTCACCGGCGGTCTGGCTGTGCTGGGTGTGGAAACCCCACAGCACCGCCCGCCCGTCCTCGAGCCGGGCCATCCGCAGGATCGACGCGCTCTCGTCCTGGTGGTGGTACCCGTCGGCGTCGGCGTACCACCGGCGGTCGAAGCCCGTGGCATGGGCGACCGCGGCGAGTGCGGACCAGCGGGCGCGCAACTCCTCCGGGTCGTCCAGGTCAACGAGCGGCATCAGGTCTCCAAGCGCATTTGGAATCCAGCCCCAGACGCTACCCGAGCCCTCCCAGACTCACCAGTTAACTGTCCACAGGCTCCAGTACGGCGACGCATTCGATGTGGTGGGTCATGCCGAACAGGTCGAAGGCTCGCAGCGACGCGATGCCGTAGCCGAGGCGTCCGAACGTCTTCAGGTCCCGCGCCAGCGCTGCCGGATCGCAGGCGACGTACGCGACCCGCCGCGGCCGGAGCGCCGCGATCCGCCGGACAACGTCCTTGCCGGCGCCCGTACGGGGTGGGTCCAGGACCACGAGGTCCACATGCTCCAGCCCCTGCCCGGCCGCCGCGTTCAGGACGCGGTCGACGTCGCCGTTCTCCAGCGTCACGCCGTTCAGGTCGCGGAGGTTGCGCCGGGCGTTCCGGACCGCGTCCTTGTCACCCTCGATCGCCAGCACCGCACAGCCGGCCTCGGCGAGGAACGCCGCGAACAGCCCGACCCCCGAGTACAGATCAAGCGCGGTCTCACCCTCAGCAGGCTCCAGCCCACTCAGTACGGCGTCCACCAGCGTCTCCGGCGCCGCCGGGTGCACCTGCCAGAACCCACCGGCCTCCACCAGGAACCGCCGGTCCCGCACCACCTCGACCAGCCGCTCCCCCGGATCCTTACCGGTCTGTACGGCGGTCTTGCCCTCCGACGACACCACGGCCAGCACCGACGACGAGTCGGGCCAGCGCTCGCCCAGTACGGCCGGGGCGTCGGGATGTGCGATCAGGCACCGGTCGATCTGCACCAGGTCGTGCGAGCGGTGCGCGTACATCCCGGGCCGCCCGTCCACGACGGCGTACCGCATCCGGGTCCGCCAGCCGAGGCCGTCGTCGCCCGGCGACTCCATCACGATGGTCCGCTCGATGCCGCCGATCCGCCGCAGCGTGTCCGACACGACGGTCGCCTTCAGCCGCCGCTGCTCGACGATGTTCGCGTGCTGGAAGTCACAGCCGCCGCACAACCCCGGCCCGGCGTACGGGCAGGGCGGCTCGATCCGCTGCGGCGACGGTGTCAGTACGGAAACCGCGTCGGCCCTCAGGTACTTCGCGGTCTGTTCGGTGATCCTGGCGTGCACCAGCTCGCCCGGCAGCGCGTGCCGGACGAACACCACCTGCCCCTCGTACCGGGCGACGCAGTGTCCCCCGTGCGCGACGGGCCCCACCTCCAGCTCGACTACGGCCCCGACCAAGCTGTCTGCCTCTGTCACCGATCTCCTGACGTCTTGCGGGCGCCGCGCCGTACCTGGCCGGCCACCCGTTCCACCCGGTCCTGCCGTTCCTCGGCCCCCTGCGACGAGAGCAGTTGGTAAGGAACCGACGTAACCATGACACCAGGTGTGAACAAGAGCCGCCCCTTGAGCCGCAGTGCACTCTGGTTGTGCAGGATGTGCTCCCACCAGTGACCGACGACATATTCAGGGATGTAGACCATCACCACGTCCCGCGGCGACTGCCTCCTGATGTCGCGGACGTACTGCAGGATCGGCCGGGTGATCTCGCGGTACGGCGACGCGAGCCGCTTGAGCGGGATCGGGATGCCGCGGTTGTCCCAATCGGTCTGCAACGCGTCCGACTCGTCCCGGTCGACGTCGACGGTGACCGCCTCGAGCGTGTACGGGCGGGCCGCCTTGGCGAACGCCAGCGCCCGCAGCGTCGGCTTGTGCAGCTTGGACACCAGCACGATCGAGTGCACCCGGGACGGCAGCATCAGCGGCTCGGCGTCCTCGGCGGACATCTGCCGGCGGACCGTCTCGTAGTGCCGGTGGATGCCCTTCATCAGCAGGAACAGCGCGGCCATCGCGATGATCGCGATGTAGGCGCCGTGGGTGAACTTGGTCAGCAGCACGATCACCAGCACCACACCGGTCAGCGTCAGGCCGATCGTGTTGATCACCCGGGAGCGGAACATGTGCCGCCGCTTGGCCGCCTCGGTCTCGGTCTTCAGCAATCGCGTCCAGTGCCGGATCATCCCGAACTGACTGAGCGTGAAGCTGACGAACACCCCGATGATGTACAGCTGGATCAGCTTGGTCACCTGGGCGTCGAACGCGATGATCAGCGCCGCCGCACAGAGCGCCAGCAGGACGATGCCGTTGCTGTACGCGAGCCGGTCGCCGCGGGTGTGCAACTGCCGCGGCAGGTACCCGTCCCGCGCCAGGATCGACGCCAGTACGGGGAATCCGTTGAACGCGGTGTTCGCGGCCAGCACCAGGATCAGCATGGTCGCGCCGATCACCAGGTAGAAGGCCGGCTCGAAGTTCGAGAACACCGAGTCGCCGATCTGGCCGATCACGGTCTTCTGGGTGTAGCTGTCCCCGACCGGGTGGCCGTTCTGGTACAGCTGGGTCGCGGGATCCTCCGCGTACCGGAGCTTGATCTTGCTGGCCAGGAACAGGATGCTCATCAGCATCGTGATCGCGATCGTGCCGAGCAGCAGCAGCGTGGTCGCCGCGTTCCGGCTCTTCGGCTTCCGGAACGCCGGTACGCCGTTGCTGATCGCCTCCACACCGGTCAGCGCCGCGCAGCCCGACGAGAACGCCCGGGCCAGCAGGAAGACCGCCGCGACCCCCGAGAACAGCTCGCTGCCGGGCTCGGGCCGGACCTCGAAGCCCGAGCTCTCCGCCATCGGAAGGTTGCCGGCGCTGAGCCGGATCAGCCCCCAGATCGCCATCCCGATGATCGAGAACATGAAGATGTACGTCGGGACCGCGAACACCGCCCCGGACTCGCGGACGCCGCGCAGGTTCATCGCGGTCAGCACGATCACCAGGCCGACCGCCAGCGGGACCTCGTGGCCCTCGAGGAACGGCAGCGCGGACTTCGCGTTCTGGACGCCGGACGAGATCGACACCGCGACCGTCAGCACGTAGTCGACCATCAGCGCGCTGGCCACGGTCAGGCCTGCGGTCGGGCCGATGTTGACCGTCGCGACCTCGTAGTCACCGCCGCCCGACGGGTACGCGTGCACGTTCTGCCGGTACGACGCGACCACGACCAGCATCACGAACGCGACCAGCAGGCCGATCTTCCACGAGTAGCCGTACGCCGCCAGCCCGGCGATCGACAGCGTGAGGAAGACCTCGTCAGGGGCGTACGCGACCGACGACAGCGCGTCGCTCGCGAACACCGGGAGGGCGATGCGCTTCGGCAGCAGGGTCTCACCCAGCTGGGTGCTGCGCAGTTTGCGCCCGAGCAGCAGCCGTTTGCCGATATCGCCTAGAGCGGGAGTCACACCGGTGATGTTAGAGGGAGGCCGGGACCGTGTAGCGTCTACCTCTGCCGAAACCGACCCGAAACTCGGATAGGCCCCACCGGGCAGGGAGTGATCACGGAGTGCACGTCGTCATCATGGGCTGCGGCCGCGTCGGGTCGATGCTCGCACGTGGCCTGGAGAAACGCGGCCACACAGTAGCGATCATCGACCAGTCCGCCGACGCGTTCCGCCGGCTGAGCCCCGCGTTCACCGGCCGGACCATCGTCGGGATGGGCTTCGACCGCGAGATCCTGATCGAGGCCGGGATCGAGGACGCCGAGGCGTTCGCCGCGGTCTCGAACGGTGACAACTCGAACATCCTCGCCGCCCGGGTGGCGCGCGAGACGTTCGGGATCGGCAACGTGGTCGCCCGGATCTACGACCCGGGCCGCGCCGAGGTGTACCAGCGGCTCGGTATCCCCACGGTCGGCACCGTCCGCTGGACCGTCGACCAGAT
Source organism: Kribbella sp. NPDC048928 (assembly GCF_043197975.1). NCBI lineage: Bacteria > Bacillati > Actinomycetota > Actinomycetes > Propionibacteriales > Kribbellaceae > Kribbella > Kribbella sp. NPDC048928. The sequence continues at coordinate 726,279 of NZ_JBICUC010000003.1, read as the reverse complement.
GATGCGCCGGCTGCTCCCGGAGGGCTCCGAGCCGGAGTGGCGGGATCCGTCCGGCACCGTCCGGCTGGCCGAGGTGCACGTGCACGCCGGCTGGATCGGGCGGCTGGCGTTCGACATCGAGACGGCCACCGGTGCCCGGGTCGCGTTCCTGACCCGGCTCGGCGAGGGCATCCTGCCGAAGGCCGACACGGTCATCCAAGAGGGTGACCTGGTGCACGTCGTGATGCTGGAGCGGGACGCCGCCGCGATCGAGTCCCAGCTCGGCGCGAAGCCTGAGGAGCTGTGATGCGGGTCGCCATCGCCGGAGCCGGAAACGTCGGTCGTTCGATCGCCGGCGAACTGCTCGAGAACGGCCACGAGGTGCTGCTGATCGACAAGGACCCGCGGGCGATCAAGGCCGAGTCGGTGCCGCGCGCCGAGTGGCTGCTCGCGGACGCGTGCGAGCTGTCCTCGCTCGAGGAGGCGGCGCTGCAGCGGTGCCAGGTCGCGATCGCCAGTACGGGTGACGACAAGGTGAACCTGGTCGTCTCGCTGCTCGCCAAGACCGAGTTCGGCGTCCCGCGGACCGTTGCCCGGGTCAACCATCCGCGCAACGAGTGGATGTTCAACGAGGCCTGGGGTGTGGACGTGTCGGTGTCCACGCCGCGGATCATGTCCGCGCTCGTCGAGGAGGCGGTGTCGGTCGGCGACCTGGTCCGGCTGTTCACCTTCCGGCAGGGCGACGCGAACCTGGTCGAGCTGACCCTGCCCGAGGACTCCCCGATGATCGGTCAGCGGGTCGGCGACGTCGACTGGCCGCTGGACACCGCCCTGGTCGTCATCCTCCGCGAGGGCCGCGTGCTGCGCCCGGACCCCGAGGGGACCCTCGAGCTCAACGACGAACTGCTGTTCGTCGCTGCGGACGAGACCGAGGAGCAGCTCGAGGTCATGCTGTCTCCGCACCACAACCGCGCCGAGTAACCCCGGCGGCTTCAGGCAGGCAGCGGTCAGGCGCGGTTCTCGGGCTGCTGCTCCGGCTGCTTGTCCGGGTCGGGCTTGGTGCCGCGGAGCATGTGGGCGAAGTTGTCCTTGACCTCGTCCCACTTCTCCGGCGGCATCGAGTTCCGCAACACGGCGTACGCGGCCCACAGGGTGACGGCGTAGAACGGCAGGCCGAGGCCGATCTTGGCGATGCCGAGCGCGTCGACGTTGTGCGCGAGGTACAGCGGGACCATCACGATCAGCCGGATCGCGACCTGGCTGGCGAACACGATGGTCACCCGGTTCAGGCCGCGGAACAGGTCCGGGTCGCTCCGCCAGGAGAGCCAGGTCTGGGTGATCACGCCGTACAGCAGGCCGAACAGCGGGTACCGGGTCACGATCGTCACCAGGTACACCAGCCCGTACCCGGCGTTCAGCAGGATGCCGGGCAGGAACGCGTCCTGCGCCTGGCCGGTGTGGTGCGCGGTCCACGCGGAGATCAGGACGCCGATGAAGCCGGCGATCACGCTCGCGATCGGCTTGCGCCGGACCAGCCGGAACACCGCCACCACGGCCGCGGCCGAGATCGCGACGATCAGCGCGAGCTTCAGGTTGTGGTCACTGAACCCGTACACCAGCGTGAACGCGATCCAGGGCAGGCCGACGTCGACCATCATGCCGACCCAGCTGCCGATTCCTTGCGGGGTGCCCGCCTTGGCGGCGGGCTTGGCCTCCGGCTCAGCCATGAGCTGCCTGGGGACGCAGTTCGTACCGCGGGTTGAACATCACCCGGTCGCCGTCGACGACGCCGATCCGCCCGGAGGCGATCAGCTCCGAGCCGGCGTGGATGCCGCCGATCTTGCGGCGGCCGAGCCAGATCAGCTTGACCGTGCCGGTTCCGTCGTACAACTCACCCTCCAGTGCCGGTACGCCGCCGCGCGGGCTGAACGTGATGGTGCGCAGCGTGCCGTACAGCGTGACGAGCTCCCGGTCGTGGCAGCCGGTGATGGAGCGCGCTCCACAGTCCTGCGCGAAGTCCTGGAGGACCTCCGCGTCCTGCTGATCGCGGTCCCCGGCCAGACCGCGGAAGGCACGCTTCCACAGCCCCGCGGGTTTGTTGCTACCCATGATGTCGAGTGTAGTCCGGTCGTGGGGCCTCCCGGTCTGGACTGAGGAGCGCAGGGAGCGGAGCGACTGGAGCGACGAGGGAAGACCGGGAGTCACAGCCCCACGACCCGCCGCGCCGGAGGCGTGGCATCAGCACCGCTCAGGCTTCTTCGGTTTCGTTCGGCTGGGCGCCCGGCGGGAGCTGCAGCGGCAGGCCCTCGCGGACCGCCATCGGCTCGTTCCCGCGGACGACGACCACGTTGCGCAGCGTCTCCTCCATCGGCACCGCGGCGTCCGGCTCGACCGCGGCGCGGCCCAGGACGGTCGCGCGGAGCAGCCAGCGCGGTCCGTCGACACCGATCACCCGCGACGTCTGGCTGAAGACCTGTCCCTCCGGGTCCTCGACCGGGACGACGAGCACCAGCTCGGTGCCGAACGGGCCGTCGGTCTCGGTCGCCGTGCCACCCATCCGGGCGGCCTCGTCCATGATCTCCTGCCGTACCTCGTCCCAGATGCCGCTGGTCTTCGGCGCCGCGAACGCGCGCAGTTCGAGCGCGGAGTCGTCGAGCATCAGCAGCACCGCCTGCACGACACCGCTGCCCTCGTCGACCTGCAGCCCCAGCTCCATGCCCGGCATCCCGGCCACCTTCAGCGCGCCGAGGTCGATCCGGTCGTCCGCCTCCAGGTCGAGGTCCTCGACCTCGCTCGCGTCGAACGGACCCGCGGCCCGGGCGTCCGGCGCGGCCTCTTCGACGCTTTCGCTCGTCTCGGGCTCGTCGTTCTTGCCCTTGCGGCGGAAGATCACAGCTGTTGCCTACTTCCTTGGTGTTGATACGGCGGCGGTAGTCTCGCGCATCCGGCAGGTCAAGCGGTGTACCTGCTCAGCGTGTCACATCGCCGAAACCCCCGGTCGACCCATGCCCGCCGTCGCCACGCGCGGAACCGGGCAGTGAACCGACCTCGACGAACCGCACCTTCTCGACCTGCTGGATCACCAGCTGCGCGATCCGGTCGCCGCGCCGCACCGTCACCTCGGTGCTCGGGTCGAGGTTGATCAGACAGACCTTGATCTCACCGCGATACCCGGCGTCGACGGTTCCGGGCGCGTTGACGATCGAGACGCCGTGCTTGGCGGCCAGCCCGGAGCGCGGGTGTACGAACGCCGCGTACCCGTCCTGCAGGGCGATCGCGATCCCGGTGCCGACCAGGCCGCGCTCCCCCGGCTTCAGCGTCAGGTCGGCGGCCGCCACCAGGTCGGCGCCGGCGTCGCCGGGATGCGCGTACGACGGGATCGGCAGGTCGGGGTCGAGTCGCTGGATCAGTACCTCGGTCACGAGAGGTGACCCTATCGAGCCGTCCGGGCGGACCACGTGCCAGGCTGGTGCTGTGGTCCTGAAGGAAAGCATGTACCGGGAGAGTCTGCGGGTGCCGGTGTCGTGGTGGCTGATCGCCGTCGCATCGGTCGTCACGCTGTTCGTCATCGTCGCCGTCCCGGTCGGGGTGATCGCGGGTGCGATCGTCGCCGGGGTCGCCGCGCTGCTGCTCGTGTCGACGTTCGTCCGGTACGGCGGTGCGCGCGTCGAGGTCGACGAGCAGCGGCTGACGGCCGGCCGTGCGCAGATCGACCGGGCGCATCTCGGCGCGGTCGAGGCGCTCACCGGCGACGCGGCGCGGAACGCGTTCGGGCGCGACTGCGACGCGAAGGCGTACCTCGTGCTGCGCAGCTACCTGCCGGGCGCGGTCCGGGTACAGATCACGGACCCGGGCGACCCGGCGCCGTACTGGCTGATCGCCACGCGGCACCCCGATCGGCTGGCTGCGGCACTGAGCGGGCACACCGTGGGAAGATCCTAGAGAGCAGCAGTCGTTCGAGGAGGTTTGCAGTGGTGGGAGCGAAGATCGGCTGGAAGCTGGTGCAGGCCGCGTTCACGATCGTGGTGGGTCTGGCCGCGAGCAAGGCGGTCAGCACGGCCTGGAAGCTCGGCTCCGGCGGGAAGCCGCCGAAACACGGCCAGGGCAGCGGGTATGCCGAGGTCGCCACCTGGGCCGCCGTCAGCGCCGGTGCGGCCGCCGCCGCGCGGCTCTTCGCCGAGCGCCGCGCCGCCGCGTACTGGCTGAAGTCCACCGGCTACGCCCCGCCCGGCTACGAGACCGACGCCACCCAGGGGCTCATCAAGGGCACCGACACCGGGCTGGCCAAGAAAGAGGACTAGCAACAAACGGCAACAGCGGGGCCGACCCACGTGGTGTGGGTCGGTCCCGCTGTTGTTCGTACGGCGAAGAAGGGCGCTGGTGTCAGGCTGCGCAGTCGCGGCAGATCAGCTGCCCGTTCTTCGTATCGGCGAGCTGGCTGCGGTGGTGAACCAGGAAGCAGCTCGAACAGGTGAACTCGTCGGCCTGGCGCGGGAGCACCCGGACCGCCAGCTCCTCGTGACTCAGGTCCGCGCCGGGCAGCTCGAAGCTCTCCGCGGCCTCGGCCTCGTCCTCGTCGACCTTGCCGGAGTTCTTGTCGTGACGCCGAGTCTTCAGCTCCTCGATCGACTCTTCGGAAGCGTCCTCGTCCGTCTTGCGCGGGGCGTCGTAATCAGTCGCCATGGTGTTTCCCTGCCCTCTTCGTACCCGTGGTGTTGCCTGCTGAGCCCTGAACGGGTGGAGCGGCCGAGAAATTCCGCGTCGGAGCCACCGCGCTGAATCTTCGTCCCCCGAAACCCTTGACAGCCAGGCCGGGATCGGCAATCACCGTTCCCGAGGACGGGATTGTGCCCTATAACGCCCCGCAATGCACGACTGGGTCCATGGTGTGGCCCGCGTGTCGCAACAAATGTCAGTACCGAACACGCGAATGCTCGTTACTGCTCGGTACTGCGCAGAAACGAGCACTCAGAAGACTCTAAGCGCGCAACGGGTCGGCTGCGGCCAACAAGTCGTGGAACGGCTGGAACAGTGCCGGGGCCGCCGCGATGGACATCTCAGGCGACACCGGGGCACCGTTCAGCCCGCCCACGGTGGCTCCCGCCTCGGACGCGATCAGCGCGCCGGCGCCGTAGTCCCACGGGTTCAGCCCGCGCTCGAACACCACGTCCAGCCGGCCGCACGCGACATAGCACAGGTCGATCGCGCCGACCCCGATCCGGCGGATGTCGCGGACCTTGGTGATCAGGTGCTGGACGACCTCGCCCTGCACCTGACGGCGCGCGGGGTCGTACCCGAAGCCGGTCCCGACCAGCGCCTTGGCCAGCTCGGTCTCCCCGGACACCTGGATCGGCTTGCCGTCGGCGAACGCGCCGCCACCGAGCGTCGCGGTGAACAGCTCGCCCTTCGGGGCGTCGACGACAACGCCGGCGACCGTCTGCCCGTCCACCTCGACGGCGATCGAGACGGCGTACGTCGGGATGTCGTAGAGGTAGTTGACCGTGCCGTCGATCGGGTCCACGACCCAGCGCACACCGCTGGTGCCGACCACGTCGTCGCCCTCCTCGCCGAGGAACGAGTCGTCCGGCCGGGCCTGCAGCACCCGGGCGCGGATCAGCTCCTCGGACTCGCGGTCGACGGCGGTCACCACGTCGGTGACGGTGCTCTTGGTGTCGGCGACGGTGATCGTGCCGCGGCGCCGTTCGACGATCAGCCGCGCCGCCTCCTCCGCCACGCTCACCGCAAGCTTCAGCAACTCTTCAGGAGAGGTCATACGGCTTCCTTAGCTCGGGTTGGTCGGCGCAGGGGTGGGCAGCAGTCGTGGCGGCAGTCGTCCCAGGCCGGGCCGAGCCTGCCGACACACGGCCGGTCCGGCTGCTCGCCGCGCTCGGCCGCGGCCCGCTCGACGACCAGGTCGCGGAGCATGGTGACGAACCTCTCGTCGGTTCCGGGCGTAGCGGCCCGCGCCATCGGCAGGCCGAGCTTCTCGGCGGTCTTCGCGGCCTCGGTGTCGAGGTCGTAGATGACCTCCATGTGGTCGCTCACGAACCCGATCGGTACGACGGCCACGCCGGGCTGTCCCTCGGCGGCAAGCGCCTCGAGGTGGTCGTTGACGTCCGGCTCCAGCCACGGCACCTGTGGCGGCCCGGACCGCGAGCAGTAGACCAGGTCGGTCCGCCGCTGCTGTCCCGTACGGCGCTCCAGCTCCGCCGTGATCGAGGCGGCGACGTCGTTGTGCCAGTCGACGTACCCGTTGCCATCCGGGCCGCTGGTGGCGTTCATCGCGGTCGGGATCGAGTGCGTCACGTACGCGATCGCGGAGCCCTCCGGCAGCGCGCTCAGCGCCGCGGCGGTCGACTCGACGAACGACGAGACGAAGCCCGGATGGTTCGCGTAGTGCCGGAGCTTGTCGATCCGCGGCGCGTCCGGGACCTCGCGGGCAGCGTCCTCCAGGTTCTCCCGGTACTGGCGGCAGCCGGAGTACGACGGGTAGGCGGACGTGACGATCACCACGGCCCGGCGGATCCCGTCGGCGGCCATCTCGCGCATCGTGTCGGTCAGGTACGGCGCCCAGTTGCGGTTGCCCCAGTAGATCGGCAGGTCCAGCCCGATCTCGTCGAACGACGCCCGCAGCGCCTTCAGCAGCGCCCGGTTCTGGTCGTTGATCGGGCTCTTGCCGCCGAACGAGTAGTAGTGCTCGCCGACCTCCTTCAACCGCTCGTCCGGGATACCGCGGCCGCGGGTCACGTTCTGCAGGAAGGGGAGCACGTCGTCGGGTTTCTCCGGGCCTCCGAAGGAGAGCAGCAGGACGGCGTCGTACGGGGTGGTGTCGATCGGAGTCGGAGCAGGCGACATATTCCAAGCTTCTCAGACGGCGATGTCCTAAGCTTCTCCCGGTCTCTCATGCTCAAGCCCTACTTCCATCTCATCCGCCGTCCCGGCGCCGGCGCGTTCTTCGCGGCCGGCATTCTCGGACGGATGCCGATCTCGATGATCGGCCTCGGGATCGTCATCCTGATCGCCCAGGAGAGCGGCTCGTACGGTCTGGCCGGCGCAGTCTCCGGTGTGGCCGTGATCGCGGGCGCACTGACCGGCCCGATCCAGGGCCGGCTGGTCGACCGGTTCGGGCAGCGCGGGCTGATCCTGATCGGCTCGGTCGCCTGCACGGTCGGTCTGGCCGGGTTGCTGGTCGCCGTGCGTGGCGGCGCGGCTACCTGGGTGCTGTACGTCCTGTCGTTCGTTGCCGGCGGCACCCGTCCGCAGGTCGGTTCGTTCGTCCGGGCGCGCTGGACGTACCTGCTCGGCCGCGGCCGGGCGCTGCAGACCGCGTTCGCGCTGGAGGCCGTCGGCGACGAGGTGGTCTTCATCGTCGGCCCGGTCCTGGTCACCACCCTCGCGACCCAGGCCAGCCCGTACGCCGCCTTGACCGCGGCCGGCGTACTGGGACTGATCGGCGGCATCTGGCTGGCCTCGTTGCGCGCCTCCGACCCGCCCGGGCGCGGCAAGCCGGACGGGAGCGAACAGGCACCTCTCCCCTGGTTGTCGATCCTTCTGCTCAGCCTGATCGGTCTCGGGCTCGGCGCGACGCTCGGTGGCGCCGAGGTGATCACGGTCGCCTTCACGACCTCGAAGGGCAAGGCCGGGCTGGCCGGCGTCGTCCTGGCGATCTGGGCGTTCGGCAGCCTGCTGGCCGGGCTCTGGTACGGCTCGGTGCACTGGCGCGCTCCGGTCGAGCGCCGGCTGCTGTTCGGCACGATCGCGCTCGCGATCACGTTGGCGCCACTCCCCTGGGTGAACAGCATCCCGCTGCTCGGTGTGGTGCTGTTCTGCTGCGGGATGACCATCGCGCCGACGATGGTCGCGGTCACCGCCTGCGTCGAGGAGTGGGTGCCGCCGGAACGCCTGACCGAGGCGATCACCTGGACGGTCACCGGCATCCTGCTCGGCGTCGCCCCCGGCAACGCAGCCGCCGGTCACGCCGTCGACGTCTGGGGCCCGTCGGACGCGTACTGGGTCCCCTTCGGCGTCGGCATCGCCTGCGCAATCGTCGCCGCCATCTCCATCACCTTCGCCCGCCCCAAAGAACGCTTCGCCCACAACTGACCCACCCCATAAGCGGCGATTAGGCTTGCATCTCCTGTTACGGGAGGTGTGAGGGTCGTGGCCATGGACCACTCGATCGGTGCGGCGGCGCGACTTGCCGGTGTCTCGGTGAAGACCGTTCGGCACTACTCCGATCTTGGGCTGCTGACGGCTGTGCGTACGTCGGCCGGGCATCGGCGGTACGACGACGCTGCGGTGGCGCGGTTGCGGCTGATCCGTACGTTGCGAGCCCTGGATCTGGATCTGCCGACGATCCGGGCCGTGCTGCTGGAGGAGCGTTCGCTCGCGGAGGTGGCGGCGACGCATGCGGATGCGGTCGCGATTCAGCTGCGTACGTTGCAACGGCAGCATGCCCTGCTCGTGGTCCTGGCCACGCATCCCGACCTGGAGGAGCTTCATCTCATGACCGAACAGTCCGAGCAGGAACGCCGCGCGCTGATCGCGGACTTCCTCGACGCAACGCTGCCCGACGTCCCCCCTGCGGTCCACCAGAACCTCACGCCCGTACTCTCCGAGGACGCCGGGCCCGCACAACTCGAGGCCTGGCTGGAGCTGACCGAGCTGATGGCCTCCGAGGATTTCCGTACGGCGATACGCCGCCTCGCCGCCGGCTTCCACGCGCTCGCCGGCGGGGACCCACTCCGCGCCGACCCGAAGTACCGCGCTCAGCTGATCGCGCTGCGCCGGACGGCGGACCCGCGCTGGGAGCGCTACAACGAACTGGTTGCCGTGGTCAACGGCTGGGCACCGCCGGTACAGGTGGCCTAGGGCCGTACGAAACGGTCAGGATCCACGCCGAGCAGCCGGCGGTACGCCGCCTCGGTGCCGTCGTACGGTGCGCCGAGCGCGATCGCGGATGCCTGATCGAGGCGGGCGAACTGTGCGTCGTCGAGCTCGACGTCCAACGAGCCGAGTTGTTCGTCGAGCTGGCCAACGGTCCGCGGCCCGATGATCGGGATCGACGGCGTACCCGACCTCCGGCCGAGCGTTCTGAGCCACGCCAACGCCACCTGGCCGGGAGCGGCACCGATCTCCACTGCGACCCCGATCAGAGCGTCCAGCGTGGCGACCTTGGTCGGCGTGTCCTCGCGATGAATCCGTCGCGGCTGCCCCATCCGGCCGGTCTCGCCGCGCCGGTACTTGCCGGTCAGCAGGCCGCCGCCGAGCGGCGACCACATCGTCAGACCGAGACCGAGCGCGTTCGCCATTGGCAGCAGTTCGCGATCGCCGGAGCGCTCGACCAGGCTGTACTCGAGCTGGATGCCGGCCAGCGGCGCCCAGCCCCGGAGCTCGGCGAGGGTCGCGGACCGCGCGACCTGCCAGGCCGGGAAGTTCGACAGGCCGACGTGCAACACCTTGCCCGCGGCAACCAGGTGGTCGAAGGCGAGCATCATCTCGTCGAGCGGCGTGATCGAGTCGGGATGGTGCGCCCAGTAGAGGTCGAGGTAGTCGGTCCGCAGCCGGCGCAAGCTGTCCTCGACCGAGCGGATCATGTTCTTCCGGCCGTTGCCCAGTCGCTGCATGTCCGGATCGGCCGACGCACCGTTGGTGTACTTGCTGGAGATGACGAAGTGGTCGCGGTCCCCGGCCACGAGATCGCCGACGAACCTCTCGGACTGGCCGTGGTTGTAACCGTCGGCGGTATCGATCAGCGTGCCACCGGCGTCCGCGAACGCCTTCAGGATCAACGGCGCCTCGTCGAGGTCCGCGGCCGCGGCGAAGACGGTCCCGAAGTTGCCGGTACCGAGCGCGAACTCGGACACCCGCAGCCCGGTCCGCCGGCCGAACGTGCTGTAGCGCATCGGCATGGAAGTACGTCCTAGGTTCCGGTGACTGCTGCGCGATGGGACGACAGCGCCGCGGTCGCCGCGCTGCGGATCAGGCCGGTGTCGTTGCCGACCATCAGGAATCCGCAGCCTTGTTCGGCCCGTCGACGCGCGTCCTCCGGGCTCGACACCACCGTGCCGACCGGTACGCCCGCAGCAACAGCGGCCGTGATGACGGTGTCCACGGCTGCGCCGAGAGCAGGATCGCCCGCCGCAACCCCAAGGCTGAGCGACAGATCGCCCGGCCCGACGAAGGCCGCGTCCAGTCCGTCGGTCGTGAGGATCTCCGCGATGTTCTCGACGGCCTGGGCGTCCTCGATCATCGCCATCCGAACCGCGTCCTGCTGCCCGTACCTGACGTACTCGGAACGCCCGCCCGGCAGACCGCCCCAACGGCCGGCACGACCGGCGAACCCCATCCCCCGGGTGCCCGCCGGCGGGAAGAGCAGTTGCCGGGTGACCTGCTGTGCCTGATCGACGTTCGAGACGTGCGGCACCAGGATGCCGGCCGCTCCGGCGTCGAGATAGCGCTGCGCGTCGCCGTAGCCGTGGTCGCTCACCCGAACGAGCGGGAGTACGCCCAGACCGCTGTAGACGACGATCATCGAGTACACGTCGCGGACCGACAGCAACGCGTGTTCGGTGTCGATGACGACGAAGTCGAATCCGCTCCGGGCGATGATCTCGCTGACCTCCGGCGCCGGAACCTTCACGAACGTACCGAGCGCGGGGCCGTTCGCGGCCTCGATCGCGGCCCGCAACGACGCGGCCATCAGCTCACCCGCTCGAAGACCGCGGCCATGCCCTGACCGCCGCCGATGCACATCGTCACGAGTCCGTACCGGCCTTGCCGACGGGTGAGTTCCCGCGCCAGCGAGCCGACCATGCGCGCACCGGTCGCGCCGACGGGGTGCCCGAGTGAGATGCCCGAGCCGTGGATGTTCGTCCGCTCGAGGTCGGTGGTGGTGAACTTCCATTCCCGCAGTACGGCGAGCGTCTGCGCGGCGAACGCCTCGTTCAGCTCGATGACATCCAGGTCCGCGAGGTCGAGATCCGCCCGTTGCAGGGCCGCTCGGGTGGCCGGCACCGGGCCGATCCCCATCACCTTCGGCGGTACGCCGGCGACCGCCCAGCTGACCAGTCGCACCAGCGGCCGCAGCCCGAGCCCGTCGGCGCGCTCCGGAGAGGTGACCAGACACAGCGCGGCCGCATCGTTCTGACCGCTGGCGTTTCCGGCCGTGACCGTCGCCTCCGGATCGGTGGCGCCCAGGATCGGCTTGAGCGCGGCCAGCGACTCCAGCGAGGTCTCCGGGCGCGGGTGTTCGTCCGTACTGACCTGCTGATCACCGCGCTTCGACGGCACGGTGACCGGGACGATCTCCTCGTCGAACACTCCGGAACGCTGCGCCGCCACAGCCCGCTGATGCGAGACGAGGGCGAGCTGGTCCTGTTCCTCGCGACTGATCGAGTACTCCCGGCGCAGGTTCTCCGCGGTCTCGATCATTCCGCCGGGGACCGGATGCGATCGCCCGCCGGCGGTGATCCTGGCCCGCACCAGGCTGTCCCACATCCGTACGCCGGTGGCGCCCGCACCCCACCGCATGTCGGTCGAGTAGAACGGCGCGTTGCTCATACTTTCGGTGCCCCCGGCAACAATCACCTGGTGGACGCCGGTCTGCACCTGCATCGCCGCGTTGACGACGGCCTGCAGACCGGAGCCGCACCGACGGTCGACATGCTGACCAGGAACGGTGACCGGCAGCCCGGCGTCGAGTGCAACCACGCGGCCGATCGCTGGTGCGTCGCTGGTCGCGGTCGCGTGCCCGAGGATGACGTCGTCGACGATCTCCGGATCGATGCCGGTGCGTTCGATCAGGCCGGTCAGGGCCGCGACCCCGAGCTCGACGGCGGTCCGGCTCCGCAACGTACCGCCGTACCGGCCGATCGGCGTCCGGACCGGCTCACAGACAACTGCTTCACGCACGAGAACAGCCTTTCCTCAAGGGGTTCAGATGGCGCGGGCGTCGGCGTTCTGCGCCGGTGACCAGAAGACCAGCCGGCGGTTGACCAGCACGACGACCGCGTGGAAGGTCATGCCGATCACCGACAGCATCACGACGATGGCGAACGTGGTCGCGGTGTCCAGGTTGAAGTTCGTGGCCTGGATCGCGTACCCGAGTCCTTCGGAGCTGCCGACGAACTCGGCGACGATCGCCCCGGTGACCGAGAGGATCACCGCGACGTCCAGCCCGGCGAAGATGTGCGGCAACGCGGACGGCAACTGCAGCCGGCGCAGGATCTGGAACTTGCCCGCGCCGAACGACTTCAGCATGTCGATCTGCTCGGGCTCGGCCGACCGCAGGCCGAGGATCGCGTTGATCAGCAACGGGAAGTACGCGATCAGCGCGATCGTCCACACCTTCGACTGCAGGCCGATGCCGAACCACATCACCAGCAGCGGCGCCATCGCCACCTTGGGAATCGTCTGCACGATCACCAGGATCGGGAAGAACGCCTTGTCCATCGTGCGGAACTGGGTGACCAGCGCCGCGGAGACCAGCGCCAGGCAGACCGCGAGACCGAAGCCCAGCAGGACCTCCTTCAGCGTGATCCAGGTCTGCTTCGGCAGGTAGCCGCTCTGGAACCCGTCCACCAGCGCGCGGGCCACGGCGGTCGGTCCGGGAACGAGCACGCTCGACACGTGGAAGACGCTGACCGCGAGCTGCCAGAGCCCGATCAGGACGATCAGCAGCGCCCAGCTCAGTACGAAACCCGGGACCGGACGGCGGGGCCGCGCGGACCTTCGGAAGATGTCGCCCTTGGCATTCGTCGTAACCGTCATAGCCGTCCTCACAGGGTGCTGGTCAGTGCGCGCTGTTCTCGGAGTTGAGGAGTCCGCGGATCCGGCCGGCGATCGCACCGAACTCCGGGGTGTTGATCTGCTCGAGCCGTCGTGGGCGTTCCAGCGGGACCTCGATGACATCGGCGACCCGGCCCGGTCGCGGCGTCATCACGACCACCAGGTCGGACAGCAGGACCGCCTCGGGGATCGAGTGCGTGACGAACAGGACCGTCTTGCGGTCGCGCTCCCAGATGTCCAGCAGGTCCAGGCCCATCTGGTCGCGGGTCATCGCGTCGAGGGCGCCGAACGGCTCGTCCATCAGCAGGATCTGCGGATCGTGCAGGAGCGCGCGGCCGATCCCGACCCGCTGCTGCATCCCGCCGGACAGTTCGTTCGGGTACTGCTGGGCGAAGTCGGTCAGCCCGAGCATCGCGAGCAGCTCCGCAACCCGGTCCTTGACTTCGCCGGCGTCTCGCCCGCCGCGCGGCTGCAGGTCGTGGGAGATCATCAGGTTCTGCTCGACGGTGCGCCACGGGAGCAGCAACGCCTGCTGGAACACCATGCCGAGCTTGTTCTTCCGGGTCGTCGGGCCGGCGCCGAAGTGGATCTCACCGGCGGACTGCCGGACGAGCCCCATGATGATCTTCAGCAGCGTGCTCTTGCCGCAGCCGCTCGGTCCGACGATCGAGACGAACTCCCCCTGCGGGATCCGCAGGCTGACGTCCTCGACGGCTCTGACGGTGCGACCCCGCTTCGCGTTGTAGAGCATCGTGATCTCGTGCAACTCGACCGCCGCATCGGTGGCGGCCGGGTTGCCGGCGCTGCCGGCAGGGTGGTGGTGCGTGCGGGTTGGCATCTGTGCGGTCCTGACTGTCGGTACGGGTCGCTCAGGGCTCGGGCCAGAGACCGGCCATCTCGGCCGTCAGTGCGACGGCGATCTCCTTGACTGCGACGGCGGCGGTCGAGTCCGCCGCCGAGGACGGGAGCATCCGGTCGGTGCCGACGGCGGCCACCGTCGCGCAGATCCCGGACTCGTCGAAGACCGGCGCCGAGATCACGCTGATCCCGCGCGGGTTCGCGACATAGATGCTCACGCCGGTACGGCGGGTCTCGGCGATCCGCTCGTTCAGGTCGTCACGCTGCGGCTTGGGCAGTGAACCGAGCAGCCGGTCGGCCTGGAGCTGGTCGGGCAGGTGGGCCAGGAACGCGATCGCCTGCGAGGTGTCCAGCGACAGCTGCGATCCGACCCGGACGGTGACGATCGCGTTGTGCGCCGGGTCCTCCTCGACCATCGAGACGACCGGGCCCGACTGCGCCCAGAGCGACAGCACCGCGGTCACGCCGACCTGCTGGGACAGCTCCCGCAGGAACGCCGGCGCGATCTGGATGATGCGCCGCTGACCGATCGCGAACGCGCCGAGCTGCAGCATCAGCCCGCCCGGTGCGTACGCGGCCGGCCGGCTGCCGTGCGTGAGCAGCCCGGCCGCGGCCATCGAGCTCAGGTACCGATGGACGGTGGTGCGGTTGAGACCGAGCCGCTCGGTCGCGTCCGACACGGTGATCTCCGGTGTCTCCAGCCCGAACAGGGCAACGATCTGCGCCACCCGGCTGACGGCCTGGATGTCGGGCTGGCTCTCGGTCGGCATCTGATCTGTCCCCTTGCTCAGTTCGTGAACTTGTCGTTCACATCATGCACATATCGGCACCGTAACCGAGGGATCAACACCCTGCAAGACCTTGATTCGGAGCTATTGACGACCGATATGTGAACTCCTAATCTGCATCGTGAACATCAAGGAGATGGATGCGCATGCCGAGTCCTGACGCGATGACAAAAATCCTCCGTGGCTCCGTCGACCTGCACTGTCATTCGGGTCCGAGCCCTTTCCCCCGCCGGTTCAACCACGTGGAAGCGGCCCTCGACGCCGAGCGGCTGCAGATGCGGGGAATCCTGGTCAAGTCACATCACCACAACACCGTGATGGATCTGCTCGCGATGGCAGATCGCCTGGCCGGCAGCAAGACCGCCGTGTTCGGCGGCATCGCACTGAACAGCCAGGTGGGCGGGATCAACCCGTACGCCGTGGCGATGTGCCTGCGGATGGGCGGCCGGGCCGTGTGGTTCCCGACCTTCTCGTCCGGCCGGCACATCGAGTGCCACCCCGAGGGCGGCGGCTTCCCGAGCGCGACCGTCGACGTACCGTCCGACCGCGTCGACGTCCGGACGCCGAGCGGTGACCTGGTACCGGAGGCGCTCGAGGTGCTCGACCTGATCAGCGAGAGCGGGGCGATGCTCAGCGGCGGCCACCTCGAGGCCGGCACGATCGCCCAGCTGTTCGCCGAGGGCAAGGCCCGCGGTGTCACCCGGATGGTGATCAACCATCCGAACTTCGTGATCGGTGCCGAGCCCGAGCAGTGCCTGGAGCTGGTCGGCTTCGGCGCGTACGTCGAGCACGAGGTCGGGATGTACGACCCCGAAGGCCACCGCAAGTGGGACCCCAAGGACCTGTTGACCTGGATCGAGCGGATCGGGCCGGAGCACACCGTGCTCGCCTCCGACCTCGGCCAGCAGAACCGGCCGCTGCCGGTCGACGCCTTCATCCGGGTCGGCGCGGCGCTGCTGGACCTCGGGCTGCCCGAAAAGGCGCTCCGGCAGATCACCTGCGACAACCCCGCGTTCCTCCTCGGTCTCGACGACTGACCCGCGGACGCCCAGCAGACAGGAGCTTCCATGCCTACTTCGACAACTGATTCGCGCGCCGATGCGCGCCCCGATGCGCGCACTGACAGCAGACGCGCCGAGTTCATCGAGTTCGCGGGCACCGAGCCGGACGAACGTACCGGCGCCGGTACCCGGACCTGGTTCGCCCGCGGGCAGAACTTCGTGGTTGCGTACTCGACCGCTGTCACCGGCGACGTACTGACCCGGACCGGACAGCCCGACGAGTACGTCGTGATCCTGCCCGACGAGGCGTGCGCCGCAACCGTACGGACGGCCGACGGCGAGCAGACTGTCAGCGGTCAGGCGGTGATCGTGATGCCGCCCGGCGAGTCGTCCATCGTCGCCGGCGCTGACTGCGATCTGGTCCGGCTGTTCACGGTGCGCTCCGAGGATGTCGCCGGGGCCAGCGTGAACCGGGACAGCTACGCGACGGCGAACCCGAAGGTGCCGGCGTTCACGCCCTGGCCGGATCCGCCGGCCGGGCACCGGATCCGGGTCTACCCGCTCGCCGAGGTCCCCGAGGACCCGAAGCGGTTCGGGCGGATCTTCCGGTGCAGCACGTTCATGGTGAACTTCCTGAACCCGCGGATCGGTCCCCGGGACCCGGACGCGCTCTCACCACACGCCCACGACGACTTCGAGCAGTGCTCGCTGGCGGTGAACGGCGACTTCGTGCACCACATCCGGACGCCGTGGACCACCCGCAAGCGTGACTGGCTCGACGACGACCACCGCACCTGCGGAAGCCCATCGGTGACCGTCATCCCGCCCCAGGCAGTGCACACGACCGAGGCCATCGGCTCCGGCCGCAACCAGTTGATCGACATCTTCTGCCCGCCCCGCGCCGACTTCTCGGCCCGGCCCGGCGCGGTGCTGAATGCCGACGACTACCCGACACCATGATGCGAAGAGGGGCCCACCCATGAAGCACCCACCGAGAAGGCGCGCCCTTGCCGCGCTGGTCCTGCTCGTCGCCGCAGCACCTGGCCTGGTGGGCTGCGGCGGTTCGGGGGACGACGCAAGCTCCGGCGACAGCGCAGAGATCCGGCTGGCGATCGGGACACCGAGCTGGAACGCGGGGTTCGCCCCGCTCGCGGTCGCGGAGGCCGAGAAGTACTTCGAGCAGGAGAACCTGAAGGTCACGGTCCAGCTCTTCCCGTCCGGTACGCAGATCGCTCAGCAGGTCGTTTCCGGGCAGGCAGACATCGGTCTGGTCACCCCGGAGCCGGTCGCGATCGGCCAGTCCAAGAACGCCGGCCTGGTGTACTTCGCGCAGTACTGGACGCACTGGATCTACAGCCTCGCGGTGCCGGACGGATCGAGCGTCGCGGCGCTCGGCGACCTGCAGGGCAAGCGGGTCGGTGTGACCGCGGTCGCGAGTTCGGGGTCGACGTTCATGAACACCGCGATGAAGTCGCAGGGGCTGGACCCGTCGGCGGTGAAGCTGGTCCCGATCGGTGGTGGTCCGCAGCAGATCAGCGCGGTCAAGGACGGCCAGGTGGATGCGCTCGCGATGTGGGACACCCAGTACCAGATCATCGAGAACGCCGGCGTCAAGCTGAAGCCGCTCGCCGCACCGGGCACCGAGAACCTGTTCGGCGGCGGCTTCGCGGTGAAGGCCTCGACGCTGAAGGACAAGAAGGACGTGCTGGTCCGGTTCGGACGGGCGCTGGCCAAGTCGATGGTGTTCACGCAGGCCAGTCCGGAGGGCGCGGTGAAGGACCTGTGGAAGGTCCGCCCGGAGACGAAGGGCAACGCGTCGACACCGGAGAAGCAGGCGCTCGCCGAGCAGGTCAGTGTGCTGAAGGTCCGGATGGACGGGCAGCAGGTCGGTCCGGCGGACGGCACCCGCTGGGGGTACATGGAGCCGGACTCGGTCGCGCGCACCGTGCAGTTCATGGTCAAGTCGGGGCTGATCGCGAAGGAGTTCCCGCCGACGGCGATCTACACCGACGATCTGATCGAGCCGATGAACAAGTTCTCGTACGACGACATCCGGACCGCGGCCGGGAAAGCTTCCTGACGTGCGACTCGGGGTTGCGCTCGATCTGGGGTCGACGGCAGCGGTGCGGCCTCAGCTGGATGCCGCCGCGCGACTGCTGGAAGTGGCCGAGGGCAACGGGTTGTCCTCGGCCTGGATCGGTGAGAGCTACCACCAGCGGCCCGAGGTGTTCCATCTCCCGGGCTCGCTGCTGGTGCTCTCGCACCTGGCGGGACGCACCGACCTTCGGCTCGGTACGGCGGTGTTGCTGGCGCGGGCGTACCACCCGCGCCGGCTCGCGTACGAGACCGCTCTGCTGGACCAGCTGTGCCGCGGCCGGCTGAGCGTCGGAATCGCACTGGGTGCGCCGGAGCTCGCCGAACGGCTCGGTGTAGCAGGTCCGACCTCGTCGGCTGCGGCGTGGTTCGAGTCGTTCGTCGACTCGTTGCGGACTGCCTGGACGGATGGTTCGATCGCGCCGTCTCCTGTGCAGGCGAGCGGTCCGGCGCTGCTGCTCGGTGGGCGGACTCCGGCCGCGGCGACACGTGCCGCACGGCTGGGCGACGGCTACTACGCCGCCACCAACTACGGCGACAGCTTGCTCGCCGAAAGGGCAGCCGGCTACTGGGCGGCTCGTGGCGAGCGGCCTGGCCAGGTCGCCGTCACGCGGTTCTGCCTCATCGCCCCCGACACGCGGACAGCTCGAGAGCAGGCCGCGGCGTATTTCTCGCCCGCGATCGCGTACTACACCGAGCGACAGGTCTGGCAGGGCGATGCGCTGGTGGGCTCGCCGGCCGACGTCGTCGCTGAGCTCAGGCAGTACGCCAATGCGGGAGTGACCGCGGTGCAGCTGCGTGTGGCGCCGTACGGGACACCGCCCGAGGTCGCGCGACGAACCCTGGACCTCGTCGGCTCCGAGGTCTTGCCGTCCCTCGTCAACGAAGGAGCAGCATGAGCTACCCCACGTACCAGGAACTGCTCGACCGTGATGACGCGCCACCGGGATCGTCGTGGGGCGTGTTCGGCAGCGGCAACCAACTCGGGACGCTGAACTTCATCGGGCCCGAACAGATCCTCGATGCCGTCGGACTGGTTCGGCGTGGTGCCGTGTTCAACCTGGACTACCCGGTGAACGCGTTCGTGCCCGCTCCGTCCGGGACCCGGCCCGCCGCGGTCCACCACGTGTTCTCGAACAACCCGAACCACCGCGACGACTGGCTCGACTCGTTCTACCTGCAGTCGACGTCCCAGATCGACTCGCTGCGCCACATCCGGCACCCGACGCACGGCTTCTACGCGGGCGTACCCGACGACGCGATCGACACGAACACACCGGACCTGGGCATCCAACTCGTCGCCGAGCGCGGGATCCTGACCCGCGGCGTGCTGCTCGACGTGGCCCGGTACTTCGACGGCATCGGCCGGCCGATCGACCTCGACAGCAACCAGATGATCACGCCCGAGGACCTCGACGCGGTGGCGCGGGCGCAGGGCGTGGAGTTCCGGCAGGGTGACGTCCTGCTGATCCGGACCGGCTGGGCGCCGTACTTCCTGTCGCTCAGCGCCGAGGACCGGAAGAACTTCCCGTCCCGGTTGCGGCATCCGGGGCTCATCCAGTCCGCGGAGATGATCGAGTGGCTCTGGGACCACCGGTTCGCGATGGTCGCGTCCGACGACTCCGGCGTCGAGGCGCATCCGGTCCGCGCCGAGTCCGGTCTCGTCGATCCGGACGAACCGCCGGCCGAGCGTGGCGTCCAGCACAACGGGATGCTGCACCGGCCGCTGATCGCGCTGCTCGGGCTGTTCCTAGGTGAGCTGTGGAACCTGGATGCGTTGGCCGCCGACTGCGCCGCGGACGGGACGTACGAGTTCCTGCTCAGCGCGAAACCGTTGAACGTGGTTGGTGGCGTCGGATCGCCACCGAACGCGATGGCCGTCAAGTAGGTCACCGAAGTCAGGGAGCGTGAGTGGATGGCAGCGACGAGGGTGACGGCCGAGCAGGCGGTGCACGATGTCGCCGACGGCTCGACCGTCCTGATCGGCGGGTTCGGCGCGGTCGGAGTTCCGCTGACATTGATCGACGCGTTGCGCCGTACGGGCGTCCGGGAGCTGACGCTGGTGGGAAACAACGCCGGCAACGGTACGGACGGGGTGGCGTCGTTGCTCGCAGCCGGCATGGTGCGCAAGGTGATCTGCTCGTTCCCGCGGCAGAGCGACTCGTTCGTCTTCGACAAGCTGTACCGGGCCGGCTCGGTCGAGCTTGAACTCGTACCGCAAGGCAGCCTCGCCGAACGGATCCGCGCCGCCGGGGCCGGCATCGGCGCGTTCTACACGCCGACCGGCGCCGGTACGCGGCTCGCGGACGGCAAGGAGACGCGGACCATCGACGGCCGCGACTACCTGCTCGAGTATCCGATCCGCGCCGACGTCGCACTGCTGCGGGCCCACTGCGCCGACGAGCTCGGCAACCTGGTGTACCGCAAGACCGCTCGCAACTTCGGCCCGATCATGGCGACCGCCGCGACGCTGACCATCGCGGAGGTGGACGACGTGGTTCCGGTCGGTGGTCTGGATCCGGAGGCGATCGTCACGCCGTCGATCTACGTGGACCGGCTCGTCTGCACGGGAGGGACGGCATGATCGTCGAGCATCAGCACCCGTTGGACGCCGGCGAGGTCGCCGCCCGGATCGCGGCCGACATCCCGGACGGCGCGTACGTCAATCTCGGGATCGGCCGGCCGACCCTGGTCGCGGACTTCCTCCGCCCGGAGCAGCAGGTCGTGCTGCACACCGAGAACGGGATGCTCGGCATGGGCCCGGCCGCGTCCGGCGACGCCATCGATCCGGACCTGATCAACGCCGGCAAGGTACCGATCACGGAGCTGCCCGGCGCCGCGTACTTCGGGCACGCCGAGTCGTTCGCGATGATCCGCGGCGGTCACCTGGACGTCTGCGTACTGGGCGCGTTCCAGGTCTCGGCCGACGGCGATCTCGCCAACTGGCACACCGACCTGCCGGATGCCGTGCCGGCCGTCGGCGGTGCGATGGATCTCGCCGTCGGGGCCGAGGCCGTGTACGTCACGATGACGTTGTTCGACAAGTTGGGCCGCCCCAAGCTGGTGCCGTCGTGCAGCTATCCGGTCACCGCTCGCGGGTGTGTGCGCCGCGTCTACACCGACCACGCGATCTTCGCGATCGGGCCGGGCGGTCCGGAGATCCTGGAGACCTTCGGT
This sequence comes from Kribbella sp. NPDC048928, assembly GCF_043197975.1. Classification (NCBI taxonomy): domain Bacteria; kingdom Bacillati; phylum Actinomycetota; class Actinomycetes; order Propionibacteriales; family Kribbellaceae; genus Kribbella; species Kribbella sp. NPDC048928. The sequence continues at coordinate 705,593 of NZ_JBICUC010000003.1, read as the reverse complement.
CTCTCGGCGGCGGAGCTCGCCCACCATCTAGGGTCAGGGATTGCGGGCTAGTGGGGCGTTCCAACCGCGGCGGATCGCGATCAGGCGGATCACGAAGCAGACCGCCGCGGCGGTGATCGGGACCCACACCGCGTGGTACTCGAGCGCCGCCGCGACGACCACGATGCCGGCGCCGAGCAGCGCCGGAATGGCGTAGATCTCGGACCGCAGGACGACCGGTACGCGGCCGCTCAGCACGTCCCGCAGCACGCCCCCGCCGATGCCGGAGAGCGTGCCGAGCAGTGCGGCCGAGATCGGCGACAGGCCGAAGTCGATCGCCTTCAGTGCACCGGTCACGCAGAACAGGGCCAGACCGGCGGCGTCGAAGATGTTCACCAGGCGTTCGACGCGGCCGATCCCGGGATGCAGGAAGAACGTCAGTAGGCCGGCCACGACCGGCACCACCAGATACCGCCAGTCCCGGAGCGCGGCGGGCGGCGTCTGCCCGATCAGGACATCCCGGATGAACCCGCCGCCGAGGCCGGTGACGAGCGCCAGCACCTGGATCCCGAACACGTCCAGCTTCTTCCGTACGCCGACCAGCGCGCCGGTGATCCCGAACACGAAGATCCCGACGAGGTCGAGCACCTGCAACACCATGTCCTGAACGCTAGGGCATGTCGGCCTTGTGCCTTCTATCGTGGGTGGGCATGAGCAGCGCTCCGGATGTCGACTACTCCGCCACCTCGCTACGCCCGGACTGGAACTCCCTCGCGCCCGAGCTGCACGAGGCCCTCGCCGTTGCCCTCGGCACGCGGATCGCCGACGTCTCGCGGCCGGTGTCCTCAGGCTTCACCGGTGGTTTCGCTGCCCGCGCGCAGTTGGCGGACGGACGGTGGGTCTTCATCAAGGCAGCGCCGGAAGGCGAGCACGCGTACGAGGCGTACCAGCGCGAGGCCGAGGTCGTCCCACAACTGCCTGGCACAGTTCGGGCCCCGGCGATCGTTGCCACCGCAGCCGTCGATGGGTGGTTCGCGGTCGCCTCCGAGTGGGTCGACGGTCGAATGCCTGGAAGTCCGTGGACCGCGCAGGACTTCGAACGGGTGACGGCCGCGTGCGAGGGAATGGCCGACGCGCTGCAGCCGAGTCCGTTGGACGGGCTCAGTCCGTTCGCGGAGCTGTTCGAGGACGACCTCCGCATACCGTCCGAGATCATGGCCGGTGAACGGCCGATGCCGCCGGGGCTGCAGCCGTGGGTGCCGCGGATCCTGCCCGAGCTCGCGGAGCTGGTCGCATTGGCACCCGAGGCGCTGGCCGGCGACACCGCGCTGCACTCCGACCTCCGCCCCGACAACATCGTCATCGACGGCCAGGGCACCTGCTGGACGGTCGACTGGAACTGGCTGACCCTCGGCGCCCGCTGGGTGGACTGGGTCTGCCTGCTGCCGGTCGCGCAGCATCAGGGGATCGACACGTTCACCGCGATCACCCACAACCCGCTCACGGCCGACATACCGAAGGAGCACCTCGACTGCCTCGCCGGCCTGATCGCGGCGTACATGATGAAGAACACCGAGGCTCCCCCGCCGCCCGGCTGCACACCGGCGCTGCGCGCGCACCAGCGGCTCTATGCGTGGACATTCCTGGACTGGCTGGCCGTACGGCGAAACTGGCCTACCGTGGAGGTATGACGAAGGCGCCCACCAGCAGGTTCAAGGTCGAGGTCCTCGACGGGGACCACACGTCGCGGCGCGAGGACGTGGTCAGCACCGAGGAGCCGCTCGAGCTGCGGCTGGAGTGGCCGGGGCGTCCGCCCGAGCCGCTCGTGGTCACGATGCGCACGCCCGGCTCCGACTTCGAGCTGGCCGCCGGGTTCTGCCTCGGTGAGGGGTTCGCGGTGCGGCCGGACGCGATCCGGACCGTTGCCTACTGCACCGATGTGACGCTGACCCGCGAGCAGCAGTTCAACACGGTCACGGTCACCTTCGACGGCCCCCCGGATCGCGAGCCTCCCCAGCGGTACGGGGTCACGTCCGCGGCCTGCGGGGTGTGCGGGCAGCAGAGCCTGGACGAGCTCGCCGAGCGCGAGTACGACCCAGTGGATCCGGTCGAGGCACCAGTGGATGTCGTACGGCGGCTGCCCGACCTGCTGCGCGAGGCCCAGCCGATGTTCGGCCGTACCGGCGGACTGCACGCGGCCGGGCTGTTCACCACCGACGGCCGCAAGGTCGTGGTGAAGGAGGACATCGGCCGGCACAACGCCGTCGACAAGGTTGTCGGCTGGACCGTCCTCAACCAGCACAGTCGCAAAGGCCTCGTACTGGCGGTCAGCGGCCGCGCCGGGTACGAGATCGTACAGAAAGCCGTCGCCGCCGGGATCGGCATGATCGTCGCGGTCGGCGCGCCGACCAGCCTCGCGGTCGACCTGGCCCGGCGCTTCAACATCACGCTGGCCGGCTTCGCCCGCGGCGAGCGATGCGTCGTCTACTCGGCGGCGGAGCGCATCATCCGTCCAGCTTGATGAACGTCGCCTTCGGGACGTACTCGTAGCGGTCCGGCATGCAGGTCAGGATGATCACCTGACCGTGGTCGCCGGCCCGGCCGAGCAGCGCGCCCATGTCGCGCAGGCGGGCCTTGTCGGACCAGCCGAGCGCGTCGTCGAAGATCACCGGCACGCTGCCCTCACCGGTGCTGACCAGGTGGCTGATCGCCAGCCGGGTGATGATCGCGAGCTGTTCCTGGGCACCCGTCGACAACGCCTCCACCTGCAGCCGCACGCCGTCCAACTCACGCTCGGCGACCGCGAGATCGTCGTCGAGCCAGATCCGGAACGACGGCCCGTACACACTGCGCCCGAGCGCCTCGATCCGGCTCTGCAGCGGCTCCGAGTACTTCGTCTGCGCCTCGGCCCGGTGCCGGCTCAACGTCTCGTACACGCGTCGCGCAGCGGCCGCCCGCCGCTCCAGGCTGTCGTGTTCGGTCCGTACGGCGGCCAGCTCCAGCTCCGCCACATCACGCCGCGTCGCGAGCCCGTCCCGCCCGGACTGCTCCAGCCGGCCTTCCGTCGTACGCAACGCATCGCGCAACGTGTCCCGCTCGCCTTGCAGCCGGGTCGCCACGGCCAGCGCGTGCGTCAACTCGCCCGCCACCTCGTCCGCCCCGGCCGCGTCGGCCTGCTCCTGAACGGCGGTCAGCTCGTCGACGATCGACTCGACCTCGGCCATCGCCTCGGACTCCGCCCCCGACACCGCGTCATCGTCGAGGACGGCCCGCACGGCCTCCAGCGACTCGACCGCGGACGCCAGCCGCTCTCCCGCGAGCTCAGACCGCGCCCGAGCGTTCTGCGCCTCGGACCGGTCCTCGTCGGCGGCCTTGCGGGCTTGCGCCGCGGCGAACTCCGCGTCCGCCAGCAGCCGCTCCGCCTCGGCCAGTCCGTGCCGCGCGCCCTCCAAGGCACGCTGCGCGCCGGACAGGTCGTCCGGCTCCGGCTCGTCGACCTCGAACAGGGTGTCGTGCGGCGACACGAACTCCTCGAACAGCGACATCTGCCCCGGCACGCCCTCGACGGCAGCCTTGCCATCGGACTCCTCGGCGTCATCAGCAGGACCGAGGCGCGCCGTGAGGACGGCGATCCGCTCGCCCGGATCGCCTCCGGTGGTCAGCGACTTCTCGGTCCGGCGGGCCTCGTTCAGCTCGGCATTCGCCGTGTCCGCCTTGCGCAGCAGCTCGCGCGCCGCGGCGACGTCCCGCACGCCGGCCTTCTTCAGCAGGTCCTTCTCACGCCGTACGGCATCGTCGACCCGCGACCGCAGGGTCGCCGCCTCGCCACCGGCGCGGACGATCACCTCGACCTGGCCCGGTACGCCGACGACCAGCTCGCCGGACACCAGCACCTCGGCCGACTCGTCGAAGCCCAGCTCGGCCGGTACGTCGCCTTCCAGACCGGTGCCGGACAGCTCGACCGCTTCCGCGCCGAGCCGTCGTACGGTCACCTCGGGCACACCGGCCGCGAGCGCCGCACGAGCCTCGACCACCGCCGCGCGAGCGTCCTCGAGGGCCGCGACCAGCGCGTCGTCGACCTTGATCCGGTCCAGGATCGTACCGGCGGCGGCGATCCGGGCCCGGACGTCGATCAGCTCGGTCTGCTGACCGATCAGCCGGTCCAGCTCCGCGCGATCCATCAGGTCCGAGACCTTGCGCTCGGCCGCCTGTACGTCCGTACGCCGCAGGTCCTTGAGCTCCACGACCTCCGCGAGCGCCGCCTCCGCCGCCTGCACCATCTCGGCGGCCGTCTTCGCGACCAGCTCCGCATCGGACCGGCGTGCGGCCAGCTCGGCCTCGGCCTTGGTGAACCGCTCCACCTCGTCGAGCAGGCGTTCGCGCTCGAGCCGCGTACGGGTGTGGTTCTCCAGCCGGGCCCGCGCGGTCTCGGCGCGCGAACGGACCGAATCGCGCCGGAGCAGGATCTCGTCGGTCGCCTGCTTGCGTTCGCGGAGCGCCTCGACAACGGTCAGGTGCTCGGCCAGGCGAACGGTCACGTCGTCGAGGTCGAGGTTGAGCCGCTCGGCGCGGCGGATGTCGGACCGGACCTCCTCCATCGCCTGCAACGCCTGCCGGGAGCCGAGCTCGGCGGCAGCGACCGCCTTCGCGGAGCGGGCGAAGTCGCCGGTCGGCTTGCCGCGCGGCGTCCAGTACCGCAGGTACTCGTGCTCGACCGCTGTCACCAGCGGCATCGACGCACCGTCGACCGGCGTCCCCGACTCCGCGGTCACCGCGGTGATCAACGGCTCCGCATCGGCCGGCGTTGGCAGCACCAACGACTGGCCCTGGCTGACCATCAACGTCTGCCAGAGCACGGGGTCGACGTTCTCGTCGAACAGCCGCTTCGCCTCGTCGTGCGCCTCACGGCCGGTCCAGGACTGCCGGCGGCCGTCGGACTCGACGATGGTGAGCTCGGTGGACCGGTTCTTCAACCAGGTCTTGGAGTACGTCAGCTCGCGCCCGCCGAGGCTCAACTCGGCCGTCACCTGCGGGCCGACGTCCTGGCCGACCGGCTGGATGTCGCGGATCCGCGTCGACTTCGAGTCGTCCGGGAGATCGAAGACCAGCCCGAACGCCTCCACCAGGCTGGACTTGCCGACCTCGTTGTCGCCGACCACGACCGTCGTGCCGAGCGCGCGGAACCGGACAATGCGGTCCTTGACGCCACGGAAGTCCCGTAGCGTCAAGCTGTGTAATCTCATCCCGCGTCCCGCGCCAATCGGTGCATCAGCGAGAGCGCGGCGCCGGCACCCTCGTCCCCACCGGCCAGGGCCTGCCGCAGTTCCTCCATCGCGGCCCGGGCGGGACCGCTCAGTTGCAGCGACTCCAGGTCGGCGGCATCGGGGGCGGGCCGTACGGTCCAGAACTTCGCCCAGCGCTCGACGCTCGCGAACACCTCGCCCTGCGCGTCGATGATGGTGTCCAGCCGGGCCAGCAGCGGCAGCGCCAACGAGCCGTCGCCGGCCAGCCGTACGTACGTCCGCTCCTTGTCCGGGAGCTCCGCGAACCATTCCTCGAGCGCGTCGATCGACTCCTCGTCGAACAACTCGACGCGATGGTCGACCATGTGCCAGGCGCCGACCCGCACCGGCTCCACGTCGATGCCGTCGCCGCCCTGAGCAATGGTCACCTTCAGCACGTTGCCCGGCTGGTCCTCCTCCGGAGACGTGACCTCCTGCGTCCCGGAGAACCAGATCCGGTCCGTGACGCGGGTGGTCGAGTGCCGGTCGCCGAGGCCGACGTACTGCAGGCGGCCGTCCGAGACCGCGGCCTCGAGCGCGGCCTGGTCGATCGTCGGCACGTCGGACATGCCGCCGGACAGGCTCGTCAGTTGCCCGTGCGCGAGCAGGATCCGGATCGTGTCCGGCGACGCTTCGAGGTCGGCGTAGCCGGGCGCTGCCGGGTCGGACAGCGGGCGCCGCGAGCGCCACGGTGCGCCGACGATCTCGACACCGGGCAGAATCCGGAACGGCGTCGTTTCGGTCAGCACCGTCACGTGCTCCGGCGCGTGCGCGAGCCACTGGCTCGACGTCCACAGCGAGCCCGGCTCCAGCGCGTCGTGGTTGCCCGGCAGCAGCACCACCGGCACCGGGATCCGTTTGAGCGCTTCACAAGCGCGCAAGATGGTCTGCCGTTCGACCTGGTTGTGCTCGAAGACGTCGCCGGTGACGACCACGAACGCCGCCCCGGTGCGCTCCGCGACCTCGCCGATCCGTGCGACAGCATCCAGCCGCGCCTGACCCCACCGGGCCTGACCGTCCGGCCCCAGGAACCGGCGCATCATCCCCAGCTGCCAGTCCGAGCTGTGCAGAAACGTGATCGCGTCCATTGCGTTGAGAACGCTAACCCGAGCCACCGACAGTCGCACACTCAACACACAGAATCGCCGCACACCGCCCACACTCCGGACACCTCTTGCCGGGCATTTGATCCGGATGAGTCCTACGATCCCGGGATGACGGCGTACCTCGAAACCGAACGTTTGACGCTGCGGCGGTTCACGCCGGGGGACGTCGAGTTGCTTGTCGAGCTGGACTCTGACCCCGAGGTGATGCGGTTCCTTACCGGGCAGCCGACGACGCGGGACGAGGTCGAGCGGGAGATCCTGCCGGGGTTCCTGAAGGTGTACGCGGCACATGAGCAGCTGGGGACCTTCGCGGCGTACGAGAAGGCCGGCGGTGCGTTCGCCGGCTGGTTCGGGATGCAGCCGACCGCGGATCCGGCGGCTGTCGGCGTCGGGTACCGGCTGCTGCGCCCGGTCTGGGGCAAGGGGTACGCGACCGAAGGAACCAAGGCGCTGATCGCGCGGGCGTTCACCGAGCTCGGCATGGAACGGGTCGAGGCCGACACGATGGCGGTCAACCACCGTTCGCGCGCCGTCATGCGCCGCTCGGGCCTGCGCTTCGTGAAAATCTGGCACGAACACTTCGACGACCCGCTCCCCGGCACCGAGTTCGGCGAGGTCCTGTACGCCGTCGACCGCACAACCTGGGAAGCTGGTTCGCATGAGTGACGCCCAGGACCCGGTGATGCCGTACGCCGTGCTCGACATCGACGCGACGCTGTCCGACACCAGCAAGCGGATCCACTTCATCGAGAAGAAGCCGAAGGACTGGGACTCGTTCTTCGCGCACGCCAAGGACGACGCGGTTCTCGAGGAGGGCCTCGCGGTCGCGACGACGCTGGCGGCCGACCACATGATCGTCTACCTGACCGGCCGCCCGGAGCGGATCCGGCGGGAGACCGAGAAGTGGCTGAAGGACAACGGCTTCCCGGACGGCAAGGTGTACATGCGCGGCAACACCGACCGCCGCCCGTCGATGCTGATGAAGCTCGGCCGGCTCGAACGCCTCGCCGAGCAACGCCCCGTCGCCGTCCTGGTCGACGACGACGCCAAGGTCATCACCGCCGCCCGCAAAGCCGGCTACACGGTGCTGAGGGCCGACTGGGGACTCGATCCCGAGTCCCAGCCGACCCTCTTCGAAGCCCAAGAATCCGAAGGCCGAACCTGAGCTACTTGCCCGTGCCTACTTGCTCAGCCCGACGATCAGTTGGTTCGGGTACGGCGGGTAGGACGACAGGTAGAAGTTCTGGACCTTCGAGCCGTGCAGGAAGGCGTTGCGCGCGTAGACGAGCGGGACGATCGGAGCGTCCTGCATGATCTGCTTGTCGACGGCGCCCCACAGACCGGCCGCCTTGGTGCGGTCGGACTCGGCGGTTGCGGCGGCGATCGCCGAATCCACGGCCGGGTTCGAGTAGCGGGAAATGTTGTACCCGCCGTTGCCGATCTCCGACGATGCGAACAGCGGCTGGATGTTGCCGATCGCGCTCGGGAAGTCCGGCAGCCAGCTGGACACCGTCAGGTCGAAGTCCGGCTTGTTCCCGGTGATCAGATCGGTCAGCGGCTCGGAGTCGAGCGGCTTGATCGTGACCGTGATGCCGGCCCGCTTCAGACCCTGCTGGATCGCCTGCGCGACACCGAGACCGGTCGTGTTGTCGGCGGCCAGCACCAGGTTCAGGTTGCTGACGCCGGCGGCCGCGAGCATCTGCTTGGCCTTGTCGGGGTCACCGGCCGGCGGCGCCTGGTACAGGTCGTACTTGTTGTAGCCGTCGATGCCCGGCGTGATCAGCGTCGACGCGATCTCACCGCCGTACTCCGGTCCGCCTTCGGCCACCTGGACGGCCTGCTTGTCGACGGCGTACTCGATCGCCTTACGGACCGCCGGGTTGGCGAGCGCCGGGCGCTTGGTGTTCATCGCGAGGTACTCGAGGGCGCCGGACGGTGACGTGGCCACGCGGGCCTTCACCGCCGGGTTCCCGGTGATCGTCGGGATCAGCGCGGCCGGGACCGACGTACCGGTGGTGGCGGCGAACTTGTCGTCACCGGCATCCGCGATCAGCCGCTGGTTCACGACGTCGGGCTGCAGGCCCATGTCCATCACGATCGCGTCCGGCAGGCCGGTACGGGCCTCGTCGGTCGACTTGTCCCAGTTCGGGTTGCGCTCCAGCTCGAGCTTCGAGCCGGGCGTGTAGCTCTTCACCTGGTACGGGCCGCTGGCGGCCGGCTTCTCACCGTAGTGCGCCGGGTCGGTGTCGGCCTTCTTCGGGACCGGCGAGAACGCCGGCATGCTGACGATCCACGGCCAGTCGCCGTACGGCTTGTTCAGCTTGAAGATCACCGTGGTGTCGTCCGGCGTCTCGATCGACGCCAGCTCGCCGCCCTTGTACGGGCCCTGGTACTTGTCGCCGCCGACGAGCAGCGACTTGTGGTACCCGAGGCCGCCGGACAGCTCCGGTGCGAACGAGCGCTCCACGCCGTACTTGATGTCGGCGGCAACGATCGGCGAACCGTCGGCGTACTTCAGGCCGGACTTCAGCTTGTACGTCCAGGTCTTGCCGTCGTCGCTCACCTTGCCGGTGTCGGTGGCCAGGTCAGGGACCACCTCGGCGGCCTTGTCCGGCGAGGTCTTCCACGACGTCAGGCCGCGCAGCACCAGGTGGATCGAGCTGATCCCCAGGTTCTGGCTCTTGGCCGGGTCGAGGCTGATCTCCTTGCTGGTGGTGAGGATGTGCCAGGTGCCACCCTGCTCGGCGGCCGCGGTGCTCGCACCGCCGGGGGTGGCGGACTTGTCGTTGGCGTTGCAAGCGGCCGCCGCCAGCGCCAGCACGGCCGCTACCGCGACCGCTCGGGTGATGCGTTTCATGATGTCCTCTCAAGGGGTGGGGGCTCAGGGAAGTAGCAGGCGGCCCGGTGTTCGGTCGAACCCTGGACAGATTCGAGCACCGGTCGTACGGTCGCGCACACGTCCTGGACCTTGTAGCACCGGGTCCGGAAGGGGCATCCGGACGGCGGCGAGATGGGGGTCGGTACGTCGCCGGTGAGCACGATCCGCTCCCGGACCACGCCCGGCTCGGGCACCGGTACGGCGGACAGCAGCGCCTTCGTGTACGGATGCGCGGGCGCCTCGTACACCTGTGCGGCAGGGCCTTCCTCGACGATCGTGCCGAGATACATGACCGCGATCCGGTCCGCGACCTGCCGTACGACGGCCAGGTCGTGCGCCACCAGTACGTACGACAGGCCGAGCTCGTCGCGGAGGTCGGCGAGCAGGTTCAGCACCTGGGCCTGCACGGAGACGTCCAGCGCGGACACCGGCTCGTCGCAGACGAGCAGCTCAGGCTTCACCGAGAGCGCCCGGGCGATCCCGATCCGCTGCCGCTGACCGCCGGAGAACTCGTGCGGGTACCGCTCCAGGTGCTGCTCGGCCAGGCCGACCTGCTCCAGCAGCTCGACCAGCTGGCCGCGCGTCGGGCGCAGGCCTTGGGCGCGGAACGGCGTACTGAGAATGGTGCCGACCGACTGCCGTGGATTCAGTGACGCCTGCGGGTCCTGGAAGACCATCTGGATCTGCCGGCGGATCGGGCGCAGCCGGCGGCCCTTGATCGTGGTGACGTCCTTGCCGCCGATCTCGACCCGGCCCTCGGTCGGGTCGAGCAGCCGGGTCGCGACGCGCGCCAGGGTGGACTTGCCGGACCCGGATTCGCCCACGAGGCCGAGCGTTTCGCCCTTGCGTACGACGATGTTGACGCCGTCGACCGCGCGGACAGCCTGGGCCTTCTTCCACGGAGTGCCGCGCAGGCCGAAGTACTTCTTGACGTCCTTGAGGTGCAGCAGCTCGGTCATTTCAGCACCTCCGGGCGCCGACCGAGATGGCACGCGGCCTCGTGGTCGCCCTCGCCGGGCCGCGGGGTGAGCTCGGGGCGCTCGGTGACGCACCGCTCCCCCACCAGATGCGCGTACGCACAGCGCGGCTGGAAGGCGCACCCGGTCGTGATGGATCCCGGAGTGGGCGGGCTGCCCGGGATCGTCGTCAGCCGCCCCGTCGGCGGTACGTCGACCCGCGGCATCGCGCCCAGCAGCCCTAGGCTGTACGGGTGGGCCGCCCGCGCGAACAGGTCGCGCACGCTACCGCGCTCGGCCGCGCGCCCCGCGTACATCACCAGGACGTCGTCCGCGACCTCCGCAACCACGCCCAGGTCGTGCGAGATCAGCACCAGGGCCGTACCGAACTCCTCCTGGACGTCGTCGAGCAGGCGCATGATCTGTGCCTGCACGGTTACGTCGAGTGCGGTCGTCGGCTCGTCCGCGATCAGCACTCTGGGGTCGTTCACGAGAGCCATAGCAATCACGACCCGCTGCCGCATTCCCCCGGAGAACTCGTGCGGGAAGCTCTCGGCGCGGCGGGCCGCGTCCGGGATGCCGACCTTGTCGAGCATCTCGATCGCCCGGGTGCGGGCGACCTTCTTCGAGACGTCGTGGTGCAGCCGGTACGCCTCGGCGACCTGCCAGCCGACGGAGTAGTACGGATTCAGCGCCGACAGGGCGTCCTGGAACACCATCGCGATGTCGTTGCCGCGGATCTTGCGGAGCTCGTCGTTCGGCAGGCCGTTCAGCTCGCGGCCGTCCAGCAGCACCTCGCCGGTGACCGCAGCGTTCGACGGCAGCAGACCCATCACCGCGGCCGAACTGACGCTCTTGCCGGACCCGGACTCGCCGACGATCGCCAGCGTCTGCCCGGGCGCGACCGCGAAGTCGATGCCGTCGACGGCCGGCACCGGACCGCCCTCGGTGCTGAAGGTCACGTGCAGGTCATGGACTTCGAGAACTGGGTCAGCCATGGCTCACCCTCGGGTCGAGCACACCGTGCACTATGTCCACCACCAGGTTCGCGAGGATGATCAGGAACGCCGAGAACAGCGTCACGCCGACGACCACGGCCACGTCGAGCGTCCCGACCGCGCTGATCAGGAGATCGCCGAGGCCCTGCATGCTGAAGACCTTCTCGGTCAGGATCGCACCGCCGAGCAGACCGCCGAGGTCGAGGCCGAACAGCGTCACCACCGGCACCAGCACGCCGCGCAGACCGTGGGTGACGACCACACGGGCCTCGCTGGCGCCCTTTGCACGGGCCGTGGTGATGTAGTCGAGGTTCAGCTCCTCGAGCATCTGGGAGCGGGTCAGCCGGATGTACGAGGCCGCCTGCAGGATCGCGAGCACGATCCACGGCGTGACCAGGTGCCAGGCCCAGTCGACCGGGCTGTCGGTGAGCGGGATGTAGCCGCTGACCGGGACCATGTTCAGCCAGAACCCGAAGACCAGGATCGCCAGCAGACCGAGCAGGAACGACGGTGTCGAGACCCCGATCAGCGCGACGCCGACAGACAGCCTGTCGAGGAGGCGGCCACGGTTCAGCGCTGCGATCACGCCGAGCGAGACACCGAGCAGCAGCCACAGTACGGCCGCGCCGAGCGCGATCGAGGCGGTGATCGGCAGCCGGTTCATGATCAGCGTGGTGACCGGGCGGGCCAGGGGGAACGAGTACCCGAAGCAGGGCGCGTTGCAGTGCACCGCGGCCGCACCGTCACCGAACGTACGGCCGGCGAAGATCCCCTTGAGGAAGCTCAGGTACTGCTGGATGGTGCTCTGGTCGAGCTGCATGAAATGCCGCGCCTGCTCCAGGCGGTCCGGCGTACAGGGCTTGCCGCACGCGAGGTGCGCCGGGTCGGCCGGGATCGCGTAGAAGACCAGGTAGACGGCCAGGCTCAGCGCGAGCATGACGAGGAACGCTGCGAACAGCCGGCGAATGATGAACCAGACGAGATCGGGCATCAGTTCGTCCTCCGCAGCCGCACGTCGAACGCGTCCCGGACGCCGTCACCGAGCAGCGTGAACCCCAGTACGGCGATGAACAGCATCGCGCCCGGGAACAGCAGGAACCACGGGTCCGCGCCGGTGTAGACCCACGCGATCGAGTCCGAGATCGAACGGCCGAGGCTCGGTGTCGGCGGTGGTACACCGACGCCCAGGAAGGACAGCGCCGCCTCCGCACCGACGTACCCGGGAATAGCCAGCGTGGCGATCACCAGGACCGGGCCGAGCAGGTTCGGCAGGAGCTCGCGGGTGATCACCATCCAGCCGGTCGAGCCGACGCTGCGGGCCGCCTCGACGAACTCGCGGGTGACCAGCGAACGGGCCTGGTTGCGGATCAGCCGGGCCAGGCCGGCCCAGCCGAAGACGCTCAGCACGCCGACCAGCAGCAGGGTCCGGGACACCTTCGCCGGGACAATGATGCCGAGGGCAATCATGAAGACGAGCTGCGGGAACCCGAACAGGAAGTCCAGCAGCCGGGACACGATCGCGTCGTACCAGCCGCCGAAGTACGCCGCGCTGATGCCGAGCAACGTGCCGATCACCGTGGTGATGGCCGTCACCGTGATCGCGATCACCAGCGACGTCCGCAGGCCGAGCACGACGATCGAGAACATGTCCCGGCCGGTCAGCGGCTCGACACCGAACCAGTGGTCGCCGCTGATCCCGCCGAGCGCACCGCGCGGCGCATTGCCGCGGGCCGGATCGAGCAGATCGATGTGGTAGGTCGTCGCGTCCTGACCGGCCAGGCGCACCAGCAGCGGCGCCACGGCGGCGATCAGGATCAGCAGCGCGACCAGGAACACCCCGATGCGCGCACTGCGGTCCCGCCGGACCCGGCGCAGAGCTTGCCGGGTGGGCGATACGGTCCCGGCGACCGAGGAACTCACAAGCACTCCCGACTGGTCAGATTCTTACCGCCAACAAAAGCTAGGCCGCATCCTTCCACCACCCGCGTTGCATCTCGAATCCCGAGAATCTCGGGTTGGTAACTGCGGATTGGGTTAGCTGGGGCCGGATGGTTACGCTCCGCTGCGTGGAAGGTTCTGTGCGGGTCGACGAGCGGGTCGTTTTCTACAACATGTACGGCACCGAGGACGGCGTACCCGTGATCTCGTTCGGCGGTTCGCCGAGCACGCGGTGGAAGCGGCCGGACGCGGTCGCAGGAATCGTCGAGTCGGGCGTGTGGATGGCTCAGACGGACCGGCCCGGGTACGGCGGGTCGACGCGACTGCCCGGGCGTACGGTCGCGTCCGTCGTACCGGATGTGGTGGCGCTGGCCGACGCGCTCGGGTGGGAACGGTTCACGGTCTCGGGCGGCTCCGGGGGCGGACCACATGCGCTGGCGTGTGCTGCGCTGCTGCCGGATCGCGTCACTCGCTGTGCGGTCACCGGGAGTATCGCGCCGCCGATCGTCGACGGGCCCGAGCCGACCGAGGAGGAGGAAGCGGCGGATCCGCGGCGCAACCGCACCTCGTGGCTGGCTGTGCACGGCGACCTGCGGCCGGGGCTCGAGGAGACCGCGCAGACGATCATGAACTTGGTCGGGGAAGGTGGGCCCGAGATCCCGCCGGACCCAGGTACGGAGCCCGGACCGCCGGCCCGCGAGGATCCGGCGGCAATGGCCCGGCTGACCGCCACCTTCGTCACCAGCCACGACGGCTGGCTGGATGACCTCGTCGCGTTCGCGAACCCGTGGGGCTTCGACCTCGGAGACATCCACATCCCGGTCAGCCTCTGGCACGGCTCGGCCGACGAACGGTCCGGCAAGTACGCCGACCACCTGGCCGCGGCGATCCCGCATGCCGAACGCAAGTACTACATCGGTGGCCACATCCCGCCGGCAAATGCCTATCGCGAACAGTTGCACTGGCTGACACTGTCCTGATGGATCTCGCACGCCCGATCGATCTCGCTCGGCAATTGGTGTCGGAGTTGTACCCGGACGCGCGCGCCGCCTGGCTCGGCGGCAGCGTGGCACGTGGCGATGCGACTCCGACGTCCGACCTGGACATCACGGTTTTGCAGGACGGGCCGGCGCTGCGGAAGTCGATCGAGTACGGCGGCTGGCCGGTCGAACTGTTCGTCCACACCGAGAAGTCGCTGCGGTACTTCGCCGACAAGGACCAGGCGCGGCGGCAGCCGACGATGATGCGGCTCGTCGGTGAGTCCGTCGTACTGCTCGACACCGACGGGTCAGGCGCCCGGCTGCAGCAGGACTTCCTGGCCGAGGTCGCGGCCGGCCCCCGCCCGCTGACTGCCGATGAGCTGAGCCTGCTGCGCTACACGATCACCGACCTCCTGGAAGACCTGGCCAGCGCTGTCGGCGACGTACAGCTGGCAATCAAGTCGGTGCTGTGGCAGGAGGCGGCCCGGTTGTTGCTGACCGGCTCAGGCCACTGGTCCGGCACCGGCAAGGGCCTCCTCCGCGAGCTGACCACCTACGACGTTGCCCACGGCACCAACCACGCTGGAGCGCTCCTGGACGGCGTACGGGCGTCGGACGCCCGCCTGGTCACCGCAGTTGACAACATCCTCGCCTCCCACGGCGGCCGCCTGTTCGCCGGCTTCGAACTCACCGCAGACATCTAACCGAGCAGTTCCCAGCGGCGTTTGGGATAGAGGCGTAGGGCCAGGGCTGTGGCTGCGGCGCCTAGGAGGATGCCGGGGAGGATCCAGCGCCAGCCGGTGAAGGCGTTGGGGGTTGTGGAGACCTGTGTTTGGGCTGGAGGGGCGGGGGTTGGTTCTGCGGTTTGCAGCGGCTGTGTGGATTGTGGGAGTGCGAAGCCGTCTTGCAGGGCGGGGCCTCCCTGGAACTCGCCGCTGAGCAGTTTGAGGTCTTTGAGGAGTTGGATGAGCTTGGCGGGGTTGGAAGATCGGTGCCAGGTGGCTTTGGCTGGGCCTGCTTCGGCCAGGGTGTTTGCGGTGAGGATCCAGGGGCCACCTGGTGCGTTGGGGTAGATCATGTCGATGCGCCACACCGACATGTCGTGGATGAGCCAGGTGGCGCGGACGAACCGGCCGATGTCGTGGGGCCCGGGTGTGGCGGCTCCCGCCGGTTCGGTGAGGGCTTGGAACTCGGCGTACCGCGGGTCGTCGTAGCCGAACGCGGCGATCGACGGGGGTGCGCTGAGTAGGACGCTGGTTGGGCCGCCTGCTTGAGCAGGGACGGCGGTTGTTAAGAGTGCGATGACAGTTGCCGCTGCGAGTGCTGCGACCAGTGCGAGAGTGCGGCGGACCATGGCTGCTCCTTTCGCGACTGGTACACCGCTCGTGGTCAGGGGGTTCCCTTCGCCAGCTGGATGGCGCGGGCGCGGTCCACGCCCTCCAGACGGAACGTGACACCGGCGCGCTCCCAGACCAGTGTGGGTCCGGCGATCCGTACGACCCGCTTGTCGACCAGCACCAGCTCGTGCGGCGTGCTGAACCAGAACGCGTTGATCTCGGGCACGTACTCCAACTCGTTGTAGTACTGCTTGATGTACATCGGCTCGATACCGGAGCGGAATTGCTCGAGCCGTACGCCGACCCAGCTGGTTGCCACGAAGCCAGGTGAAGCCTCAACGCCTGTTGGTGTGCCGAGAGTCTTGGGGAGCTGCGGTGTGAAGCCGGCGACGCGTGCGGCGTCCGCCAGCGATAGGTGGGTCGTGACTGACGGTGGAGGCGGCGCGGTACTCGGGCCGGTGCCGACTGGTTGCGCCTGCACTCCCCCGATCCGCAGCCACTCCGCGACGGTTGCGCGGACAGGTGGCGTCAGTACGGCACCGGCCAGCAACACGAGGAAGCCGGCAAGGAACGCCCGCCACCTGTCCCGCAGGCGCTTCCGGGGCTTCACACCTGCCACACGGGTCAGTACGGCGGCGGTCAGGTCGTCAGGTGGCGGAGGTACGGCGGCTGAGCGCCCGACTGCTCGCAGTTCGTCGTCGAGGTTCATCGCTGCACCTCCTTGTCGGGTAGTGCGTCACGGAGACGGCCCAGTGCACGGTGCAGGCGGGACTTGACCGTGCCACGCGGACAGCCGAGTACTACTGCGGTCTCCTGCTCGTCCAGGTCCAGCAGGTACCGGCAGGTGACCACCCGGCGCAGCTGGTCTGGCAATGCGCGTACGGCGGCCAGCAACTCCGTACGGCGCTCTAGCGACACCGCTTGGTCAGCCGGGTCGAGTACTACGTCCAGGGGTACAGCCAGGTGCTCACGGCGCTCGCGGCGACCACGTGCTCTTACGGCGTTCTTGGTCTCGTTGGCAACGATCCGCAACAGCCACGGCCGGAACGCTGCGCCCTCCCGGAAGCCGCCCAGCGCCTTGTACGCCTTGACGAACGCCTCCTGCACTACGTCGTCCGCGTCGGCCCCTGCCCCGAGGAAGACAGCGGTCCGTTTGGCCACCGGGGCGTGCGTCTCCAACAGCTCGCCGTACGCAGCCGAATCTCCACTGCGCGCCCGAGCCGCCAGCTCACCGTCGTCAGCCCCGCCGATCACGCCTCCCTCGACTTCCCGTCATTGTGCCTACACCGCGGCCGCCGCCCGGGTTCCCCTGAAATTGTCCGGCTCGCTGTATAGGGTCTGTTTCGTGCCTGATATCGACGCAGCGTTTCTCGCCCTCCCCCGGCAGGATCTGGCCACGGCCGCCCTGCAGCGGGCCAGTGACCTCGGAGCCACCTTCGCCGAGTTCCGGCTGGAGCGGATCCGGTCCGAGTCCATCTCCTTGCGCGACAGCGTGCTGGAGAGTGCGAAGGACGACGAGGATCTCGGCCTCGCCGTCCGCGTCATCCACGACGGCACGTGGGGTTTCGCGGCCGGCGTCGCGCTCACGGTCGACGAGGCGGTCCTGGTCGCGGAGCAGGCGGTGAACATGGCGCAGGTCTCGCGGCCGATCAACGCCGAGACGATCGAGCTCGCCGACGAGCCGACCTACGACGACGTCACCTGGACCTCGTCGTACGAGATCGACCCGTTCAGCGTGCCGCGCGCCGAGAAGGTCGCCCTGCTCACCGACTACAGCGACCGGCTGCTCAAGGCCGAGGGCGTCGCGCACGTCAGCGTCCACGTCGCGACGGTCCACGAGTGCAAGTACTACGCGAACACGGCCGGCACGTCGTACACCCAGCAACGTGTCCGGATCGGTCCCGACATCACCGCGCACGCGGTCGCCGGCGACCGCATCGACTCGATGTCGTCCACCGCGCCGCCCGCCGGCCGCGGCTGGGAGTACCTGACCGGCACCGGGTGGGACTGGGACACCGAGCTCGCGCAGATCCCCGGCTGGCTGGCCGAGAAGCTCGCCGCCCCGACCGTCGAGCCGGGCACGTACGACGTCGTCGTCGACCCGTCCAACCTGTGGCTCACGATCCACGAGTCGATCGGCCACGCGACCGAGCTCGACCGCGCGCTCGGCTACGAGGCGAACTACGCGGGCACCAGCTTCGCGACCCTCGACCAGCTCGGCACGCTGAAGTACGGCTCCCCGGTCATGCACGTCACCGGCGACCGCACCGCGGAGAACGGCCTGTCCACCGTCGGGTACGACGACGAGGGCGTGGCCGGCCAGCAGTGGGACCTGGTCAAGGACGGCATCCTGGTCGGGTACCAGGTGGACCGCCGGATGGCGAAGAAGAACGAGGACGTGCTCGGCACCGCACGCTCCAACGGATGCGCGTACGCCGACTCCTCCGGCCACATCCCGATCCAGCGGATGGCGAACGTCTCGCTGCAGCCGGCCGCCGACGGCCCCTCCACCGAGGAGCTGATCAGCCGGGTGCAGAACGGGATCTACATCGTCGGCGACAAGTCCTGGTCGATCGACATGCAGCGGTACAACTTCCAGTTCACCGGCCAGCGGTTCTACAAGATCACCGACGGCAAGCTCGACGGCCAGCTCCGCGACGTCGCGTACCAGGCCACCACCACGGACTTCTGGGGCTCGATGGAGGCGGTCGGCGGCCCCCAGACGTACGTCCTCGGCGGCGCGCTGAACTGCGGCAAGGCCGAGCCGGCGCAGTCCGGCGCGGTCAGCCACGGTTGCCCGTCCGCCCTGTTCCGCGGAGTCCGCATTCTCAACACCACCCAGGAGGCCGGCCGGTGACCGCCGTACAGCTCACCCCGCAGGACACCGTCGAGCGGGGCCTGGCCCTGGCCGCGGCCGAAGGCGCCGACGGCTGCGTCGTGCTCGTCGCGGAGACGTCCAGCGCCAACCTCCGCTGGGCGAACAACACTCTGACCACGAACGGCGCGATGCGCGGCTCGAGCGTCACCGTCATCGCGACCGTCGGCTCCGGCGAGGGGACCGCGGCGGGCGTCATCGGCCGCTCGTCGGTCACCGAGGACGCACTCCGCGAGGTCGTCTCCGCCGCGATCGCGACCGCTCGCGCCGCGGGTCCGGCCGAGGACGCGCGGCCGCTCGTCGACGGTGCGGCCGACGCGGACTGGGATCTCGAGCCGGAGGAGACCACGGTCGGCGTCTACGAGAAGTTCGCGCCGTCGCTCGGCGAGTCGCTACGCCGGGCCACCAACGAGAAGCGCCGGCTGTACGGCTTCGCGAACCACGAGGTCACCACGCTGTACGCGGGCTCGTCGACCGGGCTCCGCCTCCGCCAGGCGCTCCCCCGCGGGTACGTGTCCTCCACCGGCAAGAACACCGACCTGAGCCACTCGGCCTGGGTCGGCACGGCCACCCGCGACTTCACCGACGTCGACGCGCACGCGCTCGACAGCGAGCTGACCCGGCGCCTCGGCTGGGCGAACCGTACGGTCTCCGTCGACGCCGGCCGGCACCCGACGATCCTGCCGCCGACCGCCGTCGCAGACCTGATGACGTACCTGTACTGGCAGCTCGACGGCCGGGACGCGTTCGAGGGCCAGACCGTGTTCTCGCGGACCGGCGGCGGCACCCGGATCGGCGATACGCTGTCGTCACAGCCGGTCAACCTGAGCTCGGACCCGGCCCTCGCGGGGCTCGAGGCGTTCACGTTCGCCGTGGCCCGGTCGTCCGGCGGCTCGTCGAGCGTGTTCGACAACGGTCTCGCGCTCGCGGCGACCGATTGGATCCGCGGCGGCAAGCTCGAGCACCTGATGACGAGCCGGTACACCGCGGACCTCATCGACGTACCGAAAGCCACGCCCGGCATCGAGAACTACGCCCTCTCGGTCGACGGCGGCTCCGGAGCGACGGATGACCTGGTGGCTGGTCTCGACAACGGTCTGCTGGTGACCTGCCTGTGGTACATCCGGATGGTCGACCCGCAGACCCTGCTGCTCACGGGCCTGACCCGCGACGGCGTCTACCTGGTCGAGAACGGCGAGGTCACCGGTGCGGTGAACAACTTCCGGTTCAACGAGAGCCCGGTCGACCTGCTGGCCCGCTTCACCGCGGCCGGGGCGACCGTGCCGTCGTTCTCCCGCGAGTGGGGCGACTTCTTCTCGCGTACCGCGACGCCGCCGCTACTCATCCCCGACTACAACATGTCAAGCGTCAGCCAGGCGAACTGATCACTGTTTGGTGAGCGCGACCTGCCAGAGGAGGCGTTGGCCCTCCTGATACGGAGTGAGCTCGTCGAGCTGCCACTGCTCGGCGAGCTCACTGATCAGGTCCTCGCCGAAGAACCGGCCGACGAACCCGTCGTGGACGGACAACCCGTCACTCAGCCGCTGCCAGTTCTGCGAGCACGGGTCGTCCGTGGACCACACCGCGTACACGAAGAGGCCGCCCGGGCGCAGCACCCGGTGGACCTCGCCGACCAGTGACCGCAGCTCGGACGGCGAGAATGCCATGTTGAGCAGGAGGTTCGCGAACACGGCGTTCACGGTCGCGTCGGCCGGCGGCAGCGGATCCCGTACGTCGTGCAGCGCGGCCGTGACGCGATCGTCGAGCCCCTCGCGCTGTGCCGCGTGCCGCAGCTGGTCGAGCGCCGTCTCGCTGAAGTCGGTCGCGTGCACGCTGAATCCCTGCCCGGCCAGGAAAAGCGCGTCCCGCCCGTGGCCGGAGCCGAGCTCCAGTACGTCATCGATGCCTGCGGCACCGAACAGCTCGGCCGCCCGGCGCACCGCGGCCGACGGCTCCGCACTGTGCAGCTGCGGCCGGCCCGCGTACGCGGAATCCCAACGTTCTTGCTGAGCTCTGGCAAGCTCTACATGTCCAGTGTTCCGTGTGTGCATTGTGGTGCTCCCCGTGTTCGTCACGCCGGTCTGGACGATCGGCAGACCGCAGCAGCCTACGTCAGAACTTTGAGTAGACGTACTCAAGCGGCCAACCGTTCCTCCTCGCAACAGTGGTACCAACCCGAGGAGGCTCCGATGCAAACCGCCGCCATCACCTGCCCCACCTGCCGCACCCACCTGGTACTGACCGTTGTCCCAGCCCCTTATCCACACCCTTACCCACAACCCCAACCCCCCACCAACTACTCCCCTCCCACCCCACCCCAACCCGCCGCCCCACCGCCTGCTCCCATGGCCGCCCCGCCGCCTGTTGCTGGAGCGTCTGTTGCCGTGCCGCCCCTTGCCCCGCCGCCGCTCATGCCGCCGCCGCTTGGGCCGTCTGGGGGTCTCCCGCGGTACCCGGCGCACTTCGGTGCCCCGCGCCCGCTTCCTCCGCCGCCCAGACAGCCCGCGCCCCCGAAGGTCCACCGGCTCAGCCCGCAGAACACCCTCCTGGCCCTCGGCGTACTCCTGATCCTGGCCGCAGGCGCAACCTTCCTCGCCGTCAACTGGCGCAGCCTCCCGGTCACCGCCCAGGCCGGCATCATCGCCACTCTCGCCGCCCTCGCGTTCACCGCCTCCATCCCCGCGAGCCGACGCACCCTCACCGGCACCGCCGAAGCCCTCGCCCTCCTCGGCACCGGCCTGCTCACGGTCGACCTGTACGGCGCCCGCGCCCTCGGCCTGATCTCACCGACCGCGATCAACACCCCGACCTACAGCGCGATCATCGCCGCCACCATCGCCGTACTCACCCTCCTGATGACCCGCGCCGCCCCCAAGGTCGTCACGTACGGTGTCATCACCGTCATCGCCGGCCAACTCGCCCTGCCGCTGCTCCTCCTCCATCGAACAACTCTCCCGATCATCCTCGCCGCCCTCCTCGCGCAGGTGCTCCTCACGCTCTTCCTGTCCGCAAAGGGCACCCCGGCCATCCGCCGTACGGGCTCCATCACCGCAGCCACCGTCCTGGTCTGCATCCTCCTCACCGGCACCGCGAACACACTCTGGGGCCTGCTGACCGAGAGCACCACCTACCAGACCGCGGCCGTGACCTGCCTGGCCGCCGCCACCGGCATCGCGATCCTCCACAAGCGCCCCCTACCAACCACGATCCCGTCCGGCATCGGTGAGGCCGTCTGCGCCGCCGCGGCCGCCTTCGCGATCGCCACAACCCTTCCCCAGTACGCCGACTGGCTCACCACAGCCTTCGCCACCGCCCTCGCCATCACAGGACTCCTCGCACCCCGCCGTACCGGGAAATTCGCCGTCGTCCTGCACACCGCAACCATCACCGCCGCAGCCGTCGACATCGTGTACTGCATGGCACGCGAGGACCTCCGCCAACTCGGCTACCTCGCCGCAATCGCCGCCGTACTCGCCGTCTACGCCGCACTCCGCCGCGTGTTCGACCCGGTCCCCACCACAGCCGTCGCCAGCCTGAGCGCCCAGCTCGCCATCGTCCTGTTCGCCTCCGACGGCTACATCAACGCCTGGCCCGCAGCCATAGCCCTCGCCGCCCTCGCCACGACCGGCATAGCCATCGCCTGTGCATACGCCCCACCCCGTGCCGATCTCAACGCCGTCGTCGGCGGCGTCGGCATCAGTGGCGGTGGTGTCGGCGTCGGTGGCGGCGGTGCGCCGGGGCCTGCGCCGGTCCGCCTCGGTTCGTACCGGCCGCTCGAACTCGTACTGCTCATCACAGCCGCCTGCGCCGCCGTACTCGCCGAGGTCGCCGCCGCAACCACCGCCACCTTCACCGCAACCGGCGTGGTCCTGACCCTCACAGCCGCCCCATTAGTTGCCTACGGCATGAACCCGCGCCGCCGCCCCGCCCTGCCGATCGCGGCACTCCTGTTCACCGGCGCCAACACCGCCTTCATGCTGGCCGCAAACGCCCACAAGCTCGAGTGGTACACACTCCCACCCGCCATCCTCCTGCTCACCCTAGGAATCCTTGCCTGGCGCAACCGTTCCAGCTGGATCTCCCTAGGCCCCGGCCTCCTCGTCGGCCTCGCCCCCTCCACCTTCGCCGCCAGCACCCTCACCGCCGACCCCCTCACCACCGGCACCGCCGACTGGCTCCGCGCCACCCTCGTAGTAGCCGCCGCCGTCGCCCTCATCCTCCTAGGCGTCCGCCGATCCCTCCAAGCCCCCTTCCTCATCGGCGCCGCCGCCACAGCCAAGATCGCCATCGCCCAACTCCTCGACCTAACCCCCCTCCTCCCCCGCTGGATCACCCTCGCCACCGCCGGCCTCATCCTCCTCACCACCGGCGCCACCTACGAACGCCGCCTAACCCAAACCAAACAAGCCACCCGCTGGATATCAAACCTCCGCTAAGTCAATCGCTTGGACGGCGTTCGCTCGGCAATCCATTGCATAATGGGGATATCAGCTCACTGCGTTGGGGGACGCATGACCGATCGCCTGGTCCAAGGACCGCTTGACGGCTCGTACCTCGTACCTGTCCTCGGCTCGCTCCGGCGACACGACGGGCTCACCGTCAAGCGCCTCACCACGGTGCCGGGAGGCCAGGTTCTGCTCCGCCTCCCGGTCATCCAGAACCACGCTGTTCAGACTGGCCTCAAGCCGGCCGAGGCCGCGGTCGAGGTGATCGTTCAGCAGGTCGCGGCACTCGAGTCACCGACCGACCGCATCATCGCCGACGCAGTCCTAAGGCTCGGCCTCTATGTGGAGCGATACCGGGCGCACCGCATCTCCCGCCGCGCGTTGCACCAGCTCACCGCCGGCGGTCTGGGCGACCGGCGGACCGCCCTCCTGGAGAACTGGAGCGAACTGCACGCAGCGCTGGACGAGCGACCACCTACAGGCCAACTCGCGGGCGAACACACACTCCGCGCGCGCCTGGAACGGGAAGTCTTCGAGCGTCTCGGCGCAGCACTGGTCAATCCGGAACCAGCCGCGCCGTCTGCCGCGGCGAGCCGGCCGGTCCCGTCGTCGAGAGCTCAGACCGTCGATGCCACAGCGGCCGGAACAGTCATCGTGGTCGGCGGCGCCGCGATGGACCACACTTGGCGGATCGGCACGCTGCCGGCCGCAGGACGTTCCACGGTAGCGATGGAATTCACCCGCGCCCCTGGCGGCAAGGGCGTCAGCCAGGCCGTCGCGGCCGCTCACCTCGACCTCGACGTGGCACTGATCGCCGCGGTCGCGACCGACGACGACGGCCGTGAGATCGAGGATCATCTCGCCCGCGAAGGTGTCGACATCTCGTTGCTCCATCGCGTCGACCGGCGCGGCGCCAGGACTCCAGCCACGGGAATCTTCGAACTGCCGTACGGCAACAGTTCCGCCGCGGTCTGGCGTGACGACGTCGAGCTGGACACCGCAGCGATCGAGCAACACGCGGACGTACTCGCGACCTGCGATGTTCTGCTCCTCACATTCGAGCTACCGCAGTCGGTGCTGCGACGCGTCCTCGATCTGGTGGCGAGCGCGTCGGACCCACCCGTCGTCATCGTGACTCCCGGCCAGCCCTACCCCAACCCGCACCAGGTCAGTCCCCTCCTCAAACAGATCGACTACCTGGTCGCGCACTCGTGGGAACTCGAAGGATTCGCGTTCTCCGACGAGGCGAAGTACGACCCGGAGTTGCTCAGCGACGACCTTCTGAGCCGCGGTCTGCGGTCCCTCTGCCTTCTCAGCGTGCCCGACGGCGGCAGCATCTACGAACGCGGCAAGGCAACGGCTCAGATCCCCAGACTCCCCGGGCGGGTCCGGGAAGGGTCGATCACGCGAGACGCGTTCTGCGCCGCGCTGGCGGCCCGCCTGATCGAGGACCGCTCCCGTACCGAGGACACCTTCCTGTGGGCAGCTGCAGCGATGGCGAGCTTCGCCGCCAGCTACCACGAGACGCCGACCGCCCGGCCATCACGGGCAACCGTGGACAAGCAATTCGACGAGATGCCGCGGCATGCGGCCGGCTGATTGCCAACTGGCAGCCGCCGACTCCGTATGTCATGACAAAACTGGCACTGGTGGCAGCAACTGTTCTTGCCACGATCGAAGAAGGGCAGCACCAGCGCCCAGAAGGATCGAGGGATGCCATGTCCGCCAACCAGGTTCTCGCATTGCTGATGATCTTCGGCTTCTGTTACGCGATCGCCAAGAACTGGAGAAAGGTCGCCGTCTTCCTCGGCGCGCTGGCGATGACGGCCGTCTGTTTCGGTGTCTACTCCATCGTCGAGACGGTCCGGAGCGACCTCGGGCCGGCAGGCGTGCACGGCGACCGGACCGGAGCACCTGCACGGTCCGCCGGGCCCCTGTCAGAATGACAAGGACGCATCGTGATCGTCCGACTACAACAGCCGTGAAGGAGGTGGCAGGACCTGATGTCCGACAACGGCGACAACGGCGGTGAACGGCACTCGGAGCACGTGCGAGTACTGGCCAACGCACTCGAGAAGCTCCGCACCCATGGTGGCCTCACCGCCGACCGCCTCCGAGCCGACCGGACCGGCGTCTCCGAGCCGCTGCTGGAGCTCGCCGTAACGCGCCGGTACGCGGACGTCCACGAGCTGGACCTGCCCGAGGCTGCAGTCGCGTTGGTGCATGACTGCGTTCGCGAGGATCTCGCCGAATCCGCGCAGCTCGTCGCGGATGCAGTCCTGGCACTGCGCGTCCTTGAAGACGCTCTGAGCGTCGCCGGTATCGACGCCCATCTGACACGGGCTCTGTACAGCTTGGCGCTCGGCCGTCGCCGGGAGACGCTCCTGGACCACTGGCACCCGCTGCATGCGGCCCTCTCCGTGCGTCCGCTCGCCGCGCCGAGTGACCGTTACCTGCGCGGTACGACGGAACTCGCCGTACTGCGCGAGCTCGCGTATCAACTGACGCGGCGCAACACGTACTCCGTCGGGGTGAAGAACGTGGTGGGCGCCAGCGGGCCGGCGCCGTCGGACGAGCCGTCGCCAGGCCGAGTCGTCGTGATCGGCGGCGCCGTCATGGACGCGACGTTCCGGACCAAACACATGCCCGCGCCGGAGACGTCGACCGAGGCTTTCGGCTTCAGCCTGTCGCCTGGCGGGAAGGGCCTCACTCAGGCCGTGGCGGCAGCCCGCCTCGGCCTGCGAACCTCTCTGCTCGCCGCGGTTGCCACCGACCACTTCGGTGACGAGATCATCGAGTACCTCGAGGCGGAGCACGTGGACACGTCGCTGATCCGGCGCGTTCCGAACGCCACGACACCGTTCACCGGGATCTTCGAGCACCAACTCGGCGACAGCATCGCAGTCAACTGGCGCAACGAGAAGCAGATCCATCTCGAATCCAGCGACGTCCTCGAGCATCGCGACACACTGCTGGCCTGCGACGCGCTCCTGGTGACATTCGAGGTCCCGCGGGACACCGTCGAGGATTCGCTCGCCCTGGTCCACGACAGCACCGGCGAACGTCCGGTCGTGATCGTCACGCCGGGTCAGCCGTACAGCGACGACCACGTCTCGGCAGACACCCTTGCGCAGATCGACTACCTGGTCGCGCATGCCTGGGAGCTGGAGCCGTTCGCGCGCCAGAACGCCCCGTTCGATCCCGATGCCGTCGCCCGTACTCTGCTCGCGCACGGGGTCAGAACGCTGTGCTTGCTCGTCAGAGGCGGCTGCAACGCGTACTCCCGGCAGATAGGCGACGTCCTGCAAGTCGCGGCACCACCGGCGATCTACAAAGAGTCCTCGGTCGCACGCGACGCCTTCTGCGCGGCCCTCGCCGCACAGCTCATCGTCCCCAACCAGAAATTCTCCGAAGACGTCGCCCGCTGGGCTGCGGCCGCGATGTCCTGTGCGGCCTCCGACTTCCCACGCCGAAACTCGCTGCCGACGCGCCGGCGCATCGACGACCTGCTGGAAGGCATCCAGCAGTAGGGCTCAGCGCAGGATGCGGTACTGGTCCTCCGGCAGCACCCTTTCGGTCGCCCCGCGGACGCGGCAGCAGAAGATCAACGAGTCCTTGAGCTCGGCGGTGCTCTTGGTCGCATGCCGATTCGCCGCGCAGAACTCGTCGATACTGCGCACCGCCGGGAAGCTCGCCCACATCTCACGCAGGCTCATGTGCCGACCACGGTAGTACAGGTACGGGCGGGCCCGGACGGTCATCCAGCGTTGCCAGTTCGACGCCAGATAGCTCGAACCGGTGAACCCCAGGTTCGGATCGACGACGGTCGTCAGCAGTTCGGCGTCGCCCTGCTTCTGGAAGTGTTTGCGCACCTGAGCCAGCAGAACGGACACCGCGTTGGCCGGTGCACCGTCGAACGAGTAGACCCGCGAGAGGTCCCAGACTGCTTCCCGCCGGATCCCGAACTGCGCGTCCAACTGGTCGGCGACCCGTCTCCACTCGAGCGGGGACGCGCTGCACAGCGTGAGCGGCGTGCCTGTGACCTTGTCGACCAGCGCGAAGTTGAGTGAACCACGGCGGGCGTTGCGCAGGTAGTGCAGGCTTCCGAAGACCCGATCGGCCGCGTCACCGATCTGCTGGAACTCCAGGTCCGACAGCGCATACTCCCGCCGCGGGATCAGATCGCGCACAGCTCGCTGGTCCTTGCGCAGGCGTGCCGCGTTGCTGATGACGACCGAGACCGCCGCCGGATAGCTCACCCGGCCGGAGTCGTCCTTGTAACGCTGCAGGTGGAGGCGTGTCCGCACGGCGAGTGCGCGTCGGTCCACCCCCCACAGGCGAGCCAGCCCCAGCAGCCGTTCGTCAGCAATCGTCTGCACGCCTGGATGCTAGCGGATGGTTGCTCCGGCGTAGCAACTTCACAAACGTACATCTTTTGGCACGCCGGCACCGGGCTTCGTGCCATTTGGCACGAAGCCCGGCGGCAAATGGCGCATCGCGCATTCGTCAACGCGCCACAAAGCATCTGGCCAATGCTCTGGTCCGCCTTTTGGCAGGACCAGGAACACCAATATCCGCATTGCCGCCCGATTGTCGTGCGGTGAAATAGAGATAAGACAGGCGCACCGCGGAAGGAGAACTCCGATGCAAATCCTTGCGATGTTGGTCGCGCTGGCTGGGACGATTCTGGTGACGTCGTTCTGGCGGCAACTGCTCACCTTGATGCTGGTCAGCGTGGTGCTGGTCTTCTGCTTCGGGCTCTACAGCCTCGTCAGCGTAATGGCGCGCTGACGCCACCAGGTCAGTCGCCGGTGAACCACCGCGACATCCCTTCGGCCAGGACCTGGGCGCGGGCCCAGACCGGGTCGGAGCGGAGTTGCCGGGTGGAGTGCCGGCGCACCGAGCGGTACTCGATCGAGCGTTCGGACAGGCTGCTGTGCCGATCACAGACGAAGGCGTGGTCGGCCAGCAGCTCGAACTGATCGCAGGTCACGTCGATGATCCAGCGGCCGGGCGCGGTCGCGCGGCCGATCTCGATCCAGCAATGGAACTCCAGCGCCTCGCCGTCGACGACGATGTCCCCGACGCAGTACCGGGCGCGCAGGCGCAGCATCCAGGGCAGTTCCTGGAGCAGCCACGCCGAGCTCACCCCGCACTGGCCGGCCGAGGGCGGCAGGTCCGGACGTTCGCTGAAGTCGGGATGCACGGTGGAGTCGGACCACTCCAGCGACAGCGCCGCCCGGTACGCGTGCAGGCGGCGCCGGAAGCGGCTGGAGAAGAACGGCCCGGTCTCCGGACGGGCCGGCGCCAAGGCGAGATGCGGCACGATGGTCCCCCAATTCTGCTCGGCCGCCGCACCCCCGTGCGACGGTCACAGGTTCATTGGGCATTGTCCAAGCGCGCGGAATCACTTGGCAAGATCATTTCGGAATACACCGGAGTGACACTGTTCAGGGGATTAGGGATGGTGCCTGTTACTGGGATTGGTGGGCGGGTGTCGAGGTCGGTGTAGCCGAGCGTTAGGCGGTATCCGTTGAGGGGGTAGCGGAGGAAGGTGGGGGCGGTCAATGCGGTTGCTTTTAGGCGGTCGGTGTATTCGGGGTGTTGTTCGGTGTAGTGGTGTACTTCGCCGGCGGTGAGGGACCAGAAGGTTGGTTCGGGGATCAGGTTCTGGGCGGACAGTGGATTGAGGACGCCGAGGAGGAGGGCGTCGACCACGTACTGGCGGAGGATCGGCCAGGGTTTTCTGGGGAGGACTCTGGTGTGCGAGTCGGGTTCGGGGCCGCGGGCAACGATGGGGGTGGTGGAGAGGTTGATGTCGTCGACGAGGTCCTTGATGACCAGGCGGGCGGGGAGGCCCTCGGGGGTGCAGATGACGGCGAGGTTCTCGCCGTGCGGATTGACCGTGATGCCGTAGTGGTGCAGGAGATGCAGGAGCGGGCGGAGCAGGGTGGCGAGCAGGGCGCTGAGCCACGTCTGTGGGTCGCTGCCGCCGCGCGCGATCGCCGCCTCGGTGAAGCCGGGATGCAGTACTGCGGCCAGCGGCCAGACCGTCTCGCCGTCTCGGAGGCGGGGGTCGAGTGGGTCGCGCCAGATGCAGCCGAGGGTCTCGGTCCACTGGTAGGGGATGCCGGGGTGGGTGGAGAGTTGCGGATGCGGGACGGTGACCGAGGCGACTTCACCGAGGAGTTCGGTGCCGAGGCGGGAGAAGACTTCGTCTCGGGACCAGAGACCGCGGAGCCATTGGGTGATCATCGGGGCGGCGAGCGTGCAGTGCTCCGGGATGCCGCGGTAGACCGAGGTGTTGAGGATCTTCAGCGGTAGTTTGACCTGGTACCGGTCCGTACGGCTGACGTTGACCATGGTCCGGATCGACTGCGTCGGCAGGTACTCGTCGGGGCTCTCCCCCAGGACGACGATCTCGCCACGAGCCAGTTCCCGCGCCCATTCCGTACGGATCACGTGGTCCAACTGCCACGGATGACACGGCAGCCACACGTACGCGTCCGGATCGTCCAGCAACGCACGGAACTCCTGTACGGTCGCCGGATCCAACTCCCGCTCGATGACAGCGTGCTCCGAGAGGTCCGGCGTACCGCGGAACTCGGCGAGACCGCGCCGTACGGCCAGCCAGACCAGGTGCAGCGGCGTACGGGCCTCTGGTGCATAGCGCTCGCTGTCAGCGGCGGAGAAGCCCAGACGGCCCTTGTTGGCGACCAGGAGCGGGTGCCCGGTCAGGTGCCCTTCGAGGCGGCTGTGGTGCAGCTCGAGCAGGTCAGTGGCAGGCAGTGCGCTCGATGCCATCCGTACGTCAGCAACCAGCGTGCTCGTCAGCTCGGCAACGTACCCGGCCGCCGTGGAGCCGTCCACGCCCAGTACGTCGGCGGCGTCGACGAAGAACTGGATCGGGTCGGTGGCGACCTCGCTCTCGTCGTTGCCGAGGATGCCTGCGGTGGTACGGCGAACCGATGCCGGATCGACCTGCCAGGTACCGAACCCTCCGCGCTCCGCCTCGAACACGTACGACACCGCTCCGAGGTCCAGGCGGTTCTCGTCCGGTACCAGCAACCCCTCCGCGCAGAACTGGGAGATGAGCTTCGCCAGCAGCTCCGACGAGCAGCGTTCCCAGGCGTTCATCCGGGGATCGCAAACGTCGTGTACGCCGTGGACTTGGGCAGCCGGTACACCTCTCGACCGACCACACTGTTCAAGATCGTGGCGTTGCGGATCGCCCCGATCCCGAGGTCCGGCGCGGCGACGCCGTGGCTGTGCAGGTCGGCGTTGGCGACGAAGATGCGTCCCTCCAGGGCGCCCCGGACACTGTGGTCGCGGTTGATGACCCAGCGACCGGACGCGTCGTGCTCGAGCTGATCCTGCACCGACTCCAGGAACGGCAACGGGCGGTTCCGGTACCCGGTCGCGGCCACGACCGCATCCGTCGTGTGCTGAAACGTCTGCCCGCTGTCGGCATGCAGCATGGTCAGCTCCACCCCGTCGGCGCGCGCCACCGCCGACACCACCGCGACGCCACACATGAGCTCTGCGCCTAGATCCCTTCTGTACAAGGCGTCATGGATGTCGTCCAGCGTCTCCGAGGAGATGCCCTTGTAGTGCCGCCACTGCTCATTCACGAGCCGATCACGGACCGGCTCGTCCAGGCTGTGGAAGTAGTCGACGTACGACGGCGTGGTCATCTCCAGCACGAGCTTGGAGTAGTCCAGCGGCGCGAACGACGGCGTACGGGTCAGCCACGACACAGCGGGGCCGTCAGCGCGCAGCAGGTCCAGTGCGCACTCGGCACCTGATTGACCGGAGCCAACGACAGTCACCCGACCTGTACGCAACAGGTCGTCCCGACGGAACAAGTAGTCCGCTGAGTGCAGGAAGCGCTCAGCAGGGAGACCAGCCAACGCGGCAGGTACGGACTGCTCCGTACCAACGCCAACCACGAGGTGCCGCGCCTCGTAGTGCTCGACGGCCTCGCCGCGCTCAACAGTCAGCTCGAACGCGGACCCGTTCCAGACAGCCGACCGGACGTGGTGCCCGAAGTGCAGTGAGTCCAGCTGCGCGGCACACCATCGCAGGTACGACTCGTACTCCCGGCGGGTCGGGTGGAACTTCTCCCGTACGTAGAACTGGTAGAGCCGGTCGCTGTCGCGCAGGTACGACAGGAACGACAGGCGGTGCGCCGGCTCGACCAACGACACCAGGTCCGCCAGGAACGACACTTGCAGCATCGCGTCCTCGAACATCAGCCCGCGGTGCCAGGTGAACTCGGGCCGACTGTCGAACACCGCCAGCCGTACGTCGTCCACACCGTCAGCCAGAGCGGCGAGCCCCAGGTTGAAGGGCCCGCAGCCGATGGCGATCACGTCGTACATCTCATGCCTCCTGCACGGTCCGGGTACGGACCATCAGTACTGCTGTCTTCTCGGGCAGCTGTAGCTCCCCGTGCTGGACGAAACCCGCTGCCGCGAACGCACGGACGGACGGGGTGTTCTCGATGTCCGGCTCGGCCACGACCCGCGTACAGGCCGGCTCGGACCGCAGCACCGTGTCGGCGACTGTGCGCAGCAGCCGGCGTCCCAGCCCCCTGCCGACGCGGGTGCTGTCACCGATCGCTACGTGGACGCCCCAGTCCTCGTCGTCGTACGCGTAGTACTCAGCCAGCCGGTCTTGCCGTACGCGGTACAGCTCGACGTACGCGAACTCCTCCGCGTCCAGCGTGATGACACAGGGCCTGGAGTGCTCCCCCGCGGCCTGCTGCTCGATCTCCTGCGCCCAGCGCTCCACAGACCAGCCCTGATGCCACCAACGGCGCACGTGCGGCTGAGCCATCCACAACGCGATCAGCGGGGCGTCGGGGGGAGCTGCCCGCCGCAGTTGGAACGACGTCACCGCAGCGGGTTCGGGATGTCGAGGTAGACCGACTGTGCGTCCAGTGGGGCCACTACCTCGTCGATACCGCGCAGCCGGGTCAGCATGTTCGCCTTGCACGGCAGTGTGTCCGCCTCGAGCCACCTGCGCGCCAGGCGATCGCCGTCGGGACCAGCTGACTTCAGCAGCGGCAGGGCGAGGGTCAGGCGATCCCGCACCACACTCAGCAGGTCGCTCTCGTCCGCGATCCCGTCCGCGGCCAGACAGCCCACCACCGCCAGCGCCTGGTTGTGCAGCAGGTAGTAGGTCAGTCGATCGTCGACAATCGGATCGTCCACGACCGCGAGCGTCGAGTCGTGCAGTCCGGTGACGGCCAGCAGGCCGCGCAGGTACGACGACGCGAGGTAGTACCCCTGGTTGTCGCGGTACGCACCGCCCCTGATCCGGCCCGCGCCGTCCAGCCGTACGAGCGTGTTCTGCTGATGCGCCTCGAGCCCGATGCCCGTCTCGGCGTACAGGTGCAGCATCGGAACCAGGACGTGGTCGATGTACGACGCCGTCCAGCCGAGCGGATCCTCGGCGGCGTACGTACTCAACCGGCTGACGCCACCGGGTCGTGGCGCGACCAGACCGGCGAGGCAGGCATAACTGTTGACGTCCGCCGGCACCTCCCGGACCGCGACGTCGAGACCGGTCAACGTCGGTCCACCTTCGTCAAGAGCAACCCACGCCGGGTCCCGGACGATCGTGAACCGCGGATGCGCGGTCGCCGTCCCAGCGTTGTACGCCGCATCGAGCAATCGATTGATCTCGAGGCCGCGGCGCAGCTCGGTCGGCGTCGACTCGCGCCGCGAGTTCGTGATCCGCAGCCCGAGCGACAGCTTCAGCATCACCGGCAGATCGGGATGGAACACGGTCCGCAGACTCGACGTCGGGTACCACTGCGCGCCGTGCGGGCCCAACGACTTCACCCGCCCCGCATCGACCAGCTCGGCGACCCGGGGCCGCTGCAGCACCGACGCGGCCTGCCACGGATGGGCTGGGATCAGCACCCGGCCGGCGGACGGGGTGATACCGGCCAGCGCGCCCATCAGCTGCACAACGTCCAGTCCCTGCAGCGAGGGCGCGCCGGCCACCTGGTCCGACGACACCAGCTCGGCATCGGCTTCGAACCAGTGCACAGCGAAACGGCCGCCGAGTTCCGGCGAGTACGCCGCCAGCTCGTCGCCGCTCAGTCCGTCCCGGCTCTTGGGGGCCGGGTGGTTCAGGTGCCCGAACAGCAACGCCTGCTCGAGCTCGAGGAAGCGCCCAGGACCGCGCTGCCCCTCGGCCTGGTCCACAAAGAGCGCGACGTTCCGTACCGACTCCGCCGTCCGGGCGGCAAGGTCCTCGACCTCCGCAGGATCGGCGTCCGCAGACAGCGCCCGCACCAACGCCTCAGGCGCCGGCGACACACCGTCCAGCAGTACGTCGGTGAACTGGTGCAACCCGGTCCGTGACGCATGCTCGGCCCGCGCCGTGACCGTCGAACCGCCGATGTCGAATGTCAACAATCCGGCAATGACCGGCACGGCCGCCTCCCGCGTGTAACACCGCAGGATCGCGTTCAGATGCGCCTCGACTGCAATGCTCACGCTGCTCCTTCGCCGGTCAGGACGTCGAGGCCGGTGGCCACGACCTGGTCGAGCAGGTCCTCGATGTCCGTCGCGGTGGCGTTCGGGTTCAGCAGCGTCAGCTTCAACGCGACCGCGGCCTGGTGCCCCGGAGCGTCGCCGCGGGCCGGCAGCTTGGTCCGGCCGATCAGCACCCTCCCGGACGTCAGCAACCGGCGCCGGACCTCGCCCTGGAGCGCATCCCTCGCGGCCGCGTCCAGGCCCTGCCCCGCGACCCGGAACAGCACCGTGGTCAGGGTCACCGGCGCCAGCAACTCGAGGTTGCTGTCGGCAACGACCCGGGCCGCGGCGGCGTGCGCGAGCTCGTGGCAGGTGTCGAGCATCCTGCCCAGCCCGGCCCGGCCGTATGCCGTCAGCGTGGTGGCAACCTTGACCGCATCCGGACGGCGCGTGGTCTGCAGGCTGCGTCCGAGCAGCCCGTCCAGGCCGGAGTCGATGTCGTCCGCCGGATTCAGGTAGTCGACCGACCGGTCGAAGGCCGCGAACCGGCTCCGGTCCGCCACCAGCAGCACGCTGGTCGCGGCCGGCTGCCAGCCGATCTTGTGCAGGTCCAGCGTCACCGAGTCCGCCAGCGACACGTCCGCGAGCAACGGCGCCAGCCGCTCGGAGAACAGCGCCCCGAACCCGTACGCCGCGTCGACGTGCAGCCAGGCCCCGTACTCCCGGGCCAGATCCGCGATCGGCGCAATCGGGTCGATCGATCCGAAGTCGGTCGTACCGGCAGTGGCGACCACAGCGACCGGCGTCCGACCCGGCTTGGCGAACTCGTCGGCGAGTACGTCCGTACGCATCCGGAAGTTCTCGTCCGAGGCGATCGTGATCGCGGCCTCCTCACCGAGCCCGAGCGCGGCGCAGGCCCGCTGGACCGAGAAGTGCGCAAGCTCGGAGCAGAACACCACGGGCCGTTCGAGCCCCTGCAGCCCGTTGCGCCGTACGTCGATGCCGGCCGCGGCCGCCGCGCTGTCGCGGGCGATCAGGACTGCGAGCAGGTTCGAGATCGAGCCGCCAGGCGTCAGTACGCCGTCCGCCTGCGGGCCGAAACCGGCCAGCGTCGCCAGTGCGCGCACCACCCACTGCTCGATCGCCAGCGTCGCGGGACCGGAGTCGTACGTGTCCATCGAGGCATTCGAAGCCGACGCCAGTGCGTCCGCGTCGACC
The DNA here is from genome assembly GCF_043197975.1 of Kribbella sp. NPDC048928. Taxonomy (NCBI): domain Bacteria; kingdom Bacillati; phylum Actinomycetota; class Actinomycetes; order Propionibacteriales; family Kribbellaceae; genus Kribbella; species Kribbella sp. NPDC048928. The sequence goes on along the minus strand of NZ_JBICUC010000003.1, from coordinate 671,111 downwards.
GCGACCTGGAGCACCGGCGGCTGCAGGTGCGCCGCGGCGTGCGGGTGGCTCAGATCGATCCCCTGCTCGTCGAGCAGGCCGGCGATCAGGTCGAGCGCTGCAGACTCCCCCACACCGGTCGACGGCACCCGCGGCTCACCGAGCGCGTCGGCGGCGCGGCGCAGTACTGCTCCCGGAGAACCGTGCGGCAACGGTCCACGCTCCCGGTTCGACACCGTCGAGGCCAACGGCCACCGCGCGGCGAAGGGATCGTGGATGGGGACGGGCGAAGCGGTCACGGCGGTCAGACGCACGGGCTGCGACATCCAGTTTCTCCCGGAGATGTTGTTGAGTAAGGCAACCCTTACTAAGGCAGCCCTAACTTTTACCCGGCTCACTCACCGTGTCAACTCGGCCACGTCCGAAGTGGCCATCCTCACGATCGACGCGCAGCGGTCAGGTGAGGGACGGTAGGCACCAGTGCGGGCCGGCGCTCCAGCCGAGGAGCCGGCGGCCGCCGTTCGAAGTGTGGCCGCGGGAGTCGAAGCGCTCCCCTGCCGCGACGTCCAGCAGGCCCCGGACGGCCGGCTTGAAGCGAGGGCTGAGCACCCGTGCGCGCTCCTCCACCCGCGTGAGGACCTCGGTCGGGTCGCAGTAGCTGAGAAAGAAGATCCCCTGGCGCCAGGCGTACGCGGTGTTCTTCACGCCCTGGTACGACGGTGTCTGGGTCTGGCGCTGGATCGCCCACCCGAACGCACGGTCGGCGAGATCGGGAGCGGCCTCGCGGAGCCAGTCGGTCAGGTCGAGCGCATCGATCAGTACGGCGAGGTTGTGGGTGGTGAGGATCTGGCTCTGCTCGAGCACGGTCCCGTTCTCGGCGACATACGGGGGGTTCTCCGATGTCCGCGCCTCCGCCGCCCGGCGGCCGCACGCCTCGGCGAAGTCGTCGGCCGTCACCTTGCGCCAGTGCAGCAGCGAACGATGCTCGGCTGCGGGCCACGCCGCGGGCAGGTCGTAGTACCGCGCGTACAACGTTCCGGACAGCACCCGGCCGGCGATCGCCGCCGCTTCGCGCCACTTCGCCGTGAAGGTCCCCATGAAGATGTCGGCGGCAACCTCCTCGACGAACGGCAACCGGTGGCCCGCCTGTGCGGCCAGCGCGCCGAACTCGCGGACCAGCGGATTCGGCAGGATCGTCTGCGGGAACGCGCCGAGCGCGACGGTCGTCGTCTCGCGCAACGTCTGGTTCGCGGCGCGCGTCGCCTGCTCGCTCTGGTCGCGGTAGAGCGCGACGGCGGCGATCCACGGCAGCTCCTCGAACCGCACCTGATGCTCGAGGTTGAGCAGCAGCAGGCTCCGCCGGCGCCGGAACGCCGCGTAGGTCTGCGCGTACGCCGAGGCCAATGCCTGATCCGCGAACCTCGCAGCGAGCAGCTGCGAGGTGACCTGCGGCAGTACTTCGGCGAGCACCTCGCCGGATCCGATGACGCCACGCTCCACCAGCTCACCGATGGGCGCCTCGAGTGCGCGGGCCGCCTTCGCCATCAGGTGCGCCGGCATCTCCGCACCGGCCGCCGCAGGCGCCTCCGTACAGTCGACGGGCCCCGCGACCGGACCGAGCTCGGGCAGGCCGCCCTCGCGCGGAAAGACGTCGAGCCGGGTGCTCAGTACGTGCGCCAACGTCGCGTACGTCGGCTGCGCGACCACCTCGCCCTGCATGGCCCGCAACGTCGCGCGCGCCTCCGATCCAGGTGCGCCGTGGGCGTTGATCGTGTTCGCGAGTGCGCGCCGGATCCAGCCGACATCACGTCCGGTCAGCGCCGAACTGCCGTCAGGGCAGTCCTCCAGCAGCGCCTGCAGCCGCGCGAAGTTGCTCCGCGGATGCCGCGCGCGGTTGAGCTCGGCGGCGCTCTTGAAATCGTCCATCCACAGCCGGCGCCGCTCGGCCCAGTCGTCAGGCCAAATGCGACACGGCCATCCGCCGCTGACCGTCCCGTCGATGAGGTACGGGAGGTCGCCGTCGACCGTGTCGCACCAGAGCGCCACCAGCCGGTCGTACAGCGGATTCCAAACCTCGAGGGTCTCGCGCATCGCGGCGATCTGCGGGCGGACCTTCGCCTGCCGAAGCTGGGCACGGATCTCGCCCACCGCGTTTCGCCGGACCACCGCCCCGGAAGGCGCCGCCGAGACCGTCGGCGTGAACCGCAGCCGATGCATCAACGGACGCAGCTCCGCGACCAGATCGAGCGCCGCGGCGAAATGCCCGTGCTCGAGCAGCCAGGCGACCACCAGCATCGCCGACTCCTCGGGTACGTCGACGCGATAGCAACCGGTCCGCAACGCCTGTCCGAGCTCCGCGAGACCCTCGTCGCCGAGATACCACAGGTTGAGCCGCTCCCGATCGGTCTCCCCCGGCGCATCGGCGGGCAGCCGCGCGAGCTCGTCGTCCCGCAGCGGGGCCTCTGCCAGGTACCGCCCGGTCGCGAACCCGCCGGTCACCACCTCGAGCGTGACCCACACCGGCGTGTCGGCGACCGGCGTCCGCGAACCCACCGCGAGCCGGCCGGAAGCCATCCCGTCCAGGACGTTCCGCCAGGCGTCGACCCGGACCGCCGCACGCCGGCGTACCGCCGGATCGTCCGCAACCAGCGCCCGCTCGAGCGCGTGCCGCAGCCGGCCCGTCGCGTACCCCTCCGACATCCGGAACCCCCGTTCGCTGGACCGTCGCAGACATGGAGGCAGGACTCGAACCTGCGCCCTCCCGGTAACGAGCCGGGTGATCTACCCCTGATCTACTCCATGCAGTTTCGCTACAGCCTAACGACCGTACGGTGTTCTGGTAAGGACAAATGTGGCTACGGTGAGTTGCTTGATGGTTCCGTTGGCGCGGATCACGTGGAGTTTTTCGCCCGCGAGGTAGCCGTCGCGGCCCTCGTACAGGTCCGGTCCGAGCGGCGTGAGGCGGGTCGTGAGGCCACCGGTCAGTTGGAGGATCCCGGCGCAGACCGAGATGGTGAGCGGCGTGTTGCCCCAGTACCAGTGGCCGAGCAGGTCGGTGCCCTGGGCAAGCGGTGGCTCCGGCACCCACTCCTGCGTGATCGGCGGTTCGTACGTGTTCACGATCCGGATCAGGTCCGGCGCCAGCGACGCCACCCGCCCGTACGTCGCGTTACCGAGCGTCACCGCGCCGACCCGGCGGACCCGGTCGACGAACAGCCCGGCGAGGAAGCCCGGCATCGACCCGGTGTGACCGATCAGCAGCTGCGGATCGTCCGCGATCAGCCGCAGCCCGAGGCCGTACGACGCGTTCAGCCCCTCGCGCGGATCGGACGCGACCGGCGTCGCCATCTCCTCGACGGTGTCCCGGCACAGCACCTCGTGCACCGGGTCGATCCAGAACGCCGCGTACCGCGCCAGGTCCTCGATCGTGCTCCACAGCTGTCCCGCCGGCGCCATCGCCCGCGAGTCGTACGCCGGCTCCGGGTCAAGTTGCCGACTGAACGGGTGCACCGAGAACCCCTGCGCGGCCGGCGCCTCCGGGAAGTACGTCGTACGCCGCAGCTCCAACGGACCGAGAATGCGATCCTGAACCAGCTCCAGCCAGGACGCCGCACGCAGCCGCGCGACGATCTCGCCGAGCAGCCCGAACCCTAGGTTCGAGTAGTGGTGCCTGCGATCCGCCGGACCGGCTGCCTGCGACTCGCTCATCGCCGCGGTCAGCTCGTCGAACGACACGCCCGGGTTCCGCTCCCACCACGGCCCCTCGGGCTCCGCGTTCATCCCGCCGCTGTGCGCGAGCAGGTGCCGGATCGTCAGGTCCCCGAACGCGACCCCCGGCAGATGCTTGCCGACGGCATCGTTCAGCGACAGCAGCCCGTCGTCCCGGCACTGCAGCACCAGGATCGCCGTCATCGTCTTGGTGATCGACCCGATCCGGTACTGCACGTCCGGCCCCGGCAACCCGCCGTCCGCGGTCGCGAACCGGCCCCGCGCCCCGGTCCACGCCAGGGCGCCGTCCTGCAGCACACCGGCGTTGACCGAAGGCAACCGCGAATCCCCCTGCGCCGCCGCGATCTCCGTGAACAGAGCAGCAGCGGTATCAGAGCGCAGCGACATTACTCGAAGGCCTCCGGGGACGGGCAGGAGCAGATCAGGTTGCGGTCGCCGTACGCGCCGTCGATGCGGCGGACGGGCGGCCAGTACTTCGACGCGCGGTCCACCGAGCGCGGGAACGCGGCGTCCTCGCGGGTGTAGGCGTGCTCCCACTTGTCGTTGATCACCGACTCCGCGGTGTGCGGCGCGTTCACCAGCGGGTTGTCGGCGGCCGGCCACTCCCCGGCCGCGACCCGGTCGATCTCGTGCCGGATCGCGATCATCGCGTCGCAGAACCGGTCCAGCTCGCCCAGGTCCTCGGACTCGGTCGGCTCGACCATCAACGTGCCGGCCACCGGGAACGACATCGTCGGCGCGTGGAAGCCGTAGTCGATCAGCCGCTTCGCGACGTCGTCGACGGTGATCCCGGTCTCCTTGGTCATCGGCCGCAGGTCGAGGATGCACTCGTGCGCGACCAGGCCGTTCTCACCGGTGTACAGCACCGGGAAGGCGCCCTCGAGCCGCTTCGCGACATAGTTCGCGGTCAGTACGGCGGCCTTCGTCGCCTCGGTCAGCCCGGACGCACCCATCATCCGGATGTACGCCCACGAGATCGCGAGCACGCCCGCGGATCCGAACGGGGCCGCGCTGATCGGGCCGACGCCGGACTCGGGACCGGCCTGGTCGAGCAGCGGGTGGCTCGGAAGGTACGGAGCGAGGTGCTCAGCGACCGCGACCGGGCCGACGCCCGGACCGCCACCGCCGTGCGGGATGCAGAACGTCTTGTGCAGGTTCAGGTGGCTGACGTCGCCGCCGAACTCGCCCGGCTTCGCCAGCCCGAGCAGAGCGTTCAGGTTCGCGCCGTCGACGTACACCTGGCCGCCGTGGTCGTGGACGAGCCGGCAGACCTCGCGGACGCTCTCCTCGTACACCCCGTGCGTGGACGGGTACGTGATCATGATCGCGGCCAGCCGGTCGGCGTGCTCGGCCGCCTTCGCCCGCAGGTCGTCCAGGTTGATCGTGCCGTCGTCGTTGCCCTTGACAACGACAACCTTCATCCCGGCCATCACCGCCGACGCAGCGTTCGTACCGTGTGCCGATGCCGGGATCAGGCAGACGTTGCGGTCCAGGTTGCCCTGCGCGCGGTGGTAGCCACGGATCGCGAGCAGGCCGGCCAGCTCACCCTGCGAGCCCGCGTTCGGCTGGATCGACACCTTCGCGTACCCGGTCACCTCGGCCAGCCAGCGCTCCAGCTGGCCGATCAGCTTCACGTACCCGGCCGCGTCCTCGACGGGCGCGAACGGATGCAGGTCCGCGAACTCCGGCCAGGTCACCGGCTCCATCTCGGTGGTCGCGTTCAGCTTCATCGTGCAGGACCCGAGCGGGATCATCCCGCGGTCGAGCGCGTAGTCCTTGTCGGACAGCTTCCGCAGGTACCGCAGCATCGCGGTCTCGGACCGGTGCGTGTTGAAGACCGGGTGCGTCAGGTACTCCGTCGTCCGCGACACTGCGATGGCCGCCGCGCCGAGCGTGTCGTCGTACTGCCCGCCGAAGGACTGGCAGACCCGGGTCAGCGTCGCGACGTCGGTCTTCTCGTCACAGGAGATGCCGACGTGGTCCGCGTCGACGAGGCGCAGCCAGATGCCGTTCTGCCGGGCGGCGTCCACGACGTCGGCGGCGCGGCCCGGCACCCGGGCGAGCACGGTGTCGAAGAAGTCGTCGTGCACCACCTCGACGTCGCTGGCCCGCAGCGAGGCGGCGAGCTTGCCGGCGTACGCGTGCACGCGCTCCGCGATCGCGCGCAGACCCGCCGGCCCGTGGTAGACCGCGTACATCGAGGCGACCACCGCGAGCAGGACCTGCGCCGTACAGATGTTCGACGTCGCCTTCTCGCGACGGATGTGCTGCTCGCGCGTCTGCAGCGCCAGCCGGTACGCCGGGGCGCCGTCCGCGTCGACGGAGACGCCGACCAGTCGACCGGGCAAGGACCGCTCGAGGCCGGTCCGGACCGACATGAAGCCGGCGTGCGGACCGCCGTAGAACAGCGGTACGCCGAAGCGCTGCGAGGACCCGATGACGATGTCGGCGCCCGCCTCACCCGGCGCCTCGAGCACCGTCAGCGCAAGCAGATCGGAGGCGACGGCGACGAGCGTGTCGCGGTCGTGGGCCGCCGAGATCAGCGGCTTCAGGTCGCGGACGGCGCCGTTCGAGCCCGGGTACTGCACCAGGACGCCGAAGAAGTCGCCCTCGGGCAGCCCCTCGGTGGTGTCGTCGACGACAACCTCGATCCCGAGCGCCTGGGCGCGGGTCTGCACGACCGCGATCGTCTGCGCGAAGCAGTCGGCATCGACCAGGAAGCGGTCGGACTTACTCTTCCTGTTCGAGCGGTGCGCCAGCGTCATCGCCTCGGCGGCCGCGGTGCCCTCGTCGAGCAGCGACGCGTTCGCGGTCGGCAGACCGGTCAGGTCGGAGACGACGGTCTGGAAGTTCAGCAGGGCCTCGAGGCGGCCCTGGGAGATCTCCGGCTGGTACGGCGTGTAGGCGGTGTACCAGGCGGGACTCTCGACCACGCGGCGGACGATGACGGACGGCGTGAAGGTGCCGTAGTACCCCTGGCCGATCATCGAGGTGGCGATCGTGTTGCGGCCGGCGAGCTGGCGCAGCTCGGTCAGCGCGTCCACCTCGGAGGCCGGTTCGGGCAGCCGCAACGCCTCCGCGGAACGGATCGAGGCCGGGACCGCGGCGTCGACGAGCGCGTCCACGTCGTCGTACCCGAGGAGCTCGACCATCCGGGCGATCTCGTCCGGGCGCGGTCCGATGTGCCGGTCGGCGAAGGTCGCCGAAAGCTGCGGGGTGTCGTTCACTAGAGGCTCCGATGCTGACTGGATGCTGACTGTCGCTGCCGGGGGCCTCCCCCTCTGTCACGCGTCTGCGCTCCAGAGTCGCCTGCGACACTCGGTCCATGGGCCTGAGAGGTTCCGGGGAGGAATTGCCCCTTCGGCGCCCGATGACACGGGTCTCTCCCGAGTGCTGTGAACGGCTGCCTTGAGGCTACCAGGAATGTCAGGACAGTTCAGAACAGGTCAGAACAGCTCGGGCAGCAGGCTCCGGGCCGCGGGACGCGCCGCCGCGACCTGCTCGGCCGTTGCCGCCTGCATCGGCCAGCGCACCCGGGTGCCGACGTCGGCCCAGTCACCCACCGCGGCGAGGAACTTGTCCAGCGCCGGGTTCGAGAGGCCGGCCTTCTGCAGCGGTGCGACGTGCGCGGCGAAGAACTCCGCGATCCGGCGCTCGACGTCGAGGTCCTGAGCGGTGGCGACCGCGCCGTCGGGTGACAGCGCCGCCACGTTGGAGTAGCTGCCGTGTGCGCCGAGCAACGACATACTCGCCAGGAAATGCCCGGGCACGAAGATCGCCAGACCGGAGCGCACGGTCTCGTCGAACCAGGTCTTGTCGCCGCCTGCAGTCTTCAGCCCGATCAGACTCGGCACGGCCGCGGCGAGCTCGGCCAACTGCCGCGGCGCAACCGTCGTCTTCGCATGCGGCGGGTTGTACAACACGAGGGGCACATCTCCCGCCATCTCAGCCACCCGTCGCAGGAAGTCGAGCAGCTCGCCCGGGTTCAAAGGCAGCCAGTCCGGGACGATCAACTGGATCGCTCCGGGCGCCAGCTTCGCGGCCCGCTCGACACGGGACAGCTGCACCTGGGCGGACGGATGGCTGGCCCCGATCTGGAACGGCTTACCGGTCGCGGCCAGTACGTCGTTGATCCGATCGAACTCGTCCTCGGTCAGCGTCTGGAACTCCCCCGCCGTCCCGTGGGCGTACAGGCCGGCGACCTCGGACCGGCTCAGGACGTCCGCCTGAGCGGACAACCGGGCGAAGTCGATCGAGTCGTCGGCGTCCAGGGGTAACAACAAAGTCGCCCACACACCGCGGAGCGAGTCAGCAGTGAGTGGGCGCACAGGAAGAAACTAGATCACACCTGGCTCAGCCCGTCATGCGGGCACGACGGCGGGCGGCGAGTTCGTCCGTAGCGTGGTCGTCGGCCTCGTCCTCGCCGTGGCCGTCCGCACGCTCGGTCGGCAGCTCGGACAGCGAGCCCTCAACCTCCCGCCAGACACCGCCGAGCGCGATGCCGAACACGCCCTGGCCGCCGGCCAGCAGGTCGATGACCTCGTCCGGCGAGGTGCACATGTACACCGAGGCGCCGTCGCTCATCAGGGTGATCTGGGTCAGGTCGTCGAAGCCGCGCTTGCTCAGGTGCGCAATCGCGGTCCGGATCTGCTGCAGCGAGATCCCGGCGTCCAGCAGCCGCTTGATCACCTTCAGCAACAGTACGTCGCGGAACCCGTACAGCCGCTGCGTCCCGGAGCCGGTCGCCGGCCGGACCGACGGGGAGACCAGGCCGGTACGGGCCCAGTAGTCGAGCTGCCGGTACGTGATCCCGGCCGCGGCGCAGGCCGTCGGACCCCGGAACCCGACGTCCTCCGGCATCGGCCGCAGGTCGTCGTCGAACAGCAGACCCTGAACGCCGGCGGTTGCCGTGGCCTCGGCCATGGCTTCGGCGTGCGCGTCGGAAGCCGACTGCGCCGTCAGATCCGTGTCCCCGGTGCGTGTCACGCCTGAGCCTCCCTGGATACCGACTGGAACGAGTCATCTCCGTGGAGTGACAGCACTCCACGACTTCTTCACGGTAAGCCGCCGCCCGAGGCGGGTCAACGACAACCGCACCGAGCCGGGAGCGTGTCGCGACCGCCGTACGAATCGTTACCTGGTCGAACTTGTGGCAGAACGTGTGGCCGGCCCGGGGCAGGTTCTGTCAGCGCGGGTCGGCTCGGTCAGCTTTTGTCGAAGTCCTCGGGGGTGACCTGGTCCAGGAACTCCCGGAACCGCTCGACCTCTTCTTCCTCCTGCACCTCGTCGGTGCCGGTCTCACTCTCCGGAACCGGCACGCCGGCCTCGGCGAGGATCTCCTCGGTGCAGAACACCGGTGTCCCGGTCCGCAGCGCCAGCGCGATCGAGTCCGACGGCCGCGCGGAGATCTCGGTCTGGTCGTCGAAGACCAGGATCGCCTCGAACACGCCGTCGGTCAGGTTCACGATCCGGACCTGGCTGAGGGTGTGGCCGAGCACACGGATGGTCTCCGCGAACAGGTCGTGGGTCAGCGGCCGGGGCGGCTCCATGCCCTGCTGGGCGAAGGCGATCGCACTCGCCTCGGCCGCACCGATCCAGATCGGCAGGTACCGCTCACCGCCGACCTCCCGGAGCAGCACGATCGGCTGACTCGAGGGCATCTCCACCCGGACTCCGACCACGTCGACTTCGCGCACACCTTCAGCCTACTCCGAGGGGTGCGGCAGGCGGGAGCGGACCAGCGCGGTGTGCAGCCGTACGGTGAGCGCGGCCAGCTCCGCGGTCTGCTCGGTACGCCGCGGGCCGGTGACCTGTTCGATCAGGCCGACCTCCCGGTCCGCCGCCGTCCGGAACGCCCGCAGGTGCCGGGGTTCCAGGCCGTACGCCGCCAGTTCGGCCGCGACCTTCGCGATCACGATCGCGTCCCCGCTGTAGTGGTTGCCACCGGCCACCACCAGGCCGTGGCTCTCCAGCTCGGCGAGCAGCTCGGCCGGGACACCGGCGGCCGCCCGCAGCTCGTCCCGGGTCAGGCGCAGTTCGGTGCCCGCGGCATCGAAGTCGTCCGCGACCGGTTGCCCGGGAGTCTGCGGCAACGAGCTCGGCGCGACCGGCGGACCGGCGGCGGCCGGCTGCAGCCCGCGGTCGATGGCTCCGAGGTGTTGTTTGATCACCTTCAGCGGCAGGTACTGGTCGCGTTGCACGGTCAGCACGTAGCGCAGCCGCTCGACGTCGGCCGGGCTGAACTTCCGGTAGCCGGACGCGGTCCGCGACGGCGTCACCAGCCCCTCGGCCTCCAGGAACCGGATCTTGGAGATCGTGACGTCGGCGAACTCGTCCTGGAGCAGCTGCAGCACCTCCCCGATGCCACGACCTGCACCGGGGTTGTCGGCAGCCGGCTCAGGCCTGGCCACTGGCGTAGTACACCAGCCGGTACTTGCCGATCTGGACCTCGTCGCCGCTGTTCAGCTGGACCTCGTCGATCCGGTCGCGGTTCACGTACGTCCCGTTCAGGCTGCCGACGTCGCGGACCTTCACGCCCTGCGGGTCCCGGCGGAACTCGGCGTGCCGGCGGGACACCGTCACGTCGTCCAGGAAGATGTCGCTGTCCGGGTGCCGGCCCCCGGTGACCACGTCGACGTCGAGCAGGAACCTACTGCCCGCGTTCGGCCCGCGCTGGACGATCAGCAGGGCGGATCCGGCCGGCAGCGCGCCGACCGCGGCCGCGTCGTCGGCGCCCAGCGGCTCACCGGTCTGCTCCGGTTCCGGCTCGGCGCCGATCGGGGTCAGCATCGCGGTGTCGGTGACGCCCGGTGTCTGCTGCGGCTGGACCGGTGGCTGGGGCGCCGCCGCCGGGCGGTCCGCGCCAGGCAGCATCGCTCCGCACTGCGAGCAGAACCGGCTGCCCTCGGAGTTCTCGTGCCCGCACTGGTTGCAGAACGGCATGCTGTGATCCTCCCGATCGCCGGTGGTCCGGCGACGTTTTCGATAGACCCCGTATTGACAGTGTGACGCGCTCGAAAAACCCGAGGGGGCCTCAACCCTCGAGCAACGGTTGAGGCCGGTAACGCTATCAGTCTGTGGTCAGCCCTGGTCGAGCTGGCCCTGGTACGCCTCGGCGTCCATCAGGGCGGCCACCTCGGCGGCGTCCTCGACGTCGATGTCGAGCAGCCAGCCCTCGCCGTACGGGTCGCTGTTGACCAGGTCCGGCTGGTCGGCCAGTGCCTCGTTGACGGCGGTCACGGTGCCGTTCACCGGGGCGAACAGGTCGCTGACGCTCTTGGTCGACTCGAGCTCGCCGCAGGCGTCGCCCGCGCGCACTTTGGTGCCGACGTCCGGCAACTGCACGTACACGATGTCACCGAGCTGGTCCTGCGCGAAGTCGGTGATACCGACCCGCACGGGTCCTTCCTCGCCGGCCTTCAGCCACTCGTGCTCGGCCGTGTACTTCAGGTCTTCGGGGTACACCTTCGTTCCTCTTTCGCTCAAGTACAGCAACAGGTACAGCTACTGGCACAGGTACAGGTACTGATCAGCTACTTGGTCGGGCTGGGCGCCGGGTGAGCGTAACGATGCTCCTCCGGCGCGTGCAAGGCGGTGACGGAGACGCTCTCCAACTCGTTGACCTCGGCCGTTCCGCCGACCTGCGGACCGGTCACCTCACTCACCAGACCGCCCGGGAAGTTGGCCGCCTCGGCCAGGTTGTGGGACTCCCCGATCGCCTCGATCGTGTACGGCGAGACCAGCTTCTTGCCGTCGACCCGGATCCCCGGCGCGTCGTCGACGAAGTCCGTACTGGCCACCACACGCACCTCCCCGTTGATCTGGACCGCTTCGGCACCGGCGTCGCGCAGCTCCTCGATCGCGTCCAGCAGGTTGCTCGAGGTCATCTTGCCCTGCGGGTCGTTCAGCGTGATCCGGACCCCCGGGCCGACCGCGGGCATGGTGCCGGCCAGGATGCCGAGGGTACGGATCTGGGCCTCGGCCTGTTCGCGGGCGGTCTGGGCCTTGTCGGCGCTGGAGGACAGCGAGTTCTTCCGCTCCTCGAGGTCGGCGATCTCGCTCTCCAGCCGGCGGGTGTTCTGCCCGAGGCCGTCGAGGATCGCGATCAGGTCCTCGCGGCGGGCGTTCTGGTACCCGTCGTCGGCGCGGTTCACCCGGACCTGGACGACCGCGACGCCGCCGACCAGCGCGAGCACGACCGCGACGATCGCCTGCCCACGGGACGGCTTGAACCCGGCCTTCAGCCGCCGCAGCGCCAGGTTCGGCGTCCGCTTCTTCGGCATCGGCGTCGGGACCTCGGGCTGCCCCGGATCAAGTGCCGAATCAGGTCCCGGATCAGGCTTGACGTCCGGCTTGGGGTCTGGGGTGTCTTCGCTCATGATCAGGCCCGGAAGATGTGCCGCCGGATCGCGGCCATGTTGGTGAAGATCCGGATCCCGAGCACCACCACGACGCCGGTGGACAGCTGCGAGCCGACGCCGAGCTGGTCGCCGAGGTAGACGATCAGGGCCGCGATCAGCACGTTGGACACGAACGAGACCACGAACACCTTGTCGTCGAAGATCCCGTCCAGGAACGCGCGCAGCGCCCCGAACACCGCGTCCAGTGCGGCCACCACCGCGATCGGCAGGTACGGCTGGGCCCAGTCCGGTACGTCGGGTGCGACCAGCAGGCCGACGACGACACCGATCACCAGACCGAGGACGGCGATCATCTCGGCCTCACCTTCGCGTAGCGCAACGCGATCGTCGCATCGGCCGGCACCAGCAAGGAATCCTCCGTCGTGATCGTCATCCGGACATCGAAGTTGCTCACCAGGTACTGCACCCACTGCCCGCCCGAGCTCTGCGCGAACCGGGCCGGGATGGTTGCGGTGTCACCGATCGCGAGCACCGTGTACGGCGGGGTCAGCGAACTGTAGTCGACGGTGATGGCACTGCCCGCGCCGCGGATCGCGGTCAGCGAGGTGAGCCGGTGACCGTTCACCGAGATCGCCTCCGCGCCGGCGGTCCAGAGACCGTTGACCAGTTGCTGCAGGTCGACGTCGAGCAGCCGGCCTTCCTTGTCGTCGGCGTTCTTGGCGTCGTCGATGACCGCCTTGATCCCGGGACCGGTGACCGAGATCGCGCCGGTCTGCAGCTCGAGGTCGTCGAGCTTCTGCTGCAGGGCGGTGCCCGCGCTGTCGTTGCTCAGTCCACTGGCCTGCAGGCGGCGGACCTCGTCGGCCAGCTGGGACTGGTGGTTGCGCAGGTCGGTCAGCCGGCCGTCGGCCTGGTTGACGCGGTCGATCAGCTCGTTGCGCTGCTTCTCCGCGGCCGGGGCGCTGCGATAGTTCTGTGCGGCGGCGACTGCGAGGAGGAAACCGAGCACCGCCGCCGCGACCACCAGCATCACCCGGTGCCGGGACCGGACCTGCTTACCGCCCTGGCCGGAGCGGGTCTTGGCGGCGACGGCGTACCCCTCGTCGATGGGGTGCGCCATCAGGTTGTTCAGCAGGGACATCGACGCGTCGACGCGCCGAGGGGTCGTCTGCTGAGGCGTTTGCTCTGGGGCTTGCTGGGTCACCCGGCCGAGTCCTTGATCGGTTTGACGGTCTGGACCAGGTGCCGCAGTTGCGCGAAGTACAGCGCGCCGGCCCAGTAGTACAGACCGGTACCCCAGATCGCGAACGCCCAGCCGAACACGCGGGCGAGCAGGTTCAGAGTGCTGTCACCGTCGCCGAGCAGGAGCAGCGGGAACGCGTACAGCAGGCAGAAGGTGGCGGACTTGCCGAGGAAGTGCACCGGCAGCGCGTTGAAGCCGCGGCGGTGCAGGGCGGGCAGCGTGAGGGTGAGCAGCACGTCCCGCAGCGGCAGCGCGATCGCCAGCCACCACGGGATGATGTCGCGCAGCGCCAGGCCGATCACGGTCGCGAAGATGTACAGCCGGTCGGCGACCGGGTCGAGCATCTGGCCGAGGCGGCTGGTCTGGTTCATCCGACGGGCGATCTGGCCGTCGGCCCAGTCGGTGAAGCCCGAGACGGCGAGCACGAGCAGCGCCCAGCCGTCGGCCTGCGGGCCGAGGACCAGCCACAAGAAGAGTGGCACCCCCAGCAACCGCAGGAAGCTGAGCGCGTTCGGGATCGTCCACACCCGGTCGGACACTTCCAAGTCCGGCACGCGACCCCTCCCTCTGTCCACCCTGCTGTCCACCCTGGATACCCGTCGTAACTGTACTGGGGCATGCCGACAGGTTTGCGTCCGGCGTACCGGGGGCAGGCACGGATCGATACCCAAGGGTGACTCTTACGCTGGGAGCATGAAGTTCCTGGTGCTGATCTACGGCAACCCCGAGTCCCGTGCGGTCTGGGACTCGCTGACCGACGAGCAGAAGAAGGAAGGCATGGCGGGGTACGCCGCCCTGCACGAGGCCCTCGCCAAGGACGACGAACTGGTCGCGTCCGAATCGCTCGACGACCCGGCGCTCACCAAGCAGGTGCTGGTCCGCGACGGCAGGCCGCTGACGACCGACGGCCCGTTCGCCGAGGTGAAGGAGCAGCTGGCCGGCTTCTATCTGCTGGACTGCGACTCGATGGACCGCGCGGCCGAGATCGTCGCGCTGATCCCGGAGGCACCGTTCAGCGTTGTGGAGATCCGTCCGGTCCGCGACCTCGGTGCGTACATGTGATGCTCGAGGAGCTGCTCCGCGAGCAGGCGCCTCAGGTGCTGGCGGCGCTGGCCCGCCGGTACGGCGACTTCGACGCGTGCGAGGACGCCGTACAAGAGGCCCTGCTGGCCGCGTCGTTGCAGTGGCCGAGCGAGGGCGTACCGGCGAATCCGCGGAGCTGGCTGATCACGGTCGCTTCCCGGCGCCGGATCGAGGTACTGCGGAACGAGGCGGCCCGTACGCGGCGGGAGGAGACCGTCGCGTCCTGGTCTCCCCCGGATCCCGCGTCGTCGGAGGACGACTCGCTGACGCTGCTGATGCTGTGCTGCCATCCGGCGCTCACGCCACAGTCCCAGGTGGCGCTCACGCTGCGTGCTGTCGGCGGGTTGACGACTGGTGAGATCGCCCGGGCGTTTCTGGTGCCGGAGGCAACGATCGGGCAACGGATCAGCCGGGCGAAGGCAAAGCTGCAGGATGCGCGGTTCGCGCTGCCGCCGGCGTCCGAGCAGCCCGAGCGGCTGGCTGCCGTACTGCATGTGCTGTATCTGATCTTCAACGAGGGCTACACCGCGTCATCCGGTCCGTCGCTGCACCGCGTCGAGCTGTCCGCGGAGGCGATCCGGCTGACCCGCCAGTTGCGCGCTTTGTTGCCGGCCGAGGGTGAGGTGGCCGGCTTGCTGGCGCTGATGCTGCTGACCGACGCACGGCGACCGGCACGGACAACTGCGGACGGTGCGCTGGTGCCGTTGCCGGAGCAGGACCGGTCGGCGTGGGATACGGCGGCGATCGCGGAGGGCACCGAGCTGATCGAGGCGACGTTGCGGTCTGCACCGGTCGGGCCGTACCAGTTGCAGGCCGCGATCGCCGCGGTGCACGACTCCGCCGCGGAAGCCGGCGAGACCGATTGGCGCGAGATCCTGATGCTGTACGAACTCCTCGAGTCGACCGCGCCCGGGCCGATGGTGACGCTGAACCGGATCGTCGCGGTCGCGATGGTGCACGGTCCGCAGGCCGGGCTGGCGCTGCTCGACGACGTGGATGCCGCGCTCCAAGGTCACCATCGGCTCGCGGCCGTACGGGCACATCTGCTCGAGCTGGCCGGCGACGGAGCAGCTGCCCGGGAGGCGTACGAGCTCGCCGCGCGGCTCACGCAGAGCACTCCCGAGCAGGTGTACCTGCTGGCCCGTGCCGCTAGTGCGACGCGGGGCACTAGTACGGGAGCGTCGGGCGGCCCCAGCTGATCTCGGCCTGGACCTTCAGCTCCAGTACGTCGTCCGTCGCGTACGGGCGGACCGCCTCCTCGACCATCGCGTCGAAGTCGGCCGCCTCCTCCGGCGACATCAGGTCGCGCGCCAGGCTCGACGTTGAATGGAACTGCTCGACATAGTCCTGCACCTGCTGGTGATAGAGGACGGGCTCGGTGCGCGCCGTACCGGTGAGGTTGAGCAGTCCACGGTCCCGGATGGCGTCGACGACGCTGTACTTCGGGTCGTGGTCCTTCTTGCGCGAATGCTTCCGGATGGCCTGCACCACACCGTCCCACCAGGGCATGTCCACCGGCCCGTGCTCGATGACCGCCAACTGACCGTTCGGCGTCAGGTGCGGAACGATCCGCGCGAACGTCTCCTCCCACGGCATCCAGTGGATGCTGGCGCCGGCCGTCACCAGTGCGTACTGGCCGTCGAGATCGGCGGACTCGATCGGGTTGACCTGCCAGCGCAGGTTCGGGTGGTCGCCACCCGGCCGCCGCCTGCCCACCTCGACCATCGGCGCCGAGAAGTCGATCGCGTCGACCTGCTCGACCCGCGGCGCCAGCGGACGCGCGATCGCGCCGTCACCGGCACCGATGTCGAGCACCCGGCGCGGCTCGTCGGTGATCAGCGCGACCAGCCGGTCGAACACCTCGTCCGGGTACGGCGGCCGATGCTGGTACGCCTCCGCAACAGCCTCCTGCTTGAACGTCACCGCAAGCTCAGTCATGCCTCGGAGAGTAGCCCGCGCACGGGACGCTCAGCGGCGCCTTCTGCTGTCGGCCAACCGTTCTGCTGCGAGCGAATCAGGCTCCCCCGGCCCCGGCCCCGGGACCGTGCGGCTGCGGTTCGCGGTCAGGGGCGGCGGGTGGTGGTCTCCCAGACGGTGGCGTGCTGTTCGAAGTACTGCGGATCGGAATGGACCGGGATGACGCAGAGCAGGTGACCGCCCGGCGCGCGAAGGGTGTGACAACCCTGCCAGTCCGCGATCTCCACCGCACCCAGCGCGGTCAGGCGGGCAACCTCGGCCGGTACGTCGTCGGTCTCGATGTCCAGGTGGTAGCGCGGCTCGTCGTCGACGGACTGGATCGCGGTCACGTACCCGGGAACCGCGTCGTGCAGGCTGATGAACTGCGGCTCCCCCTCGGGCGACGACGTACGAACGCCGAGCGCCTTCGACCAGAACGCCGCGGCGGCGTCCACTTCACTGCGCTCGACGTCGATCAAGAACGTGGAAACTCGGCTCCGATGCATGCCGACCAACGTAGTTCCGGACGGTGGTCGTCCGGAACTGGGTTTACCGTGCTTGTCATGCAGGTGATCGAGGAGACGCAGGTGCGCGTCATACCGGCCAACGAGGCGTCCTGGGAGGACCTACAGCTGGTCTTCGGTACGGCCGATGCCGGGCAGTGCCAATGTCAGCGGTTCAAGATCCGCGGCTGGATCTGGCGGGACTCCACCCTGGACGAGCGGATGACCCGCCTCCAGGACCAGACCGCCTGCGGCACGCCGGACGCACCGTCGACGACCGGGCTGGTCGCGTACGTCGACGATGAGCCGGCCGGTTGGGTCGCCGTCGAGCCGCGCACCTCGTACCCGAAGCTCCGGACCTCCCGGATCCCGTGGACGGACCGGAACGAAGACAAGGACGACGAGAGCGTCTGGGCCGTCACCTGCATGGTCGTCCGCAAAGGCTTCCGTGGGCGCGGACTCACCTACCATCTGGCCCGCGCCACGATCGAGCACGCCCGCAGCCGCGGCGCCCGCGCACTGGAGGCGTACCCAATGCTCACCCAGCCCGGCAGAACCATCACCTGGGGCGAACTCCACGTCGGCCCCCACCAAGCCTTCGAAGAAGCCGGCTTCCACCAACAAACCCATCCCACCCTCCGCCGCACAGTAATGCGCATCAACTTCCCCTAACCACCAGCAGCCCCCGCCCACCCCGACACCACCCGCACACCGCACCACCAGCGAGCCAGCCGCCAGCCGCCAGCCGCCAGCCGCCAGCCGCCAGCCAAAGCCTCACCGCCCCACCCGCACCCCGCACCCCGCACCCCCAGAGAGGTAACCGCCCCCAGGCACCTCCCTCCACCCCGACAAACACAGACACCCGCCAGGACAAGCCTTCACGCCAGAGGGATGCAGACAGCTCCCGCAACGTGCCCCAACGCCAGACGAACACGCACGACCACCGCGACACTCTCCACACCAGACGAACACGCACCACTCCAGGACGCGCCTCGACGCCAGAGCAACGCAGACGACTGCCAGGACGCACCCGACCCAGACGAATGCGGACGCGCCTCCGCACCAGCGGGATGCGGGCGGCTGGTCTGCCGGTGGTCAGATCGTCGCGAAGGACGGGGGTCCGATGTCGGGCTCGGCCGCAGCGTTTCCGTCCCAAACCGCGAAGCGTGCAGCCTCCGCGTAGGTAGCGGCATCCGCCCGCCAGCGGCTGGCTCGCCCACCCGCCACCGCAACCAATCCCATCCCGCCGGTCATACCCATCCCGCCGGTCCCGCCGGTCGCTCCGATCACATCAGTCGCCTCCGCTGCGCCCATCACATCGGTCGCCTCCGTCACGCCGGTCATATCGGTCGCCTCCGCCGCCTCCGTCACGCCGGTCATATCGGTCGCCTCCGCCGCCTCCGTCACGCCGGTCATATCGGTCGCCTCCGCCGCGCCGGTCACATCGGTCGCCTCCGCCCGGCCGGTCATGTTGGTCGCCACCGCTGCGCCGGTCATGTTGGTCGCCACCGCTGCGCCGGTCATGTTGGTCGCCTCCGTCGCGCCGGTCACGTCCGCCACCGGTAGGTGGTTCGTCTGCCCACCCGGTACACCGCCCGCATCCGCCGTGGCCAACCGGTTCGCCACGCTCGCCACTCCGGCTGCGCCCGCGGCACCCGTGGCACCTGTCGCGCCCGCGGCACCCGTCGCACCGCCGGCGCCCGCTGAGGCAGCGGCGGCAGCCGGGGTTGGGGGCTTGGCTGTGGCGGGTGGTTGGAATGGGGCGGGTCTTGGTGGGCTTGGACGACTCAGGGGTGACGGGTCGGCCCAGGTCGGGCGGACAACGTGTACTACGCCGTGCGTGATGGTGATGATCCAGCGGCCGTTGTGCAGGTCGGTGTGATGCCGTCGGCACAGCAGCGCAAGATTGTCGATCGTGGTACTTCCGCCGTCCAGCCAGGAGATCAGGTGGTGTGCGTCGCACATGATCGGCGGCGCTCCACAGACAACGCAGCCGCGGTCGCGGACGTTCAGAGCACGTCGGATGGATCGCGTGACGAGTCGTTCGCTGCGACCGACGTCCAGTGGTTCGGAGTTCGAGCCCAGCACCAGTGGAATGATGTTCGCGTCGCACGCCAGCCGACGGATCGCGGCAGCGGACAGCCCATCACCGTAGACGGTGTGACCGACCGCATCCGCAGTCGCTGCTTTCAGATCCTCCAAGTCAATCGTGACGGTGATGTTCGCCTTCGCTCCATACCCCGCTACCGGCTGCCCCCGCCCACCAGCACGACTCGCCACACCACCCATCCCAGCCCCGACAACTCCCACAGCCGCCCCTGCTGGATCGTCCGGTCGCGTGTCGGCCGGCCCTGCAGTCGGTGGTGCTATATCAGCCGGTCGTATGCCGGTTGGTGCGATGTGGGCCGATGCTCCTGGACCGGCCGGCGCCACGTCGGCCGGTCGTGCGTCGGCTGGTTGTGCTGCAGCGGCCGGCGCCGTGTCGGCTGGCCGTGCATCGGTCGGCGCCGCGTCAGCCGGTCGCGTGTCGGTTGGTGAAGTACCTGCCGATGCCGCGTCGACCGTTGGTGCGGACCGCGCCGTGTAGGCCGGCACTCTGTCAGCTGGCCGTGCATCGGTCGGCGCTGCGTCGGCTGGTTGCGTATCTGTTGGTGAGGTGGCAGCCGGTGCTGTATCGGGCCAGGCTGTGTCGGCTGGTGCTGTGTTGGCTGGTTGTGGGGTGGCTGGTTGTGGGGTGGCTGGTGGGGTGGCTGGTGGGGTGCAGGGCTTGGTGTTGGTGTGGGTGTCCCAGGCGGTGGCGGCGATGGTTAGGGCGGTTGAGAGAGCGTCTGCCTGGCGCTTGTCGCGGGAGCGGGGGTCTGGTTCGCCGTCGACAGTCTTGTGGGGGCGGGCGCCGGCGTGCACTACTGCGCGGAGGAGTTCGGCGTTCTCGTTGGCGAGGTATCCCTTGAACTTCACGCCGCGGTCCGCCGACATCAACGTCAGCGACTCACGTGCGGCGGCCTTCTGCTCCTCGGGCTCGGGGCCGTCGGAATCGAGCAGGTCACAGACCTCCCTGATCGCGGACCGCAACTCTCCCGGCGTCAGATGAGCTGCCAAGGCGACGAACTGTTCCTCGACAACATCCAGATCCTCGACCGGAACCCGCGAACGTACCCGCTCGAGCTCGGACACGATCACCGCAGCCTGCGCAGTCCGCATCGGCCGCACCCGCCGAACACCAGCCCCTGCAGCCCCGACAGCCCCTGCAGCCCCTGCAGCCCCTGCAGCTCCCGCAGCTCCCGCAGCTCCACCGTCACCAGCCTCGTTGGCGTCGTCGTTGCTGTTGGCGTCGGTGCTGTCGTTGGTGCCTGGTTCGTTGGTGTCTGGGTTGATGGTGTCTGGGTTGATGGTGTCTGGGTTGATGGTGTCTGGGTTGATGGTGTCTGGGTTGGTGGGGAGGTCGATGCCTTCGGTGAGTGCGGTGCCTATGGCGGCGTATTTGGGGAGGGCTCTGGCCAGACGGACGTCGCGCCAGACTTCGGCGCGGTCTCGCCGGTATCGCTTGGACACCAGGTCGACGGCGTCGCGGGCGCCGAGCTCCTGGGCGTAGCCGGTGTCCTCGATGCGGGCAATCAGCTGCAGGCGGAGCTCTTCGAGCCGGTTGATCTCGGCGTCGACCGAGTCGAAGGCAGGCATGACCTCGCCGTCGCTCAGCGACACCACCGATCGCCCGTCAAGAACATCCATGCCCACAACAGTACCCGCGCCGTCCGACAGTTTCCAAGCCAGATCCCCTTATTTACAAGGGAATTCGGGAAGATTTAGTTATCCACAGATTTGACGGTTGGGAAGTAGGGTTGTGGATATTGCCTGAGGCAACTATGTGCGCTCAGTCGTAGGTTGCTTGGGCTTGCCAGGTGTTGTGGTGGAGGGTGAAGAGCCAGGCGCGGGTGTCGGCGGTCTGGAACTGGAAGTGGGCCTGGCGGGACTCGGTGGCGGGGTCCCACCAGCGTTCGGCGGTCAGCCAGGGGCCGGCCCAGGAGGTGATCGGGTGGATCTTGTTGCTGTCAGCAACTTGAACACCGCTGCCGGCTCCCACTCCGGGACCGCGGTTGGCTCCGGCCCTGCGTCCGCGGCCGCGGGCGGGGGCGTGGCCGGGACCGGGAGCCGGGACGGGGCCGGTGCCGGTGCCGGTGCCGGTGCCGGTGCCGGTGCCGGTGCCGGTGCCGGTGCCGGGGACAGGGACGCCGGTTGGCTGCGGGGTGAAGGCGGTGGAGGCGCCGGTTGGCTGCGGCGTGAAGGCGGTGGGGGCGCCGGTTGGTTGCAGTATGAAGGCGGTGGGGGCGCCGGACAGTTCGCCGCGGGCGGTGACCGAGACCTGGGTGCCGTCGGCGGCGAACACCTGCGCGGGGACCGGCTCCGGGAAGATCGTGGTCGGCGCCAGGGCCGGCCAGCGCCTCGGGTCCGCACCGGTGATCGCTCCGGGCCACGGCTGGTCCGCCGGCCGGGCCGGCACCGGCGGGTCGCCCCACGGAACCAGCGTCTGTCGTTCCGCGAATCCACGGCCGCCACCGATCACCACCGACACCACCGCACCGTGCCCGAGCATGCTCTGCACCCGCGACAGCGCCCGGTGGATCCGCTCGTCCGGCCCGCCGCCCCACAGCCCGTCGGCATGCGCGCCGACCGGGTCCGCCTGGTCCGGGACCAGCCGCACCCGGACCACCGGTGACGTCAGCTCGCTGGTGGCCGTCCCGCTGCCCTGCAACTGCCAGCGCACCCGGTCCACCACGTCCGCCGCGGTGAACCAGCGCGGATGCAGCCACTCCCGCTCGTGGATCCGGCCGGACTCGGTACCGACCTCGACCCGCAGCGTCGTACACACCAGCCCGAGCTCGGTCAGCCGGACGATCAACTCGTCGGCGATCGACCGGACCGCGAACGCGACCTGGTCGACGCGGTCCACGGACGGTTCGAAGTCGAGCGTCCGGATCAGCTCCGGCGGGATCTCCCGACCGGTCACCGGCCGGTCGTCGTCCCCGCGGGCCAGCCGGTACGCGAACGCGCCGTCCGGACCGAACCGGGTCAGCACCTCGGTCCCCGGCAGTTGCGCGAACGCCCCCAGCGACCGCAGGCCGAGCCGGCGCAGCAGGTCCGTGAGCGTCGGCTGCTCAAGTGTGTCGACCGACAGCGGCGCAAGGAACTCCGGCGACCCGCCCGGCGGCACCACCTGCACCCGGGTCCGCGCGGAACTCACCCGGGCCGCCTGCTCCGCGGCGAACGGGCCGTCGGCGATCCCGATCCGGCTGCCGTGGACGTCGTATGTCTCCAGCCGGTCGAGCAGCTTCTCCGCGGCCGCCTCCTCGCTGCCGTAGAACCGTGCCGGGCCGCGCGCCTTCAACGCGCACATCCCCGGGCGGATCACCTGCACGCCCGGGGTGATCGCCTCCAGGCAGGAGATCACCGGGTCGAACGCGCGTGCGTCGACGACCGGGTCGTACTTCAGTACGACCAACTCCGGGCACCGGGACTGCGCGTCCCGGGCTCGCTGCCCGCGGCGGACTCCCTCGGCGCGGGCGGCGGCGGAGGTGGCGAGCACCTTGCCCTTCTCCAGCACGGCGATCGGCTCCTCCGGTGATCGCCCCGTCGCCACCGCAGCCGCCGCCACCGGCCAGTCCGGCACCCAGATCACCATCGTCCGAGTAAGCCCCCGCCCATTCATCAACCCACCACCTCAGCACTCGCCCCACTCATCAGCCCACCACCTCGACACTCGCTCCGCCCATCAACCCGCTCATCACCTCACCGCCTCGACACTGCTCTGCACATCAATCCACCGCCCAACACTCGCCCGCCCATCAACCCACCGCCTCGACACTCACTCCGCTCAGCAGCCGTTTCATCAGCCCGCTCAGCAGCTCGATCATCAGCCCACCGCCTCGATTTGGTCGGGCCACTCACCTGCGAGGAGCGGCTCCTCCCGCAGCGCGCGGCGGGACTCCGCCCGCTGCCTCGTGCGGGCTGCTTCCACCCGCCCGTCCACAGCGGCTGCCCTGGGCGGGCGTCCGCCCTACCGCTCCGCCCTCGACGCGTCACGGGATGCCACCGTCGACGGCGGGTGCGCACGTCCCGCAGCATGATCCGGGATCCTCCGCGGCAGGGGCGGGGGCCATTAGCGTCCACTCGGCTCACCGGCCTTTGGCGTTGTTCTGTTCATTAGCCGACGGCCTCGATTTGGTCGGGGTATTCGTCTGTGAGAAGTGGCTTCTCTCGTAGCGTGTGGCGAGGGGCCGGTCGTGGGGTCGGGCGGGCTGCTCCCAGCAGTCCGCCGGCAGTGGTTGGGCCGGTGCGGACGTCCGCCGCATTCCCCGCAGCATGATCCGGGGAGCGGGTCTCCCGGGCGGGGGCGGGGGCCATTAGCGTCCACTCGGCTCACCGGCCTTTGGCGTTGTTCTGTTCATTAGCCGACGGCCTCGATTTGGTCGGGGTATTCGTCTGTGAGGAGCGGCTCCTCTCGCAGTGTGTGGCGGGGGGTCGGGCGGGCTGTTTCCAGCAGTCCGTCGGCAGTGGTTGGGCCGGAGTTGTCGTCTGCTGCATTTTCGGCAGCCTGATCTGTGGGGCGGATTTCGCCGTTGGGGGCGGGGAGCCAGAGCTCGCGCTTGCGGGCATGTACGGCGGCGCGGCGGCCGGACACCGCGACGGTAGCGCGGCGGGCGGCGAGCAGTCCTTCGCCGTCACCGAGGCCGGTCCAGGTGCTGCTCTCGATCTCGAAACGGGCCTCACTGCCCGGCCAGGACCCGTACGCGATCAGCATCGCGCTGCGGGTCCGCAGTCGCGCGGCGAGCCGGGATGCCTCCCCCGGTGTCACCTCGCCCGGCGGCCGCACCACCACGACGGTCAGCGCGTCGACCAGCGCGGCGACGACACTGAGCCACTCCCGGCCCGGATCAGGAACGAGCACGAGCCGCTCCAGGTCCACCCCGAGCCCACGTGCCGCCTCGGCCCCGAACGACGGCACGCCGACGACACCGCACCAGGCTCCCTCCGCGGACGGCCCGGCCATCAATGCCATCACCAGCGCGGCACTCCCCCGCACCGAGTACGCCGAGCCGCCCCGCAGCCCCGCCCCCGCCAGCAACTCCCGCACCGCCGGATGCGTCGGCAGCTCCCGCTCCACCTCCGCCGTGTCCAGCGCCTGCTGCACCCGAGCCATCGAAGGCACCCGGCTCTTCCCGACCGCAACCAGGCGGCCAGTACCGGAATCCGCGCCGGAATCTGCACCGGAATCTGCACCGGAACCTCTGCTGGAATCCCTGCCGAAAGCTGCACCGGAATCCGCAGACCTGGCGGCCTTCTGAGCCTTGGCCTGTTCGAGGAGCAGGCGCGCCTGGTCGAGTGCTGTAACTCGACTCACCGGCGCCGCGCTCCCCGTCATATCTCCATGTTCGAACACCTGTTCGAACATGTCAATCCGGTCGTCCACAGCCCCGAACCCGGCTACAGTCCGAAGGCATGCGACGCGTCGATCACCCTCGGTTCACCGCCGCCGTACGGCAGGTCGAGGACAGTATCGATGCCGCCTGGGACAGTTTCTGCGCCGACTCCGGAGTGCCCACAGGGACGCCGGAGGCGCGCGACCTGGCCGAGGTGGTGCTGCAGGACACCTCGGAGTTCGACTGGCGCGTCGTGGACGGAGCGCTGAACCAACTCACCTGTCCGGACTGCGGCTCCCGCCTCGGCGCCGGTACGAAGGGCTGCGCGAGCTGCGACCGGGCAAACGGCTTCCGCTTCGCGGCACGGGAGACCGACCGCCCCGGCGTACCGCCCGGGAACGAGCATGCGATCCGGGTGTCCTCCGCGGTCGCCCGCACCCGCCACCGCTACACCCCACGCGCCCGGGCCGGCTACGAACTGCTGCTCCCCGATCTGCTGGACGGCATGCTCCCCACGACGCCGCAGGCCCAGCGCGCCAAGCACCTCATCAACCAGCTCACCGACGACCAACTGGAGCACCTCATCGCCCCGTCGGACATAGGGTAAGAGCCATGCCAAGATCAATCGCCACCAACACCAAGGTCGGGCTCGACGAGCTGCTGGAGTTCGTACGGCCGCGGCACCACATGTTGCTGATGACCACCAGGGCGGACGGGACGGTGCAGGCGTCGCCGGTGTCGGGCGGTGTGGACACCGAGGGACGGCTCGTCATCTCCTCGTACCCGGAGCGCGCCAAGAGTACGAACGTGAAGCGCTCTGGCAAGGCCGCCGTGGTCGTGCTGTCGGACGACTGGAACGGCGCCTGGGTGCAGGTGGACGGCAGCGGTGAGGTGATCGAACTGCCGGACGCGGTGGAGCCGCTGGTCGACTACTACCGGGCGATCTCCGGCGAGCACCCTGACTGGGACGAGTACCGCGAGGCGATGGTGAAGCAGGGCAAGTGCCTCATCCGGATCACCCCGGAGCGCTGGAGCCCGATCGCCACGGGCGGGTTCCCGGCACGACTGGCTGACTGATGCGTACCGCGCTTGTCGTCCACGCGCATCCCGACGATGAGGTGTTCGCGACCGGCGCCGCAACCTCCGTACTGAGCGAGCAGGGCTGGCATGTCGTACTGCGGGTCGCTACCGCCGGCATGCACGGAGCGTCCGACCACCTGTCCGCGTCCTGCGCACTATTAGGCATCGCGGAGTGGGACTGGCTCGGCGCACCGGACCAGTGGATCGACGACGGCGGCCGCAACGGACCACGCACTCCCGCGGCCGCAGATCCAAGCGCCCTGACCGCAGCAGTCGAGGCAGCAGTCAAAACGCTCCATCCGGAGCTCATCCTCACCGTAGGCAGTGACGGCCTGACCGGTCACCCGGACCACATCGCCATCTCACAGGCCGTCCAGCGAGCACGTGTCCAGCAAGCACATGTCCAGTGCCGCGTCCTCGGCGCCCGCGTAAGAACGGACGACGTACGCGCAGGTGAGCACCTGGTCCAACAGCTCGCACCTGGCCAGCAGGTCGGCTCAGGCCTCGTCAAAGGATGCGACGTACCGCTGGAGACGATCGGTGGTGCGTCCGAGCAGCGCCGTCGGCAGGCACTGGACGCGTACTACGACGGCCTGGGCAGCAAGCCACTCGAAGAGCTCATGACGACGCACCGTGCCAGCAGTGACGGGCTACTGCTGCGTGCGGTCTTCGACGCGACCGGCTGGGATCACGACCGGTTCGAGGAGCTCACTTCTTCGAGCGCCGCTCCATCGTCTGGGTGATGCGCTCCATGGCACCCTCGAGGTGCTGGCGCAGTGCGGCCTCCGCGCCGTCCTCGTCGTGCGCGGTGCACGCGTCGAGGATGGCCTGGTGCTCGCGACGGGTCTGCTCGATCCGGGCCTTCGTCCGCCGGGAACCGAACCGATAGCGCTCGCTGTTCTGCCAGACCGGCTCGATCGCGCGCGGCAGCCACCGCGAGCCGCCGGCCCGGTAGATCGCGAAGTGGAACTCGGTGTGCGCCTGCCGGGAGGCGATGTTGTCGCCCAGCTTCGCCAGCCGGACGTGCTCTGCGAGCGCCGTCCGCGCGGTCGACGCGTCCGA
This sequence comes from Kribbella sp. NPDC048928, assembly GCF_043197975.1. Lineage (NCBI taxonomy): Bacteria > Bacillati > Actinomycetota > Actinomycetes > Propionibacteriales > Kribbellaceae > Kribbella > Kribbella sp. NPDC048928. The sequence continues at coordinate 644,701 of NZ_JBICUC010000003.1, read as the reverse complement.
GTCGGAGAACCGCGTCGCGGCCGCCCGGACCGCCAGCGACTCCAGCGCCAGCCGGGTCGCGTGGGTGTCGCGCAGGTCCTCCATCGACAGCTCCCGCACCCAGGCGCCCTTGTGCGGGACGATCTCGACCAGTCCGAGCGCGGCCATCCGCCGCAGCCCTTCCCGGATCGGCATCTGGCTCATGTCCAGCCGCTTGGCGAGCTCCTCGAGCCGGAGCGCCGTACCACTGGGGAGTTCGCCGGACAGGATGAGCTCGTGCAGCTCGGCGGCGGCTTCCTCGGCGAGCGTCCGTCGGCCCGTCGGCCCCCCAGGCGTCAGCTCGAGTCGTCGGATCATCAGTAGCGGGCTGCCTCTCTCCTCTTTGGAGGTACCGTAGCCGCCGACCGGGCTTCTGACGCCCTTCACGGTCAGATTGCTCAGCAAATACCAATGGTCTAGGCCACCGGCAGGGTGGTGAGGTCCAGCAGCACCCGTCCCGACTGCCGCTCCAGCACCTCACCGATCCGGTCCGCCGGTACGACGTCGTACTGCGCTCGCCAGCTCGTCGGAGCGCCGGCAAGATCAGCCAGTGCCTGGCCGACCGCATCGGATGCCAGCGTGGTCCGCTGCAGGTTCACGGGCAGCACTCGCAGGCCGCGGCCGACCAGCTGATGCAGGTTGATCGTGGTGAACTCTCCGGCCTTGTAGCCGAGTACGGCGATCCGCCCGCCCGGGGACACATGCCCGAGCACTCCACCGGTCACTGGTCCGCCCATGGTGTCGACAACCGCGTCACACCAAGGCAGCTCCCGCCCTACCTGTCCGAGGCCATCCACACGGACGATCTTGTCGACCAGCCCGGCCGCATTGTCCTCAGCGTCGTCCAGAGACACCAGCCCGATCACCCTGGCGGCTCCAGCTGCCCGTGCGATCGCAGCACACATCTGTCCGAGCAGGCCGTTCACACCGGTGACCACGACGGTCTCCCCGGGCAGTACGTCGGCCACCTGACGTACTGCGGTGTGTGCGGTCAACGCCGGTGTCAGCAACGCCAGCGCCACAGCCGGCTCCAGCGACGCCGGCAGCAGGTGCACGGCAGCGTCCGGTACGACGGCGTACCGCCCCCAGACGCCGTGGCGTGTCACACCGACACCCTCACCGCGGATGACGACCGCCGCGCCGGCCGGTGCCACGTCCGAGCTCAGCACCACACCGGCGCCCTCGGATCCCGGCACGAACGGCACGCACGGCTGCTTGCCGGTCAGCGTCGAACGGTCAAGTGGAGTCACCGCCGCAAGCCGCATCTCCACCAACGTCTCACCGGGCCCGGCGCTCAGCTCGACCTCGTCGGCCTTGAGCTGCTCACCTGGCCCATGACTCTGCAAAACAGTCCCCCGTGTACTCACACCATTACCCCGTTCCCCACGATTTGATATCTGATCACACCCTCGACCAGACGAAGCACCTGTCTCACTCCGCGGAGACCTCCCGCGCGAGCGGCCGGGTCAGCACCTCGACCGCCGCGGACTGCCCCGCGGCCCGCTCGGTGGACACCTCGTCGCTGCCCATCGGGAACGGCCAGTCGCTCCCGGCCAGCACCCGCTCGGCCCCGAACGTCGAAGCCAGCAGTTCCAGTACGGCGTCGTCGTGCGCCAGATCGTCCACGTAGAACCGGCGCAGCGCCTCGGCGACCGGCAGGGACACCGGGGCGATCCCCGGCCGGGCCTGGTCGATCCCACGCTGCCACCGTCCGGCGACGGCCGCCGTCACACCACCCCCATGACACAGGCAGAACCGGATCCCCGGAAACCGCCCCGGCACGTCCGCGAAGACGAGCGAAGCCGCCGCCACTCCGGTCTCGTACGGATTCCCCAACAGGTTCGACAGATAAAACGAATCAAGCCGCTTGTCGTCACTGGCACCCGGATGAATCAGCGTGAACGCCTCGGCCGCGTCCAGCACCCGCCAGAGCGGGTCCAGCCCCGCATAGCTCGGCGTACCGATGGCGAAGCCGCTGAAGACGCCCTCCCCAGCCAGTCCGGCCGCAACCGACGCTGCGGACGGATCCAGCAACGGCAGCTGCGCCAGGACGCGCAGCTGCGGTGTGGCGAGCTCCCGAAGGCCCTGGTTCACCAACTCGGCCCACTCGACTCCCGCCTCGTACCGGAACAGGGCCGGCGGCACCGACACCACAGCACCGTCCAGGTCCTGTGACGCCACCCAGTGCAGCAGCGCGGCGGGGTCAGCCAGCCGGCCCAGCGGCAGCCGTTCCCCGTCGACGAGCAGCGAGCCGTTGTCGACGGACAGCGCGAACTCACCCCGGTGCGCCGCCGCCAGGACGGTCGGCGGGATCAGGTGCGTGTGGATGTCCCAGCCGGCCATGTCAGCGGGCGTCCTCGTCGTTGTCGTAGAACTCGGGCCGCTCCGGGTAGTGCGGACCGTCGTACACCTCCAGCAGTACGGAAGTCTCCTCCGCCCGCGTCGGCCCGTGCACCACGCCCTTCGGGTTCCAGTAGAAGCTGCCCTTGGTCAGCGTCGTGCCGGTCGGCAGGTACACGTACCGGCCGGACAGGCAGAACATGAACTGGTTCGAGGCGTGCTTGTGCTCGGACGGGATGCCGGATCCCTTCTCGAACCGCACCAGCGCGATCGAGGCCTGGGTCACCGGGTCCCGCCACAGCATCTTGTGGGACAGCCCGGCCAGCGACTTCTGCACCCACTCCAGGTCGTCCGTCTGCAGCAGGATCTCCTGCAACGGCTCGTTGAAACTCACGGCGCCTCCCGACCAGTGACACGCTCGTACAGCTCCGCAGCCACACCAGGACCCATCGGAGCCACCGCGGCGACGTGACCGTCAGGGCGGATCAGTACGACGCTCTCCGCCGGCACGCCGTACCGGTTCGTGGCGACGCTGCCCGGGTCGAACAGGGCCCGGTCGCGCAGGCCAGAGTCGTGCGGCGCGTCCCAGCGGGACACCGCATAGTGCTGCAACGCGGGCGAGCCGTTCACGGGGATCTCCGGGCGTCGGCGTACGTCGGTGAAGTACAGCGCCACGAACGAGTGCCGGCACAGGTCATGGATCGCCGTACGACCGGTCGGGCTCTGCAGGACCAGGTCCGGGGCTCGATCACCCGCCCGCACCGCAGGTGGTGCGGCAGACGTCGCCACCATCGACCAGTCCCCCACACCCTCGACGTCCAGCCGCACACTGAGCAGCGTCCGGTTGTACGCCGTTGCCCACGGCCCCGTGTCCTCGGTGACAGCACCACGCTGGAAGGACATGTACTTCCGCGCCGCCTCAGCCATCTCTCCCGAGCCCTCGATCGCCACCGGTCGCTGCTCGCGCTCGTAGCCGTCCAGCAACTCTGGAGAGGCCCAGCCACGCAGCACCCAGGCCAGCCGCCACGGGAGGTTCGACGCGTCGAGCGCACCGGTGTTCAGCCCGAGCGCCCACATCGGGGTGATCAGGTGCGCCGCGTCGCCCATCAGGAACACCCTGCGGTCCTTGGTCCACTGCTCCGCGACCCGGTGGTGCACGTTGTAGACGACCGAACCCATCAGCTCGATCTTGTCCACCTCGCCGATGAACTGCTTCACCTTCACAAGCATGTCCTCTTCGCCCGGCGCGTCGGCCCCGGCCGCCAGCGGGAACAGGAACCGCCAGTTGTCGGGCTGCCGGATCAGCACCATCCACTCGGACTTGTCCGCGAAGTAGGCGAGGTACGGGTAGTCCCGGGCGTTGTCGACGTCCAGGTCCACCACGACGTCGATCAGCATGTACCGCTCGGCCAGGGTCTCCCCCACCACCTTCACGCCGAGCGCATCGCGGATCCGCGAACGCCCACCGTCACAGGCCAGCAAGTACGACGCCTCCAGCTCCTGCGGACCGTCCGGTGTCTCCAATTGCAGTACGACGCGGTCGTCACGGACCTCGAACGACGTCATCCGGTGCTGCGTCCGTACCGGCTCCGGCAGTGCTGCGGCGAGCAGCGGCTCCATCTTCTGCTGCGGCAGGTTGATCACGAACGGGAACCGGGTGTCGTTGACCAGTTCCGCCAGCTGCACCGAGGCGCGAGGCGTGTTGGTGGCGCGGTCGATGTCGCCGATCTCGTCGATCCGCAGCGCCGCGCCGAGGATGCGGTCCACGGCGCCGTACCGGTTCCAGATCTCCAGCGTCCGGCTGAGCGTCGTACCGGCCTTGGTGTCGGAGGACAGTACGGCGTCCTCCTCCAGCAGTACGTACGGGATGCCGTAATGCGCCAGACCGAGCGCTGTCGTCAGCCCGATCGGGCCTGCACCCACTACGGCAACAGGAAGCTGTTCAGTCACAGATTCACTCCACAAAGCTCGTGAGCTTGGTAAAAGCACGTTCCCTGGTCAGCACCGACCCGGTCATCGCGGCCGCGTCGGACAGCAGGAAGAGCAACGGACCGACCACGTCTTCGGGGTCGCCGACACCTATGGTGTCCTGCCAGTGCTCGCGGTCCGCACCCGCGTTCGCACCGCGGAACTGCTCGGTGTCGATCACCCCTGGTGCGACCACGTTCACCCGTACCCGGTCCGCGACCACCTCAGCAGCAAGGGTCTTGGCGAAGGCCACCAGCGCCGCCTTGCTCGCCGCATACGCCGCAGCGCCCGGGTAACCGGTCGACGCCATCCCGGATGTGAACACCACCACCGAGCCGGACTGCCGCGCCACCATGTGCGGTACGACGGCCTGACACAGCCAGACCACACCGTCCAGGTTCACCTGCAAAGTCCGGGACCACTCGGCCGGCTCCAGCTCGAGCACCGTGGACCGTGGCTGCACCGCGGCGCCGGCGACCAGGCCGTCGATCCGCCCGTACTGCGCCAGCACACCAGCGACAGCCTCCGTGACAGCGGACCGGTCCGCTACGTCCACCTGGACGTGCTCAACACCGGCCGGCGGTGCCACGACGTCCAGGACCACCGCAGTACCGCCCGCAGCGTTCACCCCGGCTGCCAGCGCGGCACCGATTCCGCGTGCACCACCCGAGATCACCACGACCTCACCGGTCGCGTCGAAGCGCGCCTTCACGACAGGTCCTTGTGCTTCGACGTCATGGTGTCGGTGATCCGCTGGAACGCACCGGCCAGGTGGCTGCGCAGTGCCTGCTCGGCCGCATCCGGGTCGCGTGCCACGCAGGCATCCAGGATCGCCTGGTGCTCCTGCCGGCTCCGCTCGATCAGGAACGCGGTCTGACGACCGCCGAACCGGTACCGCTCGCTGTTCTGCCACACCGGCTCGATTGCTCGCGGCAACCACTGGGAGCCGCTCGCGCGGTAGATCGTGAAGTGGAACTCCGCATGCGCGTCCCGGGCGCCCGCGGACTCCTCGGCGCGCGACAACCGCAGGTGCTCGGCCAGCGCGGCAGCTGCTTTCTTCAGGTCCTCGTCGGTGAAGCGGGCCGCCGCCGCCCGGACAGCGAGACTCTCCAGCGCGAGCCGCGTCTCATGCGTGTCGCGCAGGTCCGTCAACGACAGGTCACGGACCCAGGCACCACGGTGCGGGATGATCTCGACCAGCCCCAGCGCCTCCAGCCTGCGCAGGCCTTCGCGGACCGGCATCTGGCTCATCTCGAGGCGGCTCGCCAGCTCGACCAGGCGCAACGGCGTACCGCTCGGAAGCTCGCCGGACAGGATCAGCTGATGCAGCTCGGCGGCGGCGTGCTCGGCGAGCGTACGGCGACCGCCCTTGCCACCACCAGGCAGCAGCTCCAACGGGCCGCTCATGCGCGAGTCACCCGGTTGCGCAGCTCTCCGAGCTTGTCGGCTCGGGTGACGACCACGTCACCGTCCTGCAGGAACACCTGCGGTTCGCGGGCGTTCCCGATACCCGCCGGCGTACCGGTGAGCAGTAGGTCGCCGGGGCGCAACGTCATCCCGAAGGACAGCTCACTGATCAGTGTGGCCACGTCGAACGCCATCTGCCGCGTCGACGCGTCCTGCCGGACCTCACCGTTCACCAGGCACTGCAGGTGGATGTCCTGCGGGTCCCCGAGCTCGTCGGCCGTGACGATCCACGGGCCGAGCGGCATCGTGTCGTCGATGCTCTTGCCCTTCAGCCACTGGCCGCCGTGCGCACGCTGCAGGTCCCGCTGCGACACGTCGTTCGCGAGCGTGTAGCCCCAGACGTGGTCGAGGGCGTCCTCGACAGCGATGTTCTTACCGGTACGGCCGATCACCAGAGCGACCTCGGCCTCGTAGTCCCACTTGGCGGAGATCGCCGGGTCCCAGGCGATGTCGTCGTACGGCCCGATCACCACGTCGGGGCCCTTGGTGAAGAACGTCGGGTGCAACGGCCGGTCGACGTCCTGACCCTCGCGCTTGCCCTTGCTCTCCTCGAAGTGGTCCCAGTAGTTCCACCCCGTACAGAGGATGTCCCGCCGGAACCGCCGCAGCGGAGCCCGCAGATCCCCTTCCCGATAAGGGATCTCGTCCACTACCTGAGCATCGGCAGTGATCACCTCGGTCAGGTCTGTTGCATCAAGCAACTGTACCGATTCTCCGGAGAGCACGCCGGGCACCACGTCCCCGGCGTGCTCCACCATCACGTATCTCATCTCAAGTCCACTCGACGCCACGCAAGACAATCACCCCCGGTCAGGAGACCACTGCGATCGCAGAGATCTCGATCAGATAGTCAGGATTGGCGAGCTTGCTGACCTCGACCATCGTCGAGGCCGGCAAGGGTTCGGTGAAGTACTGCGCGCGGACCTCGTGGATCTTGGCGAAGTCCTCCATGTTCCGGACGTACACGTCGACCCGGCAGACGTCCGCCAGCGTGCCGCCGGCCGCCTCGACTGCGGCCTTCACGTTCTCCAGTACCTGACGGGTCTGCTCCCGGACATCCCCGACACCGGCGATGCTGCCGTCCGGGCGACGCGCGGTCATCCCGGAGACGAACACCAGCCGCCCGGTCGCCTCGATCGTGGTGGCCTGTGAGAACACCCCGTTCGGGCTCCGCAGCGCATCGGTGGAAACCTGTGTCTTCGGCATCAGCTCAGCACCCCTCCGGCCGGTACGACGGCACCGACCGCACGCGCGGCCGCCAGCAGCCCGTCGAGCCCCGACCTCTCGATCCGTACGCCGTTGCGCCGCTGCTGCGCCGCGCGCTCGGCCTCGATCTCACCCGGCAGGTACAGCCGGTTCACGCCCGGCGCGGTCGCACTCCCGCGCACCCGCGCCGCCAGTCCGGACGAGCGCCGCCGGAAGTCCTCCACGCCGCCCATCAGCTCCGGGTCGATCGCCAGGAACAGGTGGGCGCAGTCGTTCGGCCGGTCCGGCTCCCGGTACAGCGGGCGGACCTGGTCGCCCCAGCCGCCACCGCTCAGTACGCCGGTGAGTACGTCGATCATCAGCGCCAGCCCGAATCCCTTGTGGCCCGCCGCCGGCAGCAGCATGCCCAGGACGGCCTCGTCCGGGTCCGTGGTCGGCGTACCGGAGGCGTCGGTCGCCCAGGTGTCCGGAATCGTCCGGCCGGCCGACGAGGCGAGCCGGATCTTGCCCAGGGCAACGGCCGACAAGGCCATGTCGAGCACGATCTCCACGCCGGCTGTGGTCGGTACGGCGATGGCCAGCGGGTTGTTCCCGACCAGCCGCTCGGCACCGCCCGGTGCGGGCATCAGCGGCGTGGTGTTGGACATTGCGATACCGATACACCCGGCGACGCCCGCCTGCATCGCCCAGCGGCTCGCGGCCCCGAAATGGTGTGCGTTGCGGACCGAGACGATGCCGATCCCGTAGCGGCCGGCACGCTCGATCGCGTACCCCATCGCCTGCGGGCTGGACAGTTGCCCCATGCCGCCGCGGGCGTCCACCACCATCGCGGCCCCGGCGTCGAACAGGATGTCGAGCTCACGTTCCCGGGTCACGCCGCCCGCGTTCAGGCGTTCCACGTACATCGGGACGAGCATCACGCCGTGCGAGCTGACGCCGCGCAGGTCCGCCTCGACGAGCGCGGCCGCGATCTCGGTCGCGTCCGCAGACTCGAACCCGAGCGCGCCGAACACCGCCGAGATCGTCGCCTCCAACCACTCGGGCCGTACCAGCACCCGCCGATCCGCATCTGATGCTTGAGCGGTCATCGGGCCTCCCGTCCTGGACTGAGGAGCGCAGCGACGAGGGAAGGACGGGAGCCACAGCCCGCTGACCCGCCGCGCCGGAGGCGTGGCATTGACACGGTCATCGCTTCTCCTGCGCCCATGGGAGGAGCAGATGTTCCAGGAGGGTGAGGCCGTAGAAGAGGACCAGACTCATCACGCTCAGCAGGGAGACCGCGGCGAACGCCAGGGTGGTGTCGGCGCTCGCGCCGGACTGCTGGATGACGTAACCGAGTCCCTTGGTGGCGCCAACGAACTCGGAGATCACCGAACCGATCACCGCCAGCGAGATCGCCACCTTGAACCCGGTGAAGATCTGCGGCATCGCGTACCGCAGCCGGAGCTTGAAGAACTCCTGCGCCCGGCTCGCGTTCAGCGACCGCATCAGCTCGACCAGCTCGGTCGGCGTCGACTTCATCCCCTGCGCGGTCGAGATCACGATCGGGAAGAAGCTCATCAGCAGCACCATCACGACCTTCGGCCACTGCCCGAAACCCATCCAGATCACCAGCAGCGGCGCGATCGCCACCTTCGGGATCGAGTTCACCATCAGCAGCAGCGGGTACACCAGCCGCTCCAGGACCACGGAGCGGACGATCACCAGCGCGATCGGTACGCCGATCGCGATCGCCAGCAGGAAGCCCTCGACGGTCTCGAGCAGCGACGTCCCGGTGTGCGCGAGCAGCGGGCCGGGTTCGTCGAAGAACTTGACCACGACGTCCCACGGGCTCGGCAGCAGGAACGGCTCGATCGCGAACACGATCGTCGCACCCCACCACAGCCCGATCGCCGCGAGCAGGCCGACGACCGGCAGCAGCACGGCCGCGATCGGGGACGTCGTCAGCCAGGAACGCTTGCCCGTCACGGCCGCACATCCTGTACCGACCGCGCGTCCTGCCCAGCGCCGTCTGCCTCGGTCCCACCCTTTTCGCTGCCGCTTTTTTCGGAAAGCAGCGCGTGCAGCCGACCGCTGATCTCCGCGACCTGCGTGAGGTGCGCGTTCTGGCCGAGGCTGCGCGGCCGCGGGATGCCGATGTCGACGACCTCCCGCATCCGGCCCGGCCGCGGAGTCAGTACGACCACGCGATCCGCGAGCACGACGGCCTCCTCGATCGAGTGCGTGACGAACACGATCGTCGTGGACAGTTCCATCTTGATCCGCTGCAGCTCCTCGGACAGCTCGGTCCGGGTGAGCGCGTCGAGCGCGGAGAACGGTTCGTCCATCAACATGACTTGCGGGTCGCGGATCAGCGACCGGCACAACGACACCCGCTGCTGCATCCCGCCGGACAGCTCGTGCGGCAGCCGGCGCTCGAATCCCTGCAGCCCGACCAGCTCGAGCAGCTCGTGGGCCCGGTCCCGGTACGCCGCCCTGGCCCGGGCACCGCGGTCGATCTCGACCGGCAGCATCACGTTCGACAGCACGCTGCGCCACGGCAGCAGCGCCGGCCGCTGGAACATGAACGCGACGTCCCGGCGTGGTCCGGTGACGGGCTCCCCCGCCACCTGGACCGTGCCGGACGTCGGCGGCAGCAGTCCCGCGATCAGCCGGAGCAGCGTGGACTTGCCACAGCCAGACCGGCCGATCAGCGTGACGAACTCACCGCCGCGAACGTGCAGGTCGATCTTCTCGAGGGCGGTCACCCGGCCCTCGCGTCCATCGAAGACCTGCCCCACACCGTCCAGGCGAATCATCCGGTTTTCGTACTCCTGACTTCAGCTCTTCGGGGCCAGGTCCAGCGTCGCGATGTCCTCGGGCTTGATCGAGCCCTGCGGGATCGCGTGCGACTGCTCGAGCAGGGAGATGACCTTCTTCACCCGGTCCGCCGTGAGCTCGCCGAGCGGGCCCTTGAAGTTCTCGGGCTTGATGTAGGCCTGCATGATCTTGAGCTCCGCCGTGGCGACGTCGACGTCCAGCTCAGGCACGTACTTCTTCATGATCGTGGCCGCCGCGGCCGGGTCGTCGTAGGTGTCCTGCAGACCCTTGAGCAGCGCGTTCATGAACTTCTTGACCTGGTCCGGGTGCTCCTTGGCCAGGTCGGACCGGGTGATGATTGCGTTCCCGTACAGGTCCGGCACATGATCGCCGTACGGCAGCGTGATCACCTTGCGGTGCTTGCTGTCGGCCTTCGCGACCAGCGGCTCACCGACCACGAACTGCCCGATGCCCGGCACCTTGCCCGACGCCAGCAGCTTCGGCAGTCCCGGCGGCGGCGACGGCAGGAACGTGACCGACTTCGGATCGATGCCGACCGCCGCGGCGTAGACCGGGAACATCACCGTGTTGGTGGAGCCCGGCTGGTCGCCGATGGTCTTGCCGACCAGGTCCTGCGGCTTGTTGATGCCCAGGCCCTCCAGCGACATGATCGCGGCCATCGACCGCTGGTGGATCGCGCCGACCGTCGTGACCGGCAGCTTCTGGTTGGCGAGAGTGATCGCGAACCCGGTGAAGTCTCCGATGCCGTAGTCGGCCTGACCGCCGGCCACCAGTTTCATGACGTCCACGGTCCCGCTGCCGGGCGTGATCTTGACGTCGAAACCGGCGTCCTTGAAGTAACCCTTCTCGAGCGCGACGTACGCGTACGCCTCGCGACCGAAGGCACCGAACGACGTCAGGTAGTTGACCTTCTGCAGACCGTCGCCGTCGGCCGCCTTGTCGTCACCACCGTTGCAAGCACTCACCATGGCGAGCCCCAGGACCGCCATCAGGGCGATGACGGAACGCCTCAACCTCATATCGACCTCTCTCGTCCCGATATTTGATCAAACATCAAATCCGGAAAGGTGGTCAATCCAGCTGCGGGGACTTCACGGGGACTTAACGTCCGCCGTACCGGGCCCTCGCAGTCCTGCCTGCCACCCGTCCTGGAGCTGTTCCCCATACCTGTCCGTAGACACAACCTCACGGACGGACACCCGCCCCGACCACAGACCGTACCTGCCTGCGCAGCAGATCGCGACGCCCGCAGGGACCGAACCTGCCGGCATTGCGTCAAATTTACGTAAACCCTCAACCTTCTCGTGATACTGCCCACGTCACGCGGCCGGTTTCCCGCGATCACTCCGGGGAGGGAGGTGACGCTCCCCCGGCTTTGACAGGATGGAGGCGTGCGAACGGTGGCGCGACGGGTGTGGCAGGCAATCAGTTGCCTGCTGCGTACGTCGACGTACCTGCGCTGGGTGTACCTGCTGCTGGGCGCCGCGCTGGTGCTCGCGTTCATCCTCGTGGACAGTGCACTCGGCGCGGTCCTGAACGGCCTCGACCTGCCGAAGGTTGCCACCGGCATCCTCTGGGTGCTGATCGCTCTGATCCCGCCGTTGGTGCTCGGGCTGCTGCCCGCGGTCCGTGAGGTCGAGGGCATTGCAGTCGAGTCGCTGCTCGCGGTGCGCTTCGAGGAGCGGCCGCTCGGCCCGGCGCGAACCTGGCCACAACGGCGGCGTACGGCACTGTGGTTCTGCCTGCACCTGATTGCGGGCGGTGCGATCGGCATCCTGAGCACGATCGTCTTCGGCCTCGGCGCGATCTGGCTGGCCGCACCGTTCCGCTCCGCCGGAACCCGCGACATCGTGCCCGGCTGGTCGTACGACATCCACGGCAACTGGACCGACCTGTGGATGCCGGCGGCAGCGATCGGCGGACTCGTCGGCCTGTTCCTGCTGTCCGCGGCCGTCGGCGCACTGCTGGCCTACCTGGCGCCGCAGGTCCTCGGCCCGACCGCCGCCGAGCGGATCGAGCTGCTCGAGAAGCAGACCGCGACGCTTGCCGAGCGCAACCGTCTGGCGCGCGAGCTGCACGACAGCGTCGGGCACGCACTCAGTCTGGTCACCATCCAGGCCGCCGCCGCCCGGCGCGTACTGGCCAGCGATCCGGAGTTCGCGGAGAACGCGCTGGCCGCGATGGAGACCTCGGCCCGCGCCGCGCTGGCCGATCTCGACCACGTACTGGGCCTGCTCCGCGACGACCGCCGTCCGGGCGACCGGACGACGCCACAGGCCACCCTCGGCGGCCTGGACCGGCTCGTCGACGCCACTCGCGCCGGCGGCATCACGATCGAGGTCGAACGCACGGGCGACCTGGACCAACTGCCCGCGGCGGTCTCCCGCGAGGCGTACCGGATCGTCCAGGAAGGCCTGACCAACGCCATCCGGCACGCCGGGCGCCCGGCCGGCGAACTCGTCGTCCGGCTCTCGATCTGCCTCGACGCGTCCGGGCTGCAGTTGACGGTGCGCAATCCGGTCAGCGGCCGGTCCGACCACTCGGGCGGCGGCCGCGGTGTGGCCGGGATCCGTGAAAGGGTCGCCGTACTGCGCGGAACCGTCGAGGCCGGCCCGATCGGCCTTCCGGACGGCCCGGGCTGGCAACTGGCCGTACGCCTGCCGGTCAGCGTGACGAAGGGGACGACATGAACCTGTCCGTGGTCGTGGTCGACGACGAACCGCTGATCCGCAGCGGGCTGCGCGCGATCATCAACGCCGAGGAGGACCTCACGGTCGTCGGCGAGGCCGGTGACGGCGCCGAGGTGCTCCCGCTGGTCCGCCGTACCGGGGCGGACGTCGTGCTGATGGACGTCCGGATGCCCGCGGTGGACGGCATCCAGGCGACCCGGCTGCTGCTCGACAGCCTCGATCCGGCGCCGCGCGTCCTGGTCGTCACGACGTTCGAGAACGACGACTACGTGTACGACGCGCTGCGCGCAGGCGCGTCCGGGTTCCTGCTCAAGCGGACGCCGCCGGACGACATCATCGCGGCGATCCGGACCGTCGCGCACAGCGAGTCGCTGCTGTTCCCGGAAGCGATCCGCGCGCTCGCGCTGGCGCATCTGGGTACGCCGGCACCGAGCGGCCTCACCGAGTACCAGCTGACCGAACGCGAGCAGGAGGTGCTGCGGCTGATGGCCCGCGGGCTGTCGAACGCCGAGATCGCGGCGGAGCTGATCCTCGGGCTGCAGACGGTCAAGACCCACGTCGCGAACGTGCTCGCGAAGCTGAACGCCCGCGACCGCACCCAGGCCGTGATCCGCGCCTACGAGTCAGGCTTCGTCCCGCTGCACTGAGACACGGCCTAGGTACTGGCTGGGTCCTCGGCTTCGGCCAGGACGCACGCGTTGTGCAGCGGGTCGACCGCGTTGGCCTTCATCGCGAGGCGCTGCAGGAGCATCCGGAAGCTCGATCGCTCCGACTCGTCGAGAATCCCCAGGACCTCGTCCTCGGTCCGGCGCAGCCGCCGCTCCAGGTCGCACAGCGCCTCGACGCCGGCGTCGGTCGGCGCGATCAGCCGCGCGCGGCGGTCGGCCGGGTCCGGCCTGCGCTGCACGAGGCCGGCCTTCTCCAGGTCGTCCAGGAGATACGTCATGACGGTCCGGTCGACGCCCAGCTGCGCAGCCAGATCGAGCTGCCGCTTGGGCCCCTCCGAGTTGGTCGTCGCGAGCACCTGGTAGCCGCGCGGCCCACCGGGCAGACCCTCCAGGGCCGCCGCCGACGCCTTCGCGTACTGCCGGAAGACGACGCCCAGCGCCCAGCCGAGATCGGCCTCGACAGGCGCACCGCTGGCGACCTGAGGCTCCATCCCGTGAGCACCCCGGGCCGCGACCTCGGGAGAAGTACTGGACATGCCCCCATCCTACGTGGCGTACGCCACCCGGAATACGATCTGACTTGAATATGTTCTGCTTCACAGATTATCTTCAGTACAGCTCAAACCGAGCTCGCCCCCTCAACCGATGGAGACCCAAGACATGAGCACCCTGCTACGCGTCGACGCCAGCATCCGGCTGGACGGTTCGGTGTCCCGCGCCCTGGCGGACAGCGCGGAGGCCGCCTGGAAGGCGGAGCACCCGGACGGTGTCGTGGTACGGCGTGACCTCGGGCAGCACCCGCTGCCCGCGACGGTGTGGCCGACGCTGGCCGCGGCCCAGGTGGGCCAGGAGCCGGTGGCCGACTCCGACCGGATGCCGCTCGACGAGGCCAAGGCGATCGCCGCGGACGTCGCGGCGGAACTCCGCGCCGCCGACGCCGTGCTGCTCGCCGTCCCGCTGTACAACTACGGCATCGCCCAGAACGTGAAGACCTGGATCGACCTGCTGCTGATCGACAAGGAACTGGTCCACGGCCCGAGCCCGATCGCCGGCCGTCCGGCGATCTTCGCGCTGGCCCGCGGCGGCGGCTACGCCCCGGGGACCCCGAAGCACGGCTGGGACCACGCAACGCCGTACCTGGAGCGGATCTTCGGCGAGGTGTTCGGCATGAACATCCGGACCGCCGCCGCCGAGCTCACCCTGGCCCCGGTCACCCCGGGCATGGAGCAGCTCATCGACGCCTCCAAGGTCTCGGAGTCCGAGGCCCACGTGGACGCCGAGAAGCACGGCACCGTCGTGGCCCGCGAGGTCATCGGTACCGCGGCCTGAGCCCCGGGAGGCGGATCCCCAGCACTCCACAACTGCCTTCGGCGGACCGCGCTGAGCGTGCGCCCACCGGCCTCAGGGCGATTGATGAGTGCTGGAGGTCCGCCTCCACACCGAGAGCGTGACCGACAAGGTGACCATGGCCGGTTCCGGCAGTACGGCGATCCGCTGCAGGAGTTCGCGGTAGTTCAGGTGCCGGGCGCTCGGTGTCATCAGTACCAACTGCTCGACAGCCGTCCGGTCGAGGAACATGGTCTCCTCGACCGGCTCGCTGCCGACCCGTTCGAACTCCCCCGCCAGCGAGTCCCGCAGCCGGCGCTCCTTGTCCTCGTCGACGCTGACCATCCCGAGTACGTCGACCAACTCGGCGAGGTGCTGCTGGTTCGGCGTCACCACCAGCAGGCGGCCGTCCGGCGCGAGCACCCGCGCCATCTCTGCCGCATTGCGCGGCGCGAAGACGTTCAGCATCACCTGCGCTGCCCCGTCGACGAGCGGCAGCTCGCGCCAGGCGTCGCAGACCACGGACGCGATCCGTGGATCCACCTTCGCGGCCCGGCGCGCGGCGTACTTCGACACGTCGAGCGCGATGCCGCGGCGGCGTTGCGACGTACCGAGGACGCCGGACAGGTAGTACGCGGTGCCGGCGCCGACCTCGACCACCACGTCGTCCTCGCCGAGCCCGGCCGCCAAGATCAGCGCGTCACGGATCGGGGCGTAGTGCCCGGTGCCGAGGAAGACCGTGCGGGCGCCGACCATCGCGGCCGAGTCGCCCTCGATGCCGTTCGAGGCCGAGGGCAACAGGTTCAGGTAGCCCTGCTTGGCCAGGTCGTACGCGTGCCCGCGCGAACACCGCGCTGTACGGTCGTCCAGCGCGAGCCCGTCCGTACAGACCGGACAGCGCAGCACGGCAACGAGATCGGATTCCACCGGACCTAGGTTATGTCGCGGCTCGTGATGCGGGCCCAGGCGGCGGAGTAGAAGACTGCGACGTAGCCGGCCTGGAGAAGCAGGTTGCGGACGATCTCGTGGTAGTACGGCGGATCGCGCAGCAGGTCGGCAAACGACTGCCAGCGGAAGATCAGCAGCCACGGGTGGATCGCGTGCAGCTGCGGGATCGCGGTCAGGATCCCGAGCACGACGAAGGTGCCGAACGTCGCCGCCATCGCGGCCAGCGGCGTCGACGTCAGGGACGAGACGAACAGGCCGATCGCCGCCAGCCCGAGCAGCGACAACGCGATCAGGATCGCGATCCCGAACGCCCGCAGCAGGCCCTCGCCGAGCGAGACGGTCGAGCCGGACAGCAGCAGGACGTCGCCGACCGGGAACAGAATGAAACCGACGATCAGGCCGGAGAGCCAGATCGTCATCGTCGCGGCGAAACAGAAGATCGACAGCGCCACCATCTTCGCGGCGAGCAGCCGGGACCGGCCGGCCGGTGCGGTGAGCAGGTTGCGGAGCGTACCGAGACTGGATTCGCCGGCCAGCGACTCACCGGACACCACGGTCACCGCGGTCGGCAGGAAGAACGGCATCGACAGGCCGAGGGCGCCGACGATCAGGAACAGGCCGTTCCCGGCGATCTGCCCGAGGAACCCGTCGCCGGTGCCGCCGTTGGAGTCGGCGATCTTGATCGCGACCCCGATCAGCAACGGCACCGCGGCCAGGACCCCGAGCCCGACCTGGGTCCGGGCCCGGCCGAACACCAGCCGCAGCTCGGAGCCGAACAACGCCAGCGTGTGCCGGCCCGCGCTCGGCCGCTGCACCACGACCGCAGCCGGCGTCTCGGCAGGGGTCTCGGCCGGCGTCTCGGCGGTGGCCTCACTCTGCGACATCGAAGCCCTCCCCGGTGAGTGCCACGAACGCGTCCTCGAGGCTCGGGCGTTCCAGACCGAACCCGTGGATGCGGACGTCGGCGGCGACCAGTGCGGCCGCGAACTTCTCGATCGGGAGCTCGCCGGGATCACCCTCGACGGTCTCCGGAGTCGTCTTCAGGTCGAGGACGCCCAGGCTCTGCAGCGTGTCGGCCGCCTGGGTGAGGTCCGGCGTCCGGACGACCAGCTTCGGACGCAGCTCGGCGCGCAGGTCCGCCATCGTGGACTGGCGCAAGAGCTTCCCGCGGCTCATCACCGCCGCATGCGTACAGACCTGCTCGACCTCGGCCAGCAGGTGGGTGGACGTGAAGACCGTCGTACCGTCGTTGGCCAGGTCGCGGATCAGGTGCCGGACCTCGCGGGTGCCCTGCGGGTCCAGGCCGTTCGTCGGCTCGTCCAGGACGAGCAGCTCCCGGCGCTGCATCAGCGCGACCGCGATCGCGAGCCGCTGGCGCATACCGAGCGAGTACGCCCGGACCTTCTTGCCGGCGGCGTTCGACAGGCCGACCCGCTCCAGCGCCTCCCCGGCGCGCGCCTTGCGGGTCTTCGGATCGGCGGTGCGGTCGGCGGCATCGAAGCGCAACAGGTTCGCCTGGCCGGTCCAGAACGGGTAGAACGCCGGACCCTCGACCAGCGCGCCGACCCGCGGCAGCACCCGCAGGTGCGCCTTCGGCATCGGCTCACCGAGCAGCTCGACGGCGCCGGACGTCGGCGCGATCAGGCCGAGCAGCATCCGGATGGTGGTGGTCTTCCCCGAGCCGTTCGGCCCGAGGAAGCCGAACACACTGCCGGCCGGCACCTCCAGATCGACCGAGTCCACCGCCACCTGCCCGCTGCGGAACCGTTTGGTCAATCCGTGGGTGACGACCGGCGCGCTCGTCATCTCGGTGCTCAGCGCGGGGCCTTCGCCGCTGCAGCCTGCAGAGTGCCGGGCGTGACCAGGCCGGCGAACACCCGGCCGTCGTCGGTGATCAGCGCGCTGACCATCTTGCTGGTCACGATCTTCCCCTCGCCCCACGAGCCCTGCACGGTCGGTGCCTTCGCCAGCAGCTGCGCGAGCGGACCGTTCGCGGTTGCGCCGGCGGTCGGCATGGCGCCCTTCAGCAGCACGACGCTGTCCCAGCCCTGACCGATCACGGTCGGCTTGGACGCCGCCGCAGCGGGCGACTTCGGGTCGATGCGCTTCGGTGCGACGTTGCTGCGCGGCAGCTCACGCTTCGCCGGGACCTTCTGGTCGGTGACCTTCACGCCCTTCGGCGGCGTGAAGCTGAAGGTGCTCGCGGACGGTACGTCGAACGTGACCGACGTGAAGCCGACCTCGAGCGCGGGGTCGTTGCCGGTCCGCGGCATCACGGTCACGTCCAGCGGGACCCAGGTCTTGGAGTCGATCGCCAGCGTCACCGAGCCGACCGTGGTCTTGTCGGTCTTCGGCACCAGACGGAGCTTGTACGCGTCCCGGCCGGCGACCTTCTCGGTCCCGCTGACCTGGACGTTCGTGGTCGGGTCGATCGCGTCGAGGAACTGCTTGGCGACCGACTGCGGGTCGTACGACTTCGGCGTCGCCCTCTCGGGCTTGGCGTTCTTGTGCGCGGGCAGCGTCAGCTTGGTCGCCTCACGCTTGGCGGAGTCGTACGCCCAGGCGGAGGTGCCGTCCGTGGTCCAGACCCGCTCGGCCTGGTTGTCGAGCACCGAGACGCGGGCCTTGTCCGGGGTCGCGAACGCGATCCGCGCGGTGTGCGTGCCGCTCAGCATCTCGGTCAGCTGGCTGCTGCCGGCCCCCGCCATGCCGGGGATGGCCGGCAGGCCGAGGTCCGCGTCCGATCTGACCGTGCCGCTCAGACCGTCCACCTTCGCGGTCTGGACCTTCGCGAGCAGATCCTGTGCGGAGATCCCGGGGAGCTTCGGCGAGGCATCCGCGACCACCGGTCCGAGTGCCCCCACCCCCGCCACTACCGCGACCGTCGTGACCGGAACCAACCACCGTCGACTGCGCTGTGCTACGCCCATGTGTACAGCCTCGCACCGGGCACCGACGGAACCAAGTGCCCTCGGGGTAGGTTCACCCGAAAGAGTGAGTCCGGCATACGACCGTGGTAGTACACCGGAACCCGAAAACAACTCAGCGTGACTGCAGGGCGTCCAGCGCGACCGTCATCGCCGCCGCAACCCGGAAGTCGAGCCGCTGGTCCTGCACGGTGATCCGGTAGCGGTCCCGGATCGACATCTTCCGCTCCACCGACAGCACCGGCTGCTGCGTGTCCCGTGCGGTGAAGTCGAAATGGAAGATGAACGGCAACGGGATCTCCCCGATGAACGGCACGAACTCCCAGACCCGGCGGACGATCGCGATGGTCGGGTTCCGCTCCGTACCGTCCGCGTCGATGCCGGGCGCGCTGAGCTGCCAGCTGGACCGCAGCAGGCTCTTGCCGAACTCCTTCTTGAACCACCCGATCGACTGCCCGTCGGCGTCGAACACGTCGTATCCGGAGCCGAGGTCGATCGTCTTACGGGCCTTGAAAGAGAACACCGGCTGCGTCTTGGTGTCGTCGGTGTAGAAGGTCACCTGCTCCTTGAACGCCATCCGCTTCTGCTGCGCGAACGCGAGCAGCTGCCCGTCGCTCCCGTCCGGGTTGGTGGTGATCAGCTCGTACTTGTTCGCCATCATCGTGACGCGCTGCTTCATCGAGAAGGCGGGGACGTACATCGGCTCACTCATGCGGAGGAGTGTGACAGACCACAGGCCGACGCACCGGTCCGCAAACCAGCGGCCAGGGCCTCCGCGACCACTGACCCGGCGGCGACCTGTACGTCGAGTTGGCCTACACCCTGCAGCGCCAGATCGCGGGCGATCTCCACCCCGTACTCCTCGGCCTCGGCGGGTGTCCGCGCCGGCCGCCACAGTACGCCGAAGTCCTGCTCCGGCCGTTCCTCGCGGAGATCGACCACGAGGACATCGGGCCGACCGAGGTCGGACGCGGCGCCGCCGACGATCACATGCACCCGTTGACCGGTCGCCGGTACGGCCTCCTGCGCCGCGTGCAGCGCGTCCTCGACGATCGAACTGTCCCGCCGCCCCCATTCCTCCTGGTGGACCGCCCAGGACAGTGGACGGCGCTTCGCCCAGCCGGATCGCACGAGTTCGGGCGCCGCGGCGAACTCGTCGACGTACCCGACGCACAGGTAGCCGACCAGCTCGACGTGCGCGGGCAGGCCGAGGACGTCGGCGACCTCCTGCGGGCCGAAGAACGAGACCCAGCCGACGCCGAGTCCTTCGGCGCGGGCGGCGAGCCAGAGGTTCTGGATCGCGATCGCGGCCGAGAACCAGGTGGTGCGCGGATCCGCATGCCGGCCGAGGACGTGCCGGCCGCCGCGGCCCGGGTCGCAGGTGACCGCGATGTTCAACGGGGTGTCGAGGATCGCCTCGATCTTCAGCCCGTCGAACGCCGTCCGGCGATCCGCCGGCAGTGAGGCCGCGAACGCGTCCCGCTGCTGCATCGCCAGCGCATGCACCTTCTGCCGGGTCGTACGCTCCCGGATCAGCAGGAAGTCCCACGGCTGGCTCAGCCCCACGCTCGGGGCGCGATGGGCTGCCTCTAGTACCCGAGTCAGCAGCTCGTCGTCGATCGGGACGTCCAGGAACCCGCGTCGTACGTCGCGTCGCTCGGCGATCACGCGATGCACCACCGCGCGCTCCACCTCTTCATAGCCGGGGGCGGGCAGGTGGCCGGTGGCAACGGTGGCGTTGGCGGTGCGTTGTTTGGGGGTGACAAGGTGCGCGCCGGTGGCGAGGACGGCTGCTTCGGCGACGCTGGGGATCCCGCTGAGTTGGTCCACCTGCTCGCTCGGCGTCGGCGCGGGCTGCTCGGCCAGCTCGGCTTTGCTGAACGTGCGCAGTTCGGCGCCGAGTTCGTCGGCCAGTTGCTGTACGGCGGGCTCGGTCTCGCGGCCCTCGATCGTGACGACGAGGTGGACCTCGCCGGTGACGACCCGATGGACCAGGTCGCGCAGCTCGGCGTACGACGTACCGGCTCGGAGTCCGACTCCGACGACGAGGCTCATCGCGCGTACTTACGGGCAGCGGCGACCACGCGGGCCGGGACGTCCGGGGTCGCGGTCCAATGCAGGTGCAGGTACGACGCGTGCACGTGCGGGAGCGTGATGCCCTCGACGCCGGCGGGCAGATGCCAGGCGGGCTGTACGTCGTGATCGAGGTCGACCGTGGTGCGGTGGAACTCGTGCCCGCGGACGCGGCGTCCTTCGTCGAAGAACTCGGTCGTCGCCGCGGCGACTGCCGTCCGGTAGCCGAGCGTGAGCCGGCCGGTCATGCGCGCGCCGGCGGGCAGTACGCCGGTCATCGGGTGGCCGTCCAGCTCGCGGCAGAGGTAGAGCAGGCCGGCGCACTCCGCGACCACTGGAAGGCCGTCGGCGACTGCCTTCGCGACCTGGGTACGGAGCTCGACGTTGGCGGAGAGCGCTTCGGCATGCAGCTCGGGGAAGCCGCCGCCGAGGTACAGCGCTGCGGTTGCCTCGGGCAACCTGTCGGTCAGCGGATCGAACGTGACCACGTCGGCGCCCGCTGCGGTCAGCAGCTCGCTTGTCTCGGTGTAATGGAACGAGAACACCGGCCCACCCGCCAAAGCAACCACTGGCCGCCGGCCTGCCGGTTCCGTGGCCTCGCTGTGTGGTGTGCAGGGAGTTGTCTCGACGGCCGGCGCGACCTTGGCTGCTGTTATTACAGCTTCGAGGTCCACGCCTTGGCGGACCAGTTCTGCGGCGGCTTCTACCGCTGCTTCGGCCTGGGTGCGTTGTTCGTTGGCCGGTACGAGGCCGAGGTGCCGGCTGGGGACCGTCAGCCGCGTGTCGCGGCGCAGGACGCCCAGCACCGGTACGCCGGTGGGCGCGACGCCGGCGCGTACCTCGGCCTCGTGCCGGTCCGAGCCGACCTTGTTCAGGATCACGCCGACGATCCGTACTTCGGTGTCAAAGGCAACGAACCCCTGCACAACGGCGCCGACGCTCCGGCCCGCCGCCGACGCGTCGACCACCAGGATCACCGGCGCCTTCAACAGCTTCGCCACATGCGCCGTCGACGAGAACCCTTCCGTCCCGAGCGCTCCGTCGTACAGCCCCATGACGCCCTCGACGACGGCCAGGTCCGTGCCCGCGGAGCCGTGAGCGAACAGCGGCGCGATCAGTTCCTCCCCCGACAGCATCGGGTCGAGGTTCCGCCCCGGCCGTCCGGTCGCGACCGCGTGGAACCCGGGGTCGATGTAGTCCGGCCCGACCTTGAACCCGGCCACCGCGTGCCCCGCCTGCCGCAACGCCGCCATCAGCCCGACCGCGACCGTGGTCTTTCCCGCACCCGAGGCCGGTGCGGCGATCACCACCCGCGGGATCACCACTCGATGCCCTTCTGGCCCTTCTGCCCGGCGTCCATCGGGTGTTTGAGCTTGGTCATCTCGGTGGCCAGGTCCGCGGCCTCGAGGAGCTTCGGGTGCGCGGCGCGGCCGGTGATCACGACGTACTGGTGACCGGGCCGGCCGGCCAGCGTCTCGACGACCTCGTCGACGTCGATCCAGCCCCATTTCATCGGATACGTGAACTCGTCCAGGACGTACAGGTCGTGCGTCTCCGCGGCCAGCCGACGCTGGATCTCCCGCCAGCCCTCGAGTGCGTCGGCAGCGTGGTCCGCTTCGGTGCCGGCCTTGCGGGACCAGCTCCAGCCCTCGCCCATCTTGTGCCACTCGACCGGTCCGCCCTGCCCCGTCGTCACGTGGAGTTCGCCGAGCGCCTTGAATGCGCTCTCCTCGCCGACCTTCCACTTGGCGCTCTTCACGAACTGGAAGACCCCGAGGTTCCAGCCCTGGTTCCAGGCGCGCAGCGCCATCCCGAACGCGGCGGTCGACTTCCCCTTCATCTCGCCGGTGTGCACCATCAGCAGCGGCCGGTTGCGGCGCTGGCGGGTGGTCAGGCCGTCGTCCGGCACCGCGGCCGGCTGCCCCTTCGGCATCTCAGGCCGCCTTCCGCTCGGTGACCGTCCGGATCAGGTTGCCGGCGGCAACGTCTCCGAGGTCGAGGTACTCCGCGCCGAGGTCGGCGGCGAGCTCCGCGGCCAGACCGAGGCGGACGCCGCGGCGCGGTTCGCAGTCGACCACGACGGTGGCGGTGCCGCGCTGGGCCAGCCGGCCGGCGGTCTGCCGGGCGCGGGCGAACGCCTGGTCGCCGTGCGTGGCGCGGCCGTCGGTGACGAGCACCAGGAGCGGACGCCGGCGCGGGTCGCGGATCGCGGCGATCCGCAGTACGTCGTCGGCCTGCAGGAGTCCTTCGGCGAGCGGCGTCCGGCCGCCGGTGGGGAGGGATTCCAGGCGACGTACGGCGGTCTCGACGCTGCCGGTCGGCGGGAGTGCGATCGTCGCGGACGAGCCGGCGAAGGTGACGAGTCCGACGGTGTCGCGGCGTTGGTACGCGTCGAGCAGGAGCGAGACGATCGCTGTCTTCACCGCGCCCATTCGCTTCTTCGTACCCATCGAACCGGACGCGTCGACGCAGAACAGCACGAGGTTGCCTTCGCGGCCTTCGCGGACCGCCATCCGTACGTCATCCGCACGCACCACCAGCCCAGGGCCGTTCCGCCCCCGCAGCTTCTGGTACGGCGCCGCGCTCCGAACCGTACCGAGCACATGCGGCCGCCCCGCCTCCCGCCCGACCCGGGCCCGCTCCCCCACAACCCGCCCCACCTCCGTCAAAGCCCGAGACCGCCGCCCCGCAACCCCAACCCCAGCCGCCCCCACCCGCAACAACCGAGCCTTGTAGGGCTCCGAACTCCCAACAACCTCCCCGTCCCGCTCGCCATCGCCCTCGCTCTCGGCACGCCCAGCCTCTCCTCCGCGCCGTGAGGCGCCTCCCGCACGCGGCCCGGCCTCGCCTTCACCCCGCCGGTCGTCCCCGCGGCCGCCGTCCCCGCGCTCGCCGTCAGCCCGCTCGCCGTCCCCGCGCTCGTCGTCGCCCCGCCACCCATCGCCTGCGCGCCGAGCGCAGTCCGCCGCACCGCCGGGCTCGCGGGCCCTGCCCGCCGCATCGGCGGCGTCTGCCCCACCGCTGCCCGGCTGGCCAGCGGGTCCGTCTGCTCCTCCGCCACCCGGCCCGTCCGGGTCGTTCGGGTCGTTTGGGTCGTTTGGGGTTGGGTCGTCGTCTGGGTTTTCGGGTGGGGTGCTGTTGTTGATGGCTTGTTCTAGTTGGTCGGCGTCCAGGCCCGGGGCGTCGAAGGGGTTGCGGCGTTTGCGGTGCGGGAGGGCCAGTTTGGCGGCAGCGCGGACGTCTTCGACCTCGACGACGGTGCGCCCTGACCAGGCGGCGTGGGCGACCGCCGTACGGGCCGTGACCAGGTCGGCGCGCATCCCGTCGACGTCGAACGCCGCGCAGATCTCCGCGATCTGCCGCAGCGCCGCGTCGGTCAGGATCACCTCGGACAGCAGGTCCTGCGCCTTCACGATCCGTTCGGCTAGCTCGCGCTGCGGCCCCTCGTACCGAGCGACGAACGCCACCGGATCCGCCTCGTACGCAAGCCGCGCGCGCATCACCTCGACCCGAACAGCAGGATCACGGCTCGCGACCACGTCGACGGTCAACCCGAACCGGTCGAGGAGCTGCGGCCGGAGCTCGCCCTCCTCCGGGTTCATCGTGCCGACGAGCACGAACCGCGCCGGATGCACCACCGACACCCCGTCACGCTCCACAGTCGCCCGCCCCATCGCGGCAGCATCGAGCAGTACGTCAACCAGATGATCGTGCAGCAGGTTGACCTCGTCGACGTACAGCAAGCCGCGATGCGCAGCAGCCAGCAACCCCGGCTCGTACGCCGTCACACCCTCCGCGAGCGCCTTCTCCAGGTGCAGAGACCCCAGCACCCGATCCTCGGTCGCCCCGACCGGCAACTCGACCAACCGCGCCGGCCTCGACACAGAGCCGACCGCACCGCCGCCGATCTCCGCACCGGACCCCACATGCGGTCCATCAGGACAGGTCGGATCAGGACGCCCCGGATCACACGAGAAGCGGCAGTCCGCGACCACGTCGACCGGCGGCAGGATCTCGGTCAGCGCGCGGACGGCAGTCGACTTCGCCGTCCCCTTCTCGCCGCGGATCAGTACGCCACCGATCGCCGGCGAGATCGCCGCCAGGATCAGGGCCAGCTGGAGGTCGTCCATCCCGACGACCGCGGTGAACGGAAAGCTGAACGGAAGACTGGTCGGCGTAGCAGCCCGCATCGGCGGTGGTCCCTTTCGTCGAGCGGGTGTCCACGCCCGCTACGGCACTGGTACGCAGGCCCGCGCGACCGCGGACCCACGGACGGCCGCAGATGTCCTGGCTTCCGGGAACCACTCCCCGGTCACAGTGGCGGGACCGCCCCGGACTCTCGGCCACAGCCGATCACCGGTGTTCCTCCACAACCGTCCGCCCGATCATGGCACACCCAACCCCACCAGCCAGCGACCAGCCTCACATCCCCTGCCCAGCCGCGATCTGCAATTGGACAGTACGTATATGCCCACTGAGCAGGCATTGCCTGGTGCGGCCCGCCTGCGGGGCCAGGCAGTGGGCGTATACGTACTGTCCAACTGCAGACGTCAGCGGGTGAGGCGTTTGGCGAGGGCGGTGGCGGCGGTGTCGTCGGGGACCTCGCGGATGCCGATGATGGGGGTGACTGTGACGAAGCCTTCGGCCAGGAGGGCCTCGTCGGTGCCGGGGACGGGTGGGATGCCGGGGCGCTCGACGATGACCATCGGCTCACCGGTCGGGGCCTGGGTGCCGACCAGGCGAGTACGTCGTGGCACCGCCAGCGACGCGTGCCGGACGCCGGCCAGCTGGTCCAGCGGGCGGTCGGGCACGTTCAGGCTGAGGACCGTACCGGCGGGCTCGTCCCGGATCCAGTCGAGCGCCTCCACAGCGACCGTCGCCGCGGTCGGCCAGTGCTGTGGGTCGTCGGCATCCATGCTGACGGCAACCGCCGACAGCCCCAGCTCCGCGGCGGTCAGTGCCGCCGCAACGGTGCCGGAGTGGAAGATCGAGATGCCGATGTTCAGCCCGCGGTTGATCCCGGACAGCACCAGGTCCGGCGGCGGGCCGAACGCGCCGACACAGGCCATCGTCACCGCGAGCGCGGGCGTCCCCTCGATGCCGGTGTACGTGACGCCGTGCTCCTCGTCGACGGCCGTCCGGACCGGCCGACCGACCATCCCGGCGCGGGCCGAGCCGACCCCGCTCTCGTCGAGCAGCGGCGCGACCACGCGGACCTCGTGCCCGAGCTCGGCGATCGCCGGTGCGAGGGCCCGAATCCCGGGCGCCAGATAACCGTCGTCGTTGGTGATCAGGACCCGGAGCATCGGTTGGGGCATGCGTCCACCCAATCAGCCGCGGTCCTCGATGTCACCCTCCGTCTCAAGGACTGCGTTCCGCAGTGTCTCCAGCGCCGCGTCGGACGGTTCCGCCCAGAGACCGCGCTGGGCGGCCTCGAGCAGCCGTTCCGCGATCCCGTGCCGCGCCCACGGGTTCGACGTGCGGAAGAACTCGGCCATCTCCGGGTCGGCGACGTATTCCTTGGTCAGCGACTCGTACATCCAGTCGTCCACGACGCCCGCGGTCGCGTCGTATCCGAACAGGTAGTCGACGGTCGCCGCCATCTCGAACGCGCCCTTGTACCCGTGCCGCCGCATCGCCGCCATCCACCGCGGGTTCACCACCCGGGCACGAAAGATTCGCTTCGCCTCTTCGTCCAGGGTCCGCGTCTTCACCTGCGCGGGCACGGCGGAGTCGCCGACGTACGCCTTCGGGTTCGCGCCCGTCAGGTGCCGCACCATCGCGATCATGCCGCCGTGGTACTGGAAGTAGTCGTCGGAGTCCATGATGTCGTGCTCGCGGGTGTCGGCGTTCTTCGCGGCCACCTGGATCCGGGCGTACGCGCGTTCCATCGACCCACGCGCCTCGGCCCCGTCGAGATCCTTGCCGTACGCATACCCGCCCCACACCGCGTACACCTCGGCGAGCTCCGCGTCGGTACGCCAGTTGCGCGCGTCGACGAGCGGCAGCAGCCCGGCGCCGTACGAGCCGGGCTTGGAGCCGAAGACCCGGGCCGTGGACCGCCGTACGTCGTTGCCGGCAGCAACGTCGGCGTCGACGTGGGCCTTCAGGTAGTTGCCGTCGGGCGACTCGTCGAGGGCGGCGACCGTCCGGACGGCCTCGTCGAGCAGCGCGACCACGTGCGGGAACGCGTCCCGGAAGAACCCGGAGATCCGGATCGTCACGTCGATCCGCGGCCGGCCGACCTCATCCAGGTCGACCACCTCGAAGCTCGTCACGCGGCGCGACGCCTCGTCCCAGACCGGGCGGCAGCCGAGCAGCCACAGCACCTCGGCCAGGTCGTCGCCCTGGGTACGCATCGCCGACGTGCCCCAGACGGTCAGGCCGACGGACCGCGGGTACTCGCCGGTCTCGGTCCGGTGCCGGGCGATCAGCGAGTCGGCGAGGGCGACGCCCACGTCCCAGGCGTTCCGGCTGGGGATCGCCTTCGGGTCGACGGCGTAGAAGTTCCGCCCGGTCGGCAGCACGTTGACGAGGCCGCGGGTCGGGGATCCGGACGGTCCGGCTTCCACGAACCGTCCGTCCAGGGCCCGGAGCACGTTCGCGAGCTCGTCGCCGGTACGTTCAAGACGCGGGACGACCTCGGTGGCGGCGAAGGTGAGCGACGCTGCGACCTCGTCGGAGTCGCGGCCGAGCACCTCGGCGATCACGACCGGAACCTTCGTCGCGTCCCAGCTCATCGTCTCCATCCCGACGACGAGCTTCCGCGCGACCGACTCCAGCAGATCGACCCCGTCCGCGGCGCTCACGGCCGGCAGATCGGCCAGCGTCGCGAGGTCCGCGAGCTCCGGCACGGCACGGCCCGGGTCCGCCAGCAGCGCGGCTTCGTCGACACCGAACGTGTTCCCGAGCGCCGCGCGCAGCCCGGAGATCGAGTACGAACCACCCCACAGTTGCCGCGCCCGCAGTACGGCGAGCACCAGATTCACCCGCGCCTCACCGATCGGCGCACCGCCGAGTATGTGCAGCCCGTCGCGGATCTGTACGTCCTTGATCTCGCACAGATACCCGTCCAGGTGCAGTACGAACTCGTCGAACTCGTCGTCCGACGGCTTGTCCGACGTGTGCAGGTCGTGGTGCAACTGCGCCGCCTGGATCAGCGTCCAGATCTGCGCGCGCAGCGTCGGCACCTTCTCCGGGTCCAGCGCGGAGACGGTCGCGTACTCGTCGAGCAGGTACTCCAGCTTCGCCATGTCGCCGTACGTCTCGGCGCGCGCCATCGGCGGCACCAGGTGGTCGACGACCGTCGCGTGCGCGCGCCGTTTGGCCTGCGTCCCCTCGCCCGGATCGTTCACGATGAACGGGTAGATCATCGGCAGGTTCCCGAGTACGGCGTCCGGTGCACAGTCGGCGGCCAGGCCGATCCCCTTGCCCGGCAGCCATTCCAGCGTCCCGTGCTTGCCGAGATGAACGACGGCCTGGGCGCCGAAGCCGCCCTCCTCGACGCTCGCCTCCAGCCACCGGTACGCCGCGAGGTAGTGGTGCGACGGCGCCAGGGCCGGATCGTGGTAGATCGCGACCGGGTTCTCACCGAAGCCCCGCGGCGGCTGGATCATCAGCACGACGTTCCCGAACCGCAGCGCCGCGAGCGCGATCGCCGGCTCGTCGCCGGAGGTGTCGACGTACAACGAGCCGGGCGCCTCGCCCCATGCCTCGATCATTGCCTCCTGCAACGATTCCGGCGTACGGGAGAACCAGGTGGCGTACGTGGAGAGCGGCACCTTGGCGACCGCGTTCTCGAGCTGCTCGTCGGTGAGCCAGTCGACGTCGTGCCCGCCGGCCGCGATCAGCTGGTGGATCAGCCCGTCACCCTCCAGCTCGTCCGGATCCAGGTCGCCGACGTCGTAGCCCGCGTCCTTCAGTTGCCCGAGCAGCACGACCGCCGACGCGGGCGTGTCGAGACCGACCGCGTTCCCGATCCGCGCGTGCTTCGTCGGGTACGAGGACAGCACCAGCGCGATCCGCTTCTCGGCGACCGGTACGTGGCGCAACCGTGCGTGCGCGACCGCGATCCCGGCGAGCCGCGCGCACCGTTCCGGGTCCGGCGCGTACCGGGCCAGCCCGTCGGCGTCGTACGACTTGAAGGAGAACGGCACCGAGATCAGCCGCCCGTCGAACTCCGGGATCGCGACCTGCGTCGCCGCGTCCAGCGGGCTGACGGCCGCATCGCTGTCCACCCACTGCTCGCGCGTCGAGGTCAGCGCGAGCCCCTGGATCAACGGGATGTCCAACGAGGCCAGCGCACCGGCGTCCCACGCGTCGTCCGCACCGCCGGCGCTCGCGTTCGCCGCAACGGATCCGCCCGCGGCGAGCAGGGTCGTCACCAGCACGTCGCACTTGCGGAGCAGCTCGAACAGCCCCGCATTGTCGGGTGAGGTCGGGTCGAGCCCGCGGAGCGTCCCGCAGTACACCGGCAACGGCTGCGCACCAGCGTCGGCAACGGCGGCAGCCAGTACGTCGACGAAGGCAGTGTTCCCGGAGATCTCGTGGGCGCGGTAGTAGACGATCCCGACCACCGGCCGTTCGTCCTCGACGAACTCGCCACGGACGCCGTACGCCGGCAGCGCACGCGGCGGCTCGAACTCGTCGCCGGTGAGCAGCAGCGTGTCGCGCAGGAACCCGGCCAGGTTGCGCAGGTTGTCCGCTCCACCCTCGCGGAGATACGCGAGGGCCTCGGTCACCGCGCCAGCAGGAACGGTCGACAGCGACATCAGCTCGGCGTCCGGCGCCGCCTCACCGCTGACGACCACGGCCGGCTTGCCCGAGGCGAGGACCGCGTCGAGGCCTTCCTCCCAGGCTCGCTTGCCGCCGAGCAGGCGGACGACGACCACATCCGCGTCGTCGAGCAGCGGACCGAGCTCGGCGACGTCCAGCCGCGCCGGGTTCGCCACCTTCCACCCGGCAGCGGCCTGTGCGGCAGCCAGCAGGTCCGTGTCGGCGGTGGACAGCAACAGCAGCTTCGCAGGCATACGCACGCGTTCCTTCCCGGGGTATCCACGCCCCAGCTACAGGTACGACGGCGGCAGTTCCTGACTCCCCCTCGCGGGGTCACAGTGGCGGGACCGTCCCGGATTCACACCGGGTTCCTGCGAATGCCGTCGATTGACGTCGCTGACTCTATCGGTGCATTGCGTAGTGCGCCGCGAGCAGGTCCGTACCCCAGTCGTTGCGCAGGTCACGCCAGACCGAGTGGATGTGGTTCGCGTTGTCCTGGGTGTTGTCGTACTCCGCAAGGAACGTCGGGCCGGCCACGGAGTAGTAGTGGCGGTGCCCGACACCCGGCTGGGTCTCACCGGCCCAGGCGAACGTCAGCTGCTCAATGCCCTGAGCGGTGATGTCCTGCCAGGTCTGCAGACCGATCGGACCGGCCGCACGTCCGACGTACTGGCCGATGAGGAGGCTCAGGATCTGACGCTGGTCCTCGTTCATGTCGCCGTACGGCAGGCCGCGGTGCAGGAGCGACGCGTCGGCGACCGGGTCGTGGCGGGTCAGGAGGTCGTCGGGGGCGTCCTGCGAGACGTGTGCGACCTCGAGCTGTCCGGGCTCCAGCGCATGCAGCAGCTGGAAGCCCAGGTCCTGCTCAGCGGCCAGGAACCGGCGGCCGGTCTCGGGGCCGGTCAGTACTTCGGCCGGGTTCGACCCGATGAACTGCGGTGTGAACGCAATCGCCCCGTCCACGACCATCACATGCAGCGCCAGGTGGTGACCGTTCAGCCGCCAGGCCCACGGCCCGGTACCGGACGGGTCGCCGAGCACGCGCAGGAAGAACCGCTCGCCGAGGACGGAGCCCTCCCAGTGCCCCGACTCCGGCAGCGCGGGGATGCCGCGCAGGATGACCTCCGCGTCCAGCACCGCCCACGAGTCGGCCGCGCCGCGCTCGCTGCAGCCGAGCTCGACGATCCGTTTCGCCAGCAACTGCTGCGCCGGTGTCAGCTCCGACAGCTGCAGCCCGGGCCGGTCCCCCGGCAGGTACGTCCACTCCTTGTGGTCCGGGGTGTCGAACGGCGCCCTGATCTTGGCGAGCTGTGCGGGCGACAGGCTCGCCAGCAGGTCCAGTACGGCGTCCCGCGTCTGCTCTACAACCATGCCGATCGCTCCCGTTCCGTCGTCTCACCCATTGCTACCCAACCAAGCCTGACGCTCTTGGTCCGTCGGTTCGTAGGCTGTCCACTGCTCGAACGGCCGGTCCAGCTTGTACCGGAAATCCGGTTGCCGCAGCAGGACGCGTGTTTCCGCGTTCCCCGGGTTCCGCAGCGACTCGAAGAACCGTACCGACCAGTGGAACCAGCGCATGCAGAACAGCCGCATCGTGAGCCCGTGCGACACCAGCAGCACGTTCCGCGGCGCGTCCGGGCTCTCGAAGTCGCGGTGCATCGTCTCCAGGAACGTCGACACCCGGTCGTACACGTCCGAACCCGACTCACCGTGGGTGAACCGGTAGTAGAAGTGCCCGAACGAGTCCCGCAGCTTCTCCTGCCGCTCGATGTCTTCGGTGACCTGCAGATTGGCCCAGTCCTGTTCGCGCAGCCGCGGCTCCTCGCGCGGCAACTGGAGAAGGTCGTCCAGCCCGAGCGAGTCGAGCGTCTGCCGGGCCCGCAGGTACGGCGACACGTACACGCGGACCGGCTCGTTCTCGAACAGCTCCCGCAGCCCCCGTCCGGCCTTGGCAGCCTGCTGGTGCCCCAGGGCGGTCAGCGGCACCGCGTGGTCCGGGATGCGTTCGTAGATCGTCTTGTCCAGATTCGCCTCGGACTCCCCGTGCCGGATCATCGCGATCCGCAACGGCCGATGACTCAACCCCATCGCTTCCCCTTCCCCAGTCCGACCGCTTGAGTCCGACGATTCGAGGCCCGGGACCCACGGATTCTCGGACGCAACGAGATGATGGTGGCGAGGGCGGCCACCGCGACGCCGACGCACCGGGCGAGTTCGGCCGTACGGCGGACGTCGGGGACTGTTGGCGCCGGGCCGTCGCCCAGGGTGCCGCGATCCTCGACGTAGCTGCCGTAGTCGTTGGTCCCGCCCAGCGTCACGCCGAGCGCACCCGCGAACGCTGCCTCGACCGGGCCGGCGTTCGGGCTCGGATGCTTCCGCGCGTCGCGCTGCCAGACCGCGACGGTCTCCGCCGGCCGCCCCGACACGAGCGCCGTCAGCACTGCGCACACCCGCGCCGGCAGCAGATTCAGTACGTCGTCCAGTCGCGCTGACGCCCATCCGAAGTTCCGGTACTTGGGCGACCGGTAGCCGACCATGGCATCCAGCGTGTTCGCCGCCCGGTACGCAAGCAGCCCGGGGATACCGAACGCTCCGCCCCACACCAGCGGCGCGACGCACGCGTCCGAGGTGTTCTCGGCGAGGGACTCGACCGTCGCCCTGGCCAGCTCGTCGGACTCCAGCGCGGTCGCGTCGCGGGCGCACAGGTGGCTCAACCGATCGCGGGCGGCGGGGATGTCCTTCTCTTCCAGCAGGGTGGCCATGGTCTGCGCCTCACGCTCCAGGCTGCGGGCGCCGAGGACCGCCCACGTAGCGGTCGCGGTTGCGGCGACGTACAGGACTGGATGCTTGCGGGTGAGTCGCTCGATCGCGACGCCGAGGACTGCTGAGGTGCCGACCAGGGTCGCCGTGTAGCTGACGCCGGCTGGGCGCGAGTCGGCGTACAAGTGCTTCTCCAGGCTGGCTGCTGCCTGGCCGAAGCCGGCGACCGGGTGCAGACGGCGCGGATCGCCCAGGACGCGGTCGGCGGCGAAGCCGAGGAGGATGCCGAGAGCCCTGCCGACCGGAGGCTGGATCAGGGCCTCGAGTGGATCCTGTCGCCTACCGGTTGCACGGGACACCCTCGGCAGTCTGCCAGGTCCGCCGTTGTGATTGGGTGACCGCATGGGAATCGCGGAGCTGCTCCAGCGGGTGGACGGGAGCGGGGAGTTCGGGGTCTGGCTGGGCCGGCTGGACGGCGTACCGGTGTTCGTGCACGAGGCGGAGCGGACGCACTACTCCGCGAGCACGATGAAGCTGCCGGTCGCGATGGCGATGATGCGCAAGGTCGAGGCCGGTGAGCTGGCGCTGGACCGGCCGGTGACGGTGCACAACGACTTCGAGTCCGCGGCCGGCGGCCGGTTCGGCGTGGACCCGGACGAAGACGAGGCGCCTGCGACCTGGACGAAGCTCGGCACCCAGGTGCCGCTCGGCTGGCTGGCGACCGAGATGATCACCCGCTCCAGCAACCTCGCGACCGACCTCGTGCTCGAACAGGTCGGGATCCCCGCAGCGCATGCGGCGCTGACCGAGGCGACCCTGCCCGGCTCCCCCGCCGAATCGCGGATCCAGCGCGGCATCGACGACATGCCCGCCGCACGGTCCGGGATCAGCAACCTGATGAGCCCGGCCGGGATGGCCGGCGTCCTCGTTGCGGTGGGCAACCAGGAAGGTGCCTCCGGCGACTACCTGCGCGACCTGCTGGCAGGCAACCAGTGGAACGGCGAGATCCCCGCACAGCTGCCGGCCGGGACCAGGGTCGAGCACAAGAACGGCTGGGACACCCGGATCCGGCACGACGGCGGCATCGTCCGTCCCACCGACGCGGACCCGTTCGTACTGGTCGCATGCACGACGTCCGAGCTGCCGGACGCGGAGGCGCAAGAGCTGATCGCCTCGATCGCGTTGGAGGCCTGGAACCACCGCCACGACCTGGGGTCCGTGCGGTGAAGCTCAGAACGCATTTGGTGTCGGCCCCGCTGCACACGCCGTTCATCACCGCTTTGCGTACGGCGACGCACGCCGAGTCGCTGCTCGTCGAGCTGACCGACGGCGAGCTCAGCGGCTGGGGCGAGGCACCGCAGGTCTGGAAGGTGACCGGTGACTCGCTCGCCGGTTCGCAGGCGTGCATCGAGGGACCGATCAGCACCGCACTCGAGGGGCTCGGCCCGGACGACCTGACCGAGGCGTTGCGCCGCGTCCAGTCCGCGGCGGTCGGCAACTTCGCGGCCAAGGACGCGGTTGACGTCGCGCTGCACGACCTCGCGGCCCGGCGCCGTGGGCAGACGCTGCACGCGTTCCTCGGCTCGACGGTCGACGTGGTGCAGACCGACATGACGTTGTCGGTCGGCGACGCGGACGCGCTGGCCGAGGCCGGCACGGCGCGGATTGCGGACGGCTTCGACGTACTGAAGATCAAGGTCGGCACCGACGCCGCCGGCGACGTCGAGCGGGTCCGCCGGGTGCGGTCGGCGATCGGCCCGGAGCCGCGGCTCCGGCTGGACGCCAACCAGGGCTGGACCCGCCGCGACGCGGTCACCGTGATCCGCGCGCTCGAGGACTCCGGCTGTGCGATCGAGTTCGTCGAGCAGCCGGTCGCCGCCGCCGACCTGGACGGCATGGCGTGGGTGACCGACCGGGTCAGTACGCCGATCCTCGCCGACGAGTCGGTGTTCAGCGTCCGCGACCTCGTGAACGTGATCCGGTCCGGCGCAGCCGATCTGGTGAACGTGAAGCTCGCCAAGTGCGGCGGCCTGGCGACGGCGCGCACACTCCTCGAGCTGGCCCGCGAGCACGGCCTCGGCGCGATCGTCGGCTGCATGATGGAGGGCCACGTCGGCGTCGGCGCGGCGGCCGCCTTGGTCGCGGCGTACCCGACGACGGCGGTGAACGATCTCGACGCCGCCTGGTGGCTGCGGGAGCCCGCGGTCACCGGCGGCATCCGGTACGAGGGCTCGAAGATCCACCTGCCTTCTGCTCCGGGGCTGGGCGTGACAGGCTTGAGCTCATGAGGTTAGCCGCCACCAAGGTCCCGGTCAGCACTGTCTGGACGTCTCCGGACGCGCCGCGTGACATCGACGCGCCCGCGACCGCCGCACAACCCGACGTAGCCGGCTGGGCGAAGTCGATGGACACCGAGACCCGGCTCGGCCTGCACGGCCGGACCCTGACCCAACTGCTGTTCGCCGAGCCGGTGCTGGTGCGCTCCGAACGCGACGGCTGGGCCGAGATCGCCGCGCCCTGGCAGCCGTCGTCCCAGGACGAGCTCGGGTATCCGGGCTGGATCCCGTCGAGCCATCTGGGCGAGCTGCCGCAGAGCGCGGCCGACCCGGTCGCGATCGCGGTACCGTCAGCCACACTGCTGGCCGAGCCCGGTGGCCGCCCGGTGGCGGAGCTGTCGTTCGGCACCGTGCTGGCGTCCGACGAGCGTGCTGACGGTCACACGCGGGTGGCGACTCCGGATGGCGGGTCGGGCTGGCTGCAGGACGCCGCGCTGCGGCTCGCCTCGGAGCCGGCCGCGGTCGAGGAGCGTCTGCGTCTGGGCGAGCAGTTCCTGGGGCTCGAGTACCTGTGGGGCGGTACGTCGGCGTACGGGCTGGACTGCTCTGGGCTGATCCATGCCGTCGCGCGGGTGCTCGGGCTGCGGACGCCGCGGGACGCGCACGACCAGGCCGACACCCTGCCGAACATCCCGATCGACGACGTCAGTCCCGGCGACCTGTACTTCTTCGGGCGCGCCGGGAAGCCGGTGCACCACGTCGGGTTCGTGTCCGCGGCCGGCATGCTGCACGCGTCGGAGACCGGTAAACGCCTCGAAAACGGACCGCTGACCGACGACCGCCGCGCCACGCTGGTGACGGCCGCGCGCTTCTAGACCGCTGCTTGCTGGGCGTGTCGCCGTACCCGGCGCGCCAGGAGCATCAGCAGCACGATCTCCAGCACGATGGTGATCGCGCCCGCGACAACCGAAACGGGTGCAGCAGGCGCCATGAACGCGGTGTGCGAAACCAGGATTCCTCCGGCCATCCAGAGCTGATGCTCCGGACCCCACTCCACAGAACCGCTCCACCGCACCGTAGTGCGATCACGGTGAGTGCCGCGATGGCGATCAGGAATGCTGCGATCCATGGTGTTGGTGCGTGGTAGCCGGGGTCTTGGGGTGGCTGCGATTGTGAAGCGGAGGCCGACGACGCCCAGTACTGCCAGGATGCCGAAGGCGATGAGGCCGCCGCGGCGCAGGAACGGGCCGGCGCGGTGGTCGGGGAAGATCAGGCCGATCAGCATGATCGGCAGGAGCACGCTGAACACCACGTGCACCCCGAGCAGCACCAGACTCGGCCAGCCGCCACCGACCCGGACCACCGCCTCGCGGATCAGGAGCACACCCGCGCCGTACATCACCAGCAACAACGGCAGCAGCACCCACGTGACCGGCACCGCGACCGCGGTGAACGACAGCTCGGCGCCGCACACCGCCAGCAGTACGAGCGTCCAGGCGGCACGCAACCGACCGCGGTCCGGTGCGGCACTGTTCGAATTCATTGTGTCTGCCACCTCCGTTCGGGACCCGGGCGATCCAGGGCGCGACCGACGGAGGCGCGGGCGCCGGCGTCGATCAGGCCTTGGATGCTGATCTTGTTCATCAGGTGGAGGGCGGAGAGGATGCGTTCGGCGACGTCCGGTTCGGCGTCGGCCAGGATCGTGTGCAGCGTGCGCGGGACGATCTGCCAGGTCACCCCGTACCGGTCGGTCAGCGAGCCACCGGGGCCTTCTTTGCCACCGGCAACGAGTCCGGCCCAGGCGGTGTCGATGTCCTGCTGGGTGTCACATTCGACGTACAACGAGATCGCCGGAGTGAAGTCACGACGGAGGCCGCCGTTGTAGGCGACCATCCGCTGCCCGGCGACCTCGAAGGTGACCGTCGTGACCCGCCCGTCCGCACCGCGTTGCCGGTGCAGGACCCTCGAGGCGGGAAACACCTTCGTGTAGCGCTCGACGGCCTCCTCAGCCTGGCTGTCGAACCACAAGAACGTCTTCAGCCGCATGCGCGGTGTCCCTTCGCAGGGTGTCTCGGTCGACGACCAGTTGGCGGAGCTCACGCAGTCGTCGCGGTGGGCAGTTCCAGCCGAGTACGCCGACCACCGTCCCGTTCTCGACGTAGGCGGTCGCGAACGTGCGGTCGGCGACCGCGCCGTACACCACGGTCGTCTCGGCGCCGGTCGAAAAGATCCCGTACGCCTGCAGGCGGGCGTCGTACTGATGGCTCCAGAAGTACGGGACGGAGGCGAACGGCCGGTCCGCGCCGAGCAGGTTCGCGGCCGCGGCCGCCCCTTGCTCGGTCGCGTTGAGCCGGTGCTCGACCCGCATCTGCCTGTCGAACAAGGGGTTGTACCAGGAGGCGACATCGCCCGCGGCATAGATCCCGGGTGCTGCACGGCAGCCGGCATCGCACTCGACGCCGTCGCCGATCCGCAGACCGGAGTCTGCGAGCCAGGTCGTCGCCGGCGTCGCACCGACAGCCACAACGACCACGTCCGCGTTGATCACTCGGTGGTCGGACAGCTCGACGCCGGTTACCCGACGGCCGGCCGAGATGAACCGCAGTACGCCGGTGTTCATCAGCAGCCGTACGCCGTGGTCGCTGTGCGTCTGCGCAACCAACTCGCCGACCTGCGCGCCGAACTGACGCTCCAGCGGCGAGGACTGGCGGCCCACCAGCGTGACGTCGAGGTTCAGGTCGCGGGAGGCCGCGGCAACCTCGGTACCGAGAAAACCGGTGCCGACGACAACCACCTTCTGCCCGGCCTGCAACGCCGCACGCAAGGCGAGCGCGTCGTCGAGGCTCCGGATGGAACAGACGCCGGCCACGTCGTCGCCGGACAACCGCCACGGCCGGACGCCGGTCGCGATCACCAGCCCGTCGAACGTCAGGCCCCCGCCGTCGAGGACGAGCTCGCGCCGGGCCACGTCCAGCCCGATCGCGGTCTCCCCCAGCCGGAGCTCGGCGTCCAGCCGGCCGATCGCCGCCTCGTCGCGGAGCTGCAAGCGCTCCGGCTGCCACTGCCCGGAGAGGATCTGTTTCGACAGCGGCGGCCTGTCGTACGGCAGCCGCCGCTCCTCCCCGACCAGCGTGAGCCGCCCGTCGTACCCCTTGGCACGCAATGCTTCGGCTGCGGACAGACCCGCGGCCGAAGCACCCACGATCACGACCTGACCGAGCACGGTGCTCAGCCTTCGACCGTGATCGCCAGCGCCGGGCAACCGGCCGCCGCGTCCTCGACGTCGGGCATCCGGTCGTCGGCCGGGTTGCCGTCGAGCACGGTCGCGATGCCGTCCTCGGGGCGCTGGTCGAACACGTCGTCGGCGATCAGTACGCACTGACCGGACGCCATGCACCTGTCCTGGTCCACGAAGACCTTCATCAGTTCGCTCCTCGGTTGGCGCGGGCAGGGGTGGGCTTGCGGCGTTCGAGCAGATAGTCGGTCAGTACGAGCAGCAGCAGCGGGCTGATCCAGACGCCGATGCTCGCGGCGGTGAAGTGCATCATTCGCTCGTCGCCGCCGAAGGTGGTGTCCACGCGCGGCGTCAGGATGATCGTGGCCGCGATGTTGAACACCCGGCTCAGTGCGATCGACATCGCCAGCGCGAAGCTGCGCGACATCCAGCGGCGGTGCGCGTCGAAACGCTTCTGCCGGGCCGCACGGAAGGCGGCGTAGGTGAAGATCAGCCAGAGCGCCGATCCGACCAGGTTCGCGACCCGCACCGACGGGCCGGCGTCGGTGTACCAGCCGATGTAGAACCCGAGCAGGCCGGCGGGAAGCACTCCGGCGAAGACGTAGATGCGGCCGGTGATGCGGTGGCCGCGCCGGTACCGGGCGCGGAACGCGGGCCAGATCTGGAAACAGCCGGTCGTCATGGCGATGGTGCCGAACATGACGTGCGCGGTCAGCAGCCAGAAGTAGACGGGGTTGCCCTCGGGGATCGGCAGCCGGGAGTTCTCCGGGTTGCCGGTCACGTAGGGCGGGACGGAGAAGGCCAGGAAGGCTGCGCACACAAACATCAGCGGGGCGATCCAGGGGCGGCGCCACCAGACCGGCCGCTGCCGCGGCGCAGTACTGCCTGTACTGCTTGGTGGGTTCAGGGTCGTTGTCATGACTGTCCGTTCGTATGGAGTCGGGCAGTAACTATGTATAGCATACGTTTTACGTACGACGTACATAGATTTAGGATGTCCTAGGAACCGCAACTGAACCGGGATGGTGGATGACAACGACCGAGGGGACCAACCCAGAACTCGAGCGCAGCCTGACGCTGCTGTGGTCGGGGCGAGCCAAGGGCCGGCGTGGGCCGCGGGCGCAGCTCAGCGTCGAGCGGATCGCGCAGGCGGCGGTCGACATCGCCGACGCCGACGGGCTCGAGGCGCTGTCCATGCAGCGGATCGCCAAGGAGCTCGGCTTCTCGCCGATGTCGCTCTACAACCACGTCCCGAACAAGGAGATGCTGCTCGAGGTCGCGGCGGACATCGGGGCCGGCGCGCCGCCCGACCTGACCGGCATCACGGACTTCCGGCAGGCGGTCCGCCAATGGGTCGAGAAGCTCTGGACGGGCCTGCAACTGCGGCCGTGGATGATGCGGGTGCCGCTCGACCACGCCTCATTGGGCCCGCACCAGATGGCCTGGCTGGAGCAGCTGATGCGGCACCTGGTCGCGGCCGGTCTGGCCGGGCGGCAGGCGAGTGTCGCGGCGCTGCACCTGACCGCCGTCGTCCGCGGCACGGCGCAGATCAGCGTGAACCTGACGACCAACCGCAAGACCGACGCCGGTATCCCGCGGCCGGTCGCCGACGTGGCGCATCTGGTCGCCGGCTACCTCGACCCGGAGCAGTTCCCGGCGCTGTCCGGCGTACTGGCGGCCGAGACCGGCGCAGACGATGCAGAGCTCGAGCAGACCGCTGGTGACGGTCTGCCGTTCGAGCTGAGCTTCGGGGTCGACCGGTTCCTGGACGGCGTCGAGGCCTGGGTGGCGCGCGGCAACCGCCGCGACTGAGCCGAAAGGCCCCGGACCACTAGGGTCCGGGGCCTGGCTTTCAGGACTTCTTCGGGTCCAGCTCGGGGGACGTCTCGTCGGACTTGATGCTTCGCGACTTCATCAGGCTGGCCACGGTGGTGATGCCGAGCGTGACGATGATGAAGCCGAGCGAGAACCAGATCGGGATCTCCGGCGCCCAGGTGATGTGGTGACCGCCGTTGATGAACGGCAGCTCGTTCACGTGCATCGCGTGCAGGACCAGCTTGACGCCGATGAACGCCAGCACCACCGACAGCCCCAGCGACAGGTAGATCAGCCGCTTCAGCAGGTCGCCGAGCAGGAAGTACAGCTGGCGGAGGCCCATCAGCGCGAACACGTTGGCCGCGAACACCAGGAACGGCTCCTGGGTCAGGCC
Source organism: Kribbella sp. NPDC048928 (assembly GCF_043197975.1). Lineage (NCBI taxonomy): Bacteria > Bacillati > Actinomycetota > Actinomycetes > Propionibacteriales > Kribbellaceae > Kribbella > Kribbella sp. NPDC048928. Next base: position 604,995 of record NZ_JBICUC010000003.1, on the reverse strand, counting down.
GTAGATCGCGGGGATCGAGTCGAGCGCGAACAGCAGGTCCGTCGTACCGAGAGCGATGATCACGATCGCCATCGGGGTGACGAACCGCTTGCCGCCGCGCTTCAGCGTGAGCTTCACGCCGTTGTACTCGTCGGTCGCGTTCAGCCGCTTCTTCGCGAACCGGATGACCGCGTTCTCCTTGAAGTCGTCGTCGTCGTTCTCGCCCTGCTTCGCGAGATGGATCGCGGTGTAGACCAGGAACGCGCCGAAGATGTAGAAGACCCAGGAGAACTGATTGATCGCGGCCGCGCCGACCGCGATGAAGATGCCGCGGAACACCAGCGCCAAGATGATGCCGACGAGCAGCGCGGTCTGCTGGTACTGCCGTGGCACGGCGAACCTGGACATGATGATCAAGAAGATGAACAGGTTGTCGACGCTCAGGCTGTACTCGGTCAGCCAGCCGGCGAAGAACTCCCCGGCGTACTCGCCGCCGGAGAACCACCAGACGCCGAGGCCGAACACGACCGCGAGACCGACGTAGAACGCGATCGCTCTCGCGGACTCGCGGGTGGTGGGCTCGTGCGGCCTGCGGCCGATGATGAAGACGTCGAACGCCAGCAGCGCGAGCAGCAGGCCGACGGTGATGTACCAGACATACGGGGCAACGTGCACAGAATCCTCCGGAGCTCAGTCGATGACAACTACTCCGAAGGTCTCTTCCGCCTCGTCCGCCGGAGCGGATCTGGCCGGAGGCACCGGGCGCGGAACAGAGTCCGTGACCGTGATGACGATGCCACCGCGAAGGAATACTCCCCTTCTCCACCTCCATTCTGACGGGTCGATGCCCATGGCTCCAAATCCACCGGCGCGTGTCCGCCCGCCAACCTCATCACAACCTGACCAGCAAACTGTCACAGCCGGCAATCAGCCGATGGTGACCATACGTTCACCCCTGGCCGCGTGGCTCAGCGGAAGTCGGCGGCGTGGTCGTGGGCCCAGGTGGCGAACGGGACCGGTGGCCGGCCGAGGATCCGCACGGCGACATCGGTCCGGTACCAGCCGTCGGCCGCCGTGCCGCGGCGGACGAAGTGCAGGATCGCCTCGACGATCTCCGGCTCCCCCACGCCGAACATCTCCCGGGCGCGGGCCTCGTCGATCTCCTCGACCGTGATCGGCGCACCGATCGCCGCCGCGATCAGCCCGACCTGATCGCGCAGCGTCAGCGGCTCGGCGCCGGTCAGCAACGCGGACACCTCGTGCGGGTCGGCGCCGGAGAGTGCCTCGACAGCGACCGCCGCGATGTCGAGTTCGTGGATCGGGGCCGAGACCGAGTCGGGATGGACGAGGCGTACGGTCCGCTCGGACCTGATCGCCGACGCCCAGCTGCGGGCGTTGTTCGCAAGCACCAGCGGCCGGATCGGAACCAGCTCGGGTCCGCTGCCTGCCAGGAGTTCCTCGGTCATGCGGTGCTCGACGGTGATCGGGTTGGACGCCGCCCAAGGGACCAGGACACTGCCCGAGGACAGCAGAACGACTCGTTCGACGCCCGCGACCAGCGCAGCCTTGCCGAAGTCGGCCGCGCCGCTGGGCTCGGCGTACAGGAAGACCTGCCTGACCCCGTCGAGAGCCGCCGGCAACGTCTCCGGCCGAGTCAGATCAGCCTGCACAACCTCAACTCCACCCCCGAACCCGTCTTTACCTTTGGTAGATTGCGGACTGAAGCGCGGACAGGTTTGCGGACGCCGTAGTGGGTGCGGCCTTCACCGTGCGCAGGACCGGGGTCAGATTGACCTGGGTGACACCGGCCTGGCCGGCGATGTCGGTCGTCAGGTACCGGTACAGGCCGTCAGGTGAATGGCTGCCGATGGCAGCGAACAGCGAGGTTGATCCGGTCGTGGCCGCCACGAACGCGACCTCCGTGTGCTCAGCCAGAGCCCGGCCAACCGCGTCCAGACGGTTCGGCGTCACAGCCAGTCGCAACATGGCGCGGGCCGGCACCCCCATCAACCGCGGATCCGCGTCGATGTCGAAACTGATCACACCACCCGAGACGAGGGCGCGCAGACGACGCCGGACGGTAGGCCCGGACACCCCACAGGTCTTGGCCAACTGCTCGATCGACGCACGCCCATCACCCGCAACTCCTCGAACAACCGTCGATCAACCCCCTCCAGCAACTCACCCCCGTCAACCAAGGTGTCTGGGATGGCGGGTTCAGGGAACGGGTTGTGGAGGATGGCAATCTGGTCGGAAGTTAGAGGGCCGGGTTTGGCGTACGGGGAGCCTGCGCCGCCGTAGAAGACCTGGATGACTCAACGCCGTGACACGCAGCGCACCACTCTCCCGGAGGCGCGCATACCGCCGCGCGACCGTCTGGTCGGAGACGCCGAGCACCTCCCCCAGCCGCCGGAACGGCGCCCGCGCGTCGAGGTGCCGCGCATGCAGCAACCCCCGGTCGAGCTCGTCGAACGGATCCCCAGTCACCCGAGCAACGGTAAAGCAGATCGCTCTAGGCGGGTCGCAGCCGACGCGGCAGCTTGGACACGACCGTCGCGTACGAGCTGTCGATCAGCTCAAGGATCTCGTCGTCCGGCACCGCGCCGCCGAGCTGCACCGTGTTCCACCCGGAGCGGCCGATGTACGGCATCTTGCCGACGTCGTCCGGGTAGGTGCTGACCAGCTCGTCCGCCTCGTCGCGGTTGGCGCCGCACTTCAGGCCGACGCCGGTGCCGCCGAGGAACGCGAAGATCTTGTCGCCGACCTTCGCCACCGTGTCGCCCTCCCACGGCTCGTCCGGCCAGGCGCCCGGCTTCCCCAAGCAGTAGGCCAGCACCTCGTCGCCACTCAGCCGCGCCATCGTCGGCTACTTGGCGCCGGCGTTGGTCATCTGACGGAGCTCCTTCTTCAGCTCGGAGATCTCGTCGCGGTAGCGGGCGGCCACCTCGAACTGGAGCTCGGCGGCGGCGTTGTGCATCTGGTCGGTGAGTGCCTGGATCAGCTCGGCCAGGTCCGACGACGGCAAGCCGCCGGCCAGCTCCTTCGCCTTCTCCCCCGCCTTCTGCTTGCCGCCGCCCGGCACCGGCGCCTTGCCGCGGGACTGGGTCCGGCCGGAGCCGAGCAGCTCGGCGGTGTCCGCGTCCTCCCGGGCCAGCATGTCGGTGATGTCGGCGATCTTCTTCCGCAGCGGCTGCGGGTCGACCCCGTGCTCGGTGTTGTACGCGATCTGCTTCGCGCGCCGCCGGTTGGTCTCGTCGATCGCCTGCTCCATCGACGGCGTGATCTTGTCCGCGTACATGAACACCTGGCCGGACACGTTCCGGGCCGCACGGCCGATCGTCTGGATCAGCGAACGCCCGGACCGCAGGAAGCCCTCCTTGTCCGCGTCCAGGATCGCGACCAGCGACACCTCGGGCAGGTCCAGGCCCTCACGGAGCAGGTTGATGCCGACGAGGACGTCGTACTCCCCCATCCGGAGCTCGCGGAGCAGCTCGACCCGCCGCAGCGTGTCGACCTCGCTGTGCAGGTACCTGGTGCGCAGGCCCATCTCCAGCAGGTAGTCGGTGAGGTCCTCGGACATCTTCTTGGTCAGCGTGGTGACCAGCACCCGCTCGTTGCGCTCGACCCGCAGCCGGATCTCGTGGATCAGGTCGTCGATCTGTCCCTTGGTCGGCTTCACGATCACCTCGGGGTCGACCAGACCGGTCGGCCGGATGAGCTGCTCGACGTACCCGTCGGACTTGTCCTGCTCGTACTGCCCCGGGGTGGCGGACAGGTACACGGTCTGGCCGATCCGCTCCAGGAACTCCTCCCAGCGCAGCGGCCGGTTGTCCATCGCGGACGGCAGCCGGAACCCGTGCTCGACCAGGGTCCGCTTCCGGGACATGTCGCCCTCGTACATCCCGCCGATCTGCGGGACGGTGACGTGCGACTCGTCGATGACGAGCACGAAGTCCTCGGGGAAGTAGTCCAGCAGGCAGTGCGGCGCCGACCCCGGCTCCCGGCCGTCGGTGTGCCGCGAGTAGTTCTCGATGCCGGAACAGGTGCCGATCTGGCGCATCATCTCGATGTCGTACGTCGTACGCATCCGCAGCCGCTGCGCCTCCAGCAGCTGACCGTTGCGCTCGAGCTCGGTGAGCCGCTCCTCCAGCTCGGCCTCGATCGAGGTGATCGCGCGCTCCATCTTCTCCGGGGCGGTCACGTAGTGCGTGGCGGCGCCGATGTAGAGCTCGTCCTCCTCGCTCAGCACCTCGCCGGTGACCGGGTGCAGCGTCATCAGCCGCTCGATCTCGTCACCGAAGAACTCCACCCGGACGGCCAGCTCCTGGTAGACCGGGAACACCTCGAGCGTGTCGCCGCGAACCCGGAACGTGCCGCGGGTGCCGGCCAGGTCGTTGCGCGCGTACTGCACGCCGACGAGCTTGCGGAGCAGGCCGTCGCGGTCCATCTCGGTGCCGACCTTCACATGAATCATGCGGTTCATGTACTCGTCGGCGGAGCCCAGGCCGTAGATGCAGGACACGGTCGCGACCACGACCACGTCGCGGCGGGTCAGCAGCGACCAGGTCGCCGAGTGCCGCAGCCGCTCGACCTCCTCGTTGATCGAGGAGTCCTTCTCGATGTAGGTGTCCGTCTGCGGGACATACGCCTCGGGCTGGTAGTAGTCGTAGTACGAGACGAAGTACTCGACGGCGTTGGCGGGGAAGAACTGGCGCAGCTCGTTCGCGAACTGGGCGGCGAGGGTCTTGTTCGGCTGCAGGATCAGCATCGGGCGCTGCACCCGCTCGGCCAGCCAGGCGACGGTCGCGGTCTTACCCGTACCGGTCGCGCCGAGCAGCACGACGTCCTGCTCGCCGGCGTTGATCCGCCGCTCGAGGTCCGCGATCGCGGCCGGCTGGTCACCTGCCGGCTCGAAGTCCGACACCACCTTCAGCGGGGCGACCATCCGCTGCAGATCCGACACCTGTCTCATGCCCACCACCGTACGGCCGCCCGCCGACAATTTCCCGTCCGCGCCCCTCCAGCCCGGCCGGACAGTCCTGAAACCGCAGGTCAGGGCCGGGTCAGAAGCTCTTGATCAGGGTGCCGTTCATGTACTGGAGCTCGTTCACCCGGCGCTTGTAGACCCGGGTCTCGAGGGCGGCGTCGGTGGCCGTCACCCGGTCGAACTTGTCCTGGTACGCGGTCACGAAGCCCTGCATCGCGACCTTCCTGCCGTTCTTCGCGACCCAGTCCCCGGTGTAGATGAGCGCGTAGCAGGCCTTGATGTTCGCGTTGTTCGGCTTGCACTCCGCACCCTTGCCGATCCGGACGCCCTGCATCCCGTTCGACTCGATGTCGACCAGGTGCTCCGCGAAGCCCTTCGCGTCGTACAGATCGGTCTGGCGGACCCAGTAGTACCCGTCGATCAGGCCGCGGGCGCTGAACTGCTGCAGGATGTAGTTCTTGCCGGACCTGGATTTGTCCGGGTCCGGGAGCCAGCCCTTGGACGGCGTGAACCAGACCCCGTACCCGACCTCGATGCCGACGTCGTTCGGCCCCTTGGAGTCGTCCGGGGTCGGTGTCGGCGACGGTGTGTACATGGTGCCGAGCGGCTGCGGCGAGTTCTGCGCGGTGCTGCCGCTGTCGTCGCCGTTGCCCTTGACGAGCAGTACGACGCCGATCGCCACCAGCAGCACGGCGACGATCGCGCCGGCCATGATCATCCAGGGCGTCCGGTTCGGCTTCTGCGGGTGGTTCGGCCGCGTCGGCCCGGGACCCCAGCCGCCCCCACCACCAGTGCCGCCCACGCCGGGTCGGCCCTGCGGCGCCTGCTGCCCGGTGCCCCAGCCACCAGGCGCCGGAGCGGATGCCGGCGGCGGGCCCGGCGGTGGACCGTACTGCTGACTCATAGTTCGTCCTCGCGGTAGTTCAGGGAACTGTCGTTCCGGGGTCCGTCACAGGCTGTCGATCACGGACTTCTTCATGACCGCGGCGTCCGCCTCGGCCTTCGCGGCGAAGTCGTCCCTGGTCCGGAAGTCCAGCGCGGTGGCGACACCGTCCTTGCGCCGGTACACCTCGACGGAGCCCTTGATCTTCGTGTCGACGCCGTTCACCTTCGCGGTGGAGGTGTAGTCGATCGCAACGCACTCCACCAAGACGTCCTTGGGGCACGGCAGGTTCCGTACGTTGCCGAGCTGCGCCACGTCCTTCTCGGTCTCGCCTTCGACGATCCCCAGCAGGTACGCGTTCGCGGTGACGTCCTGCTTCTGCCGCACCCAGAGGAACGCCCGCGCGTTGACGTTGTCGTTCGGCGGGTACGTGGCGACCTGCTTGCCGGCCTTCTCCTTGGTGTAGAGGGTCCAGCCCTGCACCGGAACCAGCGAGACACCGAAGCCGACCGGGATCGCGTTCGGCGGCGGCTGGTACGACGACTTCGCCGCGGTCGGCGTACTGGCCGGCGGGCTCGGCGGGTTCTCGGCCTTCTTGTCGCCGCCGGACAGCGCCACCAGCACGACGGCCACGATCGCGACCACGAGCACGCCGGCGCCGATCGGGATCATCAGCGGCGGGATGCGCGGCAGCTGGAAGCGCTTCTTCTCCGGCGGCGGCCGGCGCAGCGATGGCGGACCGACCTTGTCGCCCCAGGACGACGACGTCTGCGTCGCCGGACCCTGGCCCGGCCCAGCAGGACCACCAGGACCACCAGGACCACCAGGACCAGGGGGACCACTCGGGCCACCTGCTCCGGGTCCGGACGTCCCCTGGCCACCCCACGGTGACGGGGGTGGCTGCACCTCGAGGTCCCAGGGCGACGGCGGGAGGGTTTCCTCCTGTTCGCCGCCCTGGTCCTCCGGCGCGGGCTCGTTGACCCAGGGGTTACCTGCGGCCCGCTTGTCTCGCTTTCCGCTCACTGACTCGCGACTACCGACCGCAGCATCGCCGTGGAGTCCGGGTCGAGCGTCGACAGCTTGTCCTTACGCCCGTACACCTCGACCAGCGTCAGGACGCCGTCGTTGCGCTCGATCACCGCGTTGAACCCGACGGCCGCGTAGCTGCCGCTCTGCGAGGTGCTCGTACCGGAGTAGGTCTGAGTCATCAGGACCTTGATCGGCAGCTTCTCGTTCGGGCCCGCCTTGGTCGTCTTGACCGGCTGCTTCTGCACGCCGGTCAGGCCCTTGGTGTCGGCCGTGATCGACTTGCTCAGGATGTCGGCGGCCGAAGCGCCCCCGGACTTCCCGGCAAAGGCCATGAAGAGGCCCTCGCCCTGCTTGACCAGGAAGACGCCCTTGTAGCCCTCGAGGCTCTTCCGGACGTAGCCCGGCTGCGGCTTGACGTAGATGCCCTCGGCAATCGCGATGCCCTCGTCGCCGCCACCCTGCGTCGGCTGGGTCGTCGGCTCACCGGTCGGCTCACTGGTCGGCGAGGACGTCGGTTCGCTGGTCGGCTCCTCGGTGGGCCCGCCAGTGGGCTCACCGGTCGGCTGCGAGGTCGGCTCGGACGTCGGAACCGGCGACGGGTCGGCCTGATCGTCGCCACCCTTGAAGACCAGGGCGAGCACGACACCGATGATCGCGACCACTGCGAAGGCACCACCGGCGATCAGCAGGGTCTTGCCGCTGCCGCCACCCTTGCGCGGCGGCTGGCCACCGTACTGCGGCTGGCCCGGGAAGCCCGGCTGGTACTGCTGCTGGCCGGGCTGCTGACCGGGGTAACCCTGCTGGGGCTGCTGGTACTGCTGCTGTCCCGGGTAGGACTGCTGCCCAGGCTGACCCGGCTGCGGGTACTGACCCGGCTGCTGACCTTGCTGCTGACCGTACCCAGGCTGCTGCTGGTACGGCCCCTGCTGCCCAGGCCCCTGCTGACCGGGCTGTTGCCCCGGCTGACCCGGCTGCTGGCCGTAGCCAGGCTGCTGACCGGGCTGCTGGCCGTACCCAGGCTGCTGACCGGGCTGCTGACCCGGCTGACCACCGAACGGCGGCTGCTGGTTGCTCATACCTGCGTCTCTCCAGTCGTCGCAGCGGTCGATGCTGACGCTCCACGCGCGGACTTCGGCACCGAACGCACCGAGTTGCCGCAGGCGGAACAGAAGTCGGAATGCGGAAGCAGCGGCATCTCACAGCGCGAACAGAACGCCAGGTCGCCGGACGCGTGGTTGGAACCACCGCGCGCCGCCGACTCCAGCGACGCCTCCAGGAGACCCTTGTGGAGCACGGTCCGGACCCGGATGATCAGTGCGCCGAGCAGGAGCAGTCCCCAGACCACACCGAGGATCGCGCCGATCGTCGAGCCGCGGCCACCGACGAAGCCGAGCAGGTAGACACCGCCCTGGAAGAGCGCGTTCACCGCCATCGCCTGGATCAGGGCGGCCACCCAGCGCGGCGTGAAGCCGTCGTAGCCCTCGCCGAGGCCGGAGAACTCCGCACCCGCGAGACCGGTCGCCGAGCCGTAGATGAGCGGCTTGATGAAGCCGTGCAGTACGACGATCGAGATCCACGTACCGGCGCTGCTGCCCGGACCGGCGAAGCCGCCGCTGATCCAGCCCCAGTGCAGGACGAGGGTCTCGAAGCACGCGTACCCGACACCGGCGACGACACCGAAGGTGAAGCCGTCCATCAGGTCGTCGTAGCGCGGCCGCGAGGCCAGGTAGAGCGGGCCGATCTGGCGGATCAGCTCCGACACCACCGGCACCAGCAGCAGGAGGAGCAGCAGGTCCCGTCCCGACGGGCCGGCACTGTTGTCGCCGATCGCGCCGAGCGAGAGCCCGATCTTGTCCGACCAGATCCAGGTGAACAGCCAGGCGAGCAGACCGGTCAGCACGAAGGCCGCCGCGACCACCGGGATCGGCTCGTCCTCCCAGAGGTTCACGTCGTACAAGTAGATGATGTAGACGATCGGGATGGCGAAGGCCGCGATCATGATCGCCACCGGCAGTGCGCCGAGCGCGGCCGTCACCACGGTCAGCAGCAGGGCGATGCCCAGCGCGACCTTGTAGGTGTACGGCTGCTTGCCGGATCCCTGCGGCATGATCGTCGAGACCAGTTTGAACGACGCCACCGTCTCATCCGGCCTGGCGGCGTATGCGTTCTTCCGCTCGGAGTCCCCGGTACGCAGGTCGTTGCCACAGTGGTGGCAGAAATGCGAAACCTCGGGGACGTCAGAGCTGCAGCGCGGACAAACCACGCCATCCTCCCAACCTCGGACGTCCGGTACGGCGCGGGGCGCGCCGACCGTGCCCGGCCCCGGTTACCTCGGGCCGGACCGGGACAGATTCTCGTACAGGGGGTCCCAAGTGCATCATTTCCCGCGCAGGGGTCACCTTTTCGTGTCCGGACCGTGGCTTAGGCGCTGCTCGAATGTTGCCCACACCTCGTCCAGGCGCCGATCCAGCTCCGCGAGGGTGCCGGAGTTGTCCACCACTACGTCCGCGGCTGCCAGCCGGTCCTCCCGGGACGCCTGGCTGGCAATCCGCTGATTCGCTTCCGCAGCAGCCATCCCGCGCTGTCCGGTGAGCCGTTCGACCTGGATCTCGACCGGTACGTCGACCACGAGCACCAGGTCGAAGTGACCCGCCTGTCCGGTCTCGACCAGCAGTGGGATGTCGTGCACGACGATCGCGTCCGCGGCTGCGGCCCGCTCGATCTCGGTAGCACGGTGGCGGACCCGCGGATGGATGATCCCCTCGAGCCGGCGCCGCGCCGCCTCGTCGCCGAAGACGATCTTCCCGAGCGCCGGTCGGTCCAGGTCGCCGTCGGCCGTCAGTACGCCGGGCCCGAACGCCTCGACCACCTCGGCCAGCCCGTCGGTGCCGCGCGCAACGACCTCGCGCGCGAGCACGTCGGAGTCGATCAGCACCGCGCCGCGCGCGGCCAGCCGCGACGACACCGCACTCTTGCCGGCACCGATGCCACCGGTCAGTCCCACTCTCAGCACGCCAGCACCCTACTGATCACGGACCGCCGGACGCACGAGACCCCCACACCCGAGTGGGTGCGGGGGTCTCGAAAGGTCGATCCGAAGATCAGCCCTGACCGGTCAGCTTCTCGCGAAGTGCCTGCAGCGCCTCGTCGGAAGCGAGCGCACCCTCGACGGGAGCGTCGTCCTTCGGGGCCGCCGCGGAGGAGTACGTCGAGGCCTCGCCGGCCTCCACCTCCGCCGAACGGGACTCCTCGATCTGCTTCTTGTGGGCCTCCCAGCGCGTGTGGGCCTCGGCGTACTGCCGCTCCCACTCCTCGCGCTGCGAGTCGAAGCCCTCGAGCCACTCGCCCGTCTCCGGGTCGAAGCCCTCCGGGTAGATGTAGTTGCCCTGGTCGTCGTACGTCGCCGTCATGCCGTAGAGCGTCGGGTCGAAGTCGTCCGAGACCGGGTCCACACCCTCGTTCGCCTGCTTGAGCGACAGCGAGATCCGGCGCCGCTCGAGGTCGATGTCGATGATCTTGACCAGCACGTCGTCGTTGACCTGGACGACCTGCTCGGGGATCTCGACGTGCCGCTCGGCCAGCTCGGAGATGTGCACCAGACCCTCGATGCCCTCCTCCACGCGGACGAACGCACCGAACGGAACCAGCTTGGTGACCTTGCCGGGCACGATCTGGCCCATCTGGTGGGTCCGGGCGAACTGCTGCCACGGGTCTTCCTGGGTCGCCTTCAGCGACAGCGAGACGCGCTCGCGGTCCATGTCGACGTCCAGCACCTCGACGGTGACCTCCTGGCCGACCTCCACGACCTCGGTCGGGTGGTCGATGTGCTTCCAGGACAGCTCGGAGACGTGCACCAGACCGTCGACGCCGCCGAGGTCCACGAACGCACCGAAGTTGACGATCGAGGACACGACACCCTTGCGGATCTGGCCCTTCTGCAGCTGGGTGAGGAAGTTCATCCGCACCTCGGACTGCGTCTGCTCCAGCCACGCGCGACGCGACAGAACCACGTTGTTGCGGTTCTTGTCGAGCTCGATGATCTTGGCCTCGATCTCCTGGCCGACGTACGGCTGGAGGTCGCGGACGCGACGCATCTCGACGAGCGAGGCGGGCAGGAAGCCACGGAGGCCGATGTCCAGGATGAGTCCACCCTTGACGACCTCGATGACGGTGCCGGTGACGACGCCGTCCTCTTCCTTGATCTTCTCGATCGTGCCCCAGGCCTTCTCGTACTGGGCGCGCTTCTTCGAGAGGATCAGGCGACCTTCCTTGTCCTCCTTCTGGAGAACCAGGGCCTCGACGTGGTCGCCGACGTTGACGACCTCGTTCGGGTCGACGTCGTGCTTGATCGACAGCTCGCGGGACGGGATCACGCCTTCGGTCTTGTAACCGATGTCGAGGAGAACCTCGTCCCGGTCGACCTTGACGATGGTGCCTTCAACGATGTCGCCGTCGTTGAAGTACTTGATGGTCAGATCGATCGCCGCGAGGAAGTCTTCCTCCGACCCGATGTCATTGACCGCTACCTGCGGGGTGCTGCGTACTGCGGGGTCGAGAGGTGCCTCGATGCTGGCCGTCATGTGGTGGGTTGCTCCGTGGACTGGTGGTGTTGTGCGGTCGCGTCATGAACCGTTGGATCGCACCAAACCGCGGGATTGCCAGAAGACGACAGATTCACCACCGAGCTGCTGCGAGTCACGAGCCTGCTCCGTCCGAGGTCGCGCGGGCCCATAGCGCATCTCACAGAATACCGGTCTTGACGGAGACAGCACAACCTGGGGCAGCCGACGTCACCGGCCGCCCGCCGAGGTGTCCCGACGCGCCATTGATCTCAATGTACGACGGCCAGGGCCGGGCGGCCTGCTGCGAGTGTGGCTGTGTCCGCCATTCGGGCGACCAGGCGGTGCGCGGCGGCCGCGACCTCGTGCTCCGCGGCCCGCTCGGCGAGGTCCAGCAGCGCCCAGATGTCCGCGGCGCGGCCGAGGTCGACGAGCCGCTCCCCCAGCGCCATCGGCGCCAGCGAGTCCAGTACGGCGCCGGCCAGCACCTGGTCCTCGCAGAAGCGGAGCAGGTTGCCCAGGTCTGCGTACGGCGAACCGGCGTGCGCGAACTCCCAGTCGATCAGGCCGGTGATCCGCGCCGTCTCCGGGTCGACGAGCAGGTTCTTCGGGTTGAAGTCGCTGTGCACCAGGCAGACCCGATCGACCCCGTCGACAAGCAGCTCGTCCACCTCGTCGATCACAGTCGCGAACCCGTCACGCTGCGCATCGGTCAGCCCGAGGCGGAGCCCGGCGACGTACTCGGCGAGGTCGCCCAGCCCGAACGGTTCCACCCCGAGGTCGTCGTCGCGGAACATCCCCGGCCGCAGGAACGGCATCCCGCTCAGCCGCGCCAGCAGCTCCCCCAGCTGGGTCCCGACTGTACGGCGCTGTTCGTCGGTCGCCGTCTCCAGATACACCTGCAGGTTGACGCCGGGCAGCCGCTCGGTGAGCAGGTACGGCGGCTCCTCGTAGGACCCCTCACGCTTCAACTCCAGCACCCGCGGCACCGGCAGCAGTCCACGCACCAGCTGGAGCAGTGCGGCGTCCACGGCGGCACGTCCAGGGTCCTTCGCGTAGAACTTGATGACCGCGTCCTCACCACCCGCACTCACCGCGAACGTCTGCCCGCCGTACCCACCCGTCAGCGGAACAGCACTGGATGCGAAGTCGGTCATGTCGTCGACACTAGAGTGTCCGGCGTGAATGAGCCGGTGCGGGTTGAGCTGACTGAGGCGGAGACGTCTCAGGCCAGTCGTACGTACTGGGACCAGGTGGCTGACGAGTACCTGGCGGAGCACGGTGAGTTCTTGGGCGAGGACCGGTTCATCTGGTCGCCTGAGGGCGTTGACGAGGCGGATGCGCAGTTGCTGGGACCGGTGCGCGGCCGGCGGATCCTCGAGGTCGGCTGCGGCGCCGCACAGTGCGCCCGCTGGCTCGTGACTCAGGGCGCCGACGTGGTGGCCTTCGACATCTCGGTCGAGCAGCTGCGGATCGCTAAGACGCTTGACGAACGTACCGGGACCGCCGTGCGTACAGTCGCCGCGGACGCGGTCGCGCTGCCGTACCGTGACGCCGCCTTCGACACGGTCTGCTCGGCGTTCGGGGCGCTCCCGTTCGTGGCCGATGTCGGTACCGCGCTCGGTGAGATCGCACGCGTACTGCGGCCAGGTGGTCTGCTGGTGTTCTCGGTGACCCACCCGATCCGCTGGGCGATGCCCGACGACCCGTCGACAGTCGGCCTGCGGATCACCCACTCGTACTTCGACCGCACGCCGTACGTCGAGATCGACGCCTCCGGTACGCCCGTGTACGCCGAGCACCACCGCACCATCGGCGACTGGATCCGTGAGCTGACCGGCGCCGGACTCGTCGTCGACGACCTGCTCGAACCGGAGTGGCCGGCCGGTCACGACCTGATCTGGGGCGGCTGGGGCCCCGAACGCGGGCCGTACGTGCCCGGAACCGCGATCTGGACGGCACACAAACCATGAGAGACACCCGCTTCCCGGCAGTGGACGGACTGCGCCTGATCGCCGCACTCGCGGTGCTGATCGCGCAGGTCGGCCTGCAATCCCACGCGCCGTTCGCAGGCGTGGTGTCCCGGCTGGACGTCGGCTGGGCGATCTTCTGTGCGCTGTCCGGCTTCCTCCTGTACCGGCCGCACGTACTGGCGTGGTTCTCCGGCACCGTGCCGCCGCTGACCCTGCCGTACCTGCGCAACCGTGCCCTGCGGATCCTCCCGGCGCTCCTGGTCGCGGTACTGCTGTCCATCGCATTCGTACCGCACCCAGCAACCACGTACCTGCGCTGGGCCGCCCTGACGCCCCTCCTGTTCTACCTGCTCCTACCTGGCCTCGGGCGATTGCTGACCGGGTACGAGCGCCCAACCCGCCGCAGCGTCCGCTGGCGACTCCTTGTGCTGGTCGCGCTGACGCTGCTGGGACCTGTGTGGATGGCAACCATCACGGCAACCGGCCACCCCGACGCGGGTCTGTGGCTGCCCGGCTACCTCGGCTGGTACGCCGTCGGCATGGGTATGGCGCTCTGGCAGGTCGCCCGTGCCACCGGACGGCTGGGACCGTCGACACTCGACATGCTGACCAGGGTCCCCGCCACGCTCTGGGGAATCGCGGCAGCGCTGCTGCTGATCGCAGCGACCCCCATTGCCGGGCCGTACGACCACTCGACGCCCACAACCGCACAGGCGCTGATCAAGAGCCTGCTCTACACGGTCGCCGTAGCCTGCGCGCTCTTCCCAGTACTGACTCCTACAGCCCGCACTGTCCGCGTACTGGGTAGCCGGCCGGCACAGGTGGGCGCACAGCTCTCGTACGGCATTGTCGTGTACCAATTCGTCGTACTGGGCCTCCTGCACGGCTCCTTCGCCGTACAGCTCCCCGTGACGCTGCTGGCCGCCGTCACACTGGCAGCCCTCAGCTACAGCCTGGTCGAGCGCCCGCTCGCTCGTCTCGGCAAGAACACCGCGACTGCTAAGACCGCGAGCAACGCGACGAGTCCGAGCAGCAGCCCAGCCCTGTAGGTCCTGTCCGGCATGAAGCGGGCCGTGACCACCTGCTCCGGTCCGGCCGGTAGCACCCAGCCCTGCTGCCAGCCCCCGACCCGGATCGACGTCAGCTTCCGGCCGGTGCTGTCGTACGCCTCCCAGCCCTCTTCGTAGTTCTGCGCCACGGTCAGCACTGACTGCTGATCTGCTCCGGGTACCTCGACGGTGAGCTCAGTGGGGTTGGGACGCCATACGTCCACGCCCTGCACCGGCGTCACCGACACGTCACCGAACCCGGCCTTCGCCAGCGTGGTCTCGATCGGTACGAGCCCACCGTTCGCCTGTACGTCCACCTGGTGCCGGCCCGAGCGCAGCGGCACGACTGTCAGCGGGCCACACAGACTGAACGCCACTGGCCGCCGTTGCAGCAACTGCTGCATGGTCGCGGCCACCTGCGTGTGCAGCGGTACACCGTCCACCATGACCGTGGGGCCGTTCCCGCAGTACGCCGAGACGCGGCTCACTGGATCTACCGCCTTGCGCAGGTCGTCAGCACCGAGCACCTGAACCTCGGCCACCCCGACCGGGCTGGTCCGCGCGTCCTGCAGCGGCTTCGTTCCGGTGAAGTCGATCTTGACGCTCTTCACGTGCCGCGCCGGGAACCGGACGTATCCGCCGGCATCGACGGTCGCGTCAACCGGTGCCCCGCTGTCGAAGTGCAGCGTGACCTCGGCCGGTCGCGAACCGGTCAGGTACGGATCCGCCTGGAACCGCAGGCCCTGTACGTCCCGCGCAGCCGGCAACGTCAAGGTCAGGCTCGGCCGCGGGTCGTCCGAGGCAGCCAGCCAACCGGTGCCGAGCTGGCGATCGACGGCGGCGCCCGGACGTCCTTCCGGCGCAGCAACGGCCCGCGACGACGCAGTCGCGGTGATCGACCCCGGTACGGCGAGCAACTGCTCGAGCGTCTCACCGTCCTGCGGCAGCGCGGTCCCCCGCAGCTGGTACGACGCGGCCTGCGGCAGCCGCACAGTCCGGGACAGACCATTGGGCTCCGCGGAATCCTTCGCCTGATCGGTACTGCACAGCGCGCGCGTGCCCACGTGCAGGCAACCGGACCGCCCGATCTGCGTATTCCGCATCACGACGGCGCTCGGCTGCCGGTCGACCTGCTGGCTCTCGGTCTCCACCAGCGGCAAGCCGTCGAGCTTCCCCTGCGCATCCGACCGCAGTACGGCAGCGCCGCCACCGCCCAACGCGGTTACCACCGTCGGTACGTCGTCTGCGCTGCCGCCGACCGCGACGAGCCGGGACTGCGGGACGAGCCTCCCCGGTGTGGTCGCGCCGACGTCGTAGATCTCCACACTCGGGTACGGCAGCCGCGTCTGCCCGGCGGGACCGAAGTACGCCACCCGCCCGATGCCCGCGTCGGCCAGGCTCTCGTGGATCGCGAGCGCCGGCGTACCGTCCGGCAGGTCGTTGCGCACGACCACGTACCGGATGCCGTCGCGGGTCAGCTCCTGCCGCAGCGTCTGGTCGCCGACACCGGAGTCCACCCGGTCCGACATGTCGTCGGTGAGCGCAGCCAGCGGCCGCTTGACCAGTGCAGCGAGCGGTTCGGTGGAGTTCGACAGCACAAGCACACTGCCAGGAGCGGACTGGTTGTCCAGCCAGTCCGCCGTCTGCTCCCAGTGCGTCGGGATCGCAGAGAGGGCACCTGCCGGCCGTATGAGGACCAGTGGTAGCGCTGCGGCCACGGCGAGGCTCGTGATGAGGACAGGTACGACGCGGCGGTGTATGCCGTGGGACACGGTCAGGTTGGTCAGCCGCCGCAGGTAGTGCGCTGCAGCGAGTGCGAGCGGCAGCCCGACGACAGCACCTGCCACGGGGAACCAGCGCGGGCTCGGCGGCGGAGCGCCGTACCGGATCAGCATCAGTAGCGGGACGAGCCACCAGATCGACACGGCAACAACGAACGCGAGCCAGGCAAGCGTGAGCTTCACCCGGGCACGCGCTACGAGCCAGATGGCCGGTGCCACGAGGATTGCGGCGCTTCCTAGCGGGTTGGCGCCACCGATCAGTGCGAAGGCCACCGCCGACCAGCTGCCTCGCCACCAACCGGAGCGGACACGTGGCGAGACCAGAGGCAACACGACCCACGGGGCCATGGCCATCGGCCATACCTCGATGGGGAGCTCTCCGAACGCTCTTGGCACCAGGGCGTACAGCAACGCCACGGCGAGACGTGTCCAAGGCACGCCATACTGCAGGACGTTGCAGAGCTTCCAGATGCCGAGGAAGGCGACGCACAGGACCAGCGACCACCAGAGACGTTGCGTGATCCAGTCCGGCACCGAGAGCGTGTCCAGCAGCCAGTGGAACGGCCCCATCGGCAGCAGGTACCCGTACGCGTCACTCTGCAGCCGGCCGAACCCGGTGTGCGGATCCCAGAGGTGCAGTGCGCGGGACAGGAAGCCGCCCGGCCCGGCAGTGAGCTCGAGCCTGCGGTCCGGGACGATCTGCCCGGGAGCGTGCTGGAAGCAGAGGGCGATCAGCGCCAGGCACCCCAGAACGAGCCGTGCTCGCCACACGACCTGCTCCGAACTGCCTGCCTTCAGCCTCCCCACCGGCGGGACATTAACGGATCCGGGCGCTCCGCAGGGGCATCGTTGCCGTACCGTGAGGTCCGGCAAATCTCACATGACCGAAGCGGGACCGAGGCAGGACAGCAATGACATCTGGCACCACCCCGGCGCCGCAGCCGCAGGCCCCACGCAAGAGCTTCCTGCGAAGCGCCACGGTCGTCGCCGTCGCGATGGCGATCATGAACGTCGCAGCGTACGGATTCACGCTGATCGGCTCCCGCCGACTGATGCCGGAGCAGTTCGGAGCGGTCACCGCTCTGCTCGGCCTGCTGCTGATCGGCAACGTGGCATCCCTCGGCCTGCAGGCCACTGCCGCGCGGCAGATCGCCACCCACAGCGGGGACGGCGCCGCCACCCTCGGCGACGCGGTACTGAAGGCCGGTCGCCGCTCCGCTCTCGGTCTGACCGTCCTGTGTCTTGTCCTGACGCCGGTCTTCATGTGGCTGCTGCACGTCGACTCGGTCGTCGCCATCCTGCTGCTCGCACCGACGCTCGGCAGCCTGACGCTGATGGGCTCGCAGCTCGGCGTCCTCCAGGGCAGCCACCGGTGGACCGAGCTCGCCGCCGTCTACACCGCCAGCGGCATCGGCCGGCTGGTGCTCGGCGGTGGCGCGCTGCTCCTGCACCCGTCGCTCGACTGGGCCATGGCGGGTCTCGCGATCGGCGCCGCCGTACCGGCCCTGCTCGGACAGTTCTTCCTCCGCAGTTCGACCGGCGCCACCAGCGAGCACGTGAAGGAGGTCCTGCGGGAGACGGTGCACGGTACGCACACGCTGCTCGCGTTCTTCGCGCTCGCCAACGCGGACGTGCTGTTCGCACGGGCGCTGCTCGACGAGAAGGACAGCGGGTACTACGCGGCCGGCCTGATCATCGCCAAGGCCTGCCTGTTCCTTCCGCAGTTCGTGATCGTGCTGGTGTTCCCGTCGCTGGCCAACTCCCCCGGCGACACGGTCCGGCTGCGGCGAGCCATCCTCGCCGTCGGCGGTCTCGGCGTCTGCGCGGTCGCCGGGACGCTGATCCTCCCCGGGATCGTGGTCGAGGTGATCGGCGGCAAGGAGAAGTACGCGCCGCTCGGCCCGTACACGTGGCTGTTCGCGGTCGCCGGCTCCACGTACGCCGTCCTCCAGATGGTCGTGTACGCCGCGATCGCTCAGCAGGAGAAGCGCGCCGCGCTGGCGATCTGGCTCGGCCTGGTCGTGCTCGCGGTCGCCGCCGGCATCGTGCTCGGCACCGACACCGCGACCGGTCTCACCGGTGTCAAGGTCCTCGCCGGCATGACCAGCGCCTGCGCCCTGCTCCTGTCCGGCGCCCTCGCCACAGGCCTCCACCGCCAGTCCAGTTAGCGCCAAGGGACCGTCCGACGCAGGACGCTAGGGTCGGGGTATGCCGACTCCGAAGTTCGTCCTGGACCTGCGCGCGAAGATCGGGCACGACCTGCTCTGGATGACCGGGCTGACCGGAGTCGTGCTGAACGACTCCTCCGAAGTACTGCTGGTGAAGCGTGCCGACAACGGCCGTTGGAGCCTGATCGGCGGCATCCTGGAGCCGGGCGAGCAGCCCGCGGTCGGGCTGGTCCGCGAGATCCAGGAGGAGACCGCGGTCGAGGCCGAGGTCGTCCGGCTGCTCAGCATCGAGTCGATGGAGCCGACCGCCTACCCGAACGGCGACCGGGTCCAGTTCCTCGACCTCAGCTTCAGCTGCCGCGCGGTCGGCGGCGAGGCGCGGGTGAACGACGACGAGTCCGTCGACGTCCGCTGGTGGTCACTCGACAACCTCCCGGACCTGACCCCGCACGAACAACGCACCCTCCACCGAGCCCTCACCCCCGCCGAAACCGAGCAGCCGTTCTACCTCACCTCCGCAGACTGACACCCCTCACCTCCGCGGACTGATCGTGCTCAGTTCCGCAGACTGACCTGCAGCTCGCGCAGCCAGCGCTCGCTCATCGCCGGCTGCTTCGCGAGCTCGGTCGCGAGCGCCCGCCGTACCTCAGGAGTCTTCGCCGCCGCTACCAAGGCAACGGCCTCCGCGAGCGCCTTCCGCGCCTCCTCGCCGCGCGGCGGCTCGGCGACATCCGCGTCCTTCCAACGGGTTCGCCGGAACGACTGTGCCGTCTTCGGCTGATAGTTCCCGAAGTACGACCACAGCCACCCGTCCAGCGGGACGTTCCGGATCGCGGACGCGGGCAGCTCGCCGGCGAAGTCCGCATGCTGCTGCCAGCGCCAGGTGTTCGGGCTGGTCTTGGTCCGCCAGGTGATCCCGACGAACCGCAACTGCCGCCGGATCACATCCCACTGCGCGCGCTCGTCCTCGATCCAGTCGCGCAGCACGGCGTAGAGATTCTCGAACGTGGAACCCTGATAGACGAGATCCACGAAGACCGTCGGCCTGCCGCGCATCAGTTCGGCCGGCGCGAGGCCCTCGGCGGTCAGATTGATCCGGAGCTGACGGAGCTCCTCGGCGTTGAACCCCTGCCCGGCCAGCCCGTACAGACTTAGCGGCAGTGGATGCAGCCGATCAGCCCAGCCGGTGTCCGCGAGCGCTCCACTCAGCAGGTCGTACAAGCTGTCGACCGACCGGCCCACGAAGTACAGCTCGCCGTCGCCGCACTGCGCGAGCACACGGGCGGCGCACTCGATCAACTCGTCCAGGAACGAGAGTGACGGCGCCTCGACGCCGTCCAGCATCGAGCCGAGCTGATCCGGCCGGATCAGATCCCACCTGAACGGCCGGTTCGGCTCCATCGCGTCGGTGGGCAGGTCAGTGGGCGGCTTCGTGCCAGGTCCGGCCGACGCCGACCGAGACGTCCAGCGGGACGGCCATGTCGACGGCGTGACCCATGTCGTGGCGGACCAGCTTCTCGAGGGCGTCGCGCTCACCGGGCGCGATCTCGAAGACCAGTTCGTCGTGCACCTGGAGCAGCATCCGGGACTTCAGGCCGGACTCGCGCAGGGACCGCTCGACCTTCAGCATCGCCATCTTGATCACGTCCGCGGCCGATCCCTGGATCGGCGCGTTCAGCGCCATCCGCTCGGCCATCTCGCGCCGCTGCCGGTTGTCGCTGGTCAGGTCCGGCAGGTAGCGCCGGCGGCCCAGGATGGTCTCGGTGTACCCGGTCTTGCCGGCGTCGATCACGATCGACCGCAGGTAGTCCCGGACGCCGCCGAAGCCCTCGAAGTACTCGTCCATCAGGCCCTTGGCCTCGTCGACGCCGATCTTCAGCTGCTGACTCAGCCCGTACGCCGACAGGCCGTACGCGAGGCCGTAGTTCATCGCCTTGATCTTCGCGCGCTGCTCCTGCGTGACCTCGCCGGGCTCGACCGAGAACACCCGCGACGCGGTCACCGAGTGGAAGTCCATCCCGGAGTTGAACGCGTCGATCAGGCCCGCGTCCTGCGACACGTGCGCCATGATCCGCATCTCGATCTGGCTGTAGTCCGCCGACATCAGCGACTCGTTGCCCTCGCCGACCACGAACGCCTGCCGGATCCGGCGGCCCTCCTCGGTCCGGATCGGGATGTTCTGCAGGTTCGGCTCGGTGGAGCTGAGCCGGCCGGTGGCCGCGATCGTCTGGTTGAACGTGGTGTGGATCCGGCCGTCGCGCGGGCTGATCGTCTTCAGCAGGCCCTCGACCGTCTGCCGCAGCCGGGTCGCGTCGCGGTGCGCCAGCAGGTACGCCAGGAAGGGGTGCTCGGTCTTCTCGAACAGGGCCTGCAGCGAGTCCGCGTCCGTGGTGTAGCCGGTCTTGGTGCGCTTGGTCTTCGGCATCTGCAGCTCGTCGAACAGCACCACCTGCAGCTGCTTCGGCGAGCCGAGGTTGATCTCCTTACCGATCACCTCGTACGCCGCCGTGGCCGCCTCCCGCACTCCGGTGGCGAACCGCTCCTCGAGCTCCTCCAGGTACGTCCGGTCGACCGCGATGCCGTCCCGCTCCATCGACGCGATCACGTGGATCAGCGGCAGCTCGACGTCCGCGAGCAGCGCCGTACCGGCCTGCTTCTCGAGCTCGGCGTCCAGCGTGTCGGCCAGGTCGGCGATCGCCCGCGCCCGCAGCATCGTGTGATCCGCGGCCGGGCCGCCCTCGACGTCGTCGAAGCTGAGCTGACCGTTCTCCGCCTCCTCGTTGCGCAGCTCGCGCTTCAGGTAGCGCACGGTCAGGTCGGCGAGGTCGTACGCCCGCTGGTCCGGACGCACCAGGTACGCACTCAGCTGGGTGTCCGAGACCAGGCCGCCGAGCGTCCAGCCGCGCTCGAGGAACCCGAGCAGCGGGCCGTTCGCATCGTGCAGCGCCTTCGGCTGCTTCTCGTCGGCGAGCCAGGCCTGCCACGCGGACTCGTCGTCCGGAGTCATCATGGTCGGGTCGAACCAGGATGCCGCGCCCGAGGTGTTCGCCAGCGCCAGCCCGGTGATCTGACCGGTCCCGCCGCCCCAGCTGCCCTGGACCGCGACACCAACGCGCTCGCCGCCGCTCACATGCTCCTTCAGCCAGGCCCCGACCTCGCCGGGCTTCAGTTGCACGCCGTTCAGCTCGAAGCCGTGGTCGACCGTGGCGTCGACCTCCTCGTGCTCCGCAACCAGCCGCTCGCGCAGCACCCGGAACTCCAGGCTGTCGAAGAGTGTGTGCACCTTCTCCCGGTCCCAGGCGATCCGGGCCAGGTCGTCGACCGAGACCTCCAGGGTCAGGTCGCGGACCAGCTCGTTGAGCTGCCGGTTCCGGATCACGTCGGCGAGGTGGTCCCGCAGCGACTCACCGGCCTTGCCCTTGATCTCGTTCACCCGGTCGACCACGTCGTTCAGCGAACCGAACTGGTTCAGCCACTTCGCCGCGGTCTTCGGGCCGACACCCGGTACGCCGGGCAGGTTGTCGCTCTGCTCCCCCACCAGCGCGGCCAGATCCGAATACATCCGCGGGCCGACACCGTACTTCTCCTCGATCGCGGCCGGGTCCATCCGGGCGATCTCGGAGACGCCGCGCTTCGGGTACAGGACCGTGACGTTCTCGTTGATCAGCTGGAAGGAGTCCCGGTCGCCGCTGCTGATCAGCACCTCGAAGCCCTGCTCGTCGGCCTGGGTCGCGAGCGTCGCGATGATGTCGTCGGCCTCCCAGCCGTCGATCTCCGTGGTCGGGATCCGGAGCGCCTCGAGCACCTCCTTGACCAGCGAGATCTGGCCCTTGAACTCGTCCGGAGACTTCGACCGGCCGGCCTTGTACTCCGTGTACTGCTCGGAGCGGAAGGTCTTGCGGGAGACGTCGAACGCGACGCAGATGTGGGTGGGCTGCTCGTCGCGGAGCATGTTGATCAGCATCGAGGTGAAGCCGTACACCGCGTTGGTGTGCTGGCCCGTGGTGGTGGAGAAGTTCTCCACCGGGAGCGCGTAGAACGCCCGGTAGGCCAGCGAGTGCCCGTCCAGCAGCAGGAGCCGCGGCCGGCCGGTGCCGGTCGTCGCGGTGTCCTTGGTCATCGTCGTCGTATCCGTTTCTGGAGCCACACACCGACTCTAGTGGGTACCAAGGACAGTTCTGACACACTGCTGCGGTGACAGACAAGACAGATGGATCGAACCTCGGACCGGGCATGAACCTGGAGGGCACCCTCCTGCAGACGATGGGAATCGTTGTCAGCGAGGCGTCCCCGGAGCGGGTCGTCGCGACGATGCCGGTCAAGGGCAACACCCAGCCGTACGGGCTGCTGCACGGCGGCGCGTCCTGTGTCCTGGCCGAGAGCCTCGGCTCGATCGGTTCCGCGCTGCACGCGTCGGCGTACGGCAAGGTCGCGGTCGGCGTCGACATCAACGCGACCCATCACCGCGCGGTCCGCGACGGGGTGGTGACCGGTGTCGCGACGCCCGTCTACCTCGGGCGGACCACCACGTCGTACGAGGTCGTCATCACCGACGACCGCGACAAGCGGGTCTGCACCGCGCGGATCACTTGCCAGCTGATTCAGGCTCCGCCGGGGAGCTCACCGACCGGGAGCTGACCGCGCGGCGGGCGAAGGCGGAGCGGCGCGAGGAGAGCAGGGCCAGCAGGTTCGGCGCGTGCTCGGCGGCGAGCCGTCGACGGACGGTCAACGTGTTCGCGAACCGCAGCACGCCGGCCTGGCCGAGCCCGAGCCGGGCGAGGAACCGATTGGCCTCACGGGCGATCGCGGGCGCGACCACGGCCAGGTGCGCGCAGCTCTCGTGTTCGGCCCAGGCGACGGCCTCGGCGATCAGGGCCTTGCCCAGGCCGTGCCGGCGGGCGGCGTCGCTGACGTGCAGGTACTCGACAGCGATGGTGCTGTCGTCGTGCAGCGGGCTGACCGCGGTCCGGCGCAGGTACGCCATGCCGTGCACGTCGCCGTCCAGCTCGACCACCAGCAGCCGGCCGAACGGGTCGTCCTGATGTTTGCTGACGGCAACTTCCGCGGCGGCGACCGACGGCGGCGCGGGCAACCGGGACGGCAGACCGGCGGCGGTGCTGAGCTCACGCCAGAGCGTGACCAGGGCGTCGGCGTCCTCCGGCCGGGCGTCCCTCACCTCGATGGCTGCCACCACAGCGACCTCCCGGTCCGGTCCACCCCCGAGGTGAACAGACGGGCAGATACGCTCGTCCTCGCGCAACAGTAGGCCCTCGGGGGGCACCTGCAAAGTCGAGTTGGAGACCAGGTTGTTCATCGGAATCGGGACCGTCGTGAACGTGGCGACGGTGCTCGTCGGTTCAGTACTCGGCGTGCTCGTCGGGCACCGCCTCAGTCACCGGACGAGAGAGTTGGTCACCGACGCGATCGGCCTGGTCACGCTGCTGATCGCGATCTCCTCGGCCCTCACCGTCGGTGACAAGGCCCTCAGCGACGCGGTCGGCGACAGCGCCCCGGTGCTGATCGTGCTCGGCGCGATGCTGATCGGCGGGATCATCGGCTCGCTGCTCAAGATCGAGGAACGCCTGGAGGGTTTCGGTGCCTGGATGCAGCGCCGGTTCGACCGCGGCGAGGGCCGGGGCAGCTTCGTCGAGGGGTTCGTGTCCGCCTCGATGGTGTTCTGCGTCGGGCCGCTGACCTTCCTCGGGTCACTGTCCGACGGGCTCGGCCGCGGCGCCGACCAGTTGCTCCTGAAGGCGGTCCTGGACGGCTTCACCAGCATCGCGTTCGCAGCCTCGTTCGGCTGGGGCGTGGCCGCATCTGCCCTGGTCGTCCTGGTGGTTCAGGGCTCGATGACAGCTGTCGGAGCGGTTCTCGGCGACGTACTGCCGGATGCTCACGTGACCGCGCTCGGCGCCACCGGAGGCGTGATGCTCATCGGCGTGGCGCTCAGACTGCTGAAAATCAAGCAGGTTGCGGTCGCGGACCTGCTGCCCGCGCTGATCGTCGCGCCGTTGCTGGTCCAGTTGCTCGTTGTCATCCGCAACTGAACCAGCAACGCGACGTACTAGTCCTCGCCGAGGTAGGCCTTGCGGACCGAGTCGTTCACGAGCAGGTCCCGGCCGGTGCCGGACAGGACGATCTGCCCGACCTCGAGTACGTACCCGTAGTCGGCCCGCTTCAGCGCGGCCTGGGCGTTCTGCTCGACGAGCAGGACCGTGGTGCCCTGCTTCTGCAGCTCGGTCACCGTGGACATGATCCGCTTCATCATCAGCGGCGACAGACCCATCGACGGCTCGTCGAGCATCATCAGCTTCGGCCGGCTCATCATCGCGCGGCCCATCGCCAGCATCTGCTGCTCGCCGCCGGAGAACGTACCGGCCGGCTGCCGGCGGCGCTCCCCGAGGATCGGGAACAGGTCGTACGCCGCCTGCAGATCGGAGCGCACTCCCGCGGGATCCTTGCGCGCGAACGCGCCGAGCATCAGGTTCTCCTCGACCGACAGCCGCGGGAAGATCCGCCGCCCCTCGGGCGAGTGCGCCAGCCCGCGGGTGACGATGTCGTGCGCGGCCACGTGGTCGATCCGCTCGCCCTGGAACCAGATCTCCCCGGCGGTCGGCCGGAGCAGCCCGGAGATCGTCTTCAGCGTGGTGGTCTTGCCGGCGCCGTTGGTGCCGATCAGCGACACCACCTGCCCCTGCTCCACGCTGAAGCTGATCTTCTTCACCGCAAGGATCTTGCCGTAGGCAACTTCCAGGTCCTTGACCTCGAGCATCGCGCTCATGGCTTCTCCTCTGCTGGTACGTCGTCCTGCGGCTGCTCGTCCTCGTCGTCGTCCTCGCCGGTGCCGATGTAGGCCTCGATCACCCGCGGGTCGGACTGCACCTGTTCTGGCGTGCCCTCGATCAGGGCCTCGCCCTGGACCAGGCAGAGCACCCGGTCGCAGAGGTTGAAGATGAACCGCATGTCGTGCTCGATCACCACCACCGACAGGCCGGAGTCCCGGATCTTGAAGATCAGGTCCATCGCCTGCCGGGTCTCCTGCGGGTTCATACCGGCCGTCGGCTCGTCGAGCAGGATGAGCTTCGGGTCGGTGGCCAGCGCCCGGGCGATCTCGAGCCGGCGCTGGTCGCCGTACGGCAGGTTCCGCGCCAGGTGCTCGGCCGACCGGCCGAGGCCGACGAAGTCGAGCAGCTCCTGCGCCCGGACCCGGGTGGCCTCCTCCTCGCGGCGGAACTTCGGCCCGCGCAGCACCGAGGTGAGCGCGCCCGCGCTGGTCCGGCAGTAGCGCCCGACCATCACGTTCTCCAGGGCGGTCATGTTCGCGAACAGGCGGATGTTCTGGAACGTCCGCGCCATCCCTGCCCGGACCACGGCCCGCGGCTTTGGCGGGAGCGGTGTCAGCGCGGCGAGCTGCTGCACCGGCACCGCCTCGAGATCGAGCGCCTCACCCTTGCGGACCTTCGGCGGCTTCGGTGCCCGCCGCGGCACGCCGGCGAACCGGACCTGACCGCTGGTCGGTTTGTAGAGGCCGGTCAGGCAGTTGAAGAACGTCGTCTTGCCGGCCCCGTTCGGGCCGATCAGACCGACGATCTCCCCGCTGCGAACGGTCAGGTTGACGTCGTTGACCGCCAGCAGACCGCCGAACCGCATGGTCACGCCGGAGGCTTCCAGGACCGGCTCGCCGATCGTGCGTTCGGTCCGGGGCTCGGTGATGGTCATTTCGCCTCCCCGACGGCCAAGCGTTCCTCTTCGACTTCGACGGCCAGCTCCTCGTTCTCGTCGTGGAACTCGAGCTGCCTTCGTCTGCTCGCGACCAGACCCTCCGGCCGGAACCGCATCATCAGCACCAGCAGCAGACCGAACATCAGCAGCCGGTACTCCTGGAAGAACCGCAGCTTCTCCGGCAGCAGCTTCAGGATCGTTGCACCGAGCAACACACCGGCGATGGTGCCCATACCGCCGAGCACGATCGCGGCGAGCAGGAACGCCGACTCCAGGAACTGGTACTGGTCCGGGCTGACGGCCGCGTCCTGGTGAGCCTTGATGGTGCCGGCCAGACCGGCCAGGAACGCACCGACCGCGAACGCGAGCAGCTTCAGGCCGAACACGTTCACGCCCATCGCCTCGGCGGCCTTCTCGTCCTCCCGGATCGCGACCCAGCCGCGGCCGATCCGGCTGTTGTTCAGCCGGGCGAAGATCAGGATGACGACGCCGATCAGCAGCAGCAGGACGAAGTAGTAGTTCGAGAACCGGCCGATCTCGAACCCGCCGAACGTATGGTCCTTGCCGAAGTCGAAGCCGAACGGTTTCCAGTCCGGGATGCCCGGCACACCGTTCGGTCCGTTGGTCAGGTTCGGGCCGTTGTTGCCGTCCAGGTTGCCCATCGAGAACCGGAAGATCTCACCGAAGCCGAGCGTCACGATCGCCAGGTAGTCGCCGGAGACGCGCAAGGTCGGCGTACCGATGATCAGACCCAGGATCGCGGACACACACCCACCGATCAGCACCACGATCAGGAAGTTCGGCTTCCAGCCGATGGTCGCGAAGGCCGACGTCGAGAGCACCGCGGCCGTGTACGACCCGGCGCCCAGGAACGCGATGTACCCCAGGTCCAGCAGGCCGGCCAGGCCGACCACGATGTTCAGGCCCATCGCGGTGGCACCGAAGATCAGCACCTGGTTCGCGATCGACATGTTCGCGTCCGAACCGTTCTGCGTGAACGGGAACAGGAACGCGACCACGAAGGCGGCCAGCGTCAGCACCTTCTTGCGGCGTTGCGCGACGTGACCGATCCACGACATCGCACCGGACCTGAACAGCGCCACCGCAACGACCGCGACGAACACCAGGCAGAGGATGAACGACCAGGCGTCCTGCAGGCCGAGCGCGTACGCCGCGGCGTACAGGATCGCGCCCATCAGTACCGCGATCGCCAGGATCTCGAACCAGCCCGGCAGCCGCGCCTCGCTCATGTCCCGCAGTTGCCGCAACGGCAGCATCCAGGCCGCGACCGCAAGCAGCAGGGCACCGACGAGCGACACGTAGCCGCCCGGGTTCACGTTGATCAGCCCGTCGGACTCGGTGGTGATCGCAACCAGGATCAGCACCATGTAGATCGCCAGACCGGTACCGAGCATCCGCAGGCCGAGCGTGGCGTCCAGCCACGCGCCGAGCTTGGCCAGCGGGCCCTTCTCGGCGAGCAGCAGTACCAGCGACAGCACCGCGCCGATGATCGCCAGGATCTGCAGGCCACCGGGATAGAAGTTGATCGACAGGTCGTTCAGGATCGTCTTGTCGTAGCTCCAGGACAGGAACGACCCGATGATCAGCAGCGCCGCACCCGCCAGGCCGAGCGGCCAGGCGATCGGCTTGCCCGGCTTCGCCACCGGGGCCCCGATCTCGTCGTCCACAGGCGTCTTCACGTCCGTCATGCCCGGTCCACCACCCTCGCGCCGAGCAGGCCCTGCGGCCTGAACACCAGAACCAGAATCAGGATCACGAACGCCCAGACGTCCTTCCAGGTACTACCGCCGAACTGGCCGGGGATGTACTGCGTGGCCATCGCCTCGACCAGGCCGAGGACCAGACCACCGACGACCGCGCCGTAGACGTTGCCGATACCACCGAGCACCGCGGCGGTGAACGCCTTCAGACCGGCCAGGAAGCCCATCCGGAACTCGATGTTGTTGTTCTGCAGACCCTGCGAGACACCCGCGATCGCCGCCAGGACGGCACCGAGCGCGAACGCGACCACGATGATCCGGTCGACGTTGATGCCCATCAGCCGGGCGGTGTCCGGATCCTGCGAGACGGCCTGCATACCGCGGCCGAGGCGGGTCCGGTTGATGAAGAACCACAGCAGTACGGAGCAGGCCACGAGCGCCGCGACCGTGAAGATCGCGGACCGCTGGATGGTCACGCCGCCGACCTGCAGCGCCGAACCGGTCACCACGTCGAGCTGCGGGAACGGGATGCGCTGCTTGGCACTCGGCCACTCGACCTTGTTGATCAGGTCCTTGAAGAGGATCCAGCCGACCTCGGCGATCAGCACCGCCGCGACCGCCGCGGCAGCCACCGGGCGGACGTCGATGTGTACCTGGGCGCGCTTCTTCGCGACCCGGCCGGCAAGGACACCCAGGCCCGTACCGACGAGAGCACCGCCGACGACCGCCGCCACGATGTACAGCGCCGACACGTCGCCGTTGATCAGCCGTACGACGATCCACAGCACCACCGCACCACCGGCACCGCCGAGCAGCGGTGCGCGGTCGTACCACTTGCTGACCGGGTGGTCGAGGTGCGCCTTGGCCTGCCGGCCGCCGACGGCGTAACCGGCCGCGATCGCCAGGCCCGCGAGCACCAGGACGGTCCAGCCCGGACGCTCGTAGAAGAGCCGGACGAACTCCTGCAGGAACACGGAGATACCGATCGCGGTGATCAGCGGTGCGAGTCGTGGCGCGTTCCGCAGGGGACGGTACGCGACACGCTCCATCAGCACCGCGGTACTGACCGACGCGATCATCGCGCCGACGATCATCACCGGGAGGATCCACACGCTGGTGTGACCGTTGAAGAACAACAGGTACGTCGTCAGCGCGCCGAACGCGCCGATCATGAACACCTCGCCGTGGGCGAAGTTGATCAGCTGCACGATGCCGTACACGACCGTGTAGCCGACCGCGATCAGGGCGTACAGCGAGCCCAAGGTCAGTCCGTTGACGAGCTGCTGGAAGAACTGGTCCACGTCGACCTCCCATCTGCCTCGGTTGTGACACGTCTCGGGGGTGGGAGGATCACTCCCACCCCCGAGACATGAGGTCGACCCTGCTTACTTGCTTTCGAATTCCTTGGTCACGACGGTGGCCCACTTGCCGCCGGTCACCTTGTAGACGGTGAGGACCTTCGAGGTGGTGTCGCCGTACTGGTCGAAGGCCACCTTCCCGGTCACGCCGTCGAAGGAAACCTTGCTCATGGCATCGACCGTGGCCTGCCGCGCGGACTCGACGTCCTTGGCGTCCTTCAGCGAGGTCTTCAGGGCGTTGATGATCGCGTTCGCCGCGTCGTAGGAGTAACCGCCGTACGCCGCGTACGGCTCCTTGAAGCCGGCCGCGTTGTAGTCCTCGACGAACTTCTTCGCCGACGGCAGCGAGTCGACCGGGGCGCCGACCGAGGTGGCGAGGTCGTTGTCGCTGGTCTTACCGGCCAGGGTGATGTACTTCGGGTCGTAGATGCCGTCGCCACCCATCAGCGGGACGTTCAGGCCGGCGGCCTTCATCTGCTGCGAGAGCGGACCGGCCTGCGGGTACTCACCGCCGTAGTAGACCGCCTGCGGGCCCGAGGGCTTCACGGCGGAGATGACGGCCTGGAAGTTCGAGTCGTCCGGGTTGATGGTCTGGGCCGCGACGACCTGACCACCGAGCTTCTTGAACTCCTCGGTGAAGGTGCCGACCAGACCCTGGCCGTACGCCTTCTTGTCGTGGATCGTGGCGACCTTGGTGATCTTGGCGGTCTCGTACAGGTACCGGGCCGCGAACGGGCCCTGGACCGCGTCCGTGGTGCAGGTCCGGAAGTACGTGGGGTACGGCCGCTTCGGGTCGGTCTGCCAGTTCGCGCCCTGGGTCAGGCCCGGGCCGGTGTTGGCCGGCGAGACCTGGACGATGTTCTTCGGCGCGAGCACCGGCTGCACCTGCTGGCTGGTGCTGGTGTTCAGGGTGCCGACGACGCCGATCACGTCCGGGTCACCGGCGAGCGCGGTCGCGGCGTTCTTGCCGGTGTCCGGCTTCGCCTCGTCGTCCTTGGCGCTCACCTCGAGCTTCCAGCCCGGGATCGCGTTGGTGTCGTTGGCCTGCTTCACGGCCAGCTCGACGGAGTGCTGGATACCCAGACCCAGAGCCGACAAGTCTCCGGACAGCGGCGCGATGACGCCGATCTTCGCGGTCTTGGTCGAGTCTCCGGAACCCCCGCCAGAGTCGTTGCCACTGCGTGAACCGCAGGCAGTCAGGGCCAACGACGCAACGATCAGCGACGCGCCGACCCGTACTACGGAACGCTGGTGCACTGTTCCTCCAATGTCTGGATAGTCCCAGCGAACCCGGGACTCTCGCGCATTTGCCACGAGCACCGGCAGGTTAGACCCCGTGAAGCTTCCAAGCGAACAGCGCACTGGCTGTGTTGTGAGGTCGTTACCCCGGTAAGTATCGTCCGATCACCTGGTTACTGACCCCGCGACTGTGTCAGTAACGTTCGGTCAGCGAACGGGTCTGCAGGGTGAGATTCGACGGTGGTCAAGCGGGCAGACCGCCACGGTTCGTCACGATTGCGCCGCCAGGTTCACCTCACGGTCACGACACGCCGGTACGGCCTGATGACCACGCAGCGTCGTGCCTCAGGCGTCACCGGCCTCGTTGACCACCAGCTCGGCGACCTGGCGCATCGAGACCCGCTTGTCCATCGCGGTCTTCTGGATCCACCGGAACGAGTCCGGCTCGGACAGCCCGAACTTGGTCTGCAGGATCGACTTCGCCCGGTCGACCAGCTTGCGGGTCTCCAGCCGCTCCGACAGGTCCGCGACCTCACGCTCCAACTCGGCGAGCTCGACGTACCGGGAGGCGGCGATCTCGATCGCGGGCAGCAGATCGGTCTTGGAGAACGGCTTCACCAGGTACGCCATCGCGCCGGCGTCCCGGGCCCGCTCGACCAGCTCCCGCTGCGAGAACGCGGTCAGCATCAGCACCGGGGCGATCCGCTCCCCCGCGATCTTCTCCGCCGCACTCAGGCCGTCCAGCTTGGGCATCTTCACGTCGAGGATCACCAGGTCCGGCTTGTGCTCGATCGCCAGCCGGATCGCCTCCTCGCCGTCCCCGGCCTGCCCGACGACGTCGTACCCCTCTTCCGCGAGCATCTCCGCCAGATCCATCCGGATCAAAGCCTCGTCCTCAGCGATCACCACACGCTTAGCAGTCACACCCGACACCCTATCGACACCCACTCAGCCCTTGGCCCCCACAAACCCGTCCAACGCCGCAACCCCCTCCCGCCGACTCACCGCGATCGCGTTCCGCCGCGGCTGCCGCCAAGCAATCCCCAACAGATCCAGCGCATCGGTCAATATCTTCCGGATGTCCGCCGACTCGTTCGAGAACATGTACCGCACGTAGTAGTACCGCCGGCCGTCCGGCTTGCTGGCCCAGTTCACGAACCGGCACCCGTCCGAGTGGAACAACCCCCGCAACAACTGTTCGGGGTACTTGGCAACAATCTCCCGCTGCCACTCCGCCAACTCGATCTTCCGCAAATGCTTCCGCCCAGACCCATGCTGCGGAAACAAGCAAGGCCAGTGCTTCCACCGAGCCTCGGTCCGCACGACGCCGACCCCTCGGCGCGGACAGGGGCTCGCCGTCGGCTTCACCAGCTTGATCGTCTCGAAGATCTCGCGGTTGAGGTCCGGGTAGCGCTCGTCGTTGGCGATCTGCAGCGTGAAGACACCACGCCGCGCCTGCGCGATGTGACCGTCGCCGAGATACCACCCCAACAACAACGCGTACGCCGCCTCATCCAACTCCACACCATCACACCGTGGACACGGCGTCCCTTGAAACCCGGTCCCCCGAGGCAGACCCCGCCGCTGATAAAGCCGCCGCCACCGCCGAATCGTCTTGACGGCAACCCCGTGGATCTCTGCGTTCGTCTTGTCACTGACGCCGTTGTCCGACATCCGCAACGCCGAGTCGACCGTCTCCTGCGACCTGATGTGCCCCATGCCTCATCGTCGGACAGCCCACCGACAGTTTCTGGTCACGCCGGATTCACGCCCCATCGCCTGTGTGCGCTACGATTTCGGAGCCAACTCTCGGAGTCGGCCCTGGTACCCCAATTGGCAGAGGGAGCGGATTCAAAACCCGCACAGTGTGGGTTCGAGTCCCACCCAGGGCACAGAAAACTGTAGGCGGCGCCCGCCAAACTCTTGTCATGTACGACGAGCGGACGCGGGCCATCGCACTCAACGCGATCGTCCATAGCAGATGCGCGAGTGCCGCCAGTGCACCCCGCACCACTCGACAGGCCGTCGCACGCGGTACACCCGAGCTGCCCGGTGTACCGCGTACAGGCTGTTGGCTGCACATCGTCTCGTACTGGAAGCGCTGGCCGTGGAACTGGAGGACTGGCAGCAACAACTCGTTGCCCAGCACCCCGAACTCTTCCTCCGCGGCCTCTTCAACTCCGACAGCTGCGGGACGAGCTGATGTGGGGAGTATTTCGTCCCGAATCGGGTGGGGAATC
This sequence comes from Kribbella sp. NPDC048928, assembly GCF_043197975.1. Lineage (NCBI taxonomy): Bacteria > Bacillati > Actinomycetota > Actinomycetes > Propionibacteriales > Kribbellaceae > Kribbella > Kribbella sp. NPDC048928. The sequence continues at coordinate 572,307 of NZ_JBICUC010000003.1, read as the reverse complement.
CTCCCCAAGCCGGCTGTCGTGCTTGGACGCGGCCCAGGCCGAACATGGGTGAGGCGGTCGGTCTGTTGACCGACCGCCTCGTTCACAACTGCTTGTTACGGGTTGGGGCTTCGGTAGGCGGGGGCTATGCCTTCTATGGCGTCGCCCATGCGGTGGACTCGGAGGGCGTTGGTGGAGCCGGGGATGCTGGGCGGGGAGCCGGCGACGATGACTACCAGGTCGCCCTTCTGGACGATGCCGAGCTCGAGGAGGCGCTGGTCGACCTGGCGGACCATCTCGTCGGTGTGTTCGACCGTGGGGACGATGTGGGTGGAGATGCCCCACACCACGCTCAGCCAGGAGCTGACCGACGGCACCGGGGTGAACGCGAGCAGCGGCACCTCGGTGCGGTAGCGGGCCAGCCGCAGCGCGGTGTCACCGGACTGCGTGAACGCGATCAGGTACTTCGCGTCCAGCCGCTCCGCGACGTCCGCAGCCGCGCGGGCGATCACGCCGCCCTTGGTCTTCGGCTCCCACTCGATCTCCTGGACGCGGCTGAGGCCGTGGTCCTCGGTCGACTCCACGATCCGGGCCATCGTCTTGACGGTCTCGATCGGGAAGCGACCGACGCTGGTCTCGCCGGACAGCATCACCGCGTCGGCACCGTCGAGGACGGCGTTCGCGACGTCGGAGGCCTCGGCGCGGGTCGGCCGCGGCGCGGAGATCATCGACTCGAGCATCTGGGTGGCGACGATCACCGGCTTCGCGTTCAGCCGGGCCTGGTCGATGATCAGCTTCTGGACCAGCGGGACCTCCTCGAGCGGAAGCTCCACGCCGAGGTCACCGCGGGCCACCATGAACCCGTCGAAGGCCTCGATGATCTCGTCCAGGTTGGCGACCGCCTGCGGCTTCTCGATCTTCGCGACGACCGGGAGCCGCAGCCCCTCCTCGTCCATGATCTTGTGCACGAGCTGGATGTCCGAGGCGTCCCGGACGAACGACAGCGCGATCATGTCGGCCGGCAGGTGCAGCGCCCAGCGCAGGTCCTCGGCGTCCTTCTCGGACATGGCCGGCACGCTGACCGCGACACCCGGCAGGTTGATGCCCTTGTGGTTCGAGACCGGCCCGCCGACGGTGACGCGGCAGATCACGTCGGTGTCGGTGACCTCCTCGGCGACCAGGGCGATCCGGCCGTCGTCGATCAGCAGCTGGTCGCCCGGGCTCACATCACCCGCCAGCCCGTCGTACGTCGTTCCGCAGATGGTCTGGTCACCCGGCACCTCCCGGGTGGTGATCGTGAAGCGCTCGCCGTAGGTCAGTGTGGCCTTGCCCTCGGCGAACTCGGCCAGCCGGATCTTCGGGCCCTGGAGGTCCACGAGGATGCCGACGTTGTTCCCGGTCTCCGCCGCGGCCGTTCTGATCCGCTGGTAGATGCGCTCGTGCTCGGCATGGGCACCGTGACTCAGATTGAGCCTTGCGACATCCATACCGGCTTGGACGAGTTCCGTGATGCGCTCCGGGGCGGCCGTAGCCGGGCCGAGCGTACAAACGATCTTTGCGCGACGCACGTCACAAAACCCTACTCCTGCAAACCACTGGGCCTGCTGGTCCGCCCCCGTTACCGGCCAGTTAACAGTTGACGACAACTGGCGACAACGGCTGAATCGTCAAGAACCCAAGGGGGTGTAGGCCCCGACGACGACATCGCCACTGGGTTGTGCGGTGACTGTCTGCAGGCCCACCGGGAGCCCTTCCTGGTACGTGACGAGGGTGACCTCACCCGGCTTCCGGAGGGTGTAGCCCAGCGCGAACGCGTACGCCGCTCCCCCGGTCGTCCCGTTCGTGTACGTCGTGACCGCGCGATCGTCGACGACCCGGTGCTCCGGCCCGACCTGGCGGTGCAGATGGCCGGACAGCAGCAGGGTCGCGCAGCCGCGGGCCGCGGTGTCGGCGAACGACGACGGATCGTGCACGACCATCGTCGAGATCCGCTTGTCGTCGGACTGGCCGCACGCGACGTCGGCGAGCCGTTGCGACTGGTGCTCGATCGTCTCATCACCTGGACTGTCGGCGCTGCCGAGCCCGGTCTTGGTCGGGTCGCTGTCGCCGAGGAAGCGGATCCCTTCGACCTCGACCGGCTTGCTGTCCAGCACCGTGAACCCGGCCTTGCGCATGAACTCCTCGACATGCCCGCCGGCGTCGTGGTTGCCGGCCACCGCGACGACTTTGAAGCCCTTGAAGTGCTGTCGCAGCGAGTTGATGCTGAACGCTTCCCAGGGCTGTCCCGACGAGGTGTCGTCGCCGGCGTCGATCAGCAGCTTGGCGCCGCCCGCCTTCGCCACCGCGGAGGCGAAGCCGTCGATGCCGATGTTGTCGTGCCGGTCCGACACGAGCAGCGCGACCTTCTCCTTCTCGCTCGGCTGGTGGATCTGCGGCGCGACATCGGCGACCCGGTCCTTGAGCCGCCCGTACAGCTCGGTGGACTTCCGGTACGTCTCGACCAGCGTCCGGATCACGCCGACCCCACCGGTGGTGGAGAACCCCGACGCGACCTCGACCGTCTTCAGGCGGTCGTCGAACCCGAGCTCGGGCAGCAGCTTGAACAGCGGCTGCCACTGCGTCGGCGGTACCTCGGCCTGCCGCATCCGCCCCGGGCCGTAGATCGAGGCGATCGTGATCAGCATCGCGACCAGGACGACGATCGCCCGGTGCTCCACGCGCCGCTCGTGCCGGTGGACCAGGTGCCACAGCTCGCGCCGCCGGCGTACGCCGATCGTCCTCCACAGGGTCGCGACCACCACGACGACGAGCAGCCCGGATCCGGCGCCGGCGACCGCGTTGTCGACCGCCATCTGCTGGATGACCTGCTTGATCCGCCCGATCTCACCGTCGGGCTGGGAGGCGATCAGGGTGTCGCGGGTGAGCAGCTCGGTGAGGTTGCCGGCGTCGGTCTCCTGGACGTCGATGTTGATGCCGATCCCGCCCGGCGTACCGGTGGGGATCCGCAGCCGCGGCAGCACCGCGCCGAGGTCCAGCGTGGCATGACCGTCGAACGTCGGCGAGACGGTCGCGGCGTGGGCGCCGATCGTGACCCGCTCGGAGTCGTTCAGGAACCCGAACAACCCGACCACGACCGAGGTCGCCACGAAGAGCACGCTCAACGCGGCCCAGGGCGCAATCACCCGGAGCCGAGCCTTCGTCACCAGCCGCGCTGCCACGCTTCCAACCTATCGAGCCGGACCACCTTGGGCACCGACCAACCGTCGCGAGGCGCGCATTTCGGTTGGTGGGTGCCCAAGGATCCCTGGTTCAGACCGCCAGCGGGCGCGCGGTGGGTGGGATCGGCGTGGGGAGGGTGGAGGAGCCGGTGAGGTGCGCGTCGACACCGCCCGCGCAAGATCGGCCCTCGGCGATCGCCCAGACGATCAGGGACTGCCCGCGGCCCGCGTCGCCGCACGCGAAGACGCCCTCGACCGAGGTCTGGTACTGCTTGTCGCGCTTCACGTTGCCGCGCTCGTCGAGCTCGACGCCGAGCTGCTCGAGGAAACCCTCGCGCTCCGGACCGAGGAAGCCCATCGCGAGCAGCACCAGCTGCGCGGGGATGGTCCGCTCCGAGCCCTCCACCGGGTTGAAACGGCCCTCGGAGAACTCGACCTCGACCAGGTTCAGCCCCGAGACGTTGCCGTCGGCATCGGCCTCGAAGTTCACCGTGGAGACCGCGTACACCCGGTCGCCGCCCTCCTCGTGGGCGGACGCGACCCGGTAGGTCATCGGGTACGTCGGCCACGGCTGGTGCCCCGGGCGCTCGTCGGACGGCCGCGGCATGATCTCCAGCTGGGTCACCGAGCGCGCGCCCTGCCGGTGCGCCGTACCGAGGCAGTCGGCCCCGGTGTCGCCGCCGCCGATGATCACCACGTCCTTGCCGGTCGCAACGATCTGGTCCTCGACGGTCTGCCCGAGCGAGGCCCGGTTGGACTGCGGCAGGTACTCCATCGCCTGGTGGATGCCGCCGTACTCACGGCCCGGCACCGGCAGGTCCCGTGCGGCCGTCGATCCGGTCGCGATCACCACCGCGTCGTACCGCTGCTTGAGCTGCGTACCGGTGACGTCGGCGCCGACGTTGACGCCGGAACGGAAGACCGTGCCCTCGTCCTTCATCTGCTGGATCCGGCGGTCGACCTGTTCCTTCTCCATCTTGAACTCGGGGATCCCGTACCGCAGCAGGCCGCCGGGCTTGTCGGCCCGTTCGTACACCGCGACGGTGTGGCCGGCCCGGGTCAGCTGCTGGGCGGCGGCCAGGCCGGCCGGGCCGGACCCGACGACCGCGATCGTCTTGCCGGTCAGCCACTCCGGCGGCTGCGGCTGCACGTCACCGGTCTCCCAGGCCTTGTCGATGATCGCGACCTCGACGTTCTTGATCGTCACCGGGTCCTGGTTGATGCCCAGTACGCAGGCGGTCTCGCACGGCGCCGGGCAGAGCCGCCCGGTGAACTCCGGGAAGTTGTTGGTCGCGTGCAGCCGCTCGATCGCACTCGACCAGTCGTCGCGCCAGACCAGGTCGTTCCACTCCGGGATCAGGTTCCCGAGCGGGCAGCCGTTGTGGCAGAACGGGATGCCGCAGTCCATGCAGCGCCCGGCCTGCTTGCCGATGATCGGCAGCAGCGCCTTGCCCGGACCGCCGGGGTACACCTCTTTCCAGTCCTGCACCCGTTCGCCGACCGGCCGCCGGTCGGCGACCTCGCGTCCGGTGGTCAGGAACCCCTTGGGATCAGCCATCAGATGGCCTCCATCATCGCTCGCGTGGTGGCGTCCTCGTCGAGGCCGTCGCGCTCGGCGGCCGCCTTGGCCGCCAGCACCCGGGCGTAGTCGCGGGGCATCACGGTGGTGAACCGCGAACCGGCCGCTTCCCAGTCGGCGAGCAGCTTGGCCGCCAGCTCCGAACCGGTCTCCTCGAGGTGCCGCTGCACCAGGTCCTGCAACAGATCGGACTCGGCCTCGGTGAGCGGGAGCAGGTCCACCAGCTCCGGGTTCACCAGGGCGCGGTCCAGGTCGAGCACGTGGGCCACGCCGCCCGACATGCCCGCTGCGAAGTTCCGGCCGACGGCGCCCAGTACGACGACGCGCCCACCCGTCATGTACTCGCAGGCGTGGTCGCCGACCGACTCGACGACCGCGGTGGCGCCGGAGTTCCGGACGCAGAACCGCTGGCCGACCCCGCCGCTGATGAACAGCTCACCCGCCGTCGCGCCGTACGCGATGACGTTGCCGGCGATGATCTGCCCGGCCGCGTCGAACCGCGCGCGGCGGTCCGGCCGGATCACGATCCGGCCGCCGGACAGGCCCTTGCCGACGTAGTCGTTGGCGTCACCCTCAAGTCGCAGGGTGACTCCGCGCGGTACGAACGCGGCGAAGGAGTTGCCCGCCGAACCGGTGAAGGTGAGGTCGATCGTGCCGTCGGCGAGGCCGGCGGCCTTGTACCGCTTGGTGATCTCGTGGCCGAGCATCGTGCCGACGGTCCGGTTCACGTTCCGGATCGCGAGCTGCGCGCGGACCGGTTCGCCGTTGTCGAGCGCCGGCTGACAGATCCGGATCAGCTCGTTGTCGAGCGCCTTGTCCAGGCCGTGGTTCTGCTCGACGGTCTGGTGCAGCGACGCGCCCTCGGGCAGCGCCGGTACGTGCAGGATCGGCGACAGGTCGAGCCCGTCGGCCTTCCAGTGGTCGACCGCGCGCTGGATGTCCAGTACTTCCGCGTGCCCGATGGCCTCGTCGAGGGTCCGGAAACCGAGCTGCGCCAGGTACTCGCGGACCTCCTCGGCGATGAACTCGAAGAAGTTCACGACGAACTCGGGCTTGCCGGAGAACCGCTCCCGCAGCACCGGGTTCTGGGTGGCGACGCCGACCGGGCAGGTGTCCAGGTGGCAGACCCGCATCATGATGCAGCCCGACACCACCAGCGGCGCGGTCGCGAAGCCGTACTCCTCCGCGCCGAGCAGGGCCGCGATGATCACGTCGCGGCCGGTCTTCAGCTGGCCGTCGGTCTGGACGACGATGCGGTCCCGCAACCCGTTCAGCAGCAGGGTCTGCTGGGTCTCGGCGAGGCCGAGCTCCCAGGGACCGCCCGCGTGCTTCAGCGAGGTCAGCGGCGCCGCGCCGGTGCCGCCGTCGTGCCCGGAGATCAGGACGACGTCCGCGTGCGCCTTCGAGACGCCGGCGGCGATCGTGCCGACGCCGACCTCGGAGACCAGCTTCACGTGGATCCGGGCCGCCGGGTTCGCGTTCTTCAGGTCGTGGATCAGCTGCGCCAGATCCTCGATCGAGTAGATGTCGTGGTGCGGCGGCGGGGAGATCAGGCCGACGCCCGGCGTCGAGTGCCGGGTGCCTGCCACCCACGGGTACACCTTCGGGCCGGGCAGCTGCCCGCCCTCGCCGGGCTTCGCGCCCTGCGCCATCTTGATCTGGATGTCGTCGGAGTTCGTCAGGTACTCCGCGGTGACGCCGAAGCGGCCGGACGCGACCTGCTTGATCGAGCTCCGCCGGGCCGGGTCGTACAGCCGCTCGGCGTCCTCGCCGCCCTCACCGGTGTTCGACTTGCCGCCGAGCTGGTTCATCGCGATCGCCAGCGTCTGGTGCGCCTCCATGCTGATCGAGCCGTAGCTCATCGCGCCGGTGGAGAACCGCTTGACGATCGAGCTCACCGGCTCGACCTCGTCGATCGGGATCGGCTGCCTGTCGCTGCCGAACCCGAACAGCCCGCGCAGCGTCATCAGCCGCTCGGACTGCTCGTCGATCTTCGAGGTGTACTGCTTGAAGATGTCGTAGCGCCCGGTCCGGGTGCTGTGCTGCAGCCGGAACACCGTGTCCGGGTCGAACAGGTGCGGCTCGCCCTCACGGCGCCACTGGTACTCGCCGCCGATCTCGAGCTTGCGGTGTGCCGGCAGGATGCCGTCGGCCGGGTACGCGCGCAGGTGCCGGCGGCGAACCTCCTCGGCGATGGTGTCCAGGCCGATGCCGCCGAGCTTGGACGCGGTCCCGGTGAAGTACTGGTCGACGAGCTCCGGCGCCAGGCCGTTCGCCTCGAAGATCTGGGCACCCGTGTACGACGCCACGGTCGAGACGCCCATCTTCGACATCACCTTGAGGACGCCCTTGCCGAGCGACTTCACCACGCTGCGGATCGCCTGCTCGGGCTCGATGCCCGGCAGGTACGTGCCCTGGCGGCACAGGTCCTCGACGGACTCCAGCGCCAGGTACGGGTTGATGGCAGCCGCGCCGTACCCCATCAGGAGCGCGACGTGGTGGACCTCACGGACGTCACCGGCCTCGATCACCAGGCCGACCTGGGTGCGGGTCTTCTCCCGGACCAGGTGGTGGTGCACCGCGGCGGTGAGCAGCAGCGACGGGATCGGCGCGTGGTCGGCGTTCGAGTGCCGGTCGGACAGCACCAGGATCCGGGCGCCGTCGTTGATCGCGGCGCTCGCCTCGGCGCACAGCTCGTCGAGCCGCGCCTTCAGCGCCTCGCCGCCGCCCTCGACGTCGTACACACCGCGGAGCACCGTGGTGGCCAGACCGGGCATGTCGCCGTCGAGGTTGATGTGCCGGAGCTTGGCCAGCTCGTCGTTGGTGATCACCGGGAACGGGATCACCACCTGGCGGCAGGACGCCGGGCTCGGGTTGAGCAGGTTCGACTCCGGGCCGAGGCTGGACGACAGCGAGGTCACCAGCTCCTCGCGGATCGCGTCCAGCGGCGGGTTCGTGACCTGCGCGAACAGCTGCGCGAAGTAGTCGAACAGCAGCCGCGGCCGGTCGCTGAGCACCGCGATCGGGGTGTCGGTGCCCATCGAGCCGATCGGCTCCGCGGCCGACTTCGCCATCGGGGTGAGGATGACGCGCAGCTCCTCCTCGGTGTACCCGAAGACCTGCTGGCGCCGGGTCACCGACGCGTGGCTGTGGACGACGTGCTCGCGCTCGTGGAGGTCCTCGAAGCGGATCAGGCCGGCGTGCAGCCATTCGTCGTACGGGTTCTCGGCCGCGAGCGCGTTCTTCACCTCGGTGTCGGTGATGATCCGGTGCGCGTCGACGTCGACCAGGAAGATCCGGCCGGGCTCGAGCCGGCCCTTCTCGGTGACGGTCGCCGGGTCGATGTCGAGGACGCCGGCCTCGGAGGCCAGTACGACCAGACCGTCGTCGGTCACCCAGTACCGCGAGGGACGCAGACCGTTGCGGTCCAGGACCGCGCCGACCTTCGTACCGTCGGAGAAGACCACCGACGCCGGGCCGTCCCACGGCTCCATCAGCGTCGAGTGGAACTCGTAGAACGCGCGCCGCTTCGGATCCATCGTGGCGGCGTTCTCCCACGCCTCCGGGATCATCATCAGCATCGCGTGTGGCAGCGAACGGCCGCCCAGGTGCAGCAGCTCGAGGACCTCGTCGAACGACGCCGAGTCGGAAGCGCCCGGCGTACAGATCGGGTACAGCTGCTCCAGGTCGCCGGGGATCAGGTCGCTGGACAGCAGCGCCTCGCGGGCGCGCATCCAGTTCCGGTTGCCCTGGACGGTGTTGATCTCGCCGTTGTGGGCGATGTACCGGTACGGGTGCGCCAGCGGCCAGGACGGGAACGTGTTCGTCGAGAACCGCGAGTGCACGACGCCGATCGCGGACGCGAGGTCGGGGTCGGTCAGCTCCGGGAAGAACTTGTCCAGCTGGTCGGTGGTCAGCATCCCCTTGTAGGTGATGGTCCGGCCGGACAGCGACGGGAAGTACGTCACGGTCTCCTTCTCGGCGCGCTTGCGCAGCCGGAAGGCCATCCGCTCCAGCGCCAGGCCGAGCACCCGGCCGGCCTTCGCGGTCACGAACAGCTGCTTGAACGTCGGCATCACCGAACGGGCGGTCGAGCCGAGCAGCTCGGGCGTGGTCGGGACGTCCCGCCAGCCGACGACCGCGAGCTGTTCCTCGGCGGCCAGCTCCTCGATCCGGGCGACCGCCTTCGCGGCGTCGTCCGGATCGGCCGGCAGGAACGCGATACCGGTCGCGTAGCTGTGCGGCGCCGGCAGCTCGAACTCGCACACCTTGCGGTAGAAGGCGTCCGGCACCTGGATCAGGATGCCGGCACCGTCGCCGGAGTCGGGCTCGGCGCCGGACGCGCCACGATGCTCGAGGTTCCGCAGGGCGGTCAATGCCTTCGCCACGATGTCGTGGCTGGGTTCACCGGTCAGGGTCGCGACGAAGGCAACACCACACGCGTCGTGCTCGTGCCGTCCGTCGTACAGACCCTCGCTCGGGAATGGGGGGCGACCAAACATTCAGGGGCTCCCGTCGTCCTACGGTCAAATACAACTGGCCGCGGGACAACACTGGCCCAAGCCGGGTGTCCCGAGACTACCTCATGACGCCCGCCAACTGGACTTCCTGTCCACCGCGCAACGCCTTGATGACCCACAGTAAGCAAGCGCTCACTACTAGCCTCTCATCTTCCCAGCCCACCGTTCTCCCGGCCACCCACGGCACCTGGAATTCACCTGCTGGAATCGGTCCGGCGAACCGTGATAGTCCTGCTCGATGCAATGGCGACCTAAGGACAGCTGGACCCCACTCACGGTGGGGACCGGCGTATCGAACGGTGGGGTCTGGCGGACCACCGACGGGTTCGTGGTGAAGCGGCTCCGGCCGGGCGTCGAGCGGCCGGATCACTACGCGTACTGGCGCCGGCAGGCCGAGGTCGCGTCCAGTGGGCGGTTCGAGCTGAGTGCCGGCCTGCGGGCGCCGCGGTGCGTCAAGCTCGACACCGATCCCGACGGGATCACGCTCTGGACAGAGGCCGTCGAACCGGCCGAGGTCGGGCCTGCCGAACTGGCCGATGCGCTCGGCCGGTTCGCGCTGAACGAGCTCGAGCCGGCCGACTGGTTCGCCCGCGCCATTCTGCGCGACCGGCTGGCCAACGACGAGCCGCGCGGCGGGTGGGCCCCGCTGGCGACCGCGCCCGGACTGTCAGCCGAGCTGCGGACGCTCTGCGACCTGCTGTGGGCGCGGCGGTCGGAGGTGATGGCGGAGTTCGACAGACTGCCGCACCGGGCGGTCCACGGCGACGCGCACCCGCTCAATCTGCTGCGCCGCGACGGGGACCACGTGGTCGCCGTCGACTGGGAGCAGTTCGGGATCGGGCCGCTGGGGTTCGATCTGGGCTATCTGTTCCTGTCGACCGGTCACGATCTCGAGGAGCTCGTGATCGCTTACCAGGAAGGCAGCGCGGCCCGTTGGCCCGCCATTCTCGTACGTCGCGGCGCAGTTCTGACCGCTGCCGTGACAGCTGTCGCCCGAGCCGCCTGGTCGCTCAGCCAGCCCGATCCTGGCGATCACGTCGAGCGGTTGGTCCGGCTCTCCTCGATCGTCGACGAGGCCGTCAGCCACGCGTCGTAGAAGGCCCGATAGTTCGGGAAGCGCGCCGTGGTCGCCTCGACGATCACCTCGTCGAGCGCCGGCGGCGGTTCAGGCAGCAGTACCCGCGCAGTACGAGCCATCACGTACGCCGTCGTACGCGTGTCGATAGGTGCGCCCAGCACGTGCTCCTCAGGCGCCATGAACTGGCTGGAGCCGAACATCTGCCCCATCGTGTTGCGGTACGCCCCACGGTGATACAAGTCCAGGTCGAAGACGGTCAGCGCACGCGATCCGAAGTCGTACAGCATGGACGAGTCGTAGAAGTCGCCCGGGATCCATCCGGCCGCGTCCAGCGCCGCATGGAGTTCGTAGAGCGTGTCGAGCGCGGTACGGATCTCGTCGGTCGGCAACGCCTTGAAGCGCTCGTAGGCAGGGTGGCGCCGGCCGAGAAGGTCGCCGGCGCGCCAGGCGTAGACGAGCAACGGCCCGTCCGGCGACTCGATGACAGCGTGCAGCGCGGGCAGGGTCGGGTGACTGACGGAGTGCGCGAGCTCGGCGGCGTTGCGGAGCAGTCCCACGCGGTCGTCGAAGCCGAGGTACGCCTCGGTGTTGTCGCGGTCGCCGGCCGTCTTCACGAAGTACTGGGTGGTCGCGGTCCGTACCCCGTACGAGACGTTGCCGGAGTCCTGCGTACCGTCACCGAAGCGAGCGAAGATCGTCCCGACCTGCTCCAGGTACGTCGCGGGCGGGACGTCGATCCGGGCGGGAAGCATTCGCCGACCCTAGTGGAGAGGCCCGTCCGGTCACCAAGCGTTTACCCCGTCGATCGGTAGGCTGCCCGCAGGCACAACGACCGGGGGTGATCGGTGACTGGGGGCTCGCCCGAGGTGCAGGTCCGTCTGTTCGGGCCGGTCCAGGTGACCGTCGGCGGTACGCCGGTTGCGCTCAACGGCACCCGCTTGCGGACCCTGGTCGCCGTACTCGCGGTCTCGGCCGGCGAGTCCGTCTCGATCGAGACGCTGGCCGACCGGGTCTGGGGCGAGAACCTGCCCGAACAGATCCGGCAGAGCCTGCACGCGATGGTCTTCCGCCTGCGCAAGGCGATCGGTGCCGACGTCCTCGAAACGGTCGGCACCAGCTACCGCCTGACCGTCCCGGCGGCCGGCATCGACGTACTGAGGTTCGAGAACGGCCTGCGCGACGCCGAGGACGCGAACGCGATCACGGCCGCGCTGTCCGCCTGGACCGAGCGGCCCTTCGTCGGCACCGACTCGGACTGGCTGACCGGCACGGTCCTCCCCGGCCTCGAGGAACTGCGCCTCGGCGCGATCGAACGCTCCGCGGATCTCCTCGGCCCGCGACCGTCCACCGAACTGATCGCCGAGCTACGGCGCCTGACCGCCGACCACCCCCTCCGCGAGTCCCTCTGGATCCGCCTGCTCAGGGCCCTGGTCCACACCGGCCGCTCCGCCGAAGCCCTCGGCCTGTACGACGTCATCCGCAGCCGCCTGGCCGACGAACTAGGCATCGGCCCCGGCCCCGAACTCCAGTCCCTACACACCGACCTACTCGCAACCGACACCGTCCTGCACGTCACCTCCGACGCGCAGGAACCGGAGCGGAACGAGGTACAGATCCCGCGATCGCTGCCGGCCGCGGTGCCCGACTTCCTCGGTCGCGAGCGCGAACTGGAGATCCTCAGCGCCGCCGACGGTCCGCTGCTCGCCGCCATCGACGGCATGGCGGGGGCCGGTAAGACTGCCCTGGCGCTGCGCGTCGCGCATCGGCTGGCGGACCGGTATCCCGACGGGCAGGTGTTCATCGACCTGCACGGATATTCGGAGGACGCGCATCCGGTGACGGCCGAGGACGCGCTCGGACGGTTGCTGCTGGCGTTCGGCGTACCGCAGCGCCGGATTCCGCAAGAGCTCGAGGACCGGTCCGGCCTGCTACGGAGTCTGCTGGCCCAGCGACGGGTCCTGATCGTGCTCGACAACGCCGCCACGGAAGCGCAGGTGCGCCCGCTGCTGCCCGGGATGCCCGGCAACGGCGTCATCGTCACCAGCCGGCTCCGGCTGACAGGCCTCGATCCGACCGCCACGGTGTCGGTCGGCACGCTCCCGCCGGCGACCGCGGTCGAGCTTTTCACCCGTATCGCCGGCGGGAGTGCGTCCGACTCACCACCCGCGGTCCTGGAAGCGATCGCCGAACAGTGCGGCCACCTGCCGCTCGCCCTCCGGATCTCGGCCGCCCGGTTGCGAACGCATCGGTCCTGGCGGCCCGAGGATCTGCTGGATCGTCTGCAGCACCACGAACGCCTCGCCGAGCTCACGTCCGGCCCGCGCAGCGTCGCCGCCGCGCTCGACCTGTCGTACCGCGAACTCGACGACGATCTCCGCCGTACCTACCGGCTGCTCGGCCTGCACCCCGGTGCAGAGTTCCGCACGTGGTCGGCCGCGCCGCTCCTCGACCTCGACCTCGCAACGACCACAAGCGTGCTCGAACGTCTCCTGGACGTTCACCTGCTGGAGGAGCCTGTCCCCGGCTGGTACCGCTTCCACGACCTCGTCAAGCAGCACGCCGTCCGGGCTGCCGCCGAGTCGCCCGACGAACGCCGTACGGCGACGACGCGGATCATCGAGCACTACTGCCAGTCCGCCGCCGAAGCCTCCCCACTGCACGCACCCGACCACAACCTCGCCACCCACGGCCTGCCCACGATCCTCCGCACCGCGGAGTCCGCGCGCGACTGGCTGGACAACGAACTCCCGACCGCGCTCCTCATCCCGTCCCTGGCGGTCGACCGCCCGGACTGCATCCTGCACCTGTCGACCTCGCTGTACTGGTGCCTGCGCGATCTCGGCCAGTACGACGTCAAGGCCGAGCTGCAGCAGCGGGCGCTGACCGTCGTACGCGCGACCGGCGATGTCGCGGCGGAGGTCGACATCCTCAATCGGCTCGGCGAGGTGTACCGGCTGGGTGGCGCTTATCGGGACGCTCACGACGTGTTCGGCCGGGCTCGAGCCACGGCGCGAACGGCCGGCTACCGCCTCGGTGAGCTGCGCGCCATCGAGGGCATCGGCAATGCGCACGGCTTGCAGGACCACCGGGAGGCTGCCCTGGCCGAGCTCGGCTGTGCGCTCGGCATCGCCGAGGAGATCGGCGACGAGTACGCGCAACTCGACCTGCTGAACTCGATCGGCTGGATGCATGCCCGCTGCGGCGACAACTCGCTGTCGCTGGAGTACAGGGAGCAGGCCCTGGCCATCGCGCGGCGGGTCCGGCCGCGGAGCATCGGCAAGATCCTCGCCGCGATCGGTCACATCCAGCTGCAGTGCGGCGATCCCGACCGCGCCCTGGACTACTACGAGCGCGGGCTGGCGCACGCGCAGTCAACCGGAAACCGGCACAACGAACTGCGCGTCCTGGACGGACTCGCGCACGTGCACCTGGAACTGCGGCAGCTGGAACAGGCCACCCGCTGTCGCGAGCGAACGATGGTGCTGGCGCGCGAACTCGGCTCCCGGAACTGGGAGTTCGAGGCGAACCAAGGTTTTGGCCGGCTCCGGCTCGCGCTCGAGGAGCCGGTGGAAGCACTGGCCGCTCACCAACGTGCGCTCGAGCTGGCGACCGCGCTCCAGCAGCCAGTCGACCAGGCGCGTGCACATGACGGTCTCGGTGACGCGTTGGCGGCGCTCGGTCGTCTGGAGGAGGCGCGGCGGCGCTGGCAACACGCGCTGTCGATCCTCCAGGCTGTCGGCGCGCAGACCACGGAAGAACTCGATACCTCTATACCGCGCCTGTTGAGCAAGCTGGCCGGCGCGGACGTCTCCAAGCCTCAGCCGAGTCCGGGCCCTACCAGGGTGCCTACGAAGTAGGTGAGGGCGGCGGCTGCTGCTCCGAGGAGTAGCTGGCGGAGGCCGGAGTACCACCAGGAGCGGCTGGTGACGCGGGAGACTACGGCGCCGCAGGCGAAGAGGGCGGTCAGGGAGAGGATCAGGGACGGGAGTACGTTGCCGGCGCCGAGCAGGTAGGGCGCGAGCGGGATCAGGGCGCCGACCGCGAAGCAGATGAACGACGACGCGGCCGCGACCACCGGGTTCGGGAGGTCGGTGGGGTCGATGCCGAGTTCCTCGCGGACATGCTCCTCGAGCGCCTGGTCCGGATTGGCGTGGAGCTGGTTGGCGACCTTGGCGGCCAGGTCCGGGTCGAGACCCTTGGCGCGGTACGTCTCGGCGAGCTCGATCTCCTCGTCGAGCGGGTGCTTCTTGATCTCGGAGCGTTCGACCTCGATCTCGGCGTGGGCGAGTTCGCGCTGGGAGGCGACCGACGTGTACTCCCCCGCCGCCATCGAGAACGCGCCCGCGGCCAGCCCGGCGAGACCGGCCAGCACGATGAAGCGCGAGCCCGAGCTCGTACCGCCGTCCATGCCGGCGATCAGCGCGAAGTTCGAGACCAGGGCCTGCCTGGCAATCCGGCGCCGTAGCGAGGAGGTGCTCGGTGCGGTAGCTCGGCGCGCGGGGGCGAAGGTCTCGATGCGGAGCATCGTGGCCTTTGCACCCGTGCGGCGAGGTGCCGCACCGAGTGCCCCGCAGTAGGCGCTGGATTGCCAGGCAGGCCCTCAGCCGTCCATCGCGCCGAAGACTGCCGGACGGAGCCAGCCGCCGTTCACATCACGGTGCGTGTGGTCCCCGTGGTGTTCGGCCGAGACCTCCGGGGTCTCAGTCACTTGACCCGTCGGGTGGGTCGGCCTTGGCGGCCCCGTTGGTCGTCCCCGCTTCCACCTTCTCGTCGGCGTCTTCGCCGTCCTGCGAGGAGTCGTCGGAGTCCTGGGCGGAGTCCTCGCCCTGCGGCTCGGCCGGCTTCTCGTCGGCAGCGGGGCCGGTGGCCGGTCCGGTGCTGATGTCCTCCTGGCCGGGGCGCTTGCGGGCGCTCACGACGAAGGCGACGACGCCGACCACGAACAGGATGATCGCGGTCCACACGTTCAGCCGCAGGCCGAAGATGTGGTTGACCGTGTCGATGCGCATCGTTTCGATCCAGGCGCGGCCGGCGGTGTATGCGGCGACGTACAGGAAGAACGCGCGTCCGTGACCGAGCTTGTACCGGCGGTCGACGAGCAGCAGCAGGGCGACCACGCCGAGGTTCCAGACGGCTTCGTAGAGGAACGTCGGGTGGAACGTCGCGAAGTCGGCGTACCCGGCCGGGCGGTGCTCGGTCGAGATCTCCAGGCCCCACGGCTTCGTGGTCGGGCGGCCGAACAGTTCCTGGTTGAAGTAGTTGCCGAACCGGCCGAACACCTGCGCGAGCGCGATCCCCGGCGCCATCGCGTCCGCGACTGCCAGGAACGGCACCTTCGCGCGCCGGCAGGCGATCCAGGCGCCGAGCGCCCCGAACGCGACCGCACCCCAGATCCCGAGGCCGCCGTGCCAGATCTTCAGCGCGTCGATCGGATGCTTGCCCTCGCCGAAGTACAGCTCGGCGTCGGTGATCACGTGGTAGATCCGCGCACCGACCAGCCCGAACGGGATCGCCCAGAACATGATGTCGGCGAGCACCGGCGCCGAGCCGCCGCGCGCCACCCAGCGCCGGCGGCCGAGCCAGTACCCGACGAAGATGCCCGCCAGGATGCACAGCGCGTACGCGCGGATCGGCACGCCGAGGACGTGCCAGACGCCCTGGCTCGGGCTGGGGATGAACGCCGGAACCGTCACGGCAAGACTCAAACTAGACATGGCAAGTCCGAACGCTACTCGACCCGCCAGAACACGGCCAGGAACCCTCGGTCACGATGCAGCCTCAGACTCTCAGCCGGCCAGCTCGCCGACGGCCTTTTGCAGGCCTTCGGCGCTCAGTTGGTCGCCCTGGAGCTGTTTGCCGTTGACGAAGACGGTCGGCGTGCCGGTCACACCCCGGTCGTCGGCGGCCTTGCCGACCGACTCCAGCCAGCCGGCGTAGGTGTTGTCCTGCAGCGCCTGCTGGTACTTCGCGTCGCCGACGTCGAGCTGCTTGCCGAGCTCGATCAGCTGGTCCGTGTTCCAGGACTTCGAGAAGTCGCCGTACAGCTCGTCGGCGAAGCTCAGCGCCTTCCCGTTCGCGGCCGCGGCGGCGAAGGCGTTCGCCAGCCGCGGCGAGGAGTCCGGGTTCACGAACTGCAACGGCCAGTACGTGAGCGTCGCCGTACCGTCCTCGACGAGCTTGTCGACGGTCGCGCCGCTGTCCTTCTCGAACTCCGCGCAGTGCGGGCAGCGGAAGTCCAGGTACAGGTCGATGTTGATCTTCGCGCCGGCCTTGCCGACCGTGACGCCCTTGCCTGACGTCCCCGGACCGGTGATCACCGTCGGCTCCGGGCGGCCGCTCGAGGTCACCTCGACCTTGGAGTGGCCGCGGTAGTACTGCACGCCGACACCGGCGCCGAGGGCAAGCACCAGGACGATCACCACGATGATGCCTGGTGGGACGCGGCGCTTCGGCTGCTGCAGCAGCGGATTGGTGTTGCTCACGACGCGGTGGCTCCTTGCGGTCCTTGTGATTCGGCTACGACAGCGAACTTACTGGCCGGGTACAACCACAGCCAGCCGGCCAGCACCAGCAGGCCGGCATCGCGCAGGATCTCCTGCAGGTACTTCGTCTGGCCGGGGGCGACCTCGCCGCCGCCGCCGAAACAGCCGCAGTCGATCGACAACCCGCGCGCCCAGGCCGACGACACCGCGACGATGAACACGATCATGAAGACGCCCGCGGCCGCCGCGGACGCGCGGACACCGAAGCCGACGACGAGCAGCAACCCGATCGCGATCTCCAGGAACGGCAGGCCCCAGCCGACCGGCTGCACCAGCGCCGCCGGCAGCAGCTCGTACGCACGGACCGCCTGGGCCGCCGTCTCCGGATCGGAGACCTTCAGCGCGCCGGCGACCAGCATCACGCCACCGAGCAGCAGCCGCGCGCCCAGCGAGACCCACCCGAACCAGCCTCGCCGCTTCACTGGTTGTCCGCCACCAGCTTCCCGAAGTCGTGGGCCAGGTCACCGATGGCGGCGTTAGACAACCAGATCACGGTCGCCTTGTCGTCCTTGCCGAAGCCGATCACCTGCGCTCCGTGACCGACCTCGTACCCACCGGAGGGAAGCTTCTGCATACCTTCCACCGGTACGCCGACGGCCTTCGCGATGTCCTTGACCGACGTCAGCGAACCGGTCAGCCCGACGAACGCCGGGTCGAACCGGTCCAGGTACTTGCGGATCACCGGGCCGGTGTCGCGCGCCGGGTCCGTGGTGATGAACAGCAACTGGATCTGGTCCTGGACCGACTTGTCCAGCTTGGTCAGCGCGGACGCCACATCGGCCATCACCGTCGGGCACACGTCCGGGCAGTTCGTGTACCCGAAGAAGACCAGCGTGACGGGCTTCTTCGTCGACGTGACCAGGTTGAACGGGTTCCCGTCGGTGTCGGTGAGGACCGAGGCAGGCATCGAGTACGGCCGGTCGAGCGTGGCGCCGCGCAAGCCGTTCGGGTCCTGGCTGCTGCGGATGATCGCTCCGCCGGGGTTGTCCGCCTGTGGTTGCTTGCTGCTGCAGCCCGCGAGGGCCAACAGAGCCACCACCCCCAGGAGCAGGGCAGCGTTCCTGTATCGACTCACGGCTTGTCTAACGAGCGGCGGTCGCGCGGGGTTCCCGGCGAACGCCTTCGGAGAGGTCCTCGCCGAGCGTGCGGACCGCGGCCGGACCGCCGTCCTCGAGCGCCTTGACGAAGGCCGAGCCGACGATCACCGCGTCCGCGAACCGCGCCACACCGGCCGCCTGGTCGCCGTTCGACACCCCCAGACCGACGCCGACCGGAACGCCGGTCGCCGTCTTGACCCGGGAGACCAGCGGGGCCGCCAGGTCCGACGGCTTCTCGCGCGCACCGGTGACACCCATCACGGCGGTCGCGTACACGAACCCGCGGCAGTGCGAAGTGGTCATCGCGATCCGCTCGTCGGTCGACGACGGCGAGACCAGGAACACCTTGTCCAGGTCGTACTTGTCCGCGGCCGCGAGCCACTCCGCGCCCTCGTCCGGGATCAGGTCGGGCGTGATCAGCCCCGCTCCTCCGATCCCGGCGAAGTCCGCGGCGAACCGGTCCACGCCGTAGCGCTCGATCGGGTTCCAGTACGTCATCACGAGCACCGGCACGTCGGAGTACGCGGCGGCCTTCTCGACCGTACTGAGAACGTCCTTGGTCCGCAGGCCGCCGGCCAGTGCGGTCTCGGCGGCGCGCTGGATCGTGACGCCGTCCATCACCGGGTCGCTGTACGGCAGGCCGATCTCGAGGACGTCGCAGCCGCCGTCCACCAGCGCCTTGATCGCGTCCACACCGCCGTCGTACGTCGGGAAGCCGGCCGGCAGGTACCCGACCAGGGCCGCCCGGCCCTCGTCGTTCGCCTTCCGGATCGCCGCGCCGGCCTTGCCCAGGGCAACGAGCTCACTCATGAGCGGATCCCTTCTCGCTCAGGCCGAACCAGCTCGCGGCGGTGTCCATGTCCTTGTCGCCGCGGCCCGAGAGGTTCACCAGAATGGTTGCCTCCGGCCCCAGTTCCTTCGCGATGTCGAGCGCGCCCGCGACCGCGTGCGCGGACTCGATCGCCGGGATGATGCCCTCGGTCCTCGACAGCAGCCGGAACGCGTCCATCGCCTCGGCGTCGGTCTTCGGCCGGTACGTCGCCCGCTTGGTCTCGGCGAGCCACGCGTGCTCGGGGCCGACGCCCGGGTAGTCCAGGCCCGCGGAGATCGAGTGCGACTCGATCGTCTGCCCGTCCTCGTCCTGCAGCAGAAACGACCGGGCGCCGTGCAGCACGCCGACCTGGCCGGCGGTGATCGTTGCCGCGTGCCGGCCGGTCTCGAACCCGTCGCCGCCCGGCTCGATGCCGTACAGCTTCACGTCCTCGTCCGGGATGAATGCCGTGAACAGGCCGATCGCGTTGGATCCGCCGCCGACCGCGGCGACCGCGGCGTCCGGCAGTTTGCCGGTCTGCTCGAGGATCTGTGCCCGGGCCTCGTCGCCGATGCCGCGGACGAAGTCCCGCACCATCGCCGGGAACGGGTGCGAACCGGCCGCCGTACCGAGGATGTAGTGCGTCTTGTCGACGCTGGCCACCCAGTCGCGGAGCGCGTCGTTGATCGCGTCCTTCAGCGTCCGGCTGCCGGTCTTCACCGAGATCACCTCGGCGCCGAGCAGCCGCATCCGAGCCACGTTCAGCGCCTGGCGCTCGGTGTCGACCTCGCCCATGTACACCACGCACTCGAGGCCGAGGTACGCGCAGGCGGTCGCGGTCGCGACGCCGTGCTGGCCGGCGCCGGTCTCCGCGATCACCCGCGGCTTGCCCATCCGCTTGGTCAGCAGCGCCTGGCCGATGGCGTTGCGGATCTTGTGCGCGCCGGTGTGGTTCAGGTCCTCGCGCTTCAGCAGGATCCGCGCCCCGGCCACATCCGACAGCCGGGTCGCGTCGTACAGCAGGCTCGGGGCGCCGATGTACTCGCGCAGCATCCGCTCGAACTCATCGGTGAACTCGCGGTCGGCCATCGCCTCGCGCCACGCGGTGGTGAGCTCGTCGAGCGGCGCGATCAGCGCCTCCGGCATGAACCTGCCGCCGAAACGGCCGAAGTGCCCGAACTGGTCGGGCAGCACAGTACTCATCCGACAAACCTTCCAAGCCCGGCCCGTACGGCGCGGGAGAGTTTCTGTCCCGGCGCCGTTTGGACCGGCCCGGATGTACTAGTGCCGCTGCTGGATGGCGGGGTGCGATCCGGCGGCGACGAGGTCGGCGACCGAGGCGCGGGGATCGCGGCCGGTCACCAGAGTTTCACCGACGAGGACGACATCGGCCCCGGCGCGCGCAAACTCGATTACATCATGCGGGCCGCGGACGCCGGACTCGGCCACCCGGACCAGCTCGGTCGGGATCGTCGGCGCCACCCGCGCGAAGGTGTCCCGGTCGACCTCGAGGGTCTTCAGGTTCCGGTTGTTCACGCCGATGAGCTGGGCGCCGGCGTCCACCGCACGCCGCGTCTCCTCCTCGTCGTGCACCTCGACCAGCGGGCACAGGCCGATCGAATGGGCCCGCTCGATCAGCGAGACCAGCGCCTCCTGCTCGAGCGCGGCGGCGATCAGCAGCACCATGTCGGCACCGGCCGCGCGCGCCTCCCAGAGCTGGTACGACGAGACCACGAAGTCCTTGCGCAGCACGGGCACGTCGACCCGGCCGCGGACCGCCCGCAGGTCGTCAAGGCTGCCGTTGAAACGGCGCTCCTCGGTGAGCACCGAGATCGCCGAGGCACCACCCAGCTCGTACTCCCCGGCCAGCGCGGCCGGGTCGGTGATCTCGGCCAGCTCGCCCCTGGACGGGCTGGACCGCTTCACCTCGGCGATCACCGCGATCCCGTCGCCACGGAACACCGGCATCGGGTCCTTGGCGTCCGGCTTGCGCTGGGCCTCCTGCTTCAGGTCGTCCAGGCTGACCCGCGCCTGGCGCTCCGCGAGGTCCGTACGGACCCCGGCGAGAATGTCGTCAAGCACAGTCATGTCCGTCCGCCCTTCAGTGGTCGCCGTCGGCCGGGACCCCGAAGCCGAGCAGCTGCAGCACCTTGCCGGCCAGTGCACCGAGCACTGCGATGCCGACAGAGATCCAGAACAGCACCCAGTTCGGCCCGAGCACCATCGCGATGGCCCCGATCGTGAACGCGACCAGCACGATCGCCACCGCGGTCCACGCCGCCGGGCTGTTGCCGTGCAGATCGTGCGGAGCTTCCTCCTCGATCCGGGCTGCCCCTTGATCCGCCACCGTATTGTCCATAGTTGGCGCCACTCCTCCTCGGGTCGTCCTGTCCTATTGTGGCGGTAGCCCGCCGCGATCAGAGAGTCGGGTCCTCCCCCGCGTCGATCGCCTTCCACTGATCGGCCGGTGTCGCGGCCGGATCACGCTCGTAACGCTGGGTCGCGCGACGCCATCGCTGCGCCGTCACCACGGTCAGCAAACCGGCCGCGACCAGCGCGATTCCACCCGCCAGCGCGAACCACGGCGCCGGCCCGGTCGACTGCGTCACCTGATCTGCCAGTACGTCGCTGAGCTCCGGCCGCAGCCTGCTCAGCTCTGCACCGTCGGGGCGCACGCCCAGGGCAACCACAATCGCCCCCACTCCGAGCAGTACCACCAAACCGCCCAGAACCCGCCGCAGGAACGTGCCGGCGAGCTTGGTGACCACGACGGCGATGACCGCCGCCAGCGCGAGCGTGACCGGCGCCTTGGTGATGGTGTAGCCGTTCAGGTGCACGTCCTGGCGCCCGTTGCCGGGGTCGGCCGAGATCCACGTCAGGTACCCCGACAGCCCCAGCAGCACGAGTGCCACAACGGCGAGCAGGTCGACCAGTCGTTGGGGCCTCATACTTCGCTGAACGTTCCCGCGACCGCGATCGCGTTCAGTACGGCAGCCGCCTTCGTCCGGCACTCTGCGTCCTCTGCCGCCGGGTCCGAGTCGGCGACGATGCCGGCACCGGCCTGTACGTACGCCGTTCCGCCCCGGAGCACCGCCGTCCGGATCGCGATCGCCGTGTCGGCGTCGCCGGCGAAGTCCAGGTAGCCGACCACGCCGCCGTACACCCCGCGCCGGGTGATCTCGAGCTTGTCGATGATCTCCATCGCGCGCGGCTTCGGTGCCCCGGACAACGTACCGGCCGGGAACGCGGCGGTCAGCGCGTCGAACGCGGTCCGGCCGGCCGCGAGCTGGCCGGTGACCGTCGACTCGAGGTGCATCACGTGGCTGTAGCGGCGGACGTCCATGAAGTCGACCACTTCGACCGTGCCGGGCGCGCACACCTTGCCGACGTCGTTGCGGCCGAGGTCGACGAGCATCAGGTGCTCAGCGCGTTCCTTGGCGTCCGCGCGCAGCTCCTCCTCCAGCGCGTGGTCCTCCTCGGGCGTCACGCCGCGGCGGCGGGTGCCGGCGATCGGGTGCAGGATCACCTTGTTCTCGGTGACCTTGACCAGGGCCTCCGGGCTCGAGCCGACGATGTCGAAACCGTCCAGGCGGACCAGGTACATGTACGGGCTCGGGTTCGACCGCCGGAGCACCCGGTAGATGTCCAGTGCCGAGGCGCTGCTCTGCAGCTCGAACCGCTGCGAGACGACGATCTGGAACGCCTCGCCCGCGCGGATCTCCTCCTTCGCGTGCTCGACCGCCTCGCGGTACTCCACACTCGAGCGCTGCCGGTGCGGGTCCGGCTCGGCCTGCCGGTCGGCGCGCACGACGTACGACGGGGTGGGCCGCGCGAGATCGCGCTCCATCGCGTCCAGCCGGCGGACCGCGTCCGCGTACGCCTCGTCGACGCGCTCGTCGGAGTCGTCCCAGTTGACCGCGTTCGCGATCAGCCAGATCTCGCCGGTCTCGTGGTCGAGGGCGGCCAGGTCGGTCGCGAACAGGAACGTCAGCTCGGGCAGGCCGAGGTCGTCGGTCGTTGTGTCCGGCAACCGCTCGATCCGGCGGACGGCGTCGTACCCGAGGAAACCGACCATGCCGCCGGTCAGCGGCGGCAGGTCCGGCAGCCGCGGGGTGTGCAGGATCTCGAGCGTCTCGCGGAGCGCCCGCAGCGGGTCGCCGGTCTGCGGCAGGCCGACCGGCGGGTTGCCCGTCCAGACGGCCTCGCCGTTGCGCTCGGTCAGTGTCGCGGCGGAACGGACGCCGATGAACGAGTACCGCGACCAGACGCCACCGTTCTCCGCCGATTCCAGCAGGAACGTGCCCTCGCGCTCGGCGGCAAGCTTCCCGTACACCCCGATCGGCGTCTCCGCATCGGCCAGCAGCCGCCGGGTGACAGGGATGACGCGGCGGTCCTTCGCGTAGTCGCGGAACGTCTCGAGATCCGGGCTGTTCATGCCTTGATCTCCCCGTGCTCGAAGCAGCTGCGGGTGCCGGTGTGGCAGGCCGGGCCTTCCTGGTCGACGAGGACCAGCAGGGTGTCCGCGTCGCAGTCGACGAGGATCTGCTTCACGTGCTGACGATGGCCGCTGGTCTCGCCCTTCACCCAGTACTCCTGGCGGCTGCGGGACCAGAACGTACTGCGCCCGGTGTCCGCGGTCCGGCGGACTGCCTCGGCGTTCATCCAGCCCACCATCAGGACCTCGCGCGTGTCGTACTGCTGCACCACTGCCGGGATCAGCCCGGCCGCGTCGTAGGTCAACTCGTCGATAGTCACCCGTCCATTGTCGCTGATCACAAATCGGGCCCCGACCACGGTGTACACCGACGAAGCCCGGCGGGGCGATTGCTGACAGGATGACTACATGACGAGTGCGGCGCGGGTTCAGACGGTGCTGGCGGACCATCCGGTGATCGACGGGCACAACGACCTGCCGATCGCGTTCTACGAGTTGTGCGGGTACGACCTGGACGCGTACGACCTGGCCGGGCCGGTGCCGGCGCTGAACACGGACCTCCCGCGGCTGCGTGCGGGGCAGGTCGGCGCCCAGTTCTGGTCGCTGTGGGTGCCGCAGGACGAGCATGCCGTCCGGCGGACGTTCGAGCAGCTCGACTTCGTTCGCCGGCTCGTCGAGCGCTTCCCGGACGACCTCCAGCTCACGGACACCGCCGACGAGGTGGAGGCGGCGATCAAGGCCGGGCGGATCGCGTCGCTGATGGGCATGGAGGGCGGCCACTCGATCGGTGAGTCGCTCGGCGTACTGCGGGTGATGCGCGCCCTCGGCGTCCGGTACATGACGCTCACCCACAACCACAACGTGTCCTGGGCGGACTCGGCCACCGACGAGCCGGTGCTCGGCGGGCTGAACGAGTTC
Organism: Kribbella sp. NPDC048928; assembly: GCF_043197975.1. NCBI lineage: Bacteria > Bacillati > Actinomycetota > Actinomycetes > Propionibacteriales > Kribbellaceae > Kribbella > Kribbella sp. NPDC048928. The sequence continues at coordinate 548,130 of NZ_JBICUC010000003.1, read as the reverse complement.
GGCGAGGAGGTCGTCCGGGAGATGAACCGGATCGGCATGCTCGTCGACCTCTCGCACGTCTCCGCGGACACCATGCGGCACGCGCTCCGGGTGACCAGCGCGCCGGTGATCTTCAGCCACTCCTCGTCCCGCGCGGTCTGCGACGTACCGCGGAACGCACCGGACGACGTCCTCGAGACGCTGGCCGGCAACGACGGCGTCTGCATGGTGACGTTCGTACCGGCGTTCGTCTCCCAGCCGTACGTCGACTGGCTCGGCGGGCTGCATGCACTGGCCAAGGAGCACGACCTCGAAGCGCCTGAGCACCTCGAGAAGGTCCTGGCGATGTACGACGTACCGCGGCCCGACGTCACGCTCGCCGACGTGGTCGGGCACGTCGAACACGTACGGGAAGTGGCCGGTATCGACCACATCGGCGTCGGCGGCGACTACGACGGCTGCCCCGAGTTCCCGGTCGAACTGCCGGACGTCGCCTCGTACCCGGTCCTCTTCGAAGCCCTCGCCGACCGCGGGTGGAGCGACCAGGACCTCGGAAAACTTGCCGGCGGCAACATCCTTCGAGTCCTCCGAGCCGCGGACGACGCCGCTGACTCGGCTAACGACAGGAGGTAGTGCCTCGATCGCCCGGTCGGCGCGCAGCGCTGAGCGTGGCGCCGGCCGAGCGGGCGCACTACCTCCTGTCGTTAGGAGGTAGTGCGCCCGCTCGGGTTCAGGCGGTTCGGTACTGGGCGCGGATCTCGTCGAGTGGTGTGAGACCGGCTGCCTGGTACGTCGCGATTGCGCCTACGTTGGTGCCGGGCGTGACCGTGTAGACGCTCGACGAGCCGAGCTCCCGCAGCGTTCGCGCGCAGGCGAGCACCATCGCGGTGCCGTACCCACGACCGCGGTGCAACCGGTGCACGCCCATCGGCTCGATGTACCCCGGGCGCCCCTCGCCGGCCGACCAGACGGTCGCCGCAGCCACCGATTCACCGAGCTGGTTGCGCAACACCAGACAGCGTGCATCGGCGTACGCCGGCCCGTCCGACATCGCGAACCACCGCTCATTGGTGAACGTCGACCCGTCGAACGAGGCGCGCTGTACGGACGTACGCTCATGCGCCTCCTCCGCACCGATCACGTCGACCCGCGCGCCCGGGTCCGGCACCGGGTCAGCCAGATCGCGCCGGATCGGGACCCACGGCACGTCCGCGTTCCAGCCCTCCTTGAACAGCAGGTCCTGCACCAGCGCGCCCATCGGCGCGTCGACGTACACCTTGCCCTCGATCAGCACCCCACCGGCCGGCGTCGCCACGTCGTCGGCGATCCGCTGCGCCAACTCCTCGTCCCGCTGCAACTCCGGCGCAATCGCCAGCCGCAACCAGTCCGGCTCATCGAGCAACCCGACCGCGACAATCTCCCCACCCCGCCGCCACACCCGCGTAGCCGCAGCCGTCCGCTCCTCCCCGAACCGCCAGAACCACCCCAAGTCCCCCGGATGCAACTGCAACCCCACCCCCTCGCGAGCCCACCCCCGCAGGACCCCCAGCACATCCGCCAACTCCCCAACCCCCACCAACCCCAACCGAATACCCATCCCCCCATCCCACACCACCACCCCCACCCCGCCACAACCCACCACCCGGACCGGCCAGGCAACCCCACGCCGCACCAAACCGGAGTGGGTGGGGTTTGGGTTTTTGGGGGGCGGGCACGGGGCGGGGGCTAGTGACAACCGACGGATGGAGTGGGCTGTGCTGACCCTGACAGAGAACGCGACGCTGGTGATCAAGAGCATCACCGGGGTCGAGGGCGCGCCGGACGGGGCCGGGGTGCGGATCTCGCAGGAGAACCCGGCGGATCCGGCGCTCGCGGTGACTACGACCGAGGCTCCGCAACCGGGCGACCAGGTCGTCGAGGAGGCGGGTGCCCGGGTCTTCCTCGAGCAGAACGCCGCGAACGCCCTCGACGACAAGATCCTGGACGCGGCGGTCGACGACAAGGGTGGTGTCGAGTTCCTGCTGGTCCCGCAGCCGGGGCCGAGCAACGGGGCCGCGCCGACCCCCTGATCAACACGTTTTGACTGGTCGGCCAGCGAAATGCGGGGTTCCGGACCCTGAGAACGGGTCAGGAACCCCCATTTTGGCTGGTCTGCCAGGCAAATTGGCTGGCAGGCCAGGCAAATTCGTGGGTCTGCCAGGGAAATGGGGTCAGGGGGTGCTGCGTTGGGCTATCCAGCTGTTGTGGAGGCGGGTGTAGACGCCGTCTGCGGTGACGAGTTGGGCGTGCGGGCCGCGTTCGACGATGACGCCTTCGTCGAAGACCAGGATCTCGTCCGCGGCCTCGGCGGTCGACAGTCGGTGAGCGATCGTGACCGACGTACGTCCCGCCATCAGCCGCTCCAGCGCCGCGTTGACGCGGACCTCGGTGCCGGGGTCGACGGCTGACGTCGCCTCGTCGAGGACGAGCAGGTCCGGGTCGGCGATGTTCGCGCGGACCAGTGCGACCAGCTGCCGCTCCCCCGCGGACAACGACTCACCGCGCTGCCCGACCGGCGAATCCAGGCCGTCCGGCAACGACTCCAGCCACTCGGTCAGCCCGAGCGCCTCGAACGCCGCCAGCAGCTCGGCGTCGGTCACCTCCGGCCGGCCGAACCGTACGTTGTCGGCGAGCGACGCGTCGAACAGGTACCCGTCCTGGGGCACCATGACGACCCGCTCGCGCAGCGAGTCGAACGAGATCTCGCGCGCGTCGGCGCCGTCCAGCCGCACCGCGCCGGACGTCGGGTCCATCAGCCGGGTGAGCAGTTTCGCGAACGTCGTCTTGCCCGACCCGGTCTCGCCGACGACCGCGACCCGCCGGTGCGGCTCGATCGTGACGTCGACGTCACGGAGGACCAGTTCGCCTTCCGGATAAGCGAAATCGACGTCGTCGAACTCGACGGTGATCGGCCCGCGGGCCTGCTTCACGCCCTGCTCGCCGGGGTCCGCAACGTCGGCCGGCGTCGCGATCACGCCGAGCACCCGGCGCCAACCGGCGAACGCGCTCTGCGCGTCGGTGAGCACCTGCGTCGCGATCTGCACCGGGTCCGAGAACAGCGCGACCAGGAACATGAACGCGAGCAGCTCGCCGAGCGTGGCCTGCTTGTCGACTCCGAGCAGTACGCCGACCGTCAGGACGCCGGCGTTCGCGAGCCCGGCCGCCAGGCCGCCGATCGAGAACGTCAGGCCGGTGATCGCCTGGGCCTTGGTCGCGGTCTTTCGGTAGTCCTCGATCGAGGCGTCGATGCGGCCCTGGGTGCGGCCTTCGATCGCGTACGAGCGGACCACCTGCGCCCCGACCACCGGCTCCGAGATCGCGGACAGCATCTCGCCGACCTTCGCGCGGACGATGCCGTACGCGGCCGACATCGCGCGCTGCAGGTACTTGAGGCTGCCGAACAGCGGGACGAAGCAGAGCAGGACGACCAGCGCGAGCTGCCACGAGTAGAAGAACATCACGATCGACGCGAGCAGCATCTGCCCGAGGCTGACCAGGAAGATGAACCCGCCGAACTGCAGGAACTGCGACACCGTGTCCACGTCCGACGTGACCCGGCTGACCAGCGCGCCGCGCCGCTCGGTGCTCTGGGTCAGCACCGGCAGGTCGTGCACGTGCCGGAACGCCTTGATCCGCATGGTCGCCAGCCCGGACTCCGAGTTCACCGCGAGCCGTACGGTCGTGAGGTACGACGCGCCCGCGGTCAGGATCACGCCGACCGCGCAGATCAGGCACATCCAGGCGACGTAGGACATGTTCGGCCCGTTCGGACCGGACAGGCCCTTGTCGATGGTCTGCTGGACCGCGATCGGGACGACGATCCGTCCGGCCGTCATCGTCAGCGCGAGAATCCCGGTCAGCCACCACCCGCGCGCCAGCTCGGGCGAGACCTTCAGACCGTCCTTCAGGGTCTGAAGTCCACCCGCGTTGTCGCCGTGGTCAAGCCGCGAAGCCTCCGCCGCGCTCACGCTGAAACCTCCTCTTCCTCGGCCCGCCGCTCGGCGTCCTTCTCGTACGCGTCCACAAGGTCGCGGTACGCCGCGGTCGACTGCTGCAGCTCGGTGTGGGTGCCGTGCGCCTGGATCCGGCCCTCGTCCAGGAACAGCACCTCGTCGGCGAGCGAGATCGTCGCCTTCCGGTACGCGATCACGAGAACCGTGGTGGCCGCGCCGGAGTCCTCCTGTACGGCGGTCCGCAGCCCGGCCAGGATCCGTGCCTCGACCTGGGGGTCCACCGCACTGGTCGCGTCGTCGAGGATCAGCAGCCGCGGCCGCCGAACCAGCGCCCGGGCGAGCGCGATCCGCTGCCGCTGCCCACCGGACAGGGTCGCGCCGCGCTCGCCGACCTTCGTGTCCAAACCGTCGGCCATCGCCTTCACGAAGCCGTCGCCCTGGGCGATCCGCAGCGCGTCCCAGACGTCGTCGTCGGTGTACTGGCCGCCGAGCGTGATGTTGCCGCGGATCGTGTCGTCGAACAGGAACGCGGTCTGCGCGACCAGCGCCACCGATCCGGCCAGCTCGTCGCGGGCCAGCTCTCGCAGGTCGATCCCGTCGATCTTGACCGCGCCCCGCTCCGGGTCGACGAGCCGCGTGAGCAGCGTCGTCATCGTGGACTTCCCGGACCCTGTTGGCCCGACGACCGCGACGGTCCGGCCGGGTTCGACCATGAAGTCCACACCGGCCAGTACGTCGCGCTCGGGCAGGTACCCGAACCGGACGCCGGCGACCTGGACCCGCGCCGCCTTCGTCGACGTGAGCCGCGCATCGCCGTACTCCATCCCGCCCTCCGCGGTCAGGACCCGCTGCACGCGGTCCCAGCCGACGACCGACCGCGGGAGCTCACCGAGCACCCAGCCGAGCGCCCGGATCGGGAAGCCGATCAGCGTGAACAGGAACGCCACCTGCACCACGTCACCGGCGTCGGCACCGCCTGAGCGCACCCGCCCGACGCCGACGAGCAGCACTGCCAGTACGCCGAGCCGGGGCAGACCGTCGATGACCGGGTCGAACATGCCGCGCGCCTTGTTCACCGCGATGTTCGCGTCCCGGAGCGCGTACGTCGGGCCGCGGAAGCGCTCGGTCTCGGCCGCCTCGCGGCCCAGCGTCTTCACCACCAGGGCACCGTCGAAGGACTCGTGCGCCACCTCGGACACGTCGGCGCGGAGCTGCTGCGCGCGGGTCGCGAGCGGCTGCAGGTACCGCTGGAAGATCACGTTCGCGACGAACACCAGCGGGAACACCAGGCAGCCGACCAGCGCCAGCCAGACGTCGGCCGCGAACATCGCCACGGTCGCGAACGCCAGCATCGCGATCACACCGATCGCCATCGGCAGCGGCGCGATCACGAACCAGGTCGACTCCACGTCGGCGTTCGCGTTCGAGAGCAACATGCCGGTCGAGTGCTGGTGGTGCCACTCGAGCGGCAGCTTCAGGTACTGCCGGGTGACGCGGCGGCGGTACGTCGCCTGCAGCCGGAACTGCATCACGCCCGCACCGAGCCGGCGCCCGACGACGCCGATCGCGTTCAGGATCGCGATCCCGAGGAACAGCGAGATCAGCGCCGCGATCGTGCCGCCCTGGACGTCACCGCGCTCGAACGACGGGCGGATCAGGTGGTCGGTGGACCAGCCGAGCGCCCAGCCGCCGGCCACGGTCATCGCGCCGTACAGCATGCTGGCGAGCACGGACAGCGCGAAGATGCCCGGCTCCTCCCAGATCGCAACCCGCAGCACCCCGAACCCCCGCCGGGTGACGCTGCCCTGGTCTGGGACTTTCGGGACAGGCAAAACAGGCTCCAGGGCAGTCAGGTGCATACGCGGGACACAAACATGACAACGAATGACATTCTGCCATTCGCACCCGACAACTACGATCGAGAATGTGACTGACTACAGCCGGGTAGAGCGACTTGCTCTGTGTGATCTGTTCGACGAGGTGGGGCCTGCGGCGCCGACGCTGTGTGAGGGCTGGGACGCGTACGACCTCGCAGTGCACCTGTACGTCCGGGAGGCGGATCCGAAGGCCGGGCCGGGCCTGATGATCTCCGCGCTGGCCGAGACGACCGAGCGGCGGATGCAGCGGGCGAAGGATCGCTACGGGTTCACGGAGGTGGTCGGCAAGGTCCGCAACGGCCCGCCGCGCGCGTCGCTGTTCTCGGTGCCGAAGGTCGGTCCACAGCTGAACACCACGGAGTACTTCGTGCACCACGAGGACGTACGGCGCGCCCAACCGTCGTTCGACGTCCGTGAACTGCCGGCCGAGCAGCAGGACGGCCTGTGGAAGGCGGTCAAGCTCGGCGGCCGGGCGATGACACGTAAGGCGCCGAGCGGTGTCGTGCTCAGCCGTCCGGACGGTACGACGGCGGTTGCGAAGCGTCCGAACGAGCACGGGTCGGTGACCGTCACGGGCGAGCCGAGCGAGCTGGTGCTGTTCTGTTTCGGGCGGCAGCAGGTGGCCGACGTTCAGCTGGACGGCGACGCGGAGACGGTCGAGCGGCTCAAGAACGCCTCATTCGGCATGTGAGAGGGTTCTCAGACACCCGATGAGTGCTTGCGCCGGGCGCGCTGGATGAGGGTGCTCACGACGGTCGTCAGGATGACCAGCACGATCGCCGCGACGACGCCCTCCCATGGCTCGTCGAACAGCGCGTAGCCGAGCAGGCCGATCGCCATGTAGACCGCCGCCCACAGCGACGACGCGGCCAGGTCGACGATGGCGAACCGCTCCCACTTGTATCCGGCGAGCCCCGCGGCGAGCAGCACCGGCACCCGCCCGCCCGGTACGAGCCGGGAGGTGAGCAGTACGCCGATCTCGTGCTCGGCCAATCGCTCCCGGAGCGCGTCGAGCGAGGCGTTGTTGCGCAACCACCCGATCCGCTTGGCCAGTCGCTCACCGCCGAACCGGCACCCGGCGTACACGATCAGGTCGCCGACGTACGCACCGGCAGCGCCCGCGATCAGCACGCCGACCAGCCCGATCGGGTGACTGTGCGACGCCAGCACCGCGCCGGCCGACACCGCAGCACCGGTCGGCAGCACGGGCAGCACCGCACCGATCAGCACCGCGCCGGCCAAGGCGAACAAGTACCAAAGGTCGAACTTGGCGTCACCGCTCATGCCAGCACCTCGAGTGCGTCGCCCGGTGTGAGGACCTCGACCTTCACCGCGGGATCCACCTCGGTCATCGCGGTCTTGAACCTCTCCCCCGGCGGCAGGAACAGCTCCGGCTTGATCCAGTCGCAGCCGATCGGCCAGAACGTCCCGAAATGTACCGGCACCGCCGTCCCCGCGCCGACCCGCCGCACCGCCTCCGCGGCCCGCACCGGATCCAGGTGTCCCGGACCGAGCGACGGCCCCCAGCCCCCGACCGGCACCAGCGCCAGGTCGACCTGACCGGCCTCGGCCGCGAGCCCGTCGTACAGATCGGTGTCGCCCGCGAACCAGACGCTCGGACTGCTGTCGACCCGGTAGCCGACAGCCTGCGCCGAGTACGACGACCAGGGCAGCCGGCGCCCGTCGTGATGAGCGGTGACGGCCGTGATCTCCAGCGACCCGACCTTGACCTGGTTGCCTGGGGCAACCTCGATGCAGCGGTCCGAGTACGCGGAACCGCTGTCGGCGTGGATGAGCTTCGCCGCGCCGAGCGGAACGATCAGAGCAGCGTCCGGAGAGATGAACGGCAACGACGACAGATGCAGGTGATCGGCGTGCAGGTGCGACACCAGAACCGCGTCGCACTCCCCCGCCTCGGGCAGTGGAGCCGGACCGCGGCGGCGACGGAGATGTGCGATCCGTGAGGTCAATACGGGGTCGGTCAGGAGCCGAGTGCCGTTCGCCTCGATCGTGGTGGTGGCGTGACCCCACCACGTCACTCGCATGTCACTCGCATGTGACTCGCACGCCTCAGGCCTCCACCTTCGACTCGATCGGTTCCTGCTGGTCCTTGCGCTGGCCGAGCTTCTCCAGCCAGCCGATCAGCACCTCGTGCATCGCGTCGGAGCCTACGGGAGCCTCGTGGAGCACCCAGCGACTCGGGTGCACCAGGACCGCCTCGGTCTGCCAGCCGCCGATCCCACCGTGGCACCCGACCAGCTCCTCGAACGCCGCCACCTCGTGCGTGTAGTCGTCCAGCCGGCTGACCACGACGAGGTCGCCGTTGTGCGGCATCTCTGCCTGTCGCAGCATCGACGCGGCCGCGAGTTCGCCGTACGGCGCCAACGGGTCCTCGCCCTCGACCCGGCCGGAGCGCAGCACCCGGACCCCCGCCCGCCCGATCACGACCGGTCCCTCGGCGAGCGAGTCGACGACCACGAACCCGATGCCGGGATGGGTCGCGAGCCCGGGGATCAGCTTCGGATGCAGCAGCTCGATCTCCTCCAGCGGCACCCGGCCGGGGGTGGTCGCCAGGTAGATCAGGGCGAGGTTGCCGGACGCGGTGACGACCATCTGCTCGTCCGCGGCGACCGGCGGCTCGCAGTCCTTCGGACCGAGCTCAACCTCGCCACTGCGCGCCTTCGCGTGCAGGGCCTTCCGGGTGACGGATCCGGCCACGCTGCGGCGCATCGTCAGCTCGGTGAGGAACGCGTTCACCGGGCCCCAGCCCTCGGACTTGCCGACCGCCTGGACCGGCTCCTTGGTGGTGTCGACCAGGTCGTCGACCACCTCGGCGAGCGTGCGCCCGTACCGCTGGAGGAAGGTCGAGCCCTGGCTCTGCCCGTGATCGGAGAGCACGACGATCTCGTACGAGTGCGGGAGGATGTCGATGATCCGCTGCAGCGCGCCGAGCACCCGGTCCAGGCCCTCGAGGGTCTGCAGCGACTCGGGCCGGGTCGGGCCGGCGTGGTGCGCGACCTCGTCGTAGTCGACGAAGTCGCAGTAGATCGCGGGCGTGCCCTTGACCAGTTCGTCGGTGATCAGCGAGACGTTCAGGTCGCGGAGCAGGACGTTGGTGATCGCGCGCAGGAAGATGTAGCCGCCGCCACGCTTCACCCGCGGAACCAGGTGCCGGACCCGCTGCCGGCGCGCCTGGTGGAGCTCCTTGATCATCTCCGCGACGCACAGGATGAGCCCGCGGGCGGCGCCCTGCGGGCTGGAGAAGAACCGGACGTACCCGCGGCTGCGGCTGTTCGGCAGGCCGGCCCGGCTGAAGACCAGCTCGCAGCTGTCCGCGTCGCCGGACCAGTTGTTGCTGATGCTGACGCCGCCGTCCGCGAGCAGGCCGCGGCCGGTCGACATCCGGGCCTCGATCTCGGCCGCGTCCCGGCTCCGGTTCGTCACCATCACCCGGCCGGTCTCCTTCTCGTACCACCGGAAGGCCGGGATGTGCTTCGAGCCGCCGTGCAGGATCCCGGCCTGGCTCGCGGGCGTGGTCGCCGGGACGCCGGTGTGCCAGGAGAGCATCGAGTGGTTGCCGTCCCGGATCCAGCCGCCGAGGTTCGGCAGGTTGCCGGCCAGGACCATCCAGTTCAGCAGTGGGGCGGACAGGCCGTCGATCTGGATGATCAGCAGGCCGGTCTTCGGCGCGGGCTGGATCCGCCGGGCCCGGCGGTGCACGACCCGCATCACCTCGGCGACGTACGCGTCGTCACTTCCCGCGTACGCGATCCAGCCGACGAAGGCGCTCACCGACGACATCACGATCGAGACCAGCACCGGCGCCTCGACCCCGCCGTGCAGATTCACGCCGGGGTCGACCGTGATGCCGAGGTACACCACCGCGAACTGCGACAGCAGGCCGCCGACCAGGACGCCGATCGACCCGATCAGGACCGCGATGCCGGCCAGGATCCAGCGCATCAGCACCGAGAACACCGCCAGCAGGACGACCAGCCGGAAGATCGGCAGCCGGCCCTCGCTGCTGATCTGCGGCAGCAGCCAGAACGTGATCACCAGCGTCACCAGCGAGGCGAGTCCGCCGTAGAGCATCGCCTGCAGGCCACGTCCGGTACGGCGGAGATCCAGCCATACCGGACGTCGTCGCCGGTCCTTGGACACCTGTTCGGGTGGTTTCGCCATCGCCTGCTTCGTGCTCCCCGTCGTACTCGTGTGCAGTACGAGACTACGGGGTCGTGCCGACGGTTCTACTGCACCTCGAGGTAGTCGACCTCCGTGTAGAGGGTGCCCTTGGTCAGCCGGATGGTGTTCCAGCCGGCGTTGAGCGTGACGGACACGGCGCTCTGCTGCCAGTTGTCCCAGCCGGTGACCGGGTAGCTGACCGAGCCCGCGTTGTTGCCGTTGACAACGAGACCGTGGCTCGCGGCGGACGCGGAACCGTTGGCGTACCCGACGTGCAGCGTGTAACTGCCCGCTACCGGCGCGAACACGGTGTTCTCCACCCAGGAATCCGCGTAGTCGATCTTCGCGACCACCTTGCCGTCCGACGCGCCGGCCGCGTTCGACCGGACCACGCAGTGGTTGAGCGTGCCGCGCTCACCTTCGTACCGGACGCGGCTGCCGCGGACCACCGGGTAGTCGTTCGCGTACCCGACGTCCGCGACGTACAGATGCCGGCCGCCGTTCACCCAGCCATGCAGGAACACCTTGCCGCCGACGAAGTCCGCTCCGCCCGGCCCACAGACGTGACTGTCGAACGTCGCGGTCGTCATCAACGGCCGGTACGCCGTCGTCCACGGGCCGCCGAGGCTCGTCGAGGTCGCGTACGACGTCAGGTAGTTGCAGTCGCTGTACCCGCCACCGGAGAAGTAGAGGACGTACTGCGAGCCGCGCTGCACCAGGTCCGGCGCCTCGATGATGCCGCTCGAGGTGAGCATCGCGGTGTTGCCGCCGACGAGCGTCCGGCCGTTGTTCGAGGTCTTGGTCAGCCAGAGCGTCGACGGCTTGCTGACCGCGTTGCCGTCGTTCTTCCAGACCAGGTAGCGGGTGCCGTCGTTCGCGACGAACGTGTTCGGGTCGATCGCGCCACCAATGTCGAGCGGGCAGATCAACGGCGCCGTACCGACCGGCTGGAACGGGCCGAGCGGACTCGTGGCAGTCGCGACTCCGATGCACTGCCTGCCGGATGCTTTGTGCCAGGCTGTGTAGGTGAGCGTGTAGGTGCCGTCCGGGTTCGGGTAGACGTCGGGCGCCCAGGTACGGCCGGGCTGGGCCCAGTCGCTCGACGGGCCGCCGGGCATCGCGTCGCCGCGGATCGTCCACGGGCCGTTCGCGCTCGGGGCGCTCGCGACCGGGAGGGTGCCGCGGCTGCCGTTGGTCGCGTACGCGTACCAGGTGCCGTTCTGCTCGAAGATGTCCGGGTCGGGGAAGTTCTCGCCGATGATCTCGCTCGGGAAAACAGCCCCAGCGGCTGCATGCGCTGGTACGGACAGGAACGTGGTAAGGCTCAGGGCGGCTACCAAGGCCGCCAGAAGTCGTCTCATCGGTGACTCCTCAGGTGGGGCGGATACCTGTGAGGACCAACTTTTACATCGATTCACCTGGAACACACCCCCCAACTTTCTTTTCTTTCCTTCCGTCATTCCCTGGACCCTGACGAACGGGGGGTGTTGACTCCCGCTAGTTGATTTCCGCCTGGATCAAGGGAGTGTCTCGTGAGTCTTTTACCGAGAGTGTCGGGGCGCGGGATGGTGGCCTCCGTGGCCGCGGTCGCCGCGGTCGCCGGCGGCTTCGTCGGACAGTCCGTGGCGACGCCGACCGCTGTCCAAGCAACGCCTCTGCAGCAGCGGCTGGACGGTCTGCTGAACGACAGCCGGTACGACGGTTCGCAGGTCGCGCTCGTGGTTCGGGACGCGACCACCGGCGAGACGTTGTACGACAAGAACGGCGCCGAGCGGCTGCTGCCCGCGTCGAACACCAAGCTGTTCACCTCGACGGCGGCGATGCACACGCTCGGCCCGTCGTTCCGCTTCCACACCGACGTACTCGCCACCGCACCCGTCCGCGGTGGGAAGCTGCGCGGTGACCTCTACCTGAAGGGGTACGGCGACCCGACCGCGCTCGAGTCCGACTACGCCGGGCTGGCCAAGCAGCTCAAGGCCGCGGGCGTCCGGCGCGTCGACGGCAACCTGATCGCCGACGACACGTACTTCGACCACGTCCGGCTCGGCGACAGCTGGGCCTGGGACGACGAGCCGTTCTACTACAACGCGCAGATCTCCGCGCTGACGCTCGCGCCGAACACCGACTACGACTCCGGTACGGCCATCGTCGAGACCCGGCCCGGGGCCGCGGCCGGCGCGCCGGCGAAGCTGAACCTGGTCCCGGCGAACGGCGTCCTCAAGATCGTCAACACCGCCAAGACCGGCGCTGCGGGGACCTCGAACACGATCAGCGTCGATCGTGATCACGGCACCAACGTCGTCCGGGTGAGCGGCTCGATGCCGCTCGGGTCGTCGGTCGAGCAGGACTGGGTGACCGTCTGGGAGCCCGAGCTCTACGCGGCCGACGTGTTCCGCCGGGCGCTGGCCACGCAGGGCATCTCGGTCAGCGGCCACATCAAGAACTCGGCCACCCCGTCCGGTGCGACCCGGCTCGCCCGGGACGAGTCGATGACCGTCGGCGAGTTGCTGACGCCGTTCCTGAAGCTCTCCAACAACATGCACGCGGAGACGCTCGTCAAGACGATGGGCGCGGTCGCCGAGGCCGACGGCAGCTGGCCGGCCGGGCTCGACGTGGTGACGAACTACGCGAAGACCCTCGGCGTCGACACCAGCCGTATCCGCCTCTCGGACGGCTCCGGCCTGTCCCGGAAGGTCAACGTCACAGCGGACTCGGTCACCGACGTACTGATCGGCGCGCAGCAGGAGTCCTGGTGGAAGCAGTGGTACGACGCGCTGCCGATCGCGGGCAACCCCGAGCGGTTCGTCGGCGGAACGCTGCGCAGCCGGATGCTGAACACGCCGGCCGCCAACAACCTGCACGGCAAGACCGGCTCGCTCACCGGGGTCACCGCGTTGTCCGGGTACGTCTCGAACGCGGACGGCCGCAAGCTGGTGTTCTCGATGATCAGCAACAACTATCTCGACAGCCCGCGGTCGATCGAGGACGCGGTCGGCGTCACGCTCGCCTCCTGGTCGGACCAGGCACCGCCTCCGGCCGCCGTGGCTCCCCAGAAGGTCGCACAGACCACTTGTGAGCTGGAGTGGGACAAGGCTTGCTGACGGCTGGTTAATGATTTGGACAGTACGGCGGTCGTCTACCACGATGCGTTCATGACCGCCGTACTGCCTGACGACCACACCGTCCGCCCGCCGGTACTCGAGGATGCGCAGGTGATCCTTGAGCTGGCATCCGCGTACAACACCTCGGTGATCGGCACCGCGGACTGGACCCTCGACGACGTGCAGGACACGCTGCGGACGCGGGAGTTCGACGCCGCCCGCGACGGGTGGCTCGTCTTCGTCGGCGATCGGCTGGTCGGGTTCGGTTGGGTGTTCGGGAAGGGCGATCATCGGCAGCTCGACCTGGACGTGATGGCGGACGAGCTGGAGGTGGAGCAGTGGTTGCTCGATCGGGTCACGGAGCGGGCGGCTGAGTTCGGGCGGGAGTTCGGGCATGCTTCGGTGCAGCTGCACACGGTCGTATACCAGGCTGACGAGGCGCGGCGGGATCGCTTGGGCGGGTACGGGTACGAGCGCGGCACGGTCTTCTACCGGATGCGGATCGACCACTCGGGTGTGGTCCCGGCGCCTGAGGTTCCGGCCGGTGTCGTCGTACGGCGGGGCACGCCGGACGAGGCTGGTCAGCGGGCTGCGCATGACGTACTGAATGCTTCCTTCGACGGGCAGTTCGGGTTCACGCCACGGTCGTTCGACGAGTGGAGGGCGTCGCAGGAGAACTTCTCGGTGTTCGACTGGTCGCAGCTGACGGTGCTCGAGCTGGACGGTGAGGCCGTCGCGATGCGGTCGAGCAACGACCAGTTCGTCGAGGACGAGAACTGCGGCTACATCGGGCGGCTCGGCGTCCTCGAGAAGGCTCGCGGGAAGGGGCTCGCGAAGTTCCTGCTGCGGGACCAGTTCGCGATCGATGCGGCGGACGGGCGGAGCGGGACGATCCTGCACGTCGACACGAACAACCCGACGGCGGCACTCGGCGTGTATCAGTCGGTTGGCATGCAGGCCACGCTGGTGCTGGAAGTCTGGCAGCGCGAGGTGAGCGCATGAGTCTGCCTGCCGGTTACACGTCCCGGGCGATGCGGCTGGAGGATGCGACGCTGATCGCCGAGCAGTCGGCGGGGTACACGTCCGCGCTGCTCGGCTTCGCGAAGCACAGCCCCGAGGATGTCGCGAACTACCTGCGCGACCCCGGCTGCAACCTGGCAACCGACGGCTGGGTCGTTTCCGACCCCGAAGGCCACTTCGCCGGCTCGGCGACCGCAGTCCCCATCACCAACGGAACCCACGTCACCGTAGACATCCTCAGCCCCAACCCCAGTGTCCTGGATTTTCTGCTACAGAGAGCGGAACACAGGGCTGAAGAAGTTGGTCGGAGTGCCGCCGGGGCGCAGGCGGTTGTGTTGCGGGTTGGGGTTGTTCGGGAGGATGAGCGGTTGGCCGGCGTGCTCGCGGAGCGTGGGTATGTGATCGGTACGGCTGTGCACCGGATGCGCATCATGTTCGACGGTCCGGTGGTCGAGCCTGTGCTGCCGGAGGGGGTGGTTGTGCGGCGTGGCGCTCTGGATGAGGCGAGCCGCCGGGCTGCGCACGCCGTACTGATGGAAGCGTTCGCGGAGCAGCCCGGGACCTTGCCGCGGCCGTTCGACGAGTGGGTGGCGTCCCGCGAAACCCGGTCGACCTTCGACTGGTCGCAGGTGACGATCCTCGAACTCGACGGGCAGCCGGTCGGGACGACCGAGTGCAACGACAACTTCGTCAGCACCGACAACTGCGGCTACGTCGGCCGGCTCGCCGTCGTACCGGCCGCCCGCGGCCGCGGCCTCGCAAAGTACCTGCTGCGCAACGCCTTCGCCACCGACTCGAAGGCTGGTCGCACCGGCACGATCCTGCACGTCGACACCGGCAACCCGACCCCCGCCGTCGCTCTCTACACCTCCGTCGGCATGCGGCCGGACCTGATCAGCGACATCTGGCAGCGAACGATCCAGCCTGCTTGAGACAGCCGCGTCCTTTGAGTACGACGCGCTCACCGGTCGTACCGGCGTACACCGTGCGATTCCCGAGCGGGCGCTTGAGGTCCACCTGGATCGTCGCAGGCGCGGGACCACCGTTCGTGCACTGGTGGCCTTCGTTCTGATCCGGGCCGATGCCGTACCGGTACGCCGCGATCCGGACCGAACCCCCGTCCTGGGACAGGATCCGCACCACGGTGTTCGGCAGGCACGGCTCGACCGGGACCTCGTCCCGAGCGACCCCGACCGTCAGCACCGACAGGTGATCCGGATCCAGTACTGCCGACGTCACCGCGATCTCGCCGCGGAGCAGGATGACCGTCGTACCGAGCTTGTACCGCTGGGGAGCCGGGCCGTCGACTACGTACCGAGGCTGTTCCAGACCAATCGTCGGCTCCGGCTCACTGTGCCGCTGAGCGGAACCGAACGCGACCCCGCCCGCGATCACGAGCACGACGGCGGTGACCGCGGCCGACACGATGGAGCGTCGCCGACGGCGCTCCCGCAGAGCCCGTTCGAGCTCCTCGAACGGCGGCGCCTCGTCCGGCGTCAGCTCGTCGACGTACTCGGCAAGCGGGTCACGCATTCTCGGCCACCTCACGCACCACCGCGAGCGACTGCCGCGCCCGCGCCAGCCGAGACCGCGCCGCGCCAACGCCGACCTGCAGTTCCTCCGCGATCTCCTCGATCGACAGCTCCAGCACGTCGTGCAGCACAACCACCGCCCGCTGCCCCGCCGACATCAACCCCAACACCTCCTCCACGCCCCCACCCGGCACCCCAGCGCCTGGCATGTCCTCGCCAGCCACGCCGGCAGGTGCTACGTCGTCGTTCCGCGTGCGGTGCAACCGGCGGGCGAGCCTGGCTAGCGTCTCGTGGCGCTGTAGGCGGCTGACCATCGTTCGTACGGCGAGGCCGCGTACCCACAGCTCTGGGTCGTCGTAGCGGCGGATGGCGTCCCAGCGCCCGAGCAGCTTGACGTACGCGTCCTCCGCCACCGCCTCCGCCTCCGCGCGCGATCCGCCGATCGACGTCAGTACGCCGATCAGCCCCGGCCAGGTCCGCCGGTACAGGGCCGCTGGGTCCGCGCCCGGATCGCTCTCGTCCCACACACCGTCCAGTGTCCAGCCGTACCCGGACCTGCGACAGGTCTTGCCCATCGGAGATCTGAGAGATTACTCTCGAAATATGTCTCTCAGGAATCCGTACGGCGACTTCGAGATCACCGACCCGCAGGCGATGCGGGCGCTCGCCCACCCGGTCCGGCTCGCGGCGCTCAGCTACCTGCAGAAGAACGGGCCGGCGACCGCGACCCAGTTGTCCGAGCACGTCGGCGCCTCTCCCTCGGTGACGAGCTGGCACCTGCGGCACCTGGCCGAGTTCGGGCTGGTCAAGGACGGCCCGCCGCCGAGCGGCTCTGACAAGCGGCAACGCTGGTGGTACGCCGTCGCCGCCGGATTCCGCTTCGAGATGCCAGAGACGCCGGAAGGCGCCCAGGCGGGCCGGCTGCTGCGGACCGAGATCATGAACCAGGCCCTGGAGGCCGCACAGACCTGGCTGGCCGAGACCGAGCCGAACCTCGAGCCCGAGTGGAGCCGGCGGGCCGGGTCGGCGAACACGATGCTGGTCATCACCCCCGACGAGGCGGACGCGATCGAGTCCGCGATCGAGCAACTGCTGGCACCGTACGTCCAGCGCCGGGGGGCCGGCGAGGTACCGCCGGACGCGCGGCCGGTCCGGCACCTGCGGATCTCCTTGCCTGAAGCAATGGATTCCTGATGAGCACGCTCGCCGCCACGAGCCTGTGGCGGGACCCCCGGTTCCGCAGATTCTGGTCCGCGCAGGGCGTCTCCGAGTTCGGCGACCGGATCACCGAGCTCGCGCTGCCGCTGATCGCCGTCACCATGCTCGACGCCTCCCCCAGCCAGGTCGGGTTCCTGACCGCGGCGGTCTGGCTGCCGAACATCGCCTCACTGTTCATCGGCGCCTGGGTCGACCACCGGCGCGACAAACGCCCGCTGATGATCGCCGCCGACCTGATCCGGACAGTCGTGCTGCTCACGCTGCCGGTCGCGTACTGGCTCGATCTGCTCACGCTGACCCACTTGTATGTGATCGCGATCCTGGCCGGTACGGCGCATGTCCTGTTCAACACCGCGTACGCCTCGTTCTTCGTCCGGCTCGTCGACCGCGACCACTTCCTGGAGGCGAACAGCAAACTGTCCGCGACTCGCTCGATCTCCTTCATGGGCGGCCCGGCGCTGGGCGGTCTGCTGATCCAGTGGCTGTCCGCCCCGGTGGCGCTCGTCGTCGACTCGCTGACGTTCCTGTTCTCGGCGACCCAACTGCGCCGGATCGAGTCGGACCCGGCGCCGTCCGACGAGAGCGCGGAGCCGTTGTGGCAGCGCGCTCGCGCAGGCATGCGGTACGTGCTGCAACACCCGTACCTGCGTCGCAGCCTCGGCTGCTCGACCACCGTGAACTTCTTCAACCTGATCGGGACCGCACTGCTCGTCCTGTTCGCGAGCCGCGAACTGGAGCTGTCGGCCGGCACGATCGGCGTCGCGCTCGGCATCGGCGCCGCCGGCGGCCTGCTCGGCGCGGTTGCCGCCACACCGCTCAGCCGGCTGATCGGCGTCGGTCCGCTGATCGCCGTCGGAACGGTCGTCTTCCCGGGCTCGATGGCGATCGCGGCCGTCGCGTCCGGGCCGTCGTGGATCAAGGTGGCCGCGCTGGCGACCGCCGAGTTCGTCGGGTCGTTCGCGGTGATGTGTTACGACATACCGAACAATTCGCTGCAGGCGACGGTCACCGACGAACACATGCGCAGCCGGGTATCCGGCGCCTACAGCACGATCAACTACGGGATCAGACCGCTGGGCGCGGTGGTCGGAGGGTTCCTCGGGACCTGGATCGGGGTACGGGAGACGCTCCTGGTGTCCGCGGCCGGTGGGCTGCTCTCGGTTCTCTGGCTGGTCGGTTCGCCGAACCTCCGGGCCCGCGACCTCACCGGCCTCGAACCGCCGACCTCCCCGACCCCCTGAGGATTCCCTTACCGATGAAGATCGCCGGCATCGAACTGATCCGCGCCGACCTGCCGCTCGATCCGCCGTTCGACGCGGCCTGGGACCCGGTGCCGCGGACGCGGTTCGCGGCCACCGTCGTCAAGGTCACCACCGACGAGGGGATCGTCGGCTACGGGTCGGGCGACACGATGGACGGGTTCGAGCCGTACGCCGGCCTGTTCCTGGGCAAGGATCCGCTGCAGATCGGCCGGCATGTCCGTTCGCTGGAGACCATCTCGTTCCACGGGGGCCGGTACTGGCCGCTCGAGACCGCGTTGTGGGACATCATCGGCAAGGCGCTCAACACGCCGGTCGCGACTCTCTTCGGCGGATGCGAGACTGCGATCCCCGCGTACGCCTCGACCGGCCGCCTGCTCGGCCGTGAGGCCAGAGTGGAGAGCATCCTGGCGCTCCGCGAGCGCGGCTTCCAGGCAGCGAAGCTCCGGGTCGCGCCCGATGATCTCGCGAACGGGATCGGTACCGTGCTCGCGGTCCGCGAGGCGGTCGGCCCGGACTTCCGGCTGATGGTCGACCTGAACCAGGCCTGGCGGATGGCCGGCGACATCCGGCGCGCGATGGATCCACCCCAGGTCCGGCGGGTCGCCCAACAACTCGCCGAGGCAGACATCTTCTGGCTCGAGGAACCGCTACCGCTCGACGACCTCCCCGGGCTCTGGACCGTACGCGAGCAGACCGGCGTCCGCGTCGCCGGTGGAGAAATGGTGCGAACGTTCGAGGAACTGCTGGATCTGGTGGAACAGGACGCGCTCGACGTCTACCAGCCCGACGTAGTACTTGCCGCAGGCATGCATCGGGTCCGCACGATCGCCGAGCTGGTACGCCGGAAGAACCGGTTCTTCACACCACACACCTGGTCGAACGGGATCGGCCTGCTCGCCAACCTGCACGTGGTCGCGGGCGTCGGCGGCGGACCGTACGTCGAGTACCCGATCGACCCGCCGACGTGGACCGAGCAGCGACGCGACTTCATGCTCACCGAGCCGGTACGGGTCGGGCCGGACGGGATGCTGCGGATCCCCGACGCGCCCGGTCTCGGCTTCGAGGTCGACGAGGAACGACTCCGCACACTGGCCGGCTGAACGAAACCGGCGAGGCGCTCCGACAGAATCTCGGAGCACCTCGCCGGTTTGATGTACGTCGCGGGATCAGTCCTCGACGAGGGCCTCGACCGGGTCGACCTTGTTGACGGTCTTGCGGAGCGGGACCTCCTTGATGAACACGACCGCGATCAGGCTGACCACCGCGCACGCGGCGGCGATCAGGAAGATCCGCCCGGTCGCGTCACCGTACGAGTGCCGGACCAGTTCCGCGAGCTGCGGCGGCAGGTTCTTCACGTCCAGCAGGCTCGTACCGCCGCCTTCCTGCAGCTTGCGGGCAGCCTCGGGACCGTTCGGGCCGGCGAGCACGCCCGCCACGATCAGGTCCTTGACCCGCGCGGCGAGCACCGCGCCGAGCGCCGAGACGCCGACCGCACCGCCCAGGCTGCGGAAGAACGCGACGGTCGCGGAGGACGCGCCGATCTGCGTGACGTCGACGGTGTTCTGAACGGCGAGCACCAGGTTCTGCATCGTCATGCCCATGCCGAGCCCCATCGCCAGCATGCCGAGGCCGGTGTACCAGTACGGGGTGCTGTGGTCGATCGTGCCGAGGATCAGCAGACCGACGAGCAGCAGGACGCCGCCGGAGACCAGGTAGCGCTTCCACTTGCCGTACCGGGTGATCAGCTGACCCGAACCCGCCGAGCCGACGAACGAACCGAGCATCATCGGGATCGTCAGCAGGCCGGCCTGGGTCGGGCTGTATCCGCGGGCGATCTGGAAGTACTGACCGAGGAACAGCGCGCTGCCGAACATCGCGACGCCGACCGACAGGCTGGCCACGATCGCCAGCGCGGTGGTGCGCTCCCGCACGACCTTCAGCGGGACGAGCGGCTCGGCGACCCGGTTCTCGACCAGGACTGCGACGAAGCCGACGAGCAGCGTGCCGCCGACGAACAGTGCGGACTGCCAGGACATCCAGGCGAACCTGGTGCCGGCGAAGGTGACCCAGAGCAGCGGCAGGCTGGCCGCGATGCTGATCAGCACGGCGCCCACGTAGTCGATCTGCACCTTGCGCTTCAGCGTCGGCAGGTGCAGGTACTTCTGCAGGATGACCAGGCTGATCACGGCCAGCGGGACGCAGACGTAGAAGCACCAGCGCCAGCCGAGCCAGGAGGTGTCGACGATGACGCCACCGATGAGCGGACCGCTGACGGTTGCGACCGCCATCACGGCGCCCATGTAACCGGAGTACCGGCCCCGCGACCGGGGTGGGATCGCGGCACCGATGATGGCCTGGGCGAGCGCCATCAGACCGCCCATCGCGAGGCCCTGGAGAACGCGGGCACCGATCAGGAACGTTACGTTGTGGGACAGACCGGCCAGCGCGGACCCGATCACGAAGACCGAGATCGCCAGCTGGACCAGCAGCTTCTTGCTCACCAGGTCCGAGAGCTTGCCCCAGATCGGCGTGGACACCGTGGTGGCCAGCAGGCTCGCGGTGAGGACCCACGTGTACTGCGTCTGGGTGCCTTCGAGGTCGGCGATGATCGTCGGCAGGGCGTTGCTGACGATCGTCGAGCTCAGCATCGCCGTGAACAGCGCGGCGAGCAGGCCGATCAGGATCTCGAGGATCTCGCGGTGGGTGAGTTCCGGCGCAGCGGGCACCTGCTGCCGGGTCTCGGTGACAGTCATTACTCTCCAGTCTTGGGGGGTTGCCTCACGAGCTTCGTCGCCCCGGTGATCGCCACCGCGACCCGCTGCATGGTGGCAGCGGCCGCGATCAGGGCGTCGTCGTCGAGGTCCGACAAAGCGGTTCTGAGTTGCTGGATGTACGACGAGTACATGGCCTCCAGCTGAGCCTTGCCCCGGGGTGACAGGCTGACCAGCCCGACCCGGGCATCGGCCGGATCCGGACGACGGCTCACCAGTCCGTCGGCCTCCAGCGCGGTCAGCTGCCGGCTCACCACCGACGCGTCGACGCCGAGCCTGGCCGCGATCTCGCCGCCACGCTGCTCGCCGTCCTTCATCAGCACCTTGAGCACGCTCGCGTCGGAGCGGCGCAGTCCGCCCTCCATGCCGAGGTGCCGGTGCTCGATGCAGCGGACGGCCCGTACCAGGGAGCTGACTCCTTCGAGCAGCTCCTGGGCCGCCGCATCCCGCTCTACCCCCGGGACGAGGGGTTGCTGAGCTAGTTGCATAACCCAACTATATACATCGATAGTTGGTTTCCACAACCATATGCGCGTCTTGTGGACGGCTGGTCACCGTTCGTGATTGACCGGCCGGTTTCACCCGCGCGAGGGAGGTGTTCCCCTCGCAAGAGGGGCGTGCCGGGGCCGGCCTGGTCGACAGGATCGATGCTCGGAGCGGGCGGCATCGGGCCGTCCGCCGAGATCCGAACCGGAGTGTTCTCGATGATCACCGTACGACGGTCCCTGCGCGCGGCGTCCCTGATCGGCCTGACGGCCCTGGCCGCGACCGCACTGCCCGCCACCGCCCACGCGAGCATCGACTCGCACACATCGGTCGTGCTGTACAACGACTGCCCCGGTCCGGACAAGCAGTCGGCCAGCGCCTTCTTCACGGCGTACGGCGACGAGTTCACCCTCCGCGACGACTGCGCCGACGGACACTCGTCGCAGCTCCAGGTCGACGCCGCACCGTTCGGAGCCGGCGAGCACTACGACTGGAAGTACACCGATTCCCGTGGCTGGGGGAGCCGGTCGGACATCACGCACAACTATCCGGAGGACACGCAGATCGCCGTCCGTGCCTGCGTCTCGGAAGGCACCACAACGCTCGCCTGCGGGCCGTGGAGGATCGGCGAGGCCTGATCCTCCGGCGCGGCCTCGTCGAGCCGGCCCGGTGTGAGCGTCAGCCGAGGTCTTCGTTGAGGCGGGCGAGGAGGCGGCCCAGGTCGGCCAGGTCAGTGGGGTTCCAGCGGTCCAGGATGGCGCGGAACTCGGTCTGGCGCTGGGTGCGCATCGCCTCGTAGCGTTCGGCGCCGACGGCGGTCAGGCGGAGCAGTCGCGCCCGGCCGTCGTCGGGGTCGCCGACGCGCTCGATCAGGCCGAGGTTCTCCAGCTGGGTGATGCCGCGGCTGACCGTCGACTTGTCGAGCCCGAGCATCTGCGCGACGTCCGACGCCCGCACCCCGGCGCCCGCGGCCGGCTCGATCTGTGAGATCAGCGCGTACCCGGCCGCGTCCATGTCGGGATGCACCCGTCGTGCCAGCCGCAACGACGCCGACCGCGACCGGCGAAAGAGCGCCGACATCTCCTGCTCGACCGCCGCGACCAGTACCTCAGAACGTTCCACCTGCATGCTCATCGACGTCCTCGCTTCGCTCCGGGCGCCGATGAGGCACGAGCGCGCAGTACTGTCTTGATGCCCTCGCTCCGCTCGGTCATCGGACCACGATCCCGGCGTCGCGGAGGGCCTTCTTCACGTCGGCGATGCGGAAGTCGCCGAAGTGGAAGACGCTGGCGGCGAGCACGGCATCGGCGCCGGCCTCGACCGCGGGCGGGAAGTGCTCCGGTGCCCCCGCTCCCCCGCTGGCGATCAGCGGTACGTCGACCACCGCGCGGACCGCCTTGATCAGCTCGAGGTCGAACCCCTGCTTCGTACCGTCGGCGTCCATCGAGTTCAGCAGGATCTCCCCCGCGCCCAGCTCGCAGCCGCGCTGCGCCCACTCGATCGCGTCGAGCCCGGCCGAGCGCCGTCCACCGTGGGTCGTCACCTCGAAACCGCTCGGCTGCTCCGCTGATCGCCGTACGTCGAGGGACAGCACCAGGACCTGGTTGCCGAACCGGTGCGCGATCTCGCCGATCACCTCGGGCCGCGCGATCGCGCCGGTGTTGATCCCGACCTTGTCCGCGCCCGCCCGCAGCAGCCGGTCCACGTCGGACGCCTCACGCACGCCGCCACCGACGGTCAACGGGATGAACACCTGCTCCGCGGTCCGGCGAACCACGTCGTACGTCGTCTCCCGCGACCCCGACGAGGCGGTGATGTCCAGGAACGTCAGCTCGTCGGCGCTCTCCGCGTCGTACACCTGAGCCATCTCCACCGGATCGCCCGCGTCCCGCAGATCGGCAAAGTTGACGCCCTTCACCACCCGCCCGGCATCAACGTCCAAACAAGGAATCACCCGCACGGCAAGACTCACGCCGCAAGCCTATCCCCCACCCCGAACCGCCCCGCGCCCCCAACCCGCGCACCCAGTGCGGGGCGTGAACAGGAACCGGGGGCCGACGACAGGCAATAGCCTGTTCCAGGCCCCCGGCGCGCCGGCCGAGCCCCAGCACCTGCGCCGCGTGCTACTTCCAGGCGCGGCGGCGGCCGTCGGTGGACTTCATGGGGCGGGTGGATTCCCAGACGCGGCGCCAGCGGGCGGCGTCGGGGCCGGTCTGGGCGGGTGAGGCGCCGATGGCGGCGCGCCGCCGCGACTCGTACCAAGTGGTGCTTTCCTCGTCGAGCAACGCCGACACCGCGGCGGCGATGCGCGGCGCGAAGTCGCGGGCGCTCTCGCCTTCAGCGGGACGCAGCGGATCGCCGTACCGGACGTGCACCGCCGGGCGACCCGGCACCGGCCAGCCGCGGCCGCGCGGCATCGCGGCGAACGAACCCTTGATGCCGACCGGGATGATCGGTACGTCGTGCTCGACGGCGAGGTACGCGGCGCCCATCCGGAACCGCTGCACCCAGCCGTCCGGCGAGCGCGTCCCCTCCGGGAACACGACGACGTTCCACCCGTCCGCGAGCAGATCGCCCGGCGTCGAGCTCATCTTGCCGCCACGACGCTCGATCGGGAACGTGTTGAACACGATCGCCGACCCGGCCGCCCGCCACCAGGTGTCGAAGAAGTAGTCCGCCGCGGCCGCGAACGCCGTCCGGCGACGCATCGCGTCCGGCAGCGACAGCAGCAGCAACGGGGTGTCGAGGTGCGAGGAGTGGTTCGCGACGATGATCGCCGGCCCGTCGAGCTTGAGCAGCGAGTCCAGGCCGCTGACCTGCGGGCTGACCTCGAAGTTCAGGACGGCGTTCAGCGGACCCTTCTGGAGCATGTCGCGGACGGCGATCGCGGCCGGCGTCCGCGCCCACCGGGTCGGGAAGACCGCGGACTCCTTCGGGATCACGTACGGCTCGGCCGACCGCGGCACCTGCGGCCGCCGGCCCCACCGCCACCCGCGCGCGACCTGCTTCACGTCCCGCGCGGTGTCGCGGCCGAACTTCACCAGGCTGGTCCCCATCAGCGCACGTCCGCGAGCAGGTGCGGCGGGTTGTGCAGGTACGTGATCGAGGGCGACCGGCCGACCGAGTGGCTGACCATCTCGAGCGCGTCCTGCAGCGTCGACGCGGACCGGAAGCCCATCCGCTCGACGGTCTTGCGGTTGCCGCCGACCCAGACGATGTCGCCGCAGTGGTCGAGCGCGTGCGAGATCCAGTACCACATGTAGAACGGGTGCACGCCGTGGTACGCGTACGACGTCCGGTACAGGTGGATGTACCACGGGTCCTCGGCGTACTGCTTCTCGAACTTCGCCTCGATCGTCGCCGGGTCGGTGCTCTCCGAGAGCACCTCCTCGAAGAAGTCCACGTACGACGGGTGGTGCAGCTGACTGAACTCGTAGTCCACCGGGTGGTACAGGATCACCGCACCGTCCTTCCGGACGACCGGGTTCCCGCGGTAGGAGTTGAAGTAGTACCCGAGCCCCATGCAGGCGGCCAGGATCGGGTTCATCACCGAGTTCACGTTGTACGGGCCGATGAACGGCACGCCCATGATCGCGACGTCGGACTGGCCCTGGACCTCGACCAGGTGCTGGCGGTGCACCGCCTCGATGGTCTTCTCGTGCACCGGCTCGATCGACCCGGCGTTGATCCCGGTCAGGCCGTAGTTCGACCGGGTGTCGGTGAAGATCTTGTGCCGCAGCTTGCCCGGCGCGACGTCCAGCCCGCGCTTGGCCGCCAGGAACGACGCCTGGTCCTTGATCGACCACTCCCACTCGCGCTTCTGCAGGAACTCCAGCGGCCCGCCGAAGATGTCGTTGTTCAGCGTGGTCTCGATCTGGAAGACCTTGACGTGCTGGGTCAGCACCTCACCCATCCGCCAGGCGGAGTGGTGCATCTTCGAGGCCTTGTGGTCCATGAACGACCGCGAGTGGATCATCGTGTGGCTGTTGTGGTGGTGCTTCAGCGACTTGTACGACGCCAGGCCGATCGAGGTGGACTTGTGGCCACCGTCCATCGCCACCAGGTTCACGTTCACGTACACGAGCAGGTCGGACTCGGCCGCCCGCTTGGAGATCTCCACGTCCTCGCCGTGCCGGGTCTGGCCCAGGTGGGTGAGGTTGTCGCGGTCCTCGGCGTCGAAGTTGTAGAGCTTCCCCTCCGGGAAGAACGACCGGAAGACCCGCTCGCCGACGATCTCGCGCAGCTCGTTCGGGGTCAGGCGGCGGTGCAGCGCGTTCGCCGAGATCAGCTCGACGTCGTCGACACCGGCCTGCGCGGCGAGCTCGAGGACCGCCTCGATCACGCGCTGCCGGATGTCCGGCTTCTTCATCGGGGGCAGCGGCAGCGAGATGTCGTCGAACGCGATCGTCAGCCGCATGCCCGGGCGCAGCAGCTCGGGCAGCGGCTCGGACTCGATCGGGTTCAGCAGCGCGTTCTGGATCGCCTCGTCGACGTCGCGGACCGCGGGCAGCGCCTCCGGCGGGTACACGACGCGGGTGCCGTGCGGGAACCGCTCCAGCAGGAAGCCCTCACCGTTGTGTACGAGCAGCGGCGGCGTCCGGTCGTCCACCTCGAGCACGAAACCTGGACGGGACATGTCAGAACCTCTCTCGTCGTACGTGCTGCGTTGTCAAACTTGTCGTTGCTTTCATGAGGCCCTCACATCGAATGCGACCTTGACTGTTCCCAGTCGGCCGGCGGAGTGCGCATGGTCGAGCGCCTCACGCCAGCGGTAGAGCGGATAGCGGGCTCCGACGATCCCGTCCAGCGGGGCGCGGCCGGCCAGCTCCAGCGCGGTCTCGAACGCCGGGCGGCCGTTCGGCTCCTCGCGCGCGGAGGCGTACGTACCGGTGACCTCGAGCTCGCGGAACCACACCGGCGACAGGTCGGCGCCACTGGCCGGCATCCCGGACAGGACGACCCGGCCGCCGGCCTTGGTGACCCGCAGGACGGTGTCGATCGAGTCCTTGCTGCCGACCGCGTCGACCGCGACGTCGACACCGCCGAGCAGGAACTCGGGCGCCCCGAACTCTGGCTTCAGCCGGAACGCACCGGTTGCCCGCCGGACGCCGCGGAACACCTCGTCCGGCGCGACCACGTCGCTGGCCCCGAACGCCCGGGCAAGCTCACGCTGCTTCGGGTGCTTGGCGACCACGGTGATCCGGCCGGCCTGGGTCAGCTCGCGCAGCGCCAGCGTCGCGAACAGGCCGACCGCGCCGGCTCCGCTCACGAGCACCGACTGCCCCGGCTCCACCTTGGCCCGCAGCGCGGAGTGCACCGCGCCCGCCAACGGCTCCACCAGTACGGCGCGCTCGTCCGACATCCCGTCCGGTACGGCGTAGAGCTGACTGCGGTGCGCGACGAGCAGATTGCCCCAGCCGCCACCGGTGTCCTGGCAGAACCCGGTCTGCAGACCCGGCGCGACATGGCCGACCGTGATCCGGTCGCACCGGTTGGTGTTGCCGGACACGCAGCCCGCGCACGGTTCGACGCCGCGCGCCGCGCAGGTCAGGACGCTGTCCATCACCACGCGGGTGCCCTTCGGCAGGTCCTCGCAGTCGTCGAGCAGTTCGCCGACGATCTCGTGCCCGGGTACGAACGGCATCGACACCACGGCGGAGAAGTACAGCTTGGTCGAACCGGTCACCATGCCGAGGTCGGAGCCGCAGATCCCGGACAGGATCGGCCGGATCCGCGCCCAGCCGTCCCGGTCGGCCTTCGGCTCGTTGATCGTGACGAGGCGCAGCGGCGCGGCCGGTCCGGTCAGCATGCCGGGGATCCGGCCGCCGACCGCCTTGGCCGCCAGGAACTTGGCCGGCGACCGGTACATCTCGAGAGCGAGCATCATCGTGCGTTCACCCCAGGGAGCTCCAGACGGGACGGCGTGGACGAGGTCTTCCAGTCGACGATCTGCCAGCGCGCGGCCCGGGCGGCCCGGAACAGCGACACGTCCGGCGAGACCGCGACCGGGTTACCGACCGTCGCCAGCATCGGGAGATCCGAGTGGCTGTCGGCGTAGGCGTACGACTTGGACAGGTCGATGCCGGTCTGCCGCGCGTGGTGCTTGATCCACGCGGCCCGCGACTCACCGACCAGCGGCGGACCGGACAGGAAGCCGGTGCAGCGACCGCGGTCGTCGACCGCCAGCTCGGCCGCGACGATCTCGTCGAACAGCGGCTCCAGCGGACGCGTCAACGGCCGTACGGCGCCGGTGATCAGGATCGTCTTGTGCCCGGCCGCGCGGTGCTCGCGGATCCGCCGCACGGCGGCACCGCTCAATCGTTCGAGCACGTGCTCGGCGAGGATCTCGTCGACGATCTGGTTCAGCTCCTCCAGCTCCGCGCCGGCGTAGCGGCGGTAGATCGTCCGGAGGAACGTGCCGCGGTCCTTGCGTTCGGCGGCGATCAGCTTCGGCAGCTTGCGGAGCATCGCCCCGACCTCACCGAAGCGCTGCGGACCGTCCAGCTCCGGCAGCCGCATCCACAGGTAGGTCTCGATCACGTTCGAGGACAGCAGCGTGCCGTCCATGTCGAACGCCGCGATCACCTTGGACTCCGACGACGGCTCGACCTTCTTCAGGACGCCGGCGGCCTCGGCGAGCGCCTTGTTCCGCTTCTTCCGGACGACGTCCAGGCGGCGCATCGACTCGGTGACGCTCGGGCAGTGCACTTCCTGCACGTAGTGCTGCCAGTCGACGACCGAGGTGTCGCAGGCGAACTTCTCCCGGTCGTCGCCTTCGAGCGCGTTGTGCAACGCGAGCACGTTGTCGTCGATGAACTGCAGTTCGGCCTGCGCGTACTCGGAGTACAGGTCCATGTAACGGCGCAGGAAGTCGATGCGGCGCTTCTGTACGTCCAGTTCGCGGGCGTACTTACGAACGCGCTCGCTGCGCGGGACCGTGGTGATGATCCGGTCCGCGATCTTGTGCGCCTTCTCGCCGTACCGCAGCATCGTCTCGACCGAGTCGCCGCCGGGGAACTTCCACACCGGCAGCCGGACCGCGCCGCGCTCACCCAGGTCGAACGGGTGCTTGGAGAAGTACTCGCGGATCCCGGTGTACAGCTGCTCGAAGGTCAACGGGTTCCGGGCGCCGGAGCCGATGTGGTAGTACTCCGGCTTGCTCAGCTCGGGCTCGGTCGCCATCACCGCGCAGATCGCGCCGACGACGTGGTCGACGGCGACGATTTCGATCACCGAGTCCGGACTGGCGGGGAACTCGGGCAGCTCGCCGCGGCCGTAGGCGAGGATCAACGGCTCGGCCATCTTGAAGCCCTCGATCCAGCCCGGGTGCGGGCTCTGCACCGCGGACTCGATGATGGCCGGCCTGACGATCGAGGTCGGCAGCGTCGACGCGAACTCCTCGACGACGCGTTCGCCGAGCGCCTTCGTGAACGTGTAGCAGTCGGTCCAGCCGAGGCTGCGGGCGCGCTCGGTGCCGGTCTCGACGAGCCGCTTCGCGACCCATTCGGTCCGGCGCCGTTCGGTGTCGGCCGCGGCGGTCAGGTGACCGGCACGGCGGTGCAGCTTCTCGGCCTCCTTGCGGAACTTCGCCAGCATCGGCGCCGACCGGGACTGCTCCTCGACGCGGGCCTTCATCGCCATCCCGGCCTCGGCCTCGGCGCGCCAGTCGACGAAGTGGTCGACCGGCGCCTCCGGGATCGCGCCGCGCCTACGGCCGGCCGTGTACGCGGTGGAGATGTGCACGTAATGAACCGGTCGCTGTGTTTCTACGATGCGCTCGAGCAGGCTCTTGGTGCCGAGCACGTTGGTCGTGAACGCCTCGTGGATCGGCGGGTCGAAGCTCACGTCGCCGGCGCAGTGCACGACGATGTCGAGATCCTTCGGCAGTTCCGGTACGTCGGACAGGTCGCCGTTGATCACGTGGATCCGGGCCGCGCTGAGCGCCTCGGCGTCCGCGTACGGAGTGCCCTCGCCGTAGAACGGCTTGAAGATGTCCTTCTTCAGCAGCTGCGCCATCCGGTCGGTACCGGACAGCGAACCCTTCGGGCGGATGATCGCGGCCACGGTCGTACCGGGCAGGTCGCCGATGATCCGGTGCAGCAGGGCCTCACCGACGAATCCGGTGACGCCGGTGACCAGGACCTTCTTGTCCTTGAGCTTGTCGGCCAGACTCACTTGTCGCCTCCACGCGTGAGCTCGAGTGCCTCGGTCAGGGTGAACGCACCGGCGTACAGCGCCTTGCCGACGATGACGCCCTCGACGCCTTGGTCCACCAACGTGCTGAGTGCCTTGAGGTCGTCCAGGCTGGAGACACCACCGGACGCGACGATCGGCTTGTCCGTCCGCGCGCACAAGTCGCGGTACAGGTCCAGGTTCGGGCCCTGGAGCATGCCGTCCTTGGTGACGTCGGTGACCACGTACCGCTCGCAGCCGGCCGCCTCGAGCCGGGCGAGCACCTCGTACAGGTCGCCGCCTTCCTTGGTCCAGCCGCGGGCCGCCAGCGTCCGGCCGCGGACGTCCAGACCGATCGCCACCCGGTCGCCGTACTGCTGGATGATCCGGTCGCACCACTCCGGGTCCTCGAGCGCGGCGGTGCCGATGTTCACCCGGCGGGCGCCGGTCGCGAGCGCGGCGGCCAGCGAGTCGTCGTCGCGGATACCGCCGGACAGCTCGACCTGGACGTCGAGCTTGCCGGTCACCTCGGCGAGCAGTTCGCGGTTGCTGCCGCGGCCGAACGCGGCGTCCAGATCGACCAGGTGGATCCAGTCCGCCCCGGCCTCCTGCCACGCCATCGCCGCCGCCAGCGGATCGCCGTACGACGTCTCGCTGCCGGCCTCGCCCTGCACCAGCCGAACCGCCTGCCCGTCCGCCACATCGACGGCAGGCAGCAGCACCAGGTTGTCTGACATGGGCCACACCCTAGAGGGCTTAGCTGAGAGATCCGTAACCTGGATGGCTCCTGAGTCGTTTGAAATCGATCTGTCTCAGCAATACCAGTAGCGTCAATGGTATTACGCTTAGGCTAGCCCCGTGGTGACCCTCGAAGAGCTCGCGAACGACCCCCATCCGGCACTCGCGGAGATCCGCCCGATCGGCTGGATCGAGGCCCTGAACTCGTGGGTCGTCACCGGTCGCGCTCTTGCGGTGCAGGTGTTGCGTGACCCGGCGACCTTCACCGTCGACGACCCGCGGTTCTCGACCGCACAGGTCGTCGGGCCGTCGATGCTGTCCCTGGACGGCAACCCACACAAGGCACACCGCGACCCCTTCGAGTCCCCCTTCGGCCTGGCCGAAACCCGTCGCCGCTTCACCGAGCCGGTCCGCCGGACGGTGCAGGACCTGATGTCCGCCACCTCGCAAGGCTCGGCCGATCTTCGAACGGCGTTGGCGGGTCCGTTGTCGGTTGCTGTGGTGGCGTACTCGCTGGGTCTTCCACCCGCGTCTGCACCCACCGTCCTGGGTTGGTACTCCGCGATCTCCGACTCGGTGTCCGGTGTCTCGGCGGGCCGACCCGTCACGGACGCCGGCTCCGCGGCCTTCGCCGAACTGCACCGGCATGTTGCCTCGGGCATCGGCTCGGGCGACTCGCTGCTTGCCACCGCCGCGCACGCCGGCCTCGGTGTGGATGAAGTGGTCGCGAACGCCGCGGTACTGATGTTCGGCGGCATCGAGACCACCGAGGGCATGATCACCAACGCGCTCTGGCACCTGCTCACGCACCGCGACCAGCTCGACCTGGTCCTCGCCGACCCGTCCCTGCTCGCGAACGCGATGGAGGAGTCGCTCCGCCTCGAACCGGCCGCTGCGGTCGTCGACCGCTACGCCACCCGCGACGTCGAGCTCGCCGGCCGGCAGCTCCGCCGCGGCGACATGGTGACGGTCTCGCTGGCCGGCGCGGGCCGCGATCCGGAGGTGTTCGAGTCCCCGGACGACTTCGACGTACGACGCGCGAACGCCCGCCGCCATCTCGCGTTCGCGAGCGGCCCGCACATCTGCCTCGGCATGCACCTCACCCGCCTCGAAACGCTGACCGCACTCGAAGCGGCCCTCGCGCTGCCCGGCCTGCGCCTGGCGCCCGACTCGCCGCCGCCGTACGGCCTCGTCTTCCGCAAGAAGACCGCGCTCGACGTCACCTGGGACGGGTAAGCACCAGCGTCGACGCAGAGTACACCGGCATCGCCCGATCCGGATCCCGCTCCGCGTCCGCGGCGAACCGCGCGAACCCGGCCTCCAGCTCGTCGGCCGGCAGGTGCTCGAACGTCGACAACGCCCGCACACTGAGCCGCTCGTACCGCTGCCGCAGCGTCCGCGGCTCCTCGGCCGTGAGCTGCACGACGTCCGCGCCCGGCTCCAGGCCCGCCTCGACGGCGAGCGCCTTCGTCTCCTCCACCGGCAGGTACATCGCGGCGTCGACCGCGCGCGCCGACGGGAAGTACTCGTACCAGAACAGGTCCGGCATCAGGTCCGAGAACTGGGTCCGGAGCAACGCCACGCCCCCGAGCCGCAGCACCCGGCGCACCTCGCGAAGCCCCTGCACCGGATCCATCCAGTGGTGGAACGTCAGGAACATCAGCACCACGTCAACCGAGGCCTCAGGCAACGGAATCTCTTCGGCACTGCCCTTCAGGTACGTCACGCCAGGATGCGGCACCTGCTCGGCTGCCGCGCGCATCCGGTCCGCCGGCTCGACGCCGTACACCTGCCCCTGGAACTCGACCGCCAGTCCGGGAGTGAGCCGCCCGGTGCCGCAGCCGAGATCCAGTACGTCGAGCGGCCGCCGCTCCGGCACGTACGCCGCGAACGCCCCGGTCCACCGCGCGACCTCCGCGGACGAGATCCCCCGGCCCTCGACGTAAACACTGCCCATCCGACCGTCGTAGTCGACCATGACACCCACCCTAGGTGAGTCAGGCGAAGAACACGTCGTACGCGAGCCGCAGGATCAAGGCGGACACCACAACCAGGAAGATCGCCCGGACGAACCGGCTGCCGCGGGCGACCGCCGTCCGGGCGCCGAGCAGACCACCGAGCATGTTGGCCGCACCCATGATCAGGCCGAGACCCCACAGCGGTGCGCCGCTCAGCGCGAACACCGCGATCGCGGCCAGGTTGGTGGCCACGTTGGCGATCTTGGCCTTCGCGCTCGCCTGCAGGAAGTTGTAGCCGAGCAGTCCGACGAGCGCGAAGATCAGGAACGAACCGGTCCCGGGGCCGACCGCGCCGTCGTAGAAGCCGATCAGTACGCCGACACCGCCGGCCGCGAGGTAGTGGTTCCGGCCGTCGAAGCGGAGTGCCGTCCGGGCGCCCAGCGACGGCTTCATCGCGGTGTAGATCGCGACCAGTACGAGCAGCACCAGCACGATCGGCTTGAACCAGGACATCGGGATCCGGGTCGCCACCACTGCACCGGCCGCGGCGCCGACCCCGGCGAGGACCGCCAGCGGCAGTACGGTTCGCCGGTCCGGACGCACCTTGACACCGAACGTGATCGCGCTGGTCGACGTACCGAACAACGACGAGATCTTGTTCGTGGACAGGATCTGCGCCGGTGACGCGTTCGGCAGGCCGAGCAGCATCGCGGGCAGTTGCAGCAGACCGCCACCGCCGACGACCGCGTCGATCCACCCGGCCGCGAAGGCCGCGATCACCAGGAACAGCAAGGTCAGCAACGAAACGTCAGGCACAGGCTCCGATGATCAGGTAAGGGCGTAGTACAGCTCAACCCTTACGCCGCCTGATGAGAGCTATGACACCTGATCCGGGAGAATGGCGGGGTGAAGTTCCTACTGCTGATCCACAACAACGTCGAAGCACTCAAGGGTTTCACCGAGCAGCAGCTCGTGGAGCTGTCCGGCGGCCGCGAAAACATCGCCGAGCTGGCCCGCAACCTGCTGGCGACCGGCGAACTGGTGTCGGTCCTGGGTCTCGAAGAGCCCGGCCGGCCGACGGAGAACGTCCAGCTCGTCGGTGGTACGCCGGTCGTGTCGGACCGGCCGTTGCTGGAGACCAAGGAGTACCTCGCCGGCGCGATGGTGCTGAACTGCGCGTCGCCGGAGCGGGCGCTGGAGATCGCGGCGATGATCCCGCTCGTACAGTTCCGGCGCGTCGAGTTCCGGGAGATCCGGCTCGACCAGGACGACTTCCTCGCGGAACTCGATGGTGCGTGACCGGGTGCTGACCGGGTGCTGACCGACCGATGACTGACCGATGACTGACACCGAGGCCGCGATCCGGGCCGCCGCGCCGCGCGCGCTCGCGGCGCTCGTCCGGCGGTACGACGCGTTCGACCAGTGCGAGGACGCGGTCCAGGAGGCGCTGCTGGAGGCGTTCGTACGCTGGCGCGAGAACGGCGTACCGGAGCAGCCGATCGGCTGGCTGATCAGCGTGGCGTCGCGCCGGATGATGGACGGCTGGCGGCGGGACAACGCTCGGCGGCAGCGCGAGGTGAACGACTTCCTGCGCGCGGCCGACCCGGATCCTGAGGACTACCACGAGGACTCCGACGACACCGTACGGCTGCTTGTGCTGTGCTGCCATCCGGCGCTGACTGCCGCGTCGCAGATCGCGCTCACGCTGCGATCGGTCGGCGGCCTCACGACCGCGGAGGTCGCTGCCGCGCTGCTCGTCAGCGAGTCGACCGTGGCGCAGCGCATCAGTCGGGCGAAGCGGTTGATCGCGGGCGCCCGCTTCGAGCTGCCGACAGCCGAGGAGTACGACCTACGTCTGCGCGCGGTACTGCAGGTGCTCTACCTGATCTTCAACGAGGGTCACACGGCCAGCGCCGGGGACGAGCTGCAGCGGGTGGACCTCGTCGCCGAGGCTCTACGGATCACGCGGCTGCTGCAGCAGGCCGTCGGCGGAGCGGGCGAGGTCGCCGGGCTGCTCGCGCTGATGATCCTCACGCACGCCCGGCGCGATGCCCGGACCGGGCCTGGCGGAGACCTGATCCCCGCAGATCGGCAGGACCGCACCCGCTGGTACGCCGACGAGATCGCCGAAGGCACTCGCCTGGTCGAGGAGGCACTGCGTTCGGGCGCTGTCGGCCCGTACCAGCTGGAGGCGGCGATCGCGGCCGTCCACAGCGAGGCCGACTCGGTCGAGACCACCGACTGGGAACAGATCGCCGGCCTCTACCGGATCCTCGAACGCGTCGACCCGAGCCCGATGGTGACGCTCGGCAAGGCCGTCGCGGTCGCGATGACCGACGGCCCCGACGCCGGGATCGCGATCGTCGAACGTCTGGCCGACGACCGCTACCTCGGGGACCACCACCGCCGGCTGTCGGTGCTCGCCCACCTCCACGAGCTCGCCGGCCGCCCGGACCAGGCCCGCTCGAACTACCTCGCGGCGCTCGAACGGACCCGGAACGCGGCCGAGCAGAACTATCTCCGCGACCGCATCGCCCACCTCATCAAGTGACGCCGGCCGCCGGTCCACTCGGGCCGCGGCGGGACCGTCAGCGCGCTTCGGAACACATGACCCGGGTCGACCGACTGCTTAAGAGCGGCCAGCCGCTTGCGGTGGGCTTCCGGGTAACAGGCGTCCAGGTCGGCGTCGGTCGGGTCGGACAGGAAGTTCAGGTAGGCACCGTCCGGCCGCAACGACCGCCACATCGCATCGAACGCCTTGGGCTGCGTGCCTTGCTGCTCGGGCGAGCCCATCAGCACCGAGTTGACCATGAAGCGCGCGTCACGGTGCGCGAACGCGGTGGCGTCCGCGGGCATCGCGCCGTACGCACCACCGAGCGCGCGGATCTCGATCGCCAGTCCGGGGATCTCCGGGCGGGCCTCGAGCAGCCGGCGGCCGACGTCCGGCGACCACGTGTTGAAGAAGCCGTTACGGATCCGCGGACGCCACTCCGACGGCATCGACATGTCGCTGAACACCTCGGCGTACGGGACCTCTACGACCTTCTCGGTCAGCAGCGAGCCGAGGTGCCGCAGCGGCTCAAGAGCAGCATCCACGTCCCCGGTCACACACACCATCACGGCGACCGGGACCTGCCGGTCGGCCATCATCGTCGGCGCCAACTGCAGCGAGGACGTGAGCTCCTCGGGCGCGTCGGCCATGTACTCCGCCCAGCCCGCCAGCACCTGCTCCGCCTGCGTGCACGGGTAGAGGAGCGTGCCGAAGTGCACGGTTGGCTGGCGTACGGCCCTGATGTCGTACGACGTGACGACACCGAGCCCGCCTGCTGCGCCACGCAGGCCCCAGAACAATTCCGGCTCGGTGACGGCGTCGACTCGGCGTACTGCACCGTCTGCGGTCACCACCTCGGCGCCGACGACGTTGTCGATCGCCAGCCCGTGCTTGCGAACCATCCAGCCGATCCCGCCGCCGGCCATCAACCCCCCGACGCCGACGCTCGCGGTGTCGCCGGACGAGATCGCCAGACCGGTCTTGCCCAGCCGCTCGGCGACCCGTCCCCAGGTCGCACCGGTGCCGACCCGAACCACGTCGTCGGGCAGCAGCCGGACCTGGTCCATCGGGCGTACGTCGATCATCACGCCACCGTCGTTCGTGCCGAATCCGGCCGCCTGATGGCCGCCGCTCCGGACCGCGATCGGGAGATCGTGCGCCTCGGCGTACCGCAACGCCTCGACCACGTCCTTCGCGCCCGCGCACCGAACCACCAGCCGCGGACTGCCCTCGGACATCATCACCCGGGCCGCCTCCGGGTATCCGGGATCCCCGTCGACGAGCACCTCCCCCAGCACCGCCGCGCGCAACACGTCGATCCCGCGGCCTGTCACCACAGATTCCGCCATCGCCAACTCCTCGCATCCCGACGCCCCCTCAGGCGCCACACCCAGGGATCGAAGCGAGCAAGCATTCCTCGACACCACCCACCGAACTAATTTCGGCGGGTGCTGTCGAGCGGGCTGGTTCAGCCGCGGACGGCGGTGACCAGGTGGTCTACGACGTCGGCGACCGGGACGTCCGTACGGTCGCCCGACCGACGGTCCTTGACCTCGATGGTGCCGTCGGCAAGACCCTTGCCGACCACGGCGATGGTCGGGACGCCGATCAGCTCGGCATCCTTGAACTTCACGCCCGGCGACACCTTCTCGCGGTCGTCGTAGATCACGCTGAGGCCGCGGGCCTCCAGCTCTGCGGCGAGCTCGGCGGCCTTCTCGAACACCGCGGAGTCCTTGCCGGTGGCAACCAGGTGGACGTCGGCCGGCGCGATCTCGCGCGGCCAGACCAGGCCGAACTCGTCGTGGTTGCCTTCCGCGACGGCCGCGACCGCGCGGGTCACACCGACGCCGTACGACCCCATGGTGACCGTGACGAGCTTGCCGTTCTGGTCCAGGACCTTGAGGTCGAGCGCGTCGGCGTACTTGCGGCCGAGCTGGAAGATGTGGCCCATCTCGATGCCGCGCGCGCTCTCCAGCGCGCCCGAACCGTCCGGCGCCTGGTCGCCGTCGCGCACCTCGGCGGCCTGGATCGTGCCGTCCGCGGTGAAGTCCCGGCCGTGCACCAGGTTGACGACGTGGAACCCGGCCTTGTCCGCACCGGTCACCCACGCCGACCCCTCGGCCACCCGCGGGTCCAGCAGGTACCGGATGCCGGACGCCTTGTCCTTGCCGAGCACGCCGGGGCCGATGTAGCCCTTGGCCAGCGACGGGTGCTTCTCGAAGTCGGCCTCCTCGAACGCCGCCACCTCGGCGGGCTCGACCTGTGCGCCGAGCCGCTTCTCGTCGATCGCGCGGTCGCCGGGAACGCCGATCGCCAGCGGCTCGCGGGTGCCGTCCGGGTGCACCAGCATCACGAGCACGTTCTTCAGCGTGTCAGCGGCGGTCCACTCGCGGTCGTCGGTGCGCGCGTGCTTCGCGTTCAGCGATTCGACCACGGAGTCGATGGTCGGCGTGTCCGGGGTGTCCACGACCTCGGCGGCCCGTACGCCGGACGCGTCGACCGGCGCCGCCTGCGGCACCACGACCGCCTCGACGTTCGCCGCGTACCCGCCCGGGGAGCGGACGAAGGTGTCCTCGCCGTTCTCCGCGATCGCCAGGAACTCCTCGGACCGGGACCCACCCATCGCACCGGCCATGGCCTGCACGATCACGTAGTCGAAGCCGAGCCGGTCGAAGATCTTGATGTACGCCTTGCGGTGCAGCTCGTACGACGCCGCGAGGCCGTCGTCGTCGACATCGAAGGAGTACGAGTCCTTCATCACGAACTCGCGCCCGCGCAGCACACCGGCCCGCGGCCGCGCCTCGTCGCGGTACTTGTTCTGGATCTGGTAGATCGACAGCGGGAGGTCCTTGTACGACGAGTACAGGTCCTTCACCACCAGGGTGAACATCTCCTCGTGCGTCGGCCCGAGCAGCATGTCGGCGCCCTTGCGGTCCTTCATCCGGAAGATGTTCGGCCCGTACTCGGTCCAGCGGCCGGTGGCCTCGTACGGCTCGCGGGGCAGCAGCGCCGGGAACGCCAGCTCCTGCGCGCCGATCGCGTCCATCTCCTCACGGACGATCGTCTCGATGTTCCGCAGGACGCGCAGGCCGAGCGGCAGCCAGGTGTAGATGCCGGGCGCGGCACGGCGGATGTAGCCGGCGCGGACGAGCAGCTTGTGGCTCGGGACCTCCGCGTCCGCCGGGTCCTCGCGAAGGGTGCGGAGGAACAACGACGACATACGCAAAATCACGGGAGTCTCCCAGCGTGCAAGATCGGAATCAGGGACGTCACAGAGAATATCGGTCCGGTGGTGATGCTCTCACCACTCACCCAGCAGTCACCGACAGGTCACTCGCGGGCGGCCTTGAGCGCCCAGCGGATGAGCGGGAGCTGCAGCGGCAGCCGCGCGTAGGCGATCGCCCGGGCCCTCGGCGGCGCGTGCCGCAGGTCGGCCGCCATCTGCACGTTGGCCGGGAGCAGCGCCACCAGCAGCCCGGCGCTCGCCAGTCCGGCCAGCCGGCGTGTCCGCGGGTGCAGCAGTCCCGCCGCGCAGGCCAGTTCCGCCACGCCGGACGCGTACACGAGCTCCTTCTTCCGCGGCAGCATCTTCGGCACGATCGCCTCGAACGGCTCGGGCCTCACGAAATGCAACGTGCCGAGCACGCCGAACAGGACCGATAGACCCTTGGTAGTCGCAGAAGGCATGCGTCGGAGCTTAGAACAGGATGGTGGCGAAAGTTTCGACGGTACGGAAGCCGACCCGTTCGTAGGCCGCCCGCGCCGGGAGGTTGAAGGCGTTCACGTAGAGCGTGACGACCGGCGCGATCTGCCGGGCCAGCTCGACCACGGCGGCCATGCCCGGCGCGGCCAGGCCCCGGCCGCGGTACTCCGGGTCGACCCAGACGCCCTGGATCTGGCAGACGCCGGTACCGACCGAGCCGACCTCGGCCTTGAACACGACCCGCCCGTCCTCGATCCGCGCGAACGCCCGCCCGGCGCGGATCAGCTCCGCGACCCGGGATCGGTAGAACGTCCCGTCCGGTCCGGTCTGCGGCGGTACGCCGACCTCCTCGGTGTACATCGCCACGCAGGCCGGGTACAGGATCGGCAGCTCGACCGGCTCCACCGCGCGGACCAGCGGATCCGGCGCGATCGACGGCGAACCCTCGATCACCATGAACGGCTGGTCGTCGCGTATCTCCCGGGCCGGGCCCCAGTGCGGTTCGAGGATCGTCCAGAGCTGATCGACCGCGCGGGCCTGACCGAGGATCTGGAAGCAGTTCCGCCCGCGGCGCATCGCGTACGCCGCGAACGCGCGCAACGCCGACTCGTCCGCACCGACCGGCACCATGTTCCCGCCGGCGTGGCAGAGGGCCTCCAGCGCGCCCTTCTCGACGTACCCCCAGACCTCGGCACCGCGCCGCGGATCGAGTCCGGACGCCTGCACGAGGCTGTCCACGAACACGTTCACCACCGGATCGCGGGCGATGACCGCGCGCGCCGCCGCGAGGTCACGAGGACCGAGAACCCGTACGCCCACGCGCAGAACCTAGCGGATGATCGCACCAGAGGCATGCAACGGGCTGGATTCCGGACCTCCGACACTCACCAACCCGGCTCCTCGGGCGCCGGCCGACGCCCCCTGAGCGGGTCGTCTACGAGAGGTCGACGGTTGCTGAGTGGCGTGGTTCCGCGGCGATCCGGCGCAGTGGCGAGGTCCAGGCGACGATGACGCCGGCGCCGCCGCACAGGCCCATCACGACCATGCCGGTCCGCGGGCCGTAAGCGTTGCCGAGCAGTCCGCCGGCCACCGATCCGAGCGTCCAGCCGACGCCCCAGGACAGCATCCGGCCGGCCGTGTTCACCCGACCGAGGAGGTTCTCGGGCGTCACCTGCTGCCGGTACGACACCGCGTTGACGATCACCAGTACGTACGCCGAACCCCACACGAGCAGGCCCAGCGCAGCCACGATCCAGTGCGGCGACAGCGGTGTCAGCACGCCGAGGAGCGCAGACACCGGCAGCGCGTAGAGCGTGATGGCGGCCGGCGACGTCCGCTTCAGCAACCGCGGCAGGCTGAGCGCGGCGATCAGCCCGCCGATCCCCCACACGCCCCAGACCAGTCCGAACCGGAGTCCCGACGTACCGATGTGCAGGACGCGGTCGCACCAGACCACGATCAGCGCCATGAAGCCGCCGCCCGCGAAGGACTGGATGCTGCCGACGATCGTCATCGTCCGGACGCCGGCATGCCGGATCAGGTACCGCAACCCGTCCCGGATGTCGTTCAGCACCACCCGCGGACGCAGCGGCGGACGCCCTTCCCGGGACTCCGACATCGCCCTGACGATCCCGCGGACGGCGAACGCGGACGCCGCGAAGCTCAGCGCGTCGAGCGTCAGCAGACTGGCCGGATCGAGCACGCCGAGCAGCAGGCCGGCCGCCGGCGGAACGAACAGCTCGATCAGGCTCGACGCCGTCCAGACCGCCGAGTTCGCCTGCGCGACGCGGGCGCGGCCGACGAGGACCGGCAGCGCGCCGAAGTTGGCGCCGTCGAAGAACGTGAAGACCGCTTGCACAGTGAACGCGACGGCCAGCACTTGGACGACGGTCAGCACACCGAGCAGATGCGCAACCGGGACCGATCCGACCAGTACTGCGTTCACGCAGTCCGCCGTCACCATCACGCGCCGCCGGTTCCAGCGATCAGCCAGCGCACCGGCGAACAGGCCGGCCAGCAGGTACGGCGCGGACTCGAGCGCGGTCACCACCGCGGTCAGGACAGTCGATCCACTGAGCCGGTAAACCAGCACAGGCAGCGCGATCGCCGTGACCATCGACCCCGTGACGGACAGCGCCCGCGCCAGCCAGTACCGCCGGAAATCCGCATCGTCGCGCAGCCGCGCGGGCGCCCCCATCGTCATGACCGGCATCGTGCAACTTCAGGCCCGGTTGAGGTCAAGCTCACCTGTGCACCACGACGAGTTGGCCGTCCGGGTCCACGATCTCCAGGCCGGACTCGTTACGCGTCACCTGCGCGTCGGCCAGGCGGCTCTGCACGTCGTCGAGGTCCTCGGCCGTGGTCAGGTCGAGCCGGACCGCGAACTTCCCGTCGGCCGGCCCGAAGCGCACCGAGCTGTCCACACCGAGCCCGTCGAGAAAGCGTCGCCAGCTCGGCTCCTCGGCACCGCTCAGGTACGGCGTGACGGTCCAGCGTTCGTCCGCCTCCGGGTTGTGCAGCTTGTACCCGTACAGGTCGTCGGTCCGTTCGTCGACCCAGATCACCACGCCGTCGGGCCCCGTGACCGACAGGACCCGTCCGTACGCCTCGTCGAAGACCGTCGCGTCGACGAACCCGACCTGCTCGAGCCGGTCCTTCAACTCGTCGATCTTGTCCGCCTCGAACGACAGCGTCGTCTGTCCGGGCCGGCCTCCGGTCGAACTGGAGGCCGCGTCGTGCAGCGCGACCATCCCGCGGCCCGCGAGCATGTCCACCCAGCCGCCGCGCTCGGACTCGATCCGCGATCGCAGCCCGAGTCGCTCCAGGAACGCCCGCATCGCCTCGACGTCGGCCGTGAACCGCAGCGGCCTGATCACCACGTCGTTCATCCTCGTGCCTCCCCATGGTTGTCCAGGTACTCCGCCAGCGCCTGCTCGACGAGCGCGGACAGACTCGCCGCGTCGTCGATCGCCTTGTGCTTCACCCGCCGCACCAGCTCCGGCGGCAGATACACGTTGAACTGCA
Source organism: Kribbella sp. NPDC048928 (assembly GCF_043197975.1). Classification (NCBI taxonomy): domain Bacteria; kingdom Bacillati; phylum Actinomycetota; class Actinomycetes; order Propionibacteriales; family Kribbellaceae; genus Kribbella; species Kribbella sp. NPDC048928. The sequence goes on along the minus strand of NZ_JBICUC010000003.1, from coordinate 506,564 downwards.
CCTTCTTGCCAGCACCATCCGCCATGGCTATATTGCTAGCATCCTAGATGGGAACCGGTCAACCGAGGAGACTCTGCAATGAACATCCGCTTCGACCACCTGGGTCTGCTGACCGACAGCCGCGCCAAGAACCAGGAGATCGCCGACTTCTTCTCCGGCATCCTCGGTCTCGAGGTGTCGGGCAGCGCGGGCGAGGGGTACGCCGAGGTACGGGCCGGCGCGACGACGATCGCGCTGCACACGGGCGCGATGGTGGACGACTTCGGGGCGCTCGGCGGGACGCTGCTGCAGTTCAGCAGCGACGACGTCCGCGCCGACGTCGAGGAGATCCGCAGCCGCGGCGGCAAGATCGCCCTCGAGCCGGTCGACACGGACTGGGGCACCACGTCGGCGTACGTCGCGGGGCCCCACGGCGTACTGGTCGAGCTTTCCCAGAACCGCCCGCAGTAGATCCGGTCAAACAGCAGTCAGCAGGGCGTCGTCCAGTTCCTTGAGGAGTTTGGCCTTCGGGCGGGCGCCGACGACGGACCAGATCAGCTCGCCGCGGTGGAACAGGGCGAGGGTGGGGAGCGCCATCACCCGGTAGTTCGCGGCGATCGAGGGGTTCTCGTCGGAGTTGAGTTTCACCACGGTCAGCTGCTCGTTGCGCTCGGCACCGATCTGGGCGAGCACCGGGGCGATCTGGTGGCACGGCGGGCACCACTGCGCCCAGAAGTCCACCAGCACAGGCTTCTCGGACCGCAGGACCTCCTCGTCGAAGGTGGCCTCGTCGACACTGCGTAGCTCGGTCATGATTGCTTCATCCTCCAGCTCTCGGCATCGGTCAGGAGGTCGGTCAGCCGGGCCCGCAGATCGGTCAGCTCGGTGATCCGCCGGTCCACCTCGGCGATCCGGGTCCGGTACGCCGTCAGCGACGCCGGGCAGACGTCCGCCCGCGCATTGCCGGCCCGCAGGCACTCGATGAACGGGTACGTCTGCTCCGCGGTCAGCCCGAGGCTCAGCAGCGCCTTCACCTCACGCACCACATCCACGTCGTCCACGTCGTACGACCGGTAGCCGTTGGCCTCCCGGCGCGGCTTGAGCAGGCCTTGCGACTCGTAGTACCGCACCGCCTTGACCGTCACACCGGCCTCGGCCGCCAGATCGCTGATCCGCATCCCGCCTCCTTCACCCCGACGCTAAACCTTGCCCTCAGGGTCAAGGTCAAGCCAGCATAGAACGATGCACCTCGGCACCTTCCGGAATCCCGCTCTACGAGCCGGCGGCCGCACGATCACCCGTACCGCCGTCCGCGGTGTGCTCTTCCGGGACTCCGAGCTCCTGCTGCTCGCGTCGCGGCACGGCGACTACAAGTTCCCGGGCGGCGGGGTGGAGCCTGGGGAGTCGTTCGAGCAGGCGCTGCGGCGCGAGTTCCGCGAGGAGTGCGGGTACGACGGGGTGCTCGTGGGGCCGGAGCTGGTGTCGATCCGCGAGGAGGTGCCCGCCGTCGATGTGGACTACGACGTGTTCGCGATGACGTCGTACTACTTCAGCTGTTCAGGCGGCGTACCGAGCAGCGATCAGGAGCTAGAGGCGTACGAGGCCGACCTGGAGCTCACGCCGGTGTGGGTCACAGTCGCTCATGCCCTGGCCGTGAACCGGCAGGTGCTCGCGAGCGGTGTCGGCGTGATGCGGTGGCTGGAGCGCGAGATCGCCGTACTGGAGTGGCTCAGCGAGCGTTCTCGCTGACCCACTCCCCCAGCACCTTGGCGCTCGCGTCGACGAGCGCCGGCCAATCGAGTGCAGCCTCGTCCGCCGAGTCCGACACGTGCTTCACGACGCGGACGGGTACGCCGTGCGCCTGGCATGCGTACACCACGCCGTACGCCTCCATGTCCACCAAGTGCGCGCGTTCGGCCAGCCGCACCCGCACCACCGGGTCGGTCACGAAAACATCCCCGGAAGCCAGCACCGTTCCGTCGCCGCCCTCGACGGGCAACTCGTCCCGCGGATCCAGCCCGATCGCTCGCACCGCCTCTGCGTTCACGTCGTGATTGATCACGGTGCTCGGGAGAAACAAGCCCGACAACCCGTCCCGCAACGCCCCGGTCGTCCCGACGTTCAGCACCACCAGGTCAGACGTGTCCCGCTCGGCCAAGGCCCGGCTCACCGCTACAGCAGCCGCCGTCTTCCCGACGCCGGTCACCACGACCGGCAGGTCCTCGGGGACATACCGAGCCTCCCCCGCGACCGCGGCGACAATCAGGTACCGAGACATCGAGCTCCTCTGTAGCGCTCCGTGGTGAGGTCAGCCGGCCTGTGATTCGCGTTCGGCCGCGAGGAGCTTACCCATCAGGGCGATGAACTGGCGCCGTTGCGCGGCGGTCAGCGGTTCCAGGACCCGCTCCTGGACGTCGTCGATCACCTGGTCGAGCTCCACGAGCTGCGCGATCCCCGCGGGCGTGATGGTGACGATGTTGCGCCGCTTGTGCCTGGGATCGACGGACCGCTCGACGAGCCCGCGCGACTCGAGCTCGGACAGCGCTGCCGTGACATCACTGCGATCGATGCCGGTGCCACGACCCAGGTCCGCCTGGCTCGCGGGGCCCCACTCCTCGAGCGCCGCCAGGAGCCGGTAGTGGTAGCTGCGCAGACCGTGGCCGGACGACTCGAACCCGGCGGCGAGCAGACCTGACGAACGAGCGAAGGTCCGGCTGATCAGCCAGGTCGGACGGTCCTTGACGCGATCAGGAGTACGGCTCGGCGCGTGGTCCATGGACATGGGGAGACGATATCAGTTGTTGGCGTGGCCAACACTTGCTATGTTGGCGGTACCAACACTCAAACTCTGGGAGACCGGCTCATGGACGCAGCAGGCACGCGCAGACCCGAACGCATTCTGGTCATCGGGAGGAGCCCGGGCGTGCTCCTCGACGCAGTCGGCCTGCTGCGGGCCAAGGGCTTCCAAGCGGACGCGACGAACCAGTTCGACGAGGTGCTGACGGCGTACGACACCACCGGTCTCGATGTCGTGGTGTTCGGTGGAATGGTTCCGGCGAACGCCAAGCAGCACCTCCGCGAGGCGATCTCGGCGGGCAACGACCACGTCACGTTCGTCCAGGGGCTCGCCGGAATCGCAGGCCTGATCGCCGCCCAGGTCGAGAGCGTCACCTCGGCTGCCCCTGACGACAACGCAGACGGCGTGGCCTACGACACGAAGCAGCGAGCTGTGCGACTCACCTTGCGAGAGCCGGCCCGGGTGGTCGTCGAGGCCTGGTGGGCCACGTCCTTCACACCTCCCGAACCCGCGAGCACCTCACTGCGCCTGGTCGATTCCCACTTCGGCCCCGGCGAGCACGTGGTTCCGCTCCCCGCCGACGTACCGACCGTCGCGTCATTCGTCACCGCATCCGTGGGCGCGGCCGTCCACGCGTTCACGGTCGGTGCGATGCCGGCCGCAGTACGACGCATGGCCCCGACCGGCGCCCCCGGCGAACCGCCCGCACTCCCACCGGTCAAACCAGTAGCAACCCACACCGAGCGCTGACGGGCCCTGGCTTCAGCTGACGGAGACGGTGGGTTCGCCTGGTTCTGTGGTTTCCATCTGCTCGGCGATGCGCATGGCTTCTTCGATCAGGGTCTCGACGATGGCGGCCTCGGGGACGGTCTTGATGACCTCGCCCTTGACGAAGATCTGGCCCTTGCCGTTGCCGGAGGCGACGCCGAGGTCGGCCTCGCGGGCCTCACCCGGACCGTTCACGACGCAGCCCATGACGGCGACCCGGAGCGGGACCTCCATGCCCTCGAGACCGGCGGTCACCTGCTCGGCGAGCGTGTAGACGTCCACCTGGGCGCGACCGCAGGACGGGCACGAGACGATCTCGAGCTTGCGCTCGCGCAGGTTCAGCGACTGCAGGATCTGCAGGCCGACCTTGACCTCCTCGACCGGCGGCGCGGACAGCGAGACCCGGATCGTGTCACCGATCCCCTTCGACAGCAGCGCACCGAAGGCCACCGACGACTTGATTGTGCCCTGGAAGGCCGGCCCGGCTTCGGTCACGCCGAGGTGCAGCGGCCAGTCGCCCTGCTCGGCCAGGAGCTCGTACGCGCGGACCATCACGACCGGGTCGTTGTGCTTCACGGAGATCTTGAAGTCGTGGAAGTCGTGCTCCTCGAACAGCGACGCCTCCCAGACGGCCGACTCGGCCAGCGCCTCGGGTGTCGCCTTGCCGTACTTCTGCAGCAGCCGCGGGTCGAGCGAGCCCGCGTTCACGCCGATCCGCAGCGACGTCCCGTGGTCCTTCGCGGCCTGCGCGATCTCCTTCACCTGGTCGTCGAACTTGCGGATGTTGCCCGGGTTCACCCGGACCGCCGCACAGCCCGCCTCGATCGCGGCGAAGACGTAGCTCGGCTGGAAGTGGATGTCGGCGATCACCGGGATCTGCGAGTGCCGCGCGATCTCGGGCAGCGCGTCCGCGTCCTCCTGCCGCGGGCAGGCGACCCGGACGATGTCGCAGCCGGCCGCGGTCAGCTCCGCGATCTGCTGCAGCGTCGTGTTGACCTCGTGCGTCTTCGTCGTCGTCATCGACTGCACCGAGACCGGTGCGTCCCCACCGACCAGCACCTTGCCCACCTTGATCTGGCGGGTCTTGCGGCGCGGAGCGAGGGTCGGTGGCGGCAGCGCGGGCATGCCCAGGTTGATGCTCATCTGTCCTTATCCGTTGAACAACTTGATGGGATTCACGATGTCGGCGATGACCAGCAGGACGCCCATCACCACGATCACACTCGCCGCGACGTACGCGATCGGCAGCAGCTTGGCCACGTCGACGTACCCGGGATCCGGCCGGCCGAACAGCTTGGCCAGGCCGCGCCGGATGCCTTCCCAGATGGCGCCGATCATGTGGCCGCCGTCCAGCGGCAGCAGCGGGATGAAGTTGAACAGGGCGAGGAACAGGTTCAGCGAGGCGAGCAGCAGGATCAGCGTCGCGGCCTTCGCACCGACGTCGAGGTCACTGGCCGCGATCTCGCCCGCGACCCGGCTGGCGCCGACGACGCTCATCGGGCTGTCCTGGTCGCGCTTGCCGCCGACGATCGACTTCGCGACGCCGACGAGCTTCTCCGGGAACCGGCCGAGGGCCTGCACAGTGGCCGTCGTGGTGGTGCCCATCTTGCCGAGCGCGTAGCCGACGCTCTGGCGTTCGAGCTTGTTCTCCGGGGAGACGCCGAGGAAGCCGACCGAGACGTACTTGTCCGAGGTCGGGGTGTCCAGCACCTGGTTGACGATCGTGTTCGTGTGCAGGGTGACCTGCTGACCGTTGCGCTCGACAACGATCGTGGCGGGCTTGTCGGTGTTCGCCCGGATCAGCGGGGTGAGCTGGTCCCAGCTGCTGATCTGGGTGCCGTTGAACGCGAGGATCTTGTCGCCGACCTGGAACCCGGCCTGCTTCGCGGGCGACTCCTTGTCACCGGTCTCGCACTTGCGGTCCGGCTTCGCCTGGTTCGCCGGGATCACACAGTCGGTGACGGTGGAGATGGTGGTCTGCGGCACCCGGTCGCCGTACAGCGTGAACAGCCCGGTGAACAGCATCGCCGCGATCAGTACGTTGACCAGCGGCCCGGACGCCATCACGATCAGCTTCTTCCACCAGACCTTCTGGTAGAAGAGCCGGCCGTCGTCCTCGGGCGCGATCGTCTCGTACTCCGCGGTGCGCGCGTTCTCGACCATCGACTGGATCGGGCCGGTGTTCGCCTTCCGGACCTTGGTGGGGTCCTGGCCCTTGGCGGGCGGCATCATGCCGATGATCCGGACGAAACCGCCGGCCGGGATCGCCTTGATGCCGTACTCGGTCTCGCCGCGCTTCACCGACCACAGGGTCCGCCCGAAGCCGACGAAGAACTGCGTGACCTTCATCCCGAACGCCTTCGCCGGGATCATGTGGCCCATCTCGTGCAGCGCTACGGAGATCAGCACCCCGAGCACGAACAGCACGATGCCGAGGATCGTCAGAAGCGCGCTCATCCCTGCTTGGTCTCCTGTACTCCAGTGATCTCACGAGCCCGGGTCCGGGCCCACGCGTCCGCGGCCAGTACGTCGTCGACGGACAGTTCCTCGTACGAGGGTACGTCGTGATCGGTCAGTACCCGGGCCACTGTGTCGACGATCGCCACGAACGGCAGCCGGCCCTCCCGGAACGCCTGTACGCAGACCTCGTTCGCCGCGTTGAACACGGCCGGCGCCGTACCGCCCCGGGAGCCTGCCTCGCGGGCCAGACCGACCGCCGGGAACTCGGCGTCGTCGACCGGCTGGAACGTCCAGGTGCTCGCCTCGGTGAAGTCCCACGGCCGGGTGGCGTCCGGTATCCGGTCGGGCCAGCCGAGGGCGAGCGCGATCGGCACCGTCATCGTCGGGATCCCGACCTGGGCGATCGTCGCGCCGTCGGTGAACTCGACCATCGAATGAATCGCCTGCTGCCGATGGATCACCACATCGATCCGGTCCATCGGGATGCCGAACAGCAAGTGCGCCTCGATCAGCTCCAGGCCCTTGTTCACCAGCGTCGCGGAGTTGATCGTGACGACCGGGCCCATCGCGAAGTTCGGGTGCTCGAGGGCCTGCTCGACGGTCACGTTCGCGAGCTCGCTGCGCGGCTTGCCGAGGAACGGACCGCCGCTCGCGGTCAGCAGCAGCCTGCGAACCTCGTCCGGCGAACCGCCGCGCAGGCACTGCGCGATCGCGCTGTGCTCGGAGTCGACCGCGACGATCTGGCCGGGCTTGGCGCGCCGGGTGACGATCGGGCCGCCGATCACCAGCGACTCCTTGTTGGCGAGCGCGAGCGTGTTCCCCGCGTCCAGCGCCGCCAGTGTTGCGTGCAGGCCGATGGATCCGTTGATGCCGTTGAGTACTACGTCACACTCCGTCGCGGCGAGCTCGCTGGCGGCGTCCGGCCCGGTGACGATCTTCGGGATCCGGAACTCGCCCTGCGCGTACCCCTTCCGCTGCGCCTCCGCGTAGAACGCCAGCTGCAGGTCCTGCGCGACCGTGGCCTTCGCCACCGCCACGACCTCCACACCGAACTCGAGCGCCTGTTCCGCCAGCAGCGCGACGTTGTCACCGCCCGCGGACAGCGCGAGCACGCGGAAGCGGTCCCGGTTCCGCCCGATCAGCTCGAGTGCCGTGGTACCGATCGAGCCGGTCGAGCCCAGGATGACGACGCTGCGCGGGTTCACGACGCCATTGTTCCAGGTCAGGACAGCAACAGCCGGAACGGGAGTCCGCCGAGCCGGATCTCGTCGCCGTGGACCACCATGGCGGTCTGGATCGGTACGCCGTTCAGCTGCGTGCCGTTGGTCGACCCCAGGTCGCGTAGCTCGTAGCTGGCCGCGTCGATGCGCAGCAGCTCCGCGTGGTGCCGGCTGACCTCCTGCCGATCCAGGATCAGGTCACAGTCCGGGGCACGACCGATACGGACCAGGTCCAGGAGCGGTACGACATCACCTTCCGCCCCGACCAGTGCGGGCTGCGGACCCGTCTCCAGCGCGGCAGCGATCTCTGCGACACCAGCGGTCCGGATGGACAGCGAGACGATCACGTCGTCGCCCTTGTCCACATGCAGGTTGTGCTGGGCGCCGTACCCCTGCAGCAGATCCCCGTGCTCGTCTACGACCACAGCGGACACGTGGTAGTACCCCGGAGGCAGCTGTGCGTACGCGGCTGAGCCGAGCGAGGTGGTGAGCACCACGGCGTCGTACTCACGGTGACTCACATCGGTGATCGTGATGAGCACCGGGTTGTTGGCTGTGAGATGCGCCTCGGCGCCGGTGTCCCCCGGTGTGAACTCGACGGTGATCATCGGGGCCGGACGGACCTCGTCCAGCCCGACCAGCCGGTCGACCGCGGGGACTGTGCCGGTGGGGATGACGAGCGGCACGTACTGACCGTGGGACCGGATCAGCACGTCCAACTGCGGCCGCGACCACCCGTTGCGGCGGGCAAGCAGGTACGCGTTGACCACACCCTTGCCGAAGATGAACGCCACATCTCCGACAACGGCGCGCACGAATCCACTCACAGGCTCCATCGGCACCCCCAGTGCATCAGTATCCCGGAATCACGACGCCGGTACGGCAGTGCGCAGCGTGTCACCGGTGCCGCCGTACCGTTGTCCAGTGACCACCGTCTTAGTGATCGAGAACGACCGTGAGAGCGGACCGGGACGGCTGCTCGGCTGGCTGGCCGCCCGGGGCATCTCCCCGGTCCTGGTCCGCGCCTGGGACGGTGAACCCGTACCCGCGAGTGTGGACGGGCATGCGGCCCTGATCATGCTCGGCGGCGGGATGCTGCCGGACGAGGACGAGCGGTCGCCGTGGCTGCCTGCGGAGCGCGCGCTGCTTCGTGATGCGCACGGGAAGGTGCCTGTGCTCGGGATCTGTCTCGGGGCGCAGTTGCTGGCGCACACGTTCGGTGGCGAGGTCTTGGGGAAGCACGGGCTGCCAGAGAAGGGCGTGACTGCGTTGACGGTGCTCCCGGGCGCTGAGGACGACGTACTGCTGGCCGGGCTCCCGTCGTCTGTGCTGGCGGTTGAGAGTCACCAGGACCAGATCACTCGGCTGCCGGAGGACGCGGTGCTGCTGATGTCCAGTGAGCGCTGTCCGAACCAGATGCTGCGGATGGGGCAGAGCTGGGGTGTGCAGTTCCACCCCGAGGTCGAGGCAGAGCGGGTACGGCGGTGGAGTCCGGAGCGGCTGGTGACGCTCGGGTTCGACCCGGTTCAGGTGGTGGCGGACGCGGACCGGTACGCCGCCGACCTGGACAAGACGTGGTCCCTGGTTGTCGGCCGCTTCCTGGACCTGGCGAGCCGCGCCGAATGAGGTTCTGCTCCGACCTGTAGCGGCGCTACCTTTGGGTTCATGAGTCTGGAGCAGCCGCCGCCCGGTCACCGGGCATCCGACAACGACCGCGAGCGTGCCGCCGCCGTGGTCCAGGAAGCGCACACCGACGGGCGGCTGGACTTCGAAGAGCTGGACGAGCGGCTGACCCAGATCTACACGGCCAAGACCCAGCTCGAGCTCCGCAACGCGACCGCCGACCTGGTGCCGGTCGCGCACGGCAGCGCGCAGGAGCTGACCCTCCGCGCGAAGCACAGCGCCCAGAAGCGTGAGGGCGCCTGGACCGTCCCGGAGCGGCTCACCGCGATCGCCGAACACTCCTCGGTGAAGCTCGACTTCACCGACGCCCTGGTGCACTGGGCCGAGATCCACGTCGACGCACACGCCAAGCACAGCTCGGTCGTGATGGTGATCCCCGAAGGCTGGAGCGTCGACATCGACCAGGTGGACATGGTCCACAGCACCGCCAAGAACAAGGCCGTCCCACCCCGAGCCGGCGGCGTCCGCCTCCGAGTCACCGGCCAAGCCCGCCACGGCACCATCACCGTCCGCCACCCCCGCAAACACCACTGGTGGTGGCCCTGGTACCGCAAATGAGCGCGGTCCCGTTCGAGGAGACGTACGTAGGCAACCTCCGCCAGTCCGTCGGCACCCAGCGACTGATCACCCCCGGCCCACGCGCCGTCATCATCGACAGCGCGGGCGACGTACTCCTGGTCCGCCGGTCCGACGACGACACCTGGGTGATGCCCGCGGGCGGGCTCGAGCTGGGCGAGTCGATCTGGGACGCCCTGGTGCGTGAGGTGCAGGAGGAGACCGGCCTCGTCGTCGAAGCAGCAACGCCGATCGCGCTGTACACAGGTCCGCAGTACTGGTTCACCAACGCCTACGGCGGTGAGCACCAGATGTTCGCGGTGGTGTTCCGGGTGGATCGCTGGAGCGGCTCCTTGCTCGCCGAGACCGACGAGACGCGAGATGCGCGGTTCTTCGCCCGCGACGAACTGCCGCCGCTCCGGCCGGTCTACCAGGAGACCCTCGCCGACCTCGATGCTTTCGACGGGGTGCTGATCGTGAAGTAGGTGTGGCCTTCCACACCACGTCGCCGCCGCTCGCAGCCGCTAGCGTGAGCGTATGGGTGCTTCTTTGGATTTGGTGGATGTCGACTCGTTACTGACGTCGGAAGAGGTCGACGTGCGGGGGGCTGCGCGGCGGTTTGCTGATGAGCGGTTGCGGCCGTCGTTGCCGGAGTGGTTCGAGTCGGGTTCGATCCCGGCGCGGGAGCTGGCGAAGGAGCTTGGGGCGCTCGGGTTCCTCGGGATGCACCTGACCGGGTACGGATGCGCCGGCCTCGGCCCGGTCGCGTACGGGCTCGCCTGCCTGGAGATCGAGGCGGCCGATTCGGGCATGCGATCCCTGGTGTCCGTGCAGGGATCCCTGGCGATGTACGCGATCTGGAAGTACGGCAGCGACGAGCAGAAGAACGAGTGGCTCCCACAGATGTCCGCCGGCGAGGCGATCGGCTGCTTCGGGCTGACCGAGCCCGACTTCGGCTCGAACCCGGCCGGCATGCGCACCAACGCCCGCCGCGACGGTTCCAGTGACACCGACGACTGGATCCTGAACGGATCGAAGATGTGGATCACCAACGGCTCGGTCGCCGACGTCGCCGTGGTCTGGGCCCGTACCGAAGACGGCGTCCGCGGCTTCGTCGTCCCGACGTCGACCCCCGGCTTCTCCGCACCCGAGATCAAGCAGAAGATGTCGCTCCGCGCATCCGTCACCTCGGAGCTGGTCCTCACCGACGTCCGGCTCCCGGCCAGTGCGATGCTGCCCGAGGCCCGTGGTCTGTCCGGCCCGCTCGGCTGCCTGAACGAGGCCCGGTTCGGCATCATCTTCGGCGCGATGGGCGCCGCGCGGGACTGCCTGGAGACCGCGATCGCGTACGCCGGTGAGCGGATCGTGTTCGACAAGCCGCTCACGTCGTACCAGCTGACCCAGGCGAAGATCGCCGACATGGCCGTCGAACTGAACAAGGGCATCCTGCTCGCCGTGCACCTCGGCCGGCTGAAGGAGAAGGGCACGCTCCGCCCCGAGCAGGTGTCGGTCGGCAAGCTGAACAACGTCCGCGAGGCGATCGCGATCGCCCGCGAGTGCCGCACCATCTTGGCCGCGAACGGTATCAGCGGTGAGTACCCGATCATGCGGCACGCCAACAACCTCGAGTCGGTCCTCACCTACGAAGGCACGTCCGAGGTCCACCAGCTCGTCATCGGCCAGGCGCTCACCGGGCAGTCGGCGTTCCGCTGACGATTACCGTCCGCCCATCCTGGGCACGGGGAGTGAACAGGTACACCCCGTCCTCGGAAGGAGCAGGTATGCGGATCGGCCCCGGACTCACACTTGTCGTGGTGGGCGCCGTCCTTGCCTTCGCCGTACGTGACACGTTCCACGCAGTGGACCTGACCGCCCTCGGGATCATCATCATGCTCGGCGGCGCGGCAGGAATCTGGCTGACCTACCGGCTCTCCAACCGGACCCGGCACGGTGACGAGGAAGTCCTCGAACCCGACGTCGAGCGGCAGTACAGCATCAAGCCGCCGCAGCAGCGGATCGCCGACGAGCCGATCGACGTCACGCCGCGGACTCGTTCGAGAAGGTAGTGGCTCCTCGGTGCGAACCGGGTGCACCATCAATTCATGGACCGCAACCGCGAACTGCTCGAACGCCTCTGGCGATCCGACGGTGAACTCGTGCTCTCGGCGGAGGCCGAGCACGAGATGCGTACGGAGGACTACATCCTGGAGATGCCGCAGTCCGGCGAACGCATCGTCGGGCGCGACCCCATGCGTGCGATGCAGCAGGAGTATCCGGACCCGCCGTCGATCCAGATCCTCCGCATCAGCGGCTCCGGCGACAACTTCGTCGTCCTCGGCCGGTCGGACTACAGCGGCGACGTGTACTACGTGGCGAACGTCGTCGAGTTCCGCGACGGCCGGATCGCCCGCGAGACCCGGATCTACGGGGCTCCCTTCGACCCGCCCGCGTGGCGGGCGAAGTACGCTACTTCGCCACCTCAGTAGCGCGGGACTCACGCACGACGGTGACCCGGATCTGGCCCGGATAGGTCAGCTCTTCCTCGACCTGCTTCGCGATGTCGCGCGCCATCACCTGCGCCGCGATGTCGTCGACCGCGTCCGGCAGCACCATCACCCGGATCTCGCGGCCGGCCTGCATCGCGAACACCTTCTCGACGCCGTCGTGGTGCATCGCGATCTCCTCGAGCCGTTCGAGCCGCTGCACGTACGCCTCCAGCGACTCCCGCCGCGCGCCCGGCCGGCCACCGCTCACGGCGTCCGCCGCCTGGGTCAGCACGGCCTCGACGGTCCGTACCTCGACCTCGTTGTGGTGCGCCTCGATGCAGTGCACGACGTCGTCGTTCTCGCCGTACTTCTTGGCGAGTTCCGCGCCGACGATCGCGTGACTGCCCTCGGACTCGTGCGTGAGCGCCTTGCCGATGTCGTGCAGGAACGCGCCACGCTTGCACAGCTTCGGATCGAGCCCGAGCTCGGCGGCCATCATCCCGGCGAGGTGGGCGGACTCGACGAGATGCTTCAGGACGTTCTGCCCGTACGAGGTCCGGTACCGCAGCAGGCCCATGGTCCGGATCAGCTCCGGGTGCAGATCGGTGATCCCGACGTCCGCCATCGCGTCCTCGGCGGCCCGCTCGCACAGCTCGGCGACCTCGCCCTTGCTGCGCTCGTAGATCTCCTCGATCCGGCTCGGGTGGATGCGCCCGTCGAGCACCAGCGAGTCCAGCGTCAGCCGGGCCGTCTCGCGCCGGACCGGATCGAAGCATGAGAGCAGTACGGCTTCCGGGGTGTCGTCGATGATCAGGTTCACGCCGGTGGTCTGCTCGAACGACCGGATGTTGCGGCCCTCGCGGCCGATGATCCGGCCCTTCATGTCGTCGCTCGGCAGGTGCACGACCGACACCACGGACTCGCTCGTCTGCTCCGACGCGAGCCGCTGCACCGCACCGGTGATGATCTTGCGCGCCTTCGTCTCGCCCTCGTCCAGCGCCTGCCGCTCGATGTCGCGGACCGTCGCGTGCGCGTACCGCTTCGCCTCGTCCTCGATCGAGGCGACCAGTTCGGTCCGCGCCTGCTCGGTGGTCAGGTTCGCGACGCCTTCCAGGATCCGGCGGCGTTCGTCCTCGAGGTCCTTGATCTCCTGCTTGCGCTGCGCCAGTTCGTCCAGCTGCGCGGTCAGGTCGGTCTGCCGCTCCTCGATCGCGCGGTGCTGCTCGTCGAGCCGCTCCTCGCGTTCGGTCAGGCGGTGGTCGCGGCGCTCCATCTCCAGCCGCTGCTCGCGCAGGTCGTCCCGGATCGACTGCGCCTCCGTCTCCGCCTCGCGCCGTACGTCCGACGCCCGCTGCTCCGCGTCCCGCCGCACCTCGGACGCCCGGTCCTCCGCATTGCCGCGGATCTCCTCTGCGCGCCGCTCAGCCGCCTCGGCGCGAGACCGCAGTACGGCGGCGTCCTCCTCGGCCTGCCGGCGTACCTGCTCGGCGGCGGCCTCGACCTCATGCTGAGCGGTCGACGCCTCGGCGGCCTTCCGGCGGGAGAGAGTGAGGCCGATCCAGGCCAGCAGGCCCGCGATCAGCAGTCCGATCAGGGCCAGGCCAACAGACATCGCTGTCATCGCCGTCTCCCCTCTCCGTCGAGTCCCAGGCGGGACTGTGGCCATCGGTCGAAGGGACTCGCCACCGGATCGCTGATATCGAGGTACGGCGGTGCCGGCACCACCTCAAAAGCGGGGGTGCCAGGTTCAGCCGTTGACGACGGTATCGCCATGCTCGCGCTGCTTGCGCCAACTACGTGGTGGCCGCAGGTGCGGCTGTCCAGCGTTGCCTGCCTCGCTTGCTCACCGTGGTCGCCGCCGACAACGCAGAGACCACGGTGACGCCGCTCGCACCCTGTCGGCCAGTGCAGCCCAGATTTACGTGCGGTGCCGTCTATCCGACCGCGCTACACGGCGCCGTCGTCCTTCCTTCAGCTCGCTTGAGCGTAATTGCGTCTCTCCCGGCCGGTCGCCTGGTTCACCGACCCGCCGGTGCTTGTTCGTGGTGGTTACATCCCTTCCTGATCCCGAGGCTAAGCGCGCCCCACCACCCGGTCAAGACGGACACTCACTCGCCACCAACCGATCACACCCACCGCACACCAGGAGACCACCTCACGGACTGGTCTGCCCCAAGCCAGGTCACCCCGCAGCAAAGTCCCGGATCACCCCCACTAGCGCCACCAGGAACCCACCCACAGTCAACGCCATCGTCAGCCGCTCGTACCCAGCCCCAGCAGCCTTCGCAGTCACCGCGCGCCCAGGCAACGGTTGCGACTCGACCCGCACCCCCACCAAACCCTCAAAGTCATCCCGCGGCCACATGAACGTCGGCAGGCCGCCAAACCTGCTCCCCCGCACCAGTCGAGGCAGACCCCGCTTGTACCCGACGTGATAGTCACAGGTGCCCGTTACTCCTCGCACGATCCACAGGCACGGCCGATGCTTGGTGGTCTCCACTCGGCACCGGGTCAGGCGCAGCGCCGCGATATAGAAGAGGAGGATCGCAGTGAACGTCGCGGTCGCTGTCCAGTCGTTCGCGTACGCAGACAACGCAGTGAGCCCGAAGAGCAGCAAGCCCCAGGACTTGAATCGGGTGCGTGTACGCCGTCGCGATCTACCCACCGTCCCCCTCCCCGAGGGTGACAGTTTATAGTCGACCGTTTACACAGTGCGATTATTACGGCGCGTCGGCTTGACATGCGCCCCGCATCTGCTCGCAATGCTCGGCTGTTTGCTGTCCCCTCGGATCCAGGAGGCGGGCGGTCAGCTACTGCTGGCTGGTGGCTGTGCTGCCGGGAGACGTTCCCTCGGTCGTTGAGCCGGCGGAACTACTGGGCGTCGCGGCCGGGTCGGGTGCAGGCCCACCGGCGACCACAGGTCCAGCCGCCGTACTCCCAGCATCCGACTGACCTGCCGCCGGACTGTCGGTCTGGTCTGGCGCGCTCGCGGTGCCTGTTTGGTCGGCTGCCTCGGCCGGACCATCGGACTGGGCGCTCTCCGCCGTACCGGCGGTGCTGGTGTCGGAGGTGGTGTCCGCAGGCTGCGCCGGCGTCTCTTCGGAGGTCTGGTTGTCGACGAAGCTGCCGACCTTCTGCTGCACCGCGTCGACCTTCTCCGCGTACTTCCCGCCGGTCTGCTTGTCGATCAGGTCGCCGGCCTTCTCGACGCCGGCCTTGATCTTGTCCGGGTTCTGCTTGACGACATTCCGGAGCCAGTTCTTCGCCTGTTCCTGGAAATCGTTCATTGCACCCTCCGCGGTGTCTGGGGCGGATCGACGGAAAATCCCAGCCTACGGACCGGCCCAAGTACCGGTCCTACTTCGGATAACACACCGTCACGCCGCACCCGTCAACGCCCCTCGCCGCACCCCACGCCCCGAACCCACCTGACGCTGCGTGACAGGCCTGCGCGCCAACGGCTACTTGCTCGCCAGATGAGCCTTCGCGACGTCCGCCGGCGCATGCACCAACCACGCGTCCAGCAACGCCTCCTCCAGGACGCCGTCGGGCACCACATCCAGCTCAACAAGCACTGCCGCGTACCCGTTGAAATGCGGAATGGTGAAGAACCCGTCCCCCGCCCGCGCCGCGAGCACGGCCTCCTTCTCGGCAAGATCCTCGACCGACAAGGCCAGGATCGGCCCCTGCGGCGGCGTCTCGTCGCCGAACCGCTTCAGATCAGCCTTGCTGAACGGCCGCTCCCACGCGTACCCCTTGCCCCCGACCGCCCACGTCCGCCGCCCGTACTTCGTCGTCTCCTCGGTCTCCGGCAGCCCACCCACGACCCGCTCAACGTCCTCGAAGCTCGCCATACCGCAGACGCTACTCCCGACAACGGACAACAGCCGAGCAGTCAGCAAGGCTGCCCAGCCGTCCAGACTTCCGGGCGCTCCCGGATGCGGCACGCCGTACGGAGAGGTCGGGACCGTCAGCCCGCGACCAGCTGATGTTCGTCTCCTCCGCGCACAACCACCTCCGCGCCCAATCCTCTGAGCCACGCGCGACACTCCTCCAGCAGCGACGTCCCCGTCCCGGTACCGCGCCGCTCCGGAGAGACGACGAGTTCCTCGACCATCCCGTACGGCTCCAGCCCGTAGTCCACGAACGTCGCGACGACCAGTCCGACCACGTCGTCTCCGTCAGCCGCAATGAACGTTCGGGATTCCTGCCGTACGACCGGCAACGACGCCGCCGCGGCATTGTCGCCGTGAAGGTGCCGAAGCAACTGCACAATCGCAGCGGCGTCGCCGGGGTTGGCCTCTCGCACGGCGATTCGCTCGCGCGGCGGCGTACCCGTCATTCGGGTTCCAGGCCGGAGGAGTCCAGGAGGGGGAACTCGTCGTGTGATGCGTCGAGTTCCTGTTTGACGATGGTCATCGCGAGACCGCCCGGGTAGCCCTTCCGGGCCAGCATGCCGATCAGTCGGCGCATTGCCACCTGCCGTTCGAGCGAACGCATCGAACGCAACTTCCGCCGGACCAACTCGCGGGCCGTCTGTTCTTCCTGCTCAGGGTCGAGTTCCTCGAGCGCGTCGCGCGTGAGTTGGTCGTCGACGCCGCGACGGCGAAGCTCCTGCGCCAGCGCGCGCTTTCCCAGCCCTCGCCCACGATGGCGCGACTCCACCCATGCGTTCGCGAACGCCGCGTCGTCGATCAGCCCGACCTCGGTGAACCGATCCAGCACCGCATCGGCCACCTCGTCCGGAACCTCCCTATCCGCCAGCACATCAGCCAACTCGGCCCGCGTCCGCGGCTGCCCCGTCAACTTGTCGAGCAGGATCGTCCGCGCTACCGAATACGGATCCGCATCCCCATCAAGCCCCGAATCCATCTCACCCGGTTCATCGCCCGTACGCCGTCGCCCCCGCCCACCAAACCCACCCCGCCGAGCCCCTCCAGTCCGCCGCCGCCCACCACCGGTACCAGCCCCCACCACACCACCACGCGCCGCACCACCACTCCCGGCAGCCCCACCCGCAGCAAAACCGCTCGCCGCACCACCACTTGCCGCACCATCGCTTGCCACAGCACCACCCAGTGCAGCATCGCCTGGTGCACTACCGCTTGACGCAGCGCCCGTCCCGGCTGCAGCACCGGTCGTTGCTGCAGTGCTTGGTGCAACGGCGCCCGGTGCGCCCGTCGCCGCCTCGTCCGAAGTGCTCGAAGCAGTCGGTGCACGCCGGATGGCCGGAGCAGTCCGACCGGTCCGAGCGGTTGAGGTCGAGGCGGATGGGGTCCGCGGGGTGGAGGGATTGGTTGGTGGTGTGGGAGATGGTTCGGTGGGAGGTTGGCGTGGGTGAGGTGTGCTGGATGCCGACTCGTCGCGTTGGTGATCGGCCTGTTCCGCACGGCCCGCGGTATCGACGACCGGATCCGGCTCTGCCCACGGATCGGCTGCCGGACTCGTCGCACCGCTCTGCGCTCCAGCAGACCAGTCGTCAACCGCCGCGCCATCCTCGTCCGCAGGTGATCGCAGACTGGCAGCACGACGGACTCGTGAGGTCGCAGACGTTTCTGGCGAGTTGTCGGACTCGGTCAACCAGTTGCTATCCGGCGTGACTACCTCGTTCGACGAGAACGGGATGTCGTCGGCAAAGGCACGCGCTTCGGCGAGACGGTCGGCTGCCTGCGCCTTGAACGCCCGCGCAGCCGGCTCGTCCTCATCACCCCACGGATCTATCGGATCCAAGTTCGGTCGCGGCACCGACGGCCGAGCATCCTGCGCATCGCGAGTCGTAGGTTCGTCCGGCGGCCGGACAGAAGCGGGCTCGTCATCCGATCGGGCAACTGCGGACTGCACCGGAGCCGACTTGGTACGAGCAGACTTCCCCGACGACTGACGCGCAGACTCCGTGGAGGGCTGACGTCGCGACGTCCGTACGGCAGGCTCGTCGTGCTCCGCGGCAGCAACGGACGAAGGTTCATCCCACGGGTCGATGGTGCCGGTCGTCCGCCGGATCGAGCCCGGCCGACGTCGCGCCGTACCCCACCCTGCATCCTCCTGAGCACCGAAGTCCTCGGATTCCGCCTGATCCGTCCCAGCAGTACGCGCACGCCGCCCACGCCCACGCCCACCAGCACGCACCTCACTCGCCCGGCCAGCCGCGCTAGTCGAGCCCGCCGGCCCTGACGATCCGGACGGCTTGGACGACCCAGCCGAGGTCGACGACCCCGGCGTACTCCGGCTCGACCCACTCTCCGGCGACGCCCCGGCAGTGGACGCTGCTACGCCTTCGGCCAGGAGCTTGCGAGCCAGGGCCAGGCGTTCGTCGTGGGGCAGGGACTGCGCCGCGAGGGCAGCGTCATCGGCAACCTGGGGCTGCCGGGAGACGCTGCCACCCGCGGAGGGGCGATCAGAAGTCGACATCGACCTCGGCCGCGGCCGCGTCGGCCGGCTGGTCCAGGGTCGGGCCGATGCCCATCTTCTCCATGATCTTCTTCTCCAGCTCGTTCGCCAGGTCGGGGTTGTCGCGCAGGAAGTTCCGCGCGTTCTCCCGGCCTTGGCCGAGCTGGTCGCTCTCGTACGTGAACCAGGCGCCGGCCTTACGGACGAAGCCCTGATCCACACCGAGGTCGAGCAGGCTGCCCTCACGGCTGATGCCCTGGCCGTAGAGGATGTCGAACTCGGCCTGCTTGAACGGCGGGGCGACCTTGTTCTTCACGACCTTGACGCGCGTCCGGTTGCCGACCACGTCGGTGCCGTCCTTCAGCGACTCGATCCGGCGAATGTCCAGCCGCACCGACGCGTAGAACTTCAGCGCCTTACCACCGGTGGTCGTCTCCGGGGAGCCGAACATGACGCCGATCTTCTCGCGCAGCTGGTTGATGAAGATCGCGGTCGTGTTCGTCCCGCTGACCGCACCGGTCATCTTCCGCAGCGCCTGGCTCATCAGCCGGGCCTGCAGACCGACGTGGCTGTCGCCCATCTCGCCCTCGATCTCGGCCCGGGGCACCAGCGCGGCCACCGAGTCGATCACGACGATGTCGATCGCGCCGGACCGGATCAGCATGTCGGCGATCTCCAGCGCCTGCTCACCGGAGTCCGGCTGCGAGACCAGCAGCGCGTCGGTGTCGACGCCCAGCTTCCGCGCATACTCCGGGTCGAGCGCGTGCTCGGCGTCGATGAAGGCCGCGATCCCGCCGTTGCGCTGGGCGTTCGCGATCGCGTGCAGGGTCACCGTCGTCTTACCGGAGGATTCCGGACCGTAGATCTCGACCACACGACCGCGCGGGTAACCGCCGATCCCGAGCGCGATGTCGAGCGCGATCGAGCCGGTCGGGATGACCGCGATCGGCGCCTTGCCCTGCTCACCCAGGCGCATCACCGATCCCTTGCCGCACTGCCGCTCGATCTGCGTCAGCGCGGTCGCAAGCGCCTTCTCGCGATCGGACGCCGCGCGCTCCGCACTCGCCGTACTCGATGCACCCGCCATGTGACTGCCACCTGACCCATCTGATAATCCGGGGCCGCCTCCCGGCCGCCCGAAAGAAGTTCGTTGTCGCCAGAGAAGGTATTCGTTGCCTCGGACAGTTTTCGCCGCCACTTCGAATCTGTGGACAACTCGGCCGTCCGAGCACCTTCCGGAGACAAAAGTATCCCGAACACGTGTTCGAATCACAACTGACACGCCGAAGCTTGCCCCGGCAGCCATTCTGACCCGCCGGGTCCCTACCCTTTCGGGGTGACCGACCGTCCCGACGTCCCCGATTCGGCCGTCGTCCTCGCGATCAGCCGCGTCGAACTCGGCATCGACCACGTCCTCGACGCGCTCCGTACCCAGGACCCGTTCGGCATCCGCAGCTACCTGACCGAGTACTCCGAGCAGGAGAAGCCCAACCTCGCGGAGAAGGGCCTGATCCTCGCCATCGACCGGCTGCTGCAGATGAAGGTCCCCGGTCACGAGGAGTGGCCGACGCTCCCTCTCGCGAAGCGCTGCGACTGGTGGGTCGAGCGCCTCGGAGGATTCGCTGCGGTCGTGGCGGGACTCCCCCGGTTCAGCGGCGCCGCCGCGGACCGGCTGCCGATGAAGGACACTCTCGGGGCCGCCGTGCAGGCGATGGTGATCGGCGCGGTCTGTCGCGAGTACGGCGTCGAGGCGCATGCGGACCGTACGGCGATCATCACCCGCGTCCTGACCGATCGTCCGATCACACCGGACGAGGTCCTCAAGTACGACGACCCGGAGCTCGCGGGCAGGGACGTCTCCACGCAACTGGGGATCGACGAGATCTCCTCGGACATGGGCCTGCGCAAGGGCGTCCGGCTGGTCTGGCGGCTGAGCAAGCTGTTCGGTGGGCTCAGTGAGGTGTTCGAGGAGCGTCCGCGAGGCAGCCTCGGCGCCCGGTTCGTCGGGAAGCTCCCCGGCGTCGGAGTGGTCGGCGGGTTCTTCGACGAGCGCAAGGGCATCAAGAAGGCGGCGTACGAGGCAGCGGAGCTGCTCACCAACAGCGCGTTCCGGGTCAAACCGGTCTGATCCCTGGGCCGCTCACCGCTGTCCTGAGATGATCTCCGCATGACTGGGATCGTCATTGTGCGGCCGGACGAGACCTGGCCGGCGCAGTACCAGAAGACGGCGTACTCGATCGGCGGGGTGCTCGGCGACCTGGCCCAGCGGATCGACCACATCGGATCCACCTCGGTGCCGGGCCTGCCCGCCAAGGACATCCTCGACATCCAGGTCACCGTCGCCGCCGAGCCGCAACTGGACGACGTGGCGGAGCGGATGGTCGCCGCGGACTGGGAGCTCCGCCCACCCCGGCGCGATCACCCGGTGCCCGGTCTGTCCACCGACGAGGTCCAGTGGGTGAAGCGGATGCTGGTCGAGCCGATGTACCGGCGGCGCGTCAACCTGCACGTCCGGGTCGCCGGCCGGGCCAACCAGCGCTACGCGCTGCTGTTCCGCGACTATCTGCGCAGCCATCCGGAGACAGCGAAGGCGTACGGCACGTTCAAGCAGCACGCCGCGACACTCCGACTCGAGATCGGCGACTACAGCGATCTCAAGGACCCGGTCTGCGATCTGGTGTACCTGCCGGCCGAGGAATGGGCCGCCCGCACCGGATGGACCGGCTGACGGGCGGCGCGCTCAGCGTTCGCCTTACTGCAAATTCGTTGCCCTGGGCATCAGCGTTCGCTGGCCGGAAGGTTGAGGTGCGCCCACACGGCGCGCCACACCACCTTCGCGGCCTCACCGTCGGCCAGGGCCTCGACGACCGTCCGGCCGTCGAGCTCCTGGACCACCTGGGTCTCTGCCCAGGTCCGTGCGTACGCCGGTCCGAGATGGTGATCCATCCGGGACCAGAATTCCGTCAGTCTCATGCCTGCCCGTCGTCATCCTTCGGCGGCGGCCGCCACCCGCCCTGCTGACCCGGCTGAGGCGCCGACGGACCACCCTGCTGCTGTCCCCAGCCACCCTGCTGCGGCGGCTGCTGACCGTACTGCGGACCCTGCTGCTGGCCCGGCTGTTGTCCCTGCCCAGGCTGCTGTCCCCAGCCCCCCTGCCCCTGCTGCGGCGGCTGCTGACCCTGCTGCGGCGGTTGCTGCGGGCCCCACTGCCCCTGACCCTGCTGAGGCTGCCCAGGGTACTGCGGCTGACCCTGCTGACCGCCGTACGGCGGCTGACCAGGCTGCGGCTGCCCCGGGTACTGACCGCCAGGACCCTGCTGACCACCGTACTGACCCGGCTGGCCCTGCTGGCCTCCGTACGGACCCTGCGGCCCGGGCTGACCCGGGTACTGACCGCCGGGGCCTTGCTGCCCGTAGCCCTGCTGTCCCTGGTACTGCCCAGGTCCGCCGTACTGACCAGGCTGACCCGGCTGACCCGGGTACTGCCCCGGGAACGGCTGACCATAGCCCTGCGGTCCCTTGCCCTTGCGGCTGCGCAGGAGGAAGAACACGACCGCGCCGATCGCCAGCAGCACGACCACGATGATCAGGATCAGCGCCCAGGCCGGGAACCCACCGCCGGCCTCGGAGGTCAGCGAGATCTTGCTGAGCTTGTCGAGGCTGTCGTACGTCGCCGTCCGGCCGCTGACCTTGGCGCCCGCGTCGTGCTCGAGGATCTTGCCCGGCATGGTGATCTTGAAGTTGACCTGCGGCTGGCCGCTGTTCGCCGGCAGATTGCCCAGGTTGCCGCCGCCGACGGACACCTTGACCTTGTCGCCGTCCTTGCGGAAGCCGACGCCGTCCTCGCTCGCACCGCCCATCTTGTCGAAGGGGACGCTGTCGAACGTGCAGTCCGAGCCGACGTACTTGTCGTCCTCGTAGGACTTGCAGGTGACGCCCTGGGTCGCAGACGACTTCAGGCTGCCCTCGATCTCCTGGCGGATCTTGTCCAGGGACTGGCCGCTCGATTGCAGCAGCTGCTTGTCGACGCCGATCTTCATGGAGCCCGAAACCGTCTCGTTCGACCCGACCTTCAGGTCGCCGTCGATCTTGACGCACCCGGTCAATCCGATCAGGCAGGCCGCGATGACGAGGGCTGCGCGTACGCGGTTCATCATGCGGCCGATCATTGCAGACGACGGGGACAATCGGAGCACCGGACGGAAAGCGCGTGCTCACAGCCCGCGACAGACCCGCGCCGGACCCGCCAGGCCACCGGTCCGATCCGGCGGCGTGAAAACTGTCGGTGGCACCCGGCAAGATGGACGGCGTGAAGAAGACCAGCGCGTTGAGCCGGTTCTCGCCCGCGACCCGGGCGTGGTTCGGCGACGTTTTCGAGGCGGCCACCCCGGCCCAGCTCGAGGCGTGGGACGCGATCACGGCGGGCCGGGACGCGCTGGTGGTCGCCCCGACCGGTTCGGGCAAGACGCTGGCCGCGTTCTTGTGGGCTCTGGACCGGCTGGCGACCACTCCGCCGCCCGACGACCCCAAGCTGCGCTGCCGGGTGCTGTACGTGTCGCCGCTCAAGGCGCTCGCCGTCGACGTCGAGCGCAACCTGCGCGCGCCGCTGATCGGCATCCGCGAGACCGCGCGCCGGCTCGGCGAGGCGCCGGTCGAGGTCGATGTCGCGGTGCGGTCTGGTGACACGCCTGCCAACGAGCGGCGGCGGTTCGCCTCGCGGCCTTCCGACGTACTGATCACGACACCGGAGTCGTTGTTCCTGCTGCTGACCTCGCAGGGCCGCGAGTCGTTGCGTGGTGTCGAAACGGTCATCGTCGACGAGGTGCACGCGGTGGCCGGTACGAAGCGCGGCGCCCATCTCGCCCTGACCCTCGAGCGTCTCGACGAGCTGCTGCCGAAGCCCGCACAGCGGATCGGCCTGTCCGCGACCGTGCGTCCGGTGGAGGAGGTCGCGCGGTTCCTTGGCGGCGAGCGGCCGGTCACGGTCGTGCAGCCCAAGTTCACGAAGCAATGGGATCTGAGCGTCGTCGTCCCTGTCGAGGACATGGCCGAGCTCGCGGCGACCGAGGTGGAGACGTCCGGGTCGGCGGCCGGCCCGCAGCAGCACGCCTCCATCTGGCCGCATGTGGAGGAGCAGGTCTTCGACCTGATCAGTCAGCACAATTCGACGATCGTCTTCTCGAACTCGCGCCGTCTGGCCGAGCGCCTGACCGCCCGGCTGAACGAGATCGCCGCCGAGCGCGCCGAGCAGGAGCTTCCCGAGCTCGGCTCGCCGGCCCAGGTGATGGCGCAGTCCGGTGGATCGCTCGCGGCGCCACCGGTGATCGCGCGCGCCCATCACGGCTCGGTCAGCAAGGAGCAACGAGCACTGATCGAGGCGGATCTGAAGTCCGGCCGCCTGCCGTGCGTGGTGGCGACCAGCAGCCTGGAGCTCGGCATCGACATGGGCGCGGTCGATCTGGTGATCCAGGTCGAGGCGCCGCCGTCGGTCGCCAGCGGGCTGCAGCGCGTCGGTCGTGCCGGGCACCAGGTGGGCGCGGTGTCGCGGGGCGTGCTGTTTCCCAAGTTCCGCGGCGACCTGATCGACACGGCCGTCGTCGTGCAGCGGATGCGCGAGGGGCTGATCGAGAGCCTGCACATCCCGGCGAACCCGCTCGACGTGCTGGCCCAGCAGATCGTGTCGATCGTGTCCCTCGACTCGGTCAACGTCGACGACCTCTTTTCTCTGGTGCGCCGCTGCGCCCCGTTCGCGACGCTGCCGAGATCGGCGTACGACGGGGTGCTCGACATGCTGTCCGGCCGCTACCCGTCCGACGAGTTCGCTGAGCTGCGGCCGCGGATCGTGTTCGACCGGGTCAGCGGTGAGATCTCTGGCCGGCCGGGCGCGCAGCGGCTCGCGGTGACGAGCGGCGGGACGATCCCGGACCGCGGCCTGTTCGGAGTGTTCCTGGTCGGCGAGACGACCAACCATCGGGTCGGCGAGCTCGACGAAGAGATGGTGTACGAGTCGCGTGTCGGCGACGTGTTCACGCTCGGAGCGTCCAGTTGGCGGATCGAGGACATCACGCACGACCGGGTCCTCGTCTCCCCCGCTCCCGGCCAGCCCGGGCGGCTGCCGTTCTGGAAGGGCGACGCGGTCGGGCGACCGGCGGAGCTCGGCGCGGCGACCGGCGCCTTCGTCCGCAAGATGGCGTCGATGGCGCCCGGCAAGGCGGTCGAGCGTGCGCGTACGGCGGGCCTGGACGAGTACGCCGCCAACAACCTCGTCTCGTACCTCGCCGAGCAGCGCGACGCGACCAGCCGGGTGCCGGACGATGTGACGATCGTCGTGGAGCGGTTCCGCGACGAGCTCGGCGACTGGCGGGTCTGCGTGCACTCGCCGTACGGCGGTCAGGTCCACGGGCCCTGGGCGTTGGCGATCGCCGCACGACTCCGCGATCGGTACGGGATGGATGCGCAATCGGTCTCGGGTGACGACGGGATCGTGCTTCGGCTGCCGGAGACGGACGAGGCGCCGCCGGGCGCCGACCTGATCGTGTTCGATCCGGCCGACATCGAGGATCTGGTGACCACCGAGGTCGGCGGGTCGGCGTTGTTCGCGGCGCGGTTCCGCGAGTGTGCCGCGCGGGCGTTGTTGCTGCCGCGGCGCAATCCGGGGCGGCGATCACCGTTGTGGCAGCAGCGGCAGCGGGCGTCGCAGCTGCTGAGTGTGGCCAGCAAGTTCGGGTCGTTCCCGATCGTGCTCGAAACGCTCCGCGAGGTTCTGCAGGACGTCTACGACCTGCCTGCGTTGAAGGACCTCCTCACCGGCATCAGCGAGCGGCGGATCTCGGTCGTCGAGGTCGAGACCTCCGAGGCCTCGCCGTTCGCGAAGTCGTTGCTGTTCGGCTATGTGGGCGCCTTTATGTACGAGGGCGACAGCCCGCTCGCCGAGAAGCGTGCAGCGGCGCTCGCCCTGGATCAGAGTCTGCTCGCCGAGCTGCTCGGGCGGACCGAGCTGCGCGAACTGCTCGACGCCGAGGTCGTTCTGCGGACCGAGGCAGAGCTACAGCGACTGGCCGAGGATCGTCGGGCGCGGGACGCCGAGGGCTTGTTCGACGTGCTGCGGATCATCGGGCCGTTGTCGGTGCCCGAGGCGAACCAGCGCTGCGTCGACGGATCGGACGCGGAGTCCTGGCTGACTTCGCTCGCGGCCGCCCGGCGCGTCGTACGGGTGCGCATCGCCGGTGAGCATCGGTGGGCGGTTGTCGAGGACGTGGCCCGATTGCGCGATGCGCTGGGCGTGCCGGTGCCGCCCGGCGTCGCGGAGGCGCACGCGGAGCCGGTTGCCGACCCGCTCGGTGATCTGGTGTCGCGCTATGCCCGGACGCACGGTCCGTTCCGGGCGATCGATCTTGCGACTCATCTCGGGATCGGTGTCGCGGTTGTCACCGACGCCCTACGTCGCCTGGGCGCGGCCGGGCGGGTCGTCGAGGGTGAGTTCCTGCCAGGTGGGCTTGCGCTCGAATGGTGCGACAACGAGGTGCTCCGGCTCTTGCGCCGGCGCTCGCTGGCCGCGCTCCGGAAGGAGGTCGAGCCGGTTGATCCGTCGGCGCTGGCGCGGTTCCTGCCGGCGTGGCAAGGGATCACGAGCGGTCGCGGTCGTGGCTACGACGTGCTTCTCGCAGCGGTCGAGCAACTCGCCGGCTGCGCCGTGCCCGCGTCGGCACTCGAGTCGATCGTGCTGCCTTCGCGAGTTCCCGGGTACCAGCCGTCGATGTTGGATGAGCTGACTGCGACCGGTGAGGTGGTGTGGGCCGGCTCGGGTTCGCTGCCCGGGACGGATGGGTGGGTGTCGCTGCATCTCGCGGACAACTGCGATCTGACACTGCCTGATCCGGATCCGGCGTTCGAGCTCGGCGATACCCACCAGGCCGTTCTGGACGCGCTGGCGGGCGGTGGTGCGTTCTTCTTCCGGCAGTTGAGTGACGTGGTCGGAGCCAATTCCGGCACTGTCGACGACGAGGCGTTGGTCAGCGTTCTCTGGGATCTCGTCTGGGCCGGCTACCTGACGAACGACACGCTGACCCCGGTTCGATCCCTTGTCGGCGGCGGCCGCGGCAGTCATCGAACACGTCGTGCGACGCCGCGCGCGCGGCCCGGGCGTCCGGTGCGACCGGGCCGCCCGGCGATGCCGTCGCGGAGCGGTCCGCCGACCGCGGGCGGGCGATGGTCGTTGCTTCCGGCCCGCAGTTCGGACGCGACCCGGCGGGCGCATGCGGCGGCCGAGACCCTGCTCGACCGCTACGGGATCGTGACGCGGGGATCGGTGATCACGGAGCGGACGCCGGGCGGGTTCGCGGCCGTCTACAAGGTGCTGAGCGCGTTCGAGGAGTCCGGGCGGTGCCGGCGCGGGTACTTTGTCGCCGGTCTCGGAGCGGCGCAGTTCGCGTTGCCAGGCGCGGTCGATCGGCTACGTGCCCTCGCCGAACTGCCGACCCCCGAGCCGGCCGGGCCGTTCGGTCCCCCGGGACGGTTCGGGCCGGGTGGTGCACCGACAGGTGGTGCAGGACCTGGCGGGCGCGCACGCGGCAGGAAAGACGAGGAGCTCACGGCGCGCGCCGTCGTGCTGGCCGCGTCAGACCCTGCGAACCCGTACGGCGCCGCGCTCCCGTGGCCCGAGCGGGACAATGCGAGCGGACACCGTCCTGGGCGGAAGGCCGGCGCACTGGTCGTGATGGTCGACGGACAGTTGATCGTGTACGTCGAACGCGGCGGACGGACCGTGCTGAGTTTCACCGAGGACCCCGACCTGCTTCAGCCTGCTGTGGATGCGCTGGCTTTGGCGATCCGGGACGGCCAGCTCGGCAAGCTGAGTGTGGAGACGGCCGATGGTGAACAGGTGCGGCACACGGCGTTCGGGGATGCGCTGGCCAAGGCCGGCTTCCACGCGACGCCACGCGGCCTGCGGCTCCGGGCGTGAGTAGATGCCTGAAGGGGACACCGTCTGGCGGGCGTGCAAGCGGCTGAACCAGGCGCTCGCGGGACAGGAGCTCGTCCGGACGGACTTCCGGATACCGTCGCTGGCCACGACCGATCTGAGCGGCCGGACGATGCTGGAGGTCGTTGCGCGGGGCAAGCACATTCTGATGCGGCTGTCCGGCGGGCTGACCCTGCACAGCCACTTCCGGATGGATGGCAGTTGGCACCTGTACCGGCCCGGCGAGCGATGGCGCGGCGGGCCGTCACACGAGATCCGCGCAGTTCTCGAGACGGCGCCCTGGACGGCTGTGGGCTACCGATTACCCGTCCTTGATCTCGTTGCGACCGAGGACGAAGGCAGCGTGGTCGGGCATCTCGGACCGGACCTGTTGTCGCCGTCGTTCGACCGCGCGGTGGCGATCACAAATGTCGAGTCGGATCCGGGGCGAACCATCAGCGAGGCGCTCCTCGACCAACGCAACCTTGCCGGTATCGGCAACTTCTACCGGATCGAGGTTTGCTTCCTCCTCGGTCTGCATCCGTGGCGCCCGGTCTCGTCCGTCGACGTACCGGCCGCGGTCGATCTCAGCCGGAAGCTGATGAAGGCCAACGTGCACCACGGCGCGCAGGTCAGCACCGGGGTCGATCGACCGGGTCAACGCACCTGGGTCTTCGAGCGCGCCGGCAAGCCCTGCCGGCGCTGCGGCACGACGATCCTGACCGCCTTGCTCGGCGAACCGACCCGCGAACGGGTCACCTACTGGTGCCCGGCCTGCCAGCCCGAAGCCTGATCCACCGACATTGCCCTGTGGACAACGTCTCCGCAGCTTCGAAACGCAGATACCTTCTCTGGCGCATCGAACAAATGTTCGAGCGAGAGGAGATGGTGGCGATGTGCGACAGGTGCGGCGGCCTGACCGACGAGCAGTACTCGCGGCAGATCGAGCAGAACATCCAGACCTACGGCTGGACGATGCAGTACGTCGCGGGCGACCGCGGCCGGAATCCGGGATTCGGGTACACCCTCGGTCTGAGCCTGTACCAGCATCCCGAGATCATCATCTTCGAGGCCGAGCCCTGCTACGCCTATCTGAGCCTGAAGCCGCTCGCCTGGGCGGTGATGGAAGGCGCCGAATTCGACGAAGGGGACGACCTGTCCAGGTTCTTCCCGGCGCCGCACACGGCCGAACTGCTCCGGTTCCCCGATTCGGCCCTGCACCTCTACACGGCGAACACGATGTTCCGCGCGGCCGGCCGGCCACCGCTGCCGGCGCTGCAACTCATCTGGCCAGGCCGGACCGCATTGATCCAGCCATCCAGCAGCACGGACGCTCCGGACGAAGGTGTCCGATGAAGTGCGTCTCAGGCGGCCGAGGCCACGACCTCGGGCTCGATGGCCGGGTGCGCCAGCACCAGAGCCTCTTCGCGGGCCAGATCCTCGCTCACCTCGGCGAAGACCATCGACAACGGCACCTCGAGCGCCATGCAGATCGCCGCCAGCAGCTCGCTGGAGGCCTCCTTCTGGCCGCGCTCGACCTCCGACAGGTAGCCGAGGCTGACGCGGGCGTCGGCGGATACCTCGCGCAGAGTGCGCCCCTGGCGCAGCCGCTTACGCCGCAGCACGTCGCCCAGCAGGCCACGAACCAGCACCATGAGGTTTCTCCCTTCCGCCTGTCCGGCCGTGTCTACTCGCACGGTAGCTCGGCCGTAGGAACCAACGGTACCTGTTGCTGGGTCACTACCCCTCGCAATGTCCACCTTCGGTGCGCCGTGCCAGTCTTCCTTACCTGTCACCATGCTGGTCCCAACACCTCGTTCAGTCGAGTTCTTCCGCCACAACTTCGGCGCCGAGTTTCAGGACGGCCTCCACACTCCCGTGGCGGACGGCTGCCCGATCCCCCGACAGCTGGAGCTTCCGCACCTGCACGGAGCGCGGTCCGGCCGCGGCGACGTACACCGTCCCGGCCCCGACCCCCGCCTGAGGGTCCGGTCCGGCCACACCGGTCGTCGCAAGGCCGTAGTCAGCCCCCAGACGCTCCCGCACGCCGGTTGCCAAGGCCGCGGCCGTGTCCGGGTGCACCGGGCCCACAGCGGCCAACAGGTCCTCGGGAACTCCCGCGAGCGTGGCCTTGAGATCCGTCGCGTAGACGATCACGCCACCCCGATACACAGCCGACACCCCCGGAACCTCCGTCAGAACCGCCCCGACCATCCCACCTGTCAACGACTCAGCCGTCACCAGCGTCACGCGACGCTCCAGCAACAACTCCACCAGCCGCCTGCAGGCCTCATCGATCCTGTCCCCAGCCACCCGCCACCTCCACCTCGCAACCAGTACCTGTACTCAACACCAGCGGCCCGCCGCGACGCACAACAACCCGCAACCTGACGGCAGGAGGTTGCAAGGAGACGTCCGGCGAGCGCCGAGTCGCGTCGCTAGACTCGCGAGAATGCCGAGGTCTAGTGGTGGGCAGCCGGAGGCCGATGGTCGCGACAAGGCGGATGTTCGCGCGAAGACCGGTGGTCGGGTTAAGGCCGGTGGCCGGGCCCGGACGCTCGCCGAGGTGTATCGGCGGTTCGCGGAGGTCGACGCTGCGAAGATCTCGCCGCTGTACGGGCAGATCGCGATGGCGCTCAGCGAGTCCGGCGACGCACTCCGGGTGATCGAGTCGGCGCCGCCGCGCAGACGGCACCCCACCGTGATCCTCGCAGCCCTGCACGACCTAGCCCTCTCCGGCCAAGCCCCAACCCTCGCCAAGGCGTTCCCGCCGATCATCCCCACCACCAGCAAGACCACCGCGAATGACGGAGATGACGCGTCCGGCGGGACGCGCGGGCGTGGCACGTCTGACGCGGGTGACGTGGATGCCGCGGCTGGAGCATCCGGCCGCAGTGGTGCGGCTGGGCGGAGTGGTGCGGCTGGGCGAGGTGGCGCGGCTGGGCAGGGTGACGCGGCTGGGCGGGTTGGCGC
Source organism: Kribbella sp. NPDC048928 (assembly GCF_043197975.1). Classification (NCBI taxonomy): domain Bacteria; kingdom Bacillati; phylum Actinomycetota; class Actinomycetes; order Propionibacteriales; family Kribbellaceae; genus Kribbella; species Kribbella sp. NPDC048928. The sequence goes on along the minus strand of NZ_JBICUC010000003.1, from coordinate 476,297 downwards.
GGACGGTGGAGGTGGGTCGGACTCGCGGGTTGGGGAGTTGGCGGTGGGGGTTTTGGTTGGGGCTCCTGAGTTGGTGGTGGAGCGGGCTGCGGGGCGGGTTGTGCGCGGGGATGAGGGTGGGCGGCACGCGGTGCTGTATCCGGCGGTGGCCGAGGTGGCTCGGCGGGTCGGGGCCGGGGTCGTTGGGTTGATCGACGTCGGGCGGTCGGCCGGGCTCAATCTGGTGGTTGATCGGGTTGGGATCTCGTACGGCAATGGGCAGTCGTTGGGTGATGGTGCTTCGGGTGTGCAGGTGTCGGCTTCGGTGGTGCGCGGTGGGGTTGTGCCTTCCACGGCGATGCCGGAGGTGGTGGCTCGGGTTGCGGTTGGGCCCGATCTGGTGGACGTGCGCGACGTGAACGAGGCGCGATGGTTGCGCGCGTGTGTGCCGCCGGATCGGGTGGAGCGATTGGCGCGGCTGGAGCGTGAGTTGGAGTTGGCTGCGGCGGCACCGCCGGCGCTGGTACGAGGTGAGGTTGTCGACGTACTGCCGGAGGCGATTGCTGCGGTGCCGGAGGGCGTGCTGCCGGTCGTGGTTACGACGTGGGCGTTGTCAGGGCTGGAGCTCGAGGGGCGGTTGCGGTTCCTGCAGCGGCTCGACGAGGCGGCGACGCGGCGACCTGTGGCGTGGGTGTCGGTGGAGGGGGTCGGGGTGGCGCCCGGGGTTCCGACGTTCGGCGATCGGCGGGCTTCGGGGCACAGCATCATCGGGGTGAGTGTGTTCGAGCATTCGGCGCTGCACGCCGAAGCGGTCGGACGTTGCTGGCTACGCGGCGAGATGCTCGCCTGGCTCGCACACCACCCGCCAGAACCCAACCACTGACCCGACGCGCCCACGCAGCCCGTCAAGCGTGAGGCCTTGGGCGGCCCATCCAGCCGTGGGGCGGCAGTGGTGGGCGGGGGTTACGGGAGGGGGCGTTTCGCGGCGGCTCGGAGGTGTAGGGCTCTGGAGAGGTAGTCGATGCCGGTGGCGATGGTTACGAGGACGGCGGCGGCCATGATGGCGAGGGCCGGCCAGTGGACTATCGCGAGGTGTTGCCACGGGAGGAGGTAGAGGCCGAGGGCGATCGCCTGGAGGACGGTTTTGAGTTTGCCTCCTCGGCTGGCGGGCATCACGCCGTGGCGGATGACCCAGAAGCGGAGGGCGGTGACGCCCCACTCGCGGACCATGACGACGATGGTGACCCACCACGGGAGTTCGCCGAGATAGGACAGGCCGAGGAAGGCGGCGCCGGTGAGGGCCTTGTCGGCGATCGGGTCGGCGATCTTGCCGAAGTTCGTGACCAGGTTCCAGCGCCGCGCGATGTCGCCGTCGAAGCGGTCGGTGACGATCGCGACCACGAACGCCGCGGTGGCGAGCAGGCGGTCGCCGGTCATGTGGCCGCCGTCGCGGAGCAGGAGCCAGACGAACAGCGGTACCAGGACCAACCGGAGCACGGTGAGCGCGTTCGGCAGGTTCCAGGCGCTGGGCGCGTGGAGTTGTCCGCCGGCCGCGTGCGGCGCCGGGTTGGTCGGGTCGGTCACGCGGTCAGGTTAACTGCCGGGCGGGTGTCTGGCGTGTTCACGAGTGCCGCGAACTCCGCAATCAGGTCGACGCCGTCGCTCGCGACCACCTTCGCGGACACCAGATCCCCCACCCGGATTCCCTCCGGAAGACCCGTCAACGTCGTCGTACCGTCCACTTCCGGACCCTGGTGGGCGGCGCGGCCCTCGGCGTCGACGCTGTCCTCGTCATCCGCGTCGCCGAGCGATTCGACCAGGACCTCGAGCAGTTCGCCGATGCGGGACTCCGCGCGGGCGGAGGTGAGGTCCTCGGCGAGGCGGGTGACGCGGTCGAGGCGGGCGGCGATGGTGTCCTCGTCGAGCTTGCCGTCGTACGTCTCGGCCTCGGTGCCGTCCTCGTCGGAGTACCCGAACACGCCGATCGCGTCCAGGCCGGCCCGGGAGAGGAAGTCGCAGAGGATGTCGACGTCCTCCTCGGTCTCCCCCGGGAAGCCGACGATGACGTTGCTGCGGATGCCTGCGGTCGGTGCGGCGGCGCGGACCTGGGCGATCAGTTCGAGGAAGCGTTCCGAGTCGCCGAAGCGGCGCATCCGGCGCAGGAGCGGGCCGGATGCGTGCTGGAAGGACAGGTCGAAGTACGGGACGACGCCGGGGGTGGCGGTCATCGCGCTGATCAGGGTCGGGCGCATCTCGGCCGGTTGCAGGTACGAGACGCGGACGCGGGTGATGCCGGAGACCTGGGCGATCTCGCCGACCAGGGTCTCGAGCAGCCGGAGGTCGCCGAGGTCCTTGCCGTAGGAGGTCGAGTTCTCGGAGACGAGGAAGAGCTCGCGGACGCCGTTCTCGGCCAGCCACTCGGCCTCGCGCAGGACCTCCGCGGGCCGGCGGGACATGAAGGCGCCGCGGAACATCGGGATCGCGCAGAACGCGCAGCGGCGGTCGCAGCCGGACGCCAGCTTGAGCGGGGCCATCGGGCCGCCGTCGAGGCGGCGACGCATGACGCGCGGGCCGCTCGCGGGTGCGGTTACCAGGTCGGGGGCGTCGATCTTGAGCTCTTCCGGGGCGCCGGTGACGAAGCGGCCCTTGAGCTCGGTCGGCGCAGGCGAGCTGTCTGAAGCCGGTCGGAGCGCCTCCGGGATGTGGTCACCAACCACAACACCGGCTCCCTCGGCGACAGCTGCAGTGTCGCCGTGGCCGGGGATGGCGATGGTGGGGGCCTCGTGGCGGTCGGCGGGGGCCAGCGGGAGGAGTTTGCGGCGGTCGCGCGGCACGTGGGCCTGGTGCTTGGTGCCGGACAGGATGCTGCGCAGGCGGTCCGAGATGTCGGCGTAGTCGTCGAAGCTCAGGACGGCGTCCGTCTCCGGCAGCGCCTCGGCCAGCTGGTCGCCGTACCGCTCGGCCAGGCAGCCGACCGCGACGACTGCCTGCGTCCGGCCGGACTCTTTGTAGTCGGACGCGGCGAGCAGCGTGTCGACGGAGTCCTTCTTCGCGGCCTCGACGAAGCCGCAGGTGTTCACCACCACCGTGTCCGCCTCGGCGGCGTCGTCAACCAATCGGAAACCGCCGGCTTCGAGCCGGCCGGCCAGTTCCTCGGAGTCCACATCGTTGCGGGCACAGCCCAGCGTGACCAGGGCGACGGTGGTGGGTGGCGTAGTCATCCCCCCGAGTATGACGCGCCGTACAGGCCCCGGCCTAACTGCCGTACAAGATCCGGGCCTGACTCAGGAGCCCGACGCGGTCTTGCTGAGAGTGCCGTTCGGGTGCGCGGTGAACTTGTAGAGCTTGGTGGGCAGCCGCTTGCCGTTCAGTACGACGACCAGGTTGCCGGGATTGCCGACGGTCACGCGGATGTCGCCGGCGCTCGTGACGGACTGGGCGATGCCGGGGCTGAGACGACCCTGGAAGAGCTTGCGGTTCGTCCGGTCGCGGACCGTCAGGTAGGTGCCGTCGCCCTTCGCGGTCATCGTCAGCCTGGTCAGCAGCACCGGAGGCTTGGTGCTCGACGGGTGCTTGCTGGGCTTGACGGTGGGCTTCGGCTTCGGGGTGGGAGTCGGTGTCGTGACGGTGGCGCTGGTGGTCGCGGTCTTGGACGCGTTCGCCTCGATGTCGCTGGGCAGCGTGAACAGCCGCACCATCCCCCAGCCCATCAGGCTGACCAGGATCGCGCCGACCACGACCGCCCAGCGCGGGCGGGCCGGGTTCAGCTTCGGCTTCTTGACCGCGGCACGTTCCTCGCGGCGGGACTTCTCCTCCTCGACGCCGTGTTCGGCGTCGAAGCTGGCGAGCAGCGGTGCGGGGTCGGCCTTGACCACCCGCGCGATCGACCGGATGTGGCCGCGCGCGTAGAAGTTCCCGCCACAGCGGGAGAAATCGTCGGCCTCCATGGCGACCAGCAGCCCGGTTCTGATCCGGGTCGCCGCACTCAGCTGCTCGATCGTCATGTCGGCCCGCTCGCGGGCCGCCGTGAGCTCGCTGCCGATGCTCACGTCCCCACCGTCCTCTCCTTCGTCCGAGCTGCAGGTCATCGGCCACCGGACCGCCGACACCATGTCAACGTGTCAACGGTCTTGGCACCACGGGGTCACGGACGCGTCAGAGTTGTTCTCTGACCGGACATCTGGCATCGGCCAGCATGTGCAGCGCCTGCACCACTTCCCCGTTCGACGGCCGGGCCGTCAACCCGAACGGTATCGCGAGTGACGACCCCGTCAGTCGACGGTTCGCATCGGTTGTCTTGCGGGTCGAACTCGGCAACGCGGCGATGATCGGCCCAGGATCCTGCAGGTGCACGGCGATCCGCCCGTCGTCGAGCGGATGCCGGCGCTGCAGCACCGTCACCTCTTCGATGTCCTCCCACCGGGTACCCACCCATTCGCTCCCGATGCGCAACCGGATGCCGACGTCGTCGGCCACCAGCATGTCCCCCACTGTCAGCGCACGGGCGCAGACCACGGCAAGGACGGCGAACGCAGCCGCCACGATCCAGCGCAGCACCCCGGTGGGACTGGTTGAGCCGGACGCCGCGAAGCCGATCGCGACCAGCGCCGCGCCCACGGCCAGGCCGCCGTGCACCCGCTGCGAGGCGCGCACGGTGAAAGGCGTGTGCTCGGGGTCGGCGTCGAATCGTTCCTGCCTGGGCAGTGCGCTCGCGGCGGTCACGTCTCACTCTCCTCGGAGGGTGCTGATGAAGTCCTCTAGATCGTCGGGTTTGACCAGGACGTCCCTGGCCTTCGAACCTTCGCTGGGACCGACCACTCCGCGGCTCTCCAGGATGTCCATCAGCCGGCCGGCCTTGGCGAAACCGACGCGGAGCTTACGCTGCAGCATTGACGTGGAGCCGAACTGGGTGGAAACGATCAGCTCTGCCGCCTGCACCACCAGGTCGAGGTCGTCGCCGATCTCGTCGTCCAGGTCCTTGCTCGGGCCCGGCGCCACCGTCACGTCCTCGCGGTACGTCGGCTGCAACTGCTCCTTGCAGTGCTCGACGACGCCGCGGATCTCGTTCTCGGTGACCCAGGCGCCCTGGATCCGCATCGGCTTGCTCGCGCCCATCGGCAGGAACAGCCCGTCACCCTGACCGACGAGCTTCTCCGCGCCCGGCTGATCGAGGATGACCCGGCTGTCGGCCAGCGACGAGGTCGCGAACGCGAGCCGGGACGGTACGTTCGCCTTGATCAGACCGGTGACGACGTCCACCGACGGCCGCTGTGTGGCGAGCACCAGGTGGATGCCGGCCGCGCGGGCCAGCTGGGTGATGCGGACGATCGAGTCCTCGACGTCGCGCGGTGCGACCATCATCAGGTCGGCGAGCTCGTCGACGATCACCAGCAGGTACGGGTACGGGGTCAGCACCCGCTCCGAACCGGGCGGCGGCTTCACCTTGCCGCCGCGGACCGCCTTGTTGAAGTCGTCGACGTGCCGGAACCCGAACGCCGCGAGGTCGTCGTAGCGCATGTCCATCTCGCGGACCACCCACTGCAACGCCTCGGCAGCCTTCTTGGCGTTGGTGATGATCGGCGTGATCAGGTGCGGGATGCCCTCGTAGTTGTTCAGCTCGACGCGCTTCGGGTCGACCAGGATCATCCGCACCTCGTCGGGCGTCGAGCGCATCAGCACCGACGTGATCAGCGAGTTGACGAACGACGACTTGCCCGAACCGGTCGCACCGGCGACCAGCAGGTGCGGCATCTTCGCCATGTTCGCGACCACGAAGCCGCCCTCGACGTCCTTGCCGAGGCCGGCCACCATCGGGTGGTGGTCGTTGCGGGCGGACGCGCTGCGGATCACGTCGCCGAGGCTGACGATCTCCTTGTCGGTGTTCGGGATCTCGATGCCGATCGCGGACTTGCCGGGGATCGGCGACAGGATCCGGACGTCGGCCGAGGCGACCGCGTAGGCGATGTTCTTCGACAGTGCGGTGACCTTCTCGACCTTCACCGCCGAGCCGAGCTCGACCTCGTAGCGCGTGACCGTCGGACCGCGCGTGTAGCCGGTGACCTGGGCGTCGATGCCGAACTGGTCGAACACCTCGGTGAGCCGGTCGACGACCTGGTCGGACGCCTTCGTGCGTGCCTTGTGCACCGAACCGGGCTTGAGCATCTGACCGTCGGGCAGCGTGTACGTGATGTCGCCGGAGAGGCTGAGCTGCTCGACGCGCTGCGGCAGCGGCGTGTGCGGCGGCGGCTCGGGAGCCGGCGCGGGCTTGCTCGGCGCGGAGCCGGGAGACTCGAAGGACGGCTCTGAGGCGGCTGCAGCGGCCCGGTCGAATTCGTCGGCCGTGTCGCCGCTGTCGACGTCGTACGCGTCCTCGTCCACCGGCGGCTTGGTCTTCGCCTTGCGACCGCGCTTCGGGGTCTCCTCGAGCACGGGCGAGTCGTACGGCTTGACCGTCGGCTCGCCGTCCTCGTCCGGCTCGGCCTTCGCACGTCGCTGCTTGCGAGTCAGCCGGACCGTGTCGTCGGTCGGTGCGCCCTGGACGGAAGGAGCGTCCTCGGGCAGCTCGGTGCGTCCCATCAGTACGTCGAAGGCGGCGCGGAAGCGCAGCGGGATCGCGTACACCGGGGTCCCCGTGATGACCAGGGCGCCGAAGATCGCCAGCAGCACGAGCAGCGGCGCGGCGACGTACTGGGTCAGAAGGTCGGAGAGGAACGAGGAGATGAAGTACCCGATCGCGCCGCCGGCGTCACGCAGCGGGCCGTCGGCCGGGTTGTTCGGCCGGGGCAGACCGTTGGCGATGTGGATCAGGCCGAGCACGCCGAGGCAGACCGCGGTCCAGCCGATCACCTGACGGCCGGCCGGGCCGTTGCGGTCCGGGTGCCGCAGCGTACGGACCGCGATCACCACGAGCAACAGCGGCAACGCCCAGCCGAGCATGCCGATGCTGCCGCCGACGACCGTCCGCACGCCGTTGCCGACCGAACCCGGGAGGTCCCACCAGATCGCGGCGGCCACGACGACCGCCAGGCCGATCAGGAACAGGCCGGCGCCGTCACGGCGGTGCTCCGGCTCCAGGTCGCGGGCACTGTGACCGATCCCCCGCACCATGCTGCCGAGCAGGTGCGCGATGCCGATCCAGACCTTCACCACTCCGCGACCGAGCGCGAGCATGGCGGCCGCGAACGGGCCTGGTCCGGTGTTTTTGGGCGTACTGGTCCGCGCGGCGGTGGATCCAGTGCCGCGCTTCGCGCCATTTCTGCTCTGGGTGCTCTGCCCACGCTTCTGGGCGCCTGAAGGACGGGAGCGTCCACCAGCAGCGGAACGGGCCGTGCTCGGCCGTTTGGCTGCCGACTTCTGCGCCCGCGCCGGGGAAGACGTGCGGGTCGCCATATTGCTCAGGCTACCCCGACTACCCCACGAGTCCCATGTGTCACACGCCGATCACAGTGATCACGCCGCCCCATCCGTAGCATCACGGCGGCGGCGCAAGCGCTCCAGGTGCCAGAGGACCACGTACCACGCGAGTGCGGCCAGTCCGCCGGACACGAGTCCGGACAGCACCAGCCGTACGGCGGTCTCACCGGCCAGGCCACCGTCGGCCCGATTCAGCTCCACCACCGCCCCGACGACTGCGAAGAGTACGAGTGCACCCAGTACGAGGTACCGCACCCAGGCCGGCATCTTGTCACGCGGTGTAGCCGCAGCCGGGGTACGCCGATACCAGCGGTACAGCCAGACAGCCAGGATCAGGCAGCCGCCGACCGTGCTGGCGTACTGGAGGATGCGGTTCACGTCCCAAGCTCCCGTGACCTGTGCGCCGAAGAACCCCGGGAAGCGGCGGACGAAGTAGCCGTCGCCATGGGTGAACGAGTCCCAGATCACGTGGGTCAACGCGCCGACAACAACCGAGACGACGACCCACAGGATGTTGGGCCTGGAGGACGTGGGTAGGCGCGCAGCGAGCGCAGGTGGTGCGAGAGCGACGAGCGGCCGTTTCAGGACAAGGTGGAAGCCAGCGAGCAGCAGCAACGCCAGCAACGGGTCCAGCCAGAACGCCGAGGTGAACCGGTGCGTGAGGGTCAGCGTGAGATTGCCGTTGATGTGCTGCGTCGCGATCCGATAGAGCACGCCCACGTACAGCAGGTCCGGTGCGGCCGCACCCGCCACCAGAGCCGACGCCACGAACGGCCGACGGACCAGCGGAAGGACAGCCGCGGGGTGGGCCAGCGTGAAAGGCACACCCCGCAGCCTATTAGAACGTCGGCCAACTCCCGGCCGGTTTCTGCTGTCCCACGCCGGACGTGGACCAGTCGCACACCCCGTCCGGGAACATCTGCCGCAACGCCTTCCACTGCACGGTTGTCAGCGGCACCTTGTAGTCGGAGCGCTCCAGCGGCTGGAGGCGACACTTGATGATGTCGTTGGCAACGGATGCGCCCGCCACCTGCCGTGGCGCCGGCCACACCGGGTAGAACGTGTTGCACGTCGTCGTACCGATGCCGTCCACCTGTTCCTCGACGACCTTCTGGTTCGTCGGGCTCCAGCACGCGTCGGTCAGCGCAGCCGGCTTGTTGCGGATCAGCCGCGCGTGTGACGAGCCAGGGCCGTGGTCGGCGTCCACCGCATCCATCCACCGGTCCAGCGCGGACAGCGCGTCGGTCAGTACGGGGTTCGTCGTACTGAAACCGCCCGGTGCGTCGCCCGCTTGTACGAGCATGATCTGGTTGTCCGCGTCACCGTTCGCCTTCCGCAGCCGTTCGCGGAGCGAGAACGAGTGGAAGATCAGGTGGATGTCGCCGTTCGGCAACTCGTCCCAGTACTGCCGGTAGTCGATGATCGGCGTACTGGCGAGCCCACCACCACCGTTGATCAACTGCCCGGTCCGGTACGCCGTCTTGATCGCCTGCGGATCCGCGACCGTACGGGCGGGGACGAAGTTGGCATCCTGGTCGAAGCCGCCGATCGACCGGTTCAGGTCGAGGAACTCCGCGGCCGTGATCTTGCCCGCGTTCAACGCGTCCAGGCCGTACTGGATGCCGACGTTGTCGAGCGGCCTGCGCGCCGCGCCGGTGCTCGGGTCCTTGCCCCAGACGTTGACCTGGTGGTCGTAGACGTCGCAGCGCGCACCGTCCGGATTGCTCACCGGGTCGTAGCGCTCCGCGACAGGTAGTTGCGCTGGGCAATAAACGCGCGGGTCGATGCGGCGTCCGGCGCCGGCCAGGTTGGCGATCGTACCGACCTTGCCGAAGCCCGCCGCGGCCCGCTTCTGCTCGTCCGTCCACCCGGTCGCCGACTTGAAGTAGTGGTCGAGCAGCAGCGCGTCGGTGATCGTGTGCAGGGTCGCGAACCCGACCTCCGGGAACACGCACGACGCCACGATCCCGTCCAGCAGTCCTGGGTAGTCGTCGGCGATCTGGAACACCTGGTACGAACCACCGGAGCAACCCCAGCCGATCGTCTGTCGAGGTACGCCGATGGTCTCGAGGATGTGCTCGCGCGTCATCGACATGGTCTCGGCGGCCAGGACGCCGTTGCAGTTCACCCCGAACACGTTGAGGCTCGACGACGCGACGGCGTACCCACGGCCGAGCAGCACGTCGTCGTTCACGCCACCGGTGCCACTCCCCTGCTGGTACCACCCGCCGGGACAGCCGCCGCCGAACGTGTAGACCAGGCGGCCGTTCCATCCGCTCGGGACCTTGAGTACGTTCGGCTCACCGCCCGCGGGATCGTTCAGCACGGCGTACTCGTAGATCGACCGGTTGATCACCCCGGTCTCGACGCGGATGATGTACGGCACCGTGCGGCCGTCGGACGTCGTGGTGGTGGCAAGGTCGGCCGGCTTCGTCGCCGGGAGGACCTTGAGCGAGCGGTCGACCGTGGAGCGGTACAGGTAGTCGACGCGGGTCGGCACCGAGCAGTTCGCGTCGGACGGCGGGCCGAGCTTGGCCTTGGCGAGCGTGACGAAGTCCGCCGTACCGCAGACGTACGGAGCCTCGTGCGGTCCAGCGAGCAGCGGGCCAGAGCGTGGGTGGTTGGTGACCTCGAGCCGCGCCCGCGCGGCGGTCACCGTGTTGCGGCCGTCCTTGAGACCCCGGACGACACCGATGAGCTTGCCTGACTGCTGGGAGAAGGCGTCGGTGACGTCCTTCCCGTTGAGCCGGACCTTGAGGTCGTCCAGGTGCCGCCCGGTGATTCCGAGCAGCACGTCGCCGGCGCTGACCATATCGGCGCGCGGCGTGGACAAGACCTCGATCCGGACATCGGAGGCCGCGTTGGCAGGTGTCACCAGCACGGCGGCGAGCATCGTTGCCAGCAGGGCAACGAGGGCGGCTGGTCGCTTCATGTAACGAGTCGAACACAGTACGTCGATGACCGGAAGAGTCTGCGGCAATCGGTTTCCAGTCCGGGTGGACCACTTTCAGGCGCCGGTGGTGCCGTCCAGCTGCTCGCGAACCAGGTCGGCGTGCCCGCAGTGCCGCGCGTACTCACCGATCAGGTGGATGTAGATCATCCGCAGCGTCGACTCGGTGCCGCCGAAGCTGAACCGGTCGTCCAGCGAGCGCCCGGCGGCCGCCTCGTCGGAGAGCTTCCACTCCGCGACCAGCCCATCGTACGCGGCCTGCGCGTCGGCCGGATCGATCAGCTCGAAGTCGGCGTCCTTGCCGAGCTCCGGGGCGAACAGCGGCTCGGCCGGCTCGTCGGCGAAGTGGATCCGGAACCAGATCCGCTCGACCTTCGTGAGGTGCCGGATCAGACCGAGCAGCGACAGGTTCGACGGCGGCGACGGCCGCTCCGCCAGCTGGTCCGGGGTCAGCCCCGCACACTTGACGAGCAGGGTGCTGCGATAGAAATCCAGGTAACCCTGCAGCAGGTCGCGCTCGGGTGCGGTCAGCGAGCCGTCCGGCCGCTCGACGTCGGGTGCGCTCCAGGTCATCGGCATTCCTCAGGGTTGTCCACGATGTGTGCAGACATCTCATCACATGAGATAGGCACTGGCGGCAGGCGTGTCCCGTTCGTTACCGTTCTCGGCAGGTCATGAGTGTCAGCGACAAGCCCCGGCTAGCTGGCCGGCAACCCTCCTCCGCGGTGGGGTGCCCCGGGTGAAGACCAGGCCGTGCGGATACCCCGTTCGGCAAGTGCGGACTTCCCTGGGAGCAGCGTCATGTCGATCCTCTCCATTCTCGAGCCGGCCAGTACGACGACCTCGCGGCCGGCCGTCACCCGGCAGCCCACCGGCACCATCCCGGCCACCGTCGGCGCGGACCTGCTGGTCCCGCTCGCCGACGGCCGGGTCACCGACTATGCGAACTTCGACCACGGTGCGAGCGCCCCGTGTCTGGAGTCCGTGCGGGCCAGCGTCGAGGCGGCGCTGCCGTCGTACGCCTCTGTGCACCGCGGCAACGGCTACGCCTCCCGGATCACCACCCAGTGGTACGAGCGGGCCCGCACCGAGGTGCATGCCTTCGTCGGTGCCCGCCAGGACGACCAGGTGATCTTCACCCGGCAGACCACCGACTCACTCAACCTGCTGGCGCACGCGGTGCCGGCCGACGCGACGGTGATCGTGTTTGAGTCCGAGCACCACGCCGCCCTGCTGCCCTGGCCCGCCGAGCGGACCGTGCGGCTGGCGGCACCGGCCGGGCAGACCGAGGCCGTGTCGGCCGTCGCCGACGCTCTCCGCGAGGCGCCCGAGGGTCCGCGGCTGGTCGTCATCACCGGCGCGTCGAACGTGACCGGCGAGATCTTCCCGATCGCCGAGATCGCCAAGGTGGCGAAGGCGCACGGCGCGCGGGTCTGCCTGGACGCGGCGCAGCTGGCCCCGCACCGCCCGGTCGACATCGCCGGCCTGGACGTCGACTGGGTCGCGCTGTCCGGTCACAAGCTCTACGCGCCGTACGGTGCCGGCGCGCTGATCGGCCGCTCCGACTGGCTCGACGCCGCCGACCCGTACCTGTACGGCGGTGGCGCGACGCACGCCGTCACCAACGACACCGTCGTCTGGTCGACCGGCCCGGCGCGGCACGAGGGCGGCTCCCCCAACGTCATCGGCGCCATCGCGCTGGCGAGCGCGTGTGCCGCGATCACGAAGCACCGCGACGCCATCGAACAGCACGAGCGCAGCCTGCTGGCCCGTCTCCGGACCGGGCTCGCACAGCTCGACGGCGTCACGACGTACTCGATCTTCGGCGAGGAGGCGGACCGCGTCGGCACCGTCTGCTTCACGGTGGCCGGACTGACCTCGACCCTGGTGTCCGCGGCGCTCAGCGCCGAGTACGGCATCGGCGTCCGCGACGGCAAGTTCTGCGCGCACCCGCTGGTCGGTCACCTGCTCGCCGGCTCCCCGGAGCACGGCACGGCGGTACGCGCCAGCCTCGGCCTCGGGACGACCCGCGAGCACGTCGACCGGCTCGTCAACGCAGTACGCACGCTGGCCACCACCGGCCCGCGGACGGAGTACGCGGAGAGCGCCCACGGCTGTCAGCCGTCCGACGACCCCCGCGACCTCCACGCACCGCGGATCTGGTGACTTAATCCCACGCAGGCCCTCCTACTGCTCAGGCGGTACGAGACCTACATGGTGAGCAGCGAACGCCAGTAGATCGGCCCACTCCGACGCCACCATCGCGGCAGGTTTGCCGAAGCCATGGCCGGTGTTGACTTCCACTCGGGTCAAGACCGGCTGCGGACCGGCCTGCGCGTGCTGGAGCGCCGCCATGAACTTGTGACTGTGCAGCGGGACCACCCGGTCGTCGTGGTCACCTGTGACCACGAGAGTCGCCGGGTACGCCGTACCGTCGCTCACGCGGTGCAGAGGCGAGTACGCCAGCAGGTCCGCGAACTGGTCCGGGTCGTCGGGCAGACCGTAGTCGGACGCCCACGCCGCTCCCACTGTGAACAGGTGGAATCGCAGCATGTCCAGTACGCCTACACCGGGCAGGGCGACCGCGAACAGGTCGGGCCGTTGCGTCATGACTGCACCGACGAGCAGGCCACCGTTGCTACGACCGTGCATCGCCAGCTGCTCCGGTGTGGTCACTCCGGTGTCCCGCAGGTGCTCAGCGACCGCGATGAAGTCGTCGAACACGTTCTGCTTGTTCTTCAGCCGCCCGGCGTCGTGCCAGTCGGTCCCGTACTCGCCGCCACCACGCAGGTTCGCGATGACCAGTACGCCCCCGGCAGCCAGCCACGCCGGCCAACCGGGGCGGTAGTCGGCCTGGATCGGGATGCGGAATCCGCCGTACCCCCACATGAGCGTCGGGCGTGGCGCTGAGAAGTCCAGGTCCGAGCGGGTGATCAGGAAGTACGGGACGTCGCGTCCTGGCGCCACGTGGCGCGTCACGGTGACCTGTGGCGGCGTGAAGCCCCCTGCACCGCGCACCAACTCCGGCAGCGCGCGTACGTTGCCTGAACCGGTGGAGACGACGTACGACAGTGTGGGATCGGTCGTCGTCGACAGGCCGATGAAGAGCTCCTCGTGCTTCGGTGCCGCGTTGAAGCCGACCACTCCCCCGCCCGGCACCTCGACCACGCGACCACCGGAGCCGTCCAGCGCGTAGAGCGTCAGCACCGACTGCGCGTCGACAAGAGTCAACGTGGCCAGGCCGTTTGCCGTACCGCGGACTGCCTGCAGGGTGGAGTCGCTCTCCGGGATGAGGTCCGTGAACTGGCCGGCCAGGTCCGACAACACCAGGCGTCCGCGGGAGGCGTCGCGGTCGGTCCGCAGCACCAGCTGGTCGCCGGACATCCGCACGAACGCGATCTCGTCGGCGAACTCGTCCACCACCTTCACCGGCTCGCCCAGACCCTCACTGGTGATCGGGTAGACCCAGAGGCGCGTCGCAGGGTCAGTGCCCTCGGTGATGTGCACGACGACGTACCGGTCGTCATCGGACACCTCCGGCGTGAAGAAGTACCGGTCCTTGCCAGGGACGCTCAGCACCAGCTCGTCCTCGGACTGCGGTGTGCCGACCCGGTGCAGCGTCAGCCGCCCGCCGGACAACGAGGCGGTCTCAGTGCCCTCACTGCGTCCACTGGCCGGGTAGTGCAGGTAAAGGTACGCGGAGCTGTCCGGGAGCCAGGTCGCCTCGCTGAACTTGGCCTCCGTCACCACGTCGTCCACCGGAGTACCCGTGGCCATGTCGAGCAACCGGAACGTCGTCCAGTCGCTGCCGCTCTCGTTGATGCCGTAGGCGAAGTACTTGCCGTCGGGACTGACGGTGAACGACCCGAGTGAGTCGGTGCCGTCCTCGGACAGCGTGTTCGGGTCGATCAGCACCCGCCCGCCGGACAGCAGCTCCTCGAGCGACTCGGCGACGTAAATCACGTCCTGTGCCTGCGTACCGTCGTTGCGGCCGACGAGGTACCAGCCGGCCTTCTTCTCGGGGACGCCGGCGCGGGGGCGCGCGAGGATCGCGGACATCGTGCTCTGGAACCAGCCGCGCTCGGGGTAGCCCGCCAACTCCGCCTGGGTGTAGGCGTTCTGCCGGTTGACCCAGTCCTGGGTGTCAGGCGAGTCAGGGTCTTCCAGCCAGCGGTACGGATCAGCGATCTGGCGCCCGTGCAACGTCTCGACGACATCGTCGCGGCGGCTCTCCGGATAGGTCATACAGACAACCTAAATGGTGGCCTGGCGTACGCGCGCCGCGGACGGTCACACTGCGAGCGTGAGCAACCCCCGGCCGGGCATGGACCAGCTGCTGGCCGCTGCCGCGGTCGCCGGCGAGCGGGTGCGCCTCGACGTACTGCAGCAGGTCGTGGACCTGCCGCGTGGCGACTTCCTGGCCGCAGTCGACGCCCTGGTGCGTTCGGGCGCACTGGTCGTACCGTCCGACTCCCGCGACGCCTGGTTCCCGGACCAGTCGGTACGGCGTGACGCCGAAGCGCACCTGCCCCTCAGCACCCGCGCCGACCTCCACCGTCGTACTGCGGAGGCACTGGATCCCACCACCGACCAGGCAGAGATCCTGCGGCACTGGTCAGCAGCAGTTGCGACGACGCCGGACGCGCTGGACAGAGCACCGCTGCAGCTCCAGCTCGCTCAGGCGGCCGTACGCGCCGGGGACCTCTCGGCCGCGCACGCTGCCGTGCAGGCAGCAGTCACTACCGCCCGCAGGTCACAGACGACCGGCCTGCTCGCCCAAGCGGCAGTAAGCCTGGAGCCGATCGGGCAGTCGGAGTGGGACGGCGACATCCACCAGTGGTGCACCGAGGCCTTGGCGGCACGCGACCGCACCCCGAACTTCACGGTCCACCTCCGCGCCCGGCAGGCCCAAGCGGCCGTGTACCTCGCCCGCTGGCCGGAAGCCGTGGCAGCGAGCAGCGACGCCCTCGCGCAGGCCGAGGCTCTCGGCGACACCGATCTGCTCGTCGAAGCACTCACCGCCCGCCAGTTCGCCACCAGCGGACCCGACGACGTCGACGACCTGGCCGCCGCCGCTGCGCGGATGATCGAGCTCGGTACGGCGACCGGCCGCGCCGAGGTCGAACTCCGCGGCCGCCTGTGGCGGATCGACACGCTCTGGTACCGCGGTGACCTGGCCGCCATCGCAGCAGAGACCGGACGCCTGGCGAGCTGCGCCGACCGGGCCGGCGGCCCGCACGGACGCTGGCACGTCCTCGTCACCCGTGCCTCGCTCGCGCTGGCACGTGCTGAGTTCGACGAGGCCGAGGCCGTGCTCGACGACGCGTTGGACGGGTTCCGCCGGATCGGTCATCCCGCCGTGCACGGCGCCGAGGTGATGTTCCAGGTCCTTCGCGGCCATCACCTGGGGTACACCGAGGCCGTGCTCGGGCCGGCCACGTGGCAGTTCGGGACGGACTCTCGCTGGGATCTCTTCGCGCGCCTCTGCCGTGCCTTCGTGCTCGTCGAGGCGGGTCGCCTCGACGAGGCCTCCGCGCTTTACTACCGCTGCGGCCGCCCGGAGTCCTGGCAGACACCTCAGGCCGGCGAACTCCTCCTGCACCCGGTCGCGGCCCGGGTCGCCGCCGACCTCCGTCGAGCGATCGTGCTGTGCCGGACCGTCGGTGCGCCAGGGTTCGCCGTGGAGGCCGCCTGCCTGCTGGCCGAGGTGTACGGCAGATCGGGGCAGCCGGCGAGAGCCCGAGCGACAGCGACCGAAACGCTCCCGCTGGCGAAGGCCTTGAAGATGACGCCCTGGCTCGCCTGGCTCGGCAAACCAGACGACCCGCTGAGCCCCCGCGAACGCGAGGTCGCCCGGCTCGTCGCCGACGGCCTGACGAATCGCGAGATCGCCGCCGTGCTCGTCATCTCCGAGCGCACCGCCCAGAACCACGTCCAGCACATCCTCGCCAAGCTCGGCTTCGTGAACCGTGCCCAGGTGGCCGCGTGGGCAGCCCAACGCCGTACTCAGCACCCCGAATGAGCAATTCGCACGATGCGGCGCCACGGAACCGCGGCGCACGCTGAGAGGCATGACGGACGCGAGGCGTTCCGGACCTGGCACCAGGCGTTCGGGGATCAGATCTTCGACCACTTTCGGCCCGGTCCTGAACGCGGTCCCGCTCGGCGACGACGCGCTGCGCCTGTTCGACGGCGTCCGGCTGCTCGGGCGGTCCCGCGACTTCTTCGAACTCAAACGCACCCGCTCCACACCGCCCGATGTGCGCTACCGTCCGACCAAGGGAGGGACAAGCTCATGAACGACGACGAGCTCTGGACCGCGATCGACGCGCAGCGGCTGCGCACGGCCGACTGGCTGGAAACCCTGCGGCCGGACGACTGGGGACACCGTTCGCTCTGTGATGGCTGGACCGTCCGCGACGTCGCCGGGCATCTCACGCTGCAGCAGATGGGCCTCGGCGACGTGTTCCGGCTCGCTGTGAAGCACCCCGGTGTCCACAGCCTCAACTGGATGATCCTGACCTCCGCCCGCGACCAGGCGGCGCTGCCGATCGAGCAACTCGTCGGCGGGATCCGCGGCATGGCCGGATCGCGCCGGCACAACCTCGGCGTCACGCCGTTCGAGACGTTGCTCGACATCGTCGTCCAGGGACAGGACATGGCGATCCCGCTGGGCCGATCGCTGCCGGTCCCGCCCGAGGCGGCGGCGACGGCCGCGGATCGCGCCTGGGGCTACCAGGCATCGCGGAGCGGCCGGCGGAAGTCGAAGGTCTTCAAACCACTCTCGTACGCCGGACTTCGCCTGGTCGCCACCGACATCGACTGGAGCGTCGGCGCCGGGCCGGAGCTCCGCGGACCGGTGCTCTCGCTGCTCCTCCTGCTCACCGGACGGCGCGTCGTGCTGCCGCAGCTCGAAGGCCCGGGAGCGCTGACCCTCCAGCAGGTGTGACAGCGTACCCACCGGCTCCGGTGGGCGGCATCCCGCACAGGCGCCGGAGCTCGGTGGGTACGACGGGCCCCACTAGTGGTGGGCCGGGGGGATGTCCTTGGTCCAGAGCACGTCGCCGAACAGGTTCCGCAGCGACACCGTGAAGACGCCGGTCCGCGGATCGATCCGGGTGTGCCCGAAGAACTGGTTGCCGCTCGCGGGCGACTGGCTGGGGAAGTCGGCCACCTTGGTCCAGACGACCTTCGGGCCGAAGGTGCTGTCCAGCGGGTTCGGGCCGAACGCACCGGCGTTGATCGGGCCGGCCACGATCTCCCAGAACGGGTCGAAGTCGGTGTACGCCGCCCGCGCCGGGTCATAGTGGTGCGCGGCGGCGTAGTGCACGTCGGCCGTCAGCCAGATCGCGTTCCGCACCTTGCGCTTCTTGAACTGGCTCAGCACCCACGCGATCTCGTGCTCGCGACCCCCCGGCGCGCCCGGCAGGCCGTTGCCGACCGCCTCGACCAGGTCGCCGTCCGGGACCAGCAGACCGAGCGGCATGTCACTCGCGATCACCTTCCAGGTCGCGCGTGACGCCGCGACCTCACGGACCAGCCAGGCCGCCTGTTCGGCGCCGAGCATCGCCACCGGACCGGCCTCCGACGGCAGCGGGTTCGCACCGCGGTACGTACGCATGTCCAGGCAGAACACGTCGAGCAACGGACCGTAGCTGACCTTGCGGTAGATGCGGTCGCGGCCGCCGATGTGCTCCATCGGCAAGTACTCGAGGAATGCCTTCTTCGCCCGCGTTGCCAGTACGTCGACACGCCGCTCGACGTACCGCGAGTCGTCGAGGATCTCCCCCGGGTACCAGTTGTTGAGCGTCTCGTGGTCGTCCCACTGCGCGATCAGCGGTACGTCGGCGTACAGGTTGCGGACGTTCTCGTCGAGCAGGTTGTACTTGTACCGGCCGCGGTACTCGGCCAGCGTCTCCGCGACCTTCGAGACCTCCTCGGTCACCACGTTCTTCCAGACGGTGCCGTCGGCAACCTTCAGCTCGGCCTCGATCGGGCCGTCGGCGTAGATGTTGTCGCCCGAGTGCAGGAAGAAGTCCGGCCGGGTCTCGTGCATGGCCTTGTACGCGATCATCCCGCCCAGCTCCGGGTTGATGCCGTACCCCTGCCCCGCGGTGTCGCCGGTGAACACGAACGACACGCCGCGGCTGCGGCCCGGAGTGGTGAACGAGCCGTCGAGGGTCTGGCCGATCCGCCCGTACGCGTCCTCGAAACCGAGCCGGTAGTCGTAGCGCTGCCCCGGCCGCAGACCGCGCAGCGGCAGCCGTGCGGTGAAGTCGTCGCCGGCGTCGGTCCTCGGCCCGCGCAGCGAGATCGCCCGGTCGAAGCGGCCGTGGCCGGTCAGCTGGACGACCAGGCGGCCCGGACGGTCGGTGCGTGACCAGACGACCGCCGAGTTCGGCGTGACGTCGGCGCTGGCGACGCCGGACGGCAGCGCGGCGCGGTCCCGGCGGACGAGGTTCGGTGCGGCCGAGGCGGTGGCCGCGAAAGTACCGGGTACGGCGACCGAAGCACCGGCTGCGGTGGTGGCGGCAAGGAGTTGACGACGGCTCAGTTTCATGTCCCGAAGGTGCGCTCCAGGAATGACAGTGAGGTGACACCGAGGAAAACTGGGCGCCAAATCACGCTCCCCGGTGCTGTGCCTGGGAGCTTCTGACCCCCATGATGAGGGCGTGCGCACCCAGCAGCGGTACGTCAGCCTCTACACCGACCTCCTGCAAACCGTGCAAGACCTCGGTCTGATGCGGCGCCGTCAGGGCTACTACTACACGCGGATCAGCCTTGTCGGCCTCGCTCTGCTCGCCGTGGCGGTCGGTGTCGTGCTGCTCGGCGACTCTTGGCTCCAGCTGTTGCTGGCCGGTGCGCTGGCGCTCGTCCTGGTGCAGGTGGCGTTCCTCAGCCACGACAGCGCGCACCGGCAGATCTTCCATTCCAACGCGCGCAACGACTGGACCGCCCGGATCTTGGCCGGCGGTGTCCTCGGGATGAGCGTCAGTTGGTGGCGCAACAAGCACAACCGGCACCACGGCGCCCCGAACCAGGTCGACAAGGACCCCGACGTTCAGCTCGACGCCGTCGCGTTCACCCCGGACGCGGTCGCGAAGCGCGGGCCGTTCGGCCGCTGGATCGCCGCGCGCCAGGGCTGGCTGTTCTTCCCGCTCCTCACGCTCGAGGGCATCGGGCTGCACGCCTCGAGCCTGCGGCACCTGCTCCGCCGGAACGCCAGCCGGAGCGACCGCATCGAGGCGGCGGTGGTCGTCGCCCGGATCACGCTGTATGTCGCCGCGCTCTACCTCCTGCTGCCGCCCGGCAAGGCGAGCGCGTTCCTCGGGCTGCAACTGGCCGTCTTCGGGGTGTGCCTGGGCGCCGCGTTCGCCCCGAACCACAAGGGCATGCCACTCGTACCGGCCGGGATGAAGCTCGACTTCCTGCGCCGTCAGGTGCTCACCTCACGCAACATCCGCGGTGGACTGTTCACCGATCTGGCGATGGGCGGGCTCAACTACCAGATCGAGCACCACCTCTTCCCGAGCATGCCGCGGCCGACGCTGCGCAAGGTGCGCCCGATCGTCCGGGAGTACTGCGAGCTGCACGGCATCGCGTACGCCGAGGTCGGCCTGTTCACCTCGTACCGGATCGTCGTCGACTACCTGAACAACGTGGGGCTGCAGGCCCGCGACCCCTTCGACTGCCCACTCGCCGCGGAGCTGAGGTCCGCCGGCGCGCGGAATCTGGCCTGAGTCAGAACGCGCCGCCACGGCTGCTGATCTAGTCTGGCGGTCATGTGGTGGGGTCTGGCAGGCGCGTTGGCGGCAGCTGTCGCGTACGGCCTGGCCTCGATCCTGCAGGCGTCGGCCGCCGCCGGAGCCGCCGACGCGAGCGCGCACGACGTCGTCATCAAGCCACGCTTCGTGCTCGGTATGGGGCTGGACGTCGTGGGGTTCTGTCTGCAGGTTGCGGCGCTCCAGGTGCTGCCACTGTTCGTGGTGCAGTCCGCGCTGGCCGCCAGCCTGGCCGTCACCGCAGTCGCCGCACGCACCCTCGGCGTCCGGCTCGGGCGGCGTGAATGGACCGCGGTCGGCGTCGTCTGCCTCGGACTGGGCCTGCTGGGCGTGTCGGCCGGCAGTGAGGGCAACCCAGCCGTCGGGCACGGCTTCCGATGGGCGCTGGGTGGTGCTGTCGCGGTGCTCGGTCTGGCACGGGTGTTGATCCCGCTGATGCCGAAGAGGCTGCACGGCCCGTCGCTGGGCCTGATCGCGGGACTCGGCTTCGGCGTGGTCGCCGTCTCGGGCCGGATCATCCCGAGCCTGCGGCCCGCGGACCTGATCACCGAGCCGGCCACCTACACCGCGATCGCCGGCGGCGCACTCGCGATGCTCTGCTACGCCGCGGCACTGCAGCGCGGCGGCGTCACGACCGCCACCGCCATGCTCGTCGTCGGTGAGACCGTCTTTCCCGCGCTGGTCGGGCTTGTCCTGCTGGGCGACCACGCGCGGCCGGGCTACACCGCGCCGGCGGTCGCCGGGTTCGTCCTCGCGGTTCTTGGCGCCGTCGCGCTCGCCCGGTTCGGCGAGCCGGGGCAGGCGGTCAGCGTGCCGGCGGAATCTCCCCCGAGCCGCGAATCGTCAGCTTGACCGGGACCCGGACCGTCCGGCCGGGGCGGTGCGGCTCCGGGAGGCGTTCGGTCATCAGCTGGATCGCCGTCCGGGCCATCACGTCGGCGGACTGGGCGACCGCGGTCAGCCCGGGGCTGAGCAGGTCGCCGAGCTGGAGGTCGTCGAACGACACCAGCGCCACCTGATCGCGGCGGCCGGCCAGGCCGCGCAGCACCTCGGCGGTGGTCATGTTGTTCGCCGAGAGCAGCGCGGTGGCCGGCTCGGCGCGGTCGAGGACCGCCGAGAGCGTGATGCCGATGCCCTCGGTGGTCGGCTCGGACAGGTGCACCAGGTCCTCGTCGACGTCGATCCGGTGCCGGGCCATCGCCGCCCGGTACGCGACCACACGCTCCCGGGCGGTGAAGATCCGCTCGTCGTCGCCGAGGTACGCGATCCGGTGGTGGCCCTGCCGGACCAGGTGGTCGATCGCCTGGTCGATGCCGCCCGCGTTGTCCGCGAGCACGGCATCCGCCTCGATCCCGTGCGCAGGCCGGTCGATCGTGACGACCGCCATCCCGGCGTCCACGTGCGGGGCGAGATAGTCCTGGGTCTCCCCGATCGGCGCCATGATCAGCGCATCGGGGCGGCGGGCAACGAACTCCAGGCAGACGTCCTTCTCCCGCTCCGGATCCTCGTCGGTCAGCCCGATCATCACCACGGAGCCGGACGACCGGGCCCACAGCTCGACGGCCCGGCCGAGCGACGCGAAGAACGGGTCGCCGATGTCGCGGATCACCACCGCGATCGTCCCGGTCTTGCCGCGGCGCAGCATCCGGGCCGACTCGTTCGGCGTGTAGTTCAGGTCCTTGATCGCCGCCTGGACCTTGGCGGTCAGCTCCGGGCTGACGTTCGGCTCCTCGTTCACCACCCGGGACACGGTCTTCAGTGCGACCCCGGCCCGGGCGGCGACCTCCTTCATCGTGGGCCGGCGCTGCCCCGTCCCGTTCACCCCGCTGACGCTCATCGCCGACCCACCCTTTCCGTAGCTCGCGCCGAGGGTACTAGCTTTCGACGACCACGGGAATGATCATCGGGCGGCGGCGGTGGGTGTCGCTGACCCACTTGCCGACCACCCGGCGGATCACCTGCTGCAACTGGTACATGTCGTCGACGCCGCCGCCGATGGCCTTCTCGATCTCGGCCTCGATCCGCGGCTTCAGGTCGTCGAAGACCGTGTCGTCCTCGGCGAACCCACGGGCCTGGATCTCCGGGCCGGCGGTCAGCTTGCCGGTCACCGAGTCCATCACCGCGATCACCGAGATGAAGCCCTCGTCGCCGAGGATCCGGCGGTCCTTGAGCGAGGTCTCGGTGATGTCGCCGACCGTGGAGCCGTCCACGAAGACGTACCCGCAGTCGACCTTGCCGGCCACGACGGCCTTCTTGTCGATGAGGTCGACCACCACGCCGTCCTCGACGACGACCACGTTCTCCCGCGGTACGCCGGTCTGGACCGCGAGGTCCGCGTTCGCGTGCAGGTGCCGGATCTCGCCGTGCACCGGCATCACGTTGCGCGGCTTCACGATGTTGTAGCAGTACAGCAGCTCGCCCGCGCTCGCGTGCCCGGAGACGTGCACCAGCGCGTTGCCCTTGTGGATGACGTTCGCGCCGTGCCGGATCAGGCCGTTGATCACCCGGTAGACCGAGTTCTCGTTGCCGGGGATCAGGGACGATGCCAGTACGACGGTGTCACCCGGCTGCAGGTGGACGACGTTGTGGTCGTTCGCCGCGATCCGGGACAGCGCCGACATCGGCTCGCCCTGCGAACCGGTCGACACCAGCACCACCTGCTCCGGCGGGTAGTTGTCGAGGTCGCGCATGTCGATCAGCGTGTCGCCAGGCACGTTCAGGAAGCCGAGGTCGCGGGCGACGCCCATGTTGCGGACCATCGAGCGGCCGACGTACGCGACCTTGCGCCGGTGCTTCACGGCGGCGTCCATCACCTGCTGGACGCGATGCACGTGCGAGGCGAAGCAGGCGACGATGATGCGCTGGTTCTTGGCCTTGGTGAAGACCCGGTCCAGGACCGGCGCGATGTCGCGCTCGTGGGTGGTGAAGCCGGGGACCTCGGAGTTCGTGGAGTCGACCATGAACAGGTCGACGCCCTCCTCGCCGAGCCGGGCGAACGCGCGCAGGTCGGTGATCCGGTTGTCCAGCGGCAGCTGGTCCATCTTGAAGTCACCGGTGTGCAGGACGACGCCGGCCGGGGTCTTGATCGCGACCGCGAGCGCGTCCGGGATCGAGTGGTTGACCGCCACGAACTCGCAGACGAACGGGCCGATCTGGAGCTTCTCGCCCTCGACCACGGTCTGCTGCGGCACGTTGCGGTGCCGGTGCTCCTTCAGCTTGCCCTCGAGCAGCGCGAGCGTGAGCTGGGACCCGATCACCGGGATGTCGCCCCGCTCACGCAGCAGGTAGGGCAACCCGCCGATGTGGTCCTCGTGGCCGTGCGTCAGGACGACCGCGACGACGTCGTCGAGACGGTCCCGGATCGGCTCGAAGTCCGGCAGGATCAGGTCCACACCGGGCTGGTTCTCGTCCGGGAACAGTACGCCGCAGTCGACGATCAGCAGCTTGCCGTCGTACTCGAACACGGTCATATTGCGGCCGACCTCGCCGAGGCCGCCGAGCGGGATCACCCGCAAAGCGCCCGGAGCGAGACGTCCGGGCGCGTCGAGATCTGGATGGGGATGGCTCATGCAATCAGTCCTGCCTGTTTCAAGTCGGTGGTGAGCCGGTCGGTCTGCCCGGGCGTCGCCTCGACCAGCGGCGAACGAAGCGTCGCATGCTCGATGACACCGGCCAGCTTGAGCGCGGCCTTCACCATGATGGCGCCCTGGGTCATGGTCATGATCGTCTCGACGGCGGGCACCAGCCGTCGATCAATATCCTGTGCTGCTGCGAGGTCTCCGGCCACCACGGCGTCGATCAGCTTCCGGTACTCCCGGCTGGCGACGTGCGCCACGACGCTCGCAATACCGACCGCACCGATCGCCAGGGAGGCGAGGTTCAACTCGTCGGCACCGCAGTAGTAGAACAGATCGGTGTTCGCCAGCACCTTGGTGGTCCCGGCCAGGTCGCCCTTGGCGTCCTTCACCGCGACGATCCGCGGGTGCTCGGCGAGCGCGATCAGGGTCTCGGTCTTGATCTCCACCCCGGACCGGGCCGGGATGTCGTACAGCATGTTCGGCAGGCCGGTGGCGTCGGCGACCGCGGTGAAGTGCGCCCTCAGCCCGTCCTGCGGAGGCTTGTTGTAGTACGGCGTGACGACGAGCAGACCGTCCGCGCCGGCGGCCTCGGCCTGCCTGGCGCACTCGACGGTGTGGGCGGTGTCGTTGGTGCCGACGCCCGCGACGATCCGGACGCCGTCGCCGACGGCCTCGCGGACCGCCTGGATGATCTGGACCTTCTCCTGGTCCGAGGTGGTCGGCGCCTCGCCGGTGGTCCCGTTCAGCACCAGGGCGTCGTTGCCGCCGTCGACGAGATACGTCGCGACCTTCTGGGTGGCGTCCAGATCGAGGGAACCGTCGGCCCGGAACGGGGTGATCATCGCGGTCGTCAGGCGGCCGAACGGCGGCGCCGGCGTCGGGGCCGAAGCCTGGGCCGACGAGGGCGTGGATGCTGGCGAGGACATGGGCCTCAGATTACCGCTCCCGACCCCTGAAGAAATGGGTAGGCCTGGTGGCTGTCCGCTCGGGGGTCCGGGCAGCCACCAGGCTCACTCGTCCTATCGGGGGCCGCCCGGTAGGCGTTACAGCTTCTGCCAAAAAAGTCCGGAAAAACTTCTGTAAATACTCTCCGTCACTCAAAGACCACATTGTGTCGACATTCCGATGCTTTAGTCTCTTGCGCGTGTCGACACCTTCAGCCTCCTCAGCCGGCTCAGCCGTGCCCGCCGCCCGCCAGAGCCTGACGATGGTCTGCGCGACGATGGCCGCCGCGATCCCGCTCATGACGCTCGTACTGTGGTTCGTTCTCGGTACCGACGGGATCGGCGCGTTCCCGAAGAGCTGGCCGCCACTGGTGGTACTCGCCGCCGCGGTCGGCGCGTACTCGATCTGCGAACTGGTCGGCTTCCGGACGCCGCCGCTCGCGTACTCCAACCGGCCTGCCGCCGAGGTTCAGGCAGACTCGTGGCGGCGCTTCACGGCGTCGACGTTCACGCGGTTCGCGGTCTGTGAGGCGGTGTTCCTGATCTCGATCCCGCTGGCCTTCGTCGCCGACAGCTACTGGCTGGTGCTGATCGGTGCGGTGCTCGCGCTGCCGCTGTTCTTCTGGGAGGCGTGGCCGGGTGAGCGTAATCAGCGCCGGTTCGCGGCGGCGCTGGAATCCGGTGGGGTCGCGTCGTACTTGACCGGCCGGCTTCAGGACTGACCGGCGAGCCAGACGCTCGTCGCGTCGAAGAGCCGCTCGACGACCTGGAGCGCGCCCGGAAGTAGCAGTACGCCGCCGATGGTCAGCACCGGGACGATCACCGCGTGCTCGAACCAGTGGCCGGTGCTGAACCGCAGCGGCCTCGGGAGGCGGATCTCGTACCAGGTCTCGCCGCGGATCGGCAGCGGCCACAGCCACGGGCAGCCGGAGCGCGTGAGGCTGTCGCCCAGGCAGTGGACGAACATGCCGAGTGCCACGGCGGCACCGATCCAGCCGCCGATCTGTGTCAGGCCCGCTTGGAGCGCGTCCGCTGCCGCGGTGCCCGGCAGTGCGGTGCCGGCGCCGGTGGTGCTGACGACCGACCAGCCGGCGGCTCCGAGTACGGCGAGGACGATCCAGTCGCCCAGCACGTCGGCCGCGAGTACCAGTCCGGTGACGGCTACGCCTAGTACGGCCCATTTGCCGCGGTCGCCGAGGCTCGCGGCGAGCATGCCCAGCAGGACGGCGGCGACCAGCGTGTGCGTCGCATGCCGGTGCTTCCCGGTGCTGTCCTCGTCGCGCGGGCCTTTGGTCAGCTTGTACAGGACGCCGGAGAAGGCGCGTACGGCTCCGGACACCAGCCGCGTCACGGGGCCCAGCAGCCGGGACGCACTGGCGCCCGGGTGATCCAGGTCGGGCAGCAACGCGTACCCGGCTGTGGCTGCCGCGAACGGCACCACCTCCGCCACCGAGGTCAGCCCGACCAGCGGCGCCACCGCCAGCCCGGCACACCACCCCGACAACGCATGCGACCGCCCCATCATCCGGAGCCTCACTCCCCTCACAGTCCCGCACATCCTCCCCCACCAGCCCCACCACCCCCACCAGCCACGCGGGTTATCGGGTAGGCGGATCGCCACCAGACAGGCTTTGCATAATCATGCAGGAGGGTGCATACTTTTCCTGTGTCCAAGGTGCTGAATTCTTTGCCAGTCGGTGAGCGGGTCGGGATTGCCTTCTCAGGTGGTCTCGACACGTCGGTTGCGGTCGCGTGGATGCGGGACAAGGGAGCGATCCCCTGCACGTACACCGCCGATCTCGGGCAGTACGACGAGCCCGACATCGCGTCCGTCCCGGGTCGTGCGACGGCGTACGGCGCGGAGCTCGCGCGACTGGTGGACTGCCGCGCGGCGCTCGTCGAGGAAGGCCTGGCGGCGCTCGCCTGCGGTGCGTTCCACATCCGCTCGGGCGGCCGGACGTACTTCAACACCACCCCGATCGGCCGGGCAGTGACCGGCACGATGCTCGTCAAGGCGATGCTCGACGACGACGTCCAGATCTGGGGCGACGGGTCGACGTTCAAGGGCAACGACATCGAGCGGTTCTACCGCTACGGCCTGCTGGCGAACCCGCAGCTGCGGGTCTACAAGCCGTGGCTGGACGCGCAGTTCGTGCACGAACTCGGCGGCCGGAAGGAGATGTCCGAGTGGCTGGTCGCGCACGGCCTGCCGTACCGGGACAGCACCGAGAAGGCGTACTCGACCGACGCGAACATCTGGGGCGCCACCCACGAGGCGAAGACCCTCGAGCACCTCGACACCGGGCTGGAGACGGTCGACCCGATCATGGGGGTCGCGCACTGGGATCCGGCGATCGAGATCCCGGCCGAGGACGTCACGATCGGGTTCGTGCAGGGCCGGCCGGTGACGATCAACGGCAAGGAGTTCGGGTCGGCGGTCGACCTGGTGCTGGAGGCGAACGCGATCGGCGGCCGGCACGGTCTCGGCATGTCGGACCAGATCGAGAACCGGGTCATCGAGGCGAAGAGCCGGGGCATCTACGAGGCACCGGGGATGGCGCTGCTGCACGCGGCGTACGAGCGGCTGGTGAACGCGATCCACAACGAGGACACGCTTGCCAGCTACCACACCGAGGGCCGCAAGCTCGGCCGGCTGATGTACGAAGGTCGTTGGCTCGACCCACAGTCCCTGATGATCCGGGAGGCGCTGCAGCGCTGGGTCGGCACGGCGGTCACCGGTGACGTGACGCTCCGGCTGCGGCGCGGCGAGGACTACTCGATCCTCGACACCACCGGCCCGGCGCTCAGCTACCACCCGGACAAGCTGTCGATGGAGCGGGTCGTGGACTCCGCGTTCGGCCCGGTCGACCGGATCGGTCAGCTGACCATGCGGAACCTGGACATCGCGGACTCCCGCGCGAAGCTCGAGCAGTACGCGGGCCTCGGCATGTTCGGCTCGTCGAACCCGGCGCTCGCGTCGTCGACCGAGCTGATCGGCGAGCTCCCGAAGGGCGGCGCCGAAGCCATCGCCTCCCGCGGCGAGACCGACGAGGAGGACGCCCTCCTCGACCGCGCCGCCATGGAGTCCGGCACCGACTGAAGCTGACGGCCACGCAGGCAGAACCCCCGAAAACCATCCGAACGGGGTGCAGATCGGGGGTTTTGCCTGCGTGGCGGTCCAGCACCGCGATCAGGCGTCGTAGTCGAGGGTTACCGATGGCGTGGTGGGGTGGGACTGGCAGGTGAGGACGTAGCCGGCGCGGATCTCGTCGGGTTCGAGGGCCCAGTTGGTGTCCATCCGCACGCTGCCCTCGAGGACCTTGGCGCGGCAGGTGCCGCAGACGCCGCCCTTGCAGGCGAACGGCGCGTCGGACCGGACCGCGAGGGTCGCGTCCAGCACCGCCTTGGAGTGCTCCCCGAGCGCGAACGTCGACCGGCGCCCGTCGAGGATGACGGTCACCTGGGCGGCGTTCTCGTCGACGGCCGCTTCCTCGACCGGCGCCTTCGGAGCCTCGTCGCCGACGTGGAACAGCTCGGCGTGGACGTGCTCGCGCGCCACCTTCTCCGAGAGCAGCAGGTCCTGCGCGCCGACGACCATCGCGTACGGCCCGCAGAGGAACCACTCGTCGACGGAGTCCAGTGGCAGGATCGTCGCGAACATCCGCCGCAGCCGGTCGTTGTCGATGCGGCCGCTGAACAACTCCACCTCGGTCGTCTCGCGCGACAGCACGTGGACGAGGTGGAACCGCGAGGCGTACTGGTCCTTCAGGTCGGCGAGCTCGTCGGCGAACATCACCGAGCCCGCGCTGCGGTTCCCGTACAGCAAGGTGACGCGGCTCGACGGTTCGACCGCGAGGATCGTGGCGACCAGCGACAGCACCGGCGTGATCCCGCTGCCGGCGGCAACGAACGCGTAGTGCTTGGCGTTCGCGGGGTCGAGCGTCGTACCGAAGCGGCCGAGCGGGGTCATCACCTCGAGCTCGTCGCCGACCTTCAGGTCCCGGGCCGCGTACGCCGAGAACTCGCCGCCCGGGATCCGCTTCACGCCGATCTTGAGCACGCCGGAGCCCGCGGGTGAGCAGATCGAGTAGCTGCGGCGGACCTCTTCGCCGGTACGCCGGATGGTCAGGTGCTGGCCCGCGCTGAACTCGTACTCGCCGGACAGCTCAGGTGGTACGGCGAACGTGATCGCGACCGCGTCATCGGTGATCGCGTCGACGGCGGCGACCTTCAGGCTGTGGAAGGTGGCGCGGCGTCTCGGGGCGACGGTTGTCATCAGATCGCCTTGCTGTGTCGGTTGTTCACAGGGATTTGAAGTGGTCGAAGGGCTCTTTGCAGGCGTTGCAGCGCCACAGGCTCTTGCAGGACGTGGAGCCGAAGCGGCTGAGCTCGGAGGTGTTAGGCGATCCGCACAGAGGGCAGCGAATGCTCAACTGCAGCAGGACTTTCGAGGCGTCGCGGGTCGACGGTGGAGCGATGCCGTAGTCCGTGAGTTTGGCCTTGCCTGCTTGGGTCATCCAGTCGGTGGTCCAGGGTGGGGAGAGCGTGGTCTCGACTCTGCCCGGGACGTTCAGGGACTGGAGAGTGAGCTCTACCTCGTGGCGGATCAGATCCATCGCCGGGCAGCCGGAGTAGGTGGGGGTGATCGTCACGACCACCTGTTCGGCTTCGTGGTGGAGGCCGCGGAGGATGCCGAGGTCGGCGATCGTCAGGACCGGGATCTCGGGGTCGGCGACCTCTCCCACTGCTTCGAGAATGGCTTCGTCGGTCACCATGTCGCACCTGGGTGGGATCGCGCGACGTGCTGGAGCTCGGCGAGCAGATAGCCGAGGTGTTCGGTGTGCTGCCCGTTGCGGCCGCCGGTGTGCTGGTAGGACGACGAAGGCCGCTCGCAGGTGGACTCGTCGATGACAGCAAGGACTCGATGGTTCCACTCGTCCTGCAGCGTCAAAGGGTCAACGGCTACCTGCAGCCGCTGCACCAGCGAATCAGACTCGAACATCTCCCCCGTGTAAGGCCACAGTGCCTCCAGCGCAGCCTGCATACGGCGGTGGCTCTCGTCGGTGCCGTCGCCCAAGCGCAGCACCCACTGGGTCGCATGGTCGACGTGGTACGCGACCTCCTTCACGGCCTTCCCCGCCACCCCCGCCAGCGTCTCGTCGGCGCAGGAACGCAGCTCGTCGTACAGGAGGTGCTGGTACGTCGCGAAGTACAGCAGGCGGGCCATCGCGAACGCGAAGTCGCCGTTCGGGAGCTCGCACAGCTGCAGGTTCAGGAACTCGCGCTCGTCGCGGAAGTACGCCAGGTCGTCCTCGGTACGACCGTCGAACGAACCGGCGTACTGCAGCAAGGCGCGGGCCTGCCCGAGCTGGTCCAGCCCGATGTTGCCGAGGGCAACGTCCTCCTCGAGCTGTGGCGCGGACGCGATCCACTCACCGGTGCGCTGCGCCGCGATCAGCGCGTCGTCACCGAGCCGGAGCGTGTACGAGAGCAGGTCGTTCACAGGTGCTCGACGCCTTCCGGGACCTGGTAGAACGTCGGATGCCGGTAGACCTTGTCGCCGGCCGGGTCGAAGAACTCGTCCTTCTCGTCCGGCGACGACGCGGTGAGGTCGGACGCCTTCACCACCCAGATCGACACGCCTTCCTGGCGCCGGGTGTACACGTCCCGCGCGTTCCGCAGCGCCATTGTCGCGTCGGGCGCGTGCAGACTGCCGACATGTGTGTGCGACAGCCCCCGGCGCGACCGTACGAAGACCTCCCACAGCGGCTCGATCATGCGGCACCTGCCTTCACGGTCTGCTTCGCGGCATAGGCGGCCGCGGCCTCGCGGACCCACGCGCCGTCCTCGTGCGCCTGGACGCGCCGCGACAACCGCTGCTGGTTGCACGGACCGTTGCCCTTCACGACGTCGTACAGCTCGGTGTAGTCCGGCTCGCTGAACCGGTAGTGCCCGGCCTCTTCGTCGTACGAGAGGTCGTCGTCAGGTACCCGCAGGCCAAGGACGTCGGCCTGCGGGACGGTCATGTCGACGAACCGCTGCCGCAGCTCGTCGTTGCTGTGCCGCTTGATCCCCCAGGCCATCGACTGCTCCGAATGCGTCGACGCGGCGTCCGGCGGACCGAACATCATCAGCGACGGCCACCACCAGCGGTCGAGCGCGTCCTGCGCCATCGCCTGCTGCCCGGGCGTCCCGTTGCACAGCGTGTGCAGGATCTCGAACCCCTGCCGCTGGTGGAACGACTCCTCCTTGCAGACCCGCACCATCGCGCGAGCGTACGGACCGTACGAGCAGCGGCACAGCGGTACCTGGTTGACGATCGCGGCGCCGTCCACGAGCCAGCCGATCGCGCCGATGTCGGCCCAGGTCAGCGTCGGGTAGTTGAAGATGCTGGAGTACTTCTGCTTCCCGCTGTGCAGCAGGTCGAGCAGGTCGGCGCGGTCGACGCCGAGGGTCTCGGCGGCGGCGTACAGGTACAGCCCGTGGCCGGCCTCGTCCTGGACCTTGGCCATCAGGATCGCCTTGCGGCGCAGCGACGGCGCCCGGCTGATCCAGTTGCCCTCCGGCTGCATGCCGATGATCTCGGAGTGCGCGTGCTGGGCGATCTGCCGGATCAGGGTCTTGCGGTACCCGTCCGGCATCGCGTCCCGCGGCTCGATCCGGCCGTCGGCGTCGATCGTCGCCTGGAAGCTGTCCATGCCGCCAGCATATGTGACACTTTTTCTCAGAATCAACAACACGTGTCACAAAGGTGGTTGTAGGTCCACCCCAGAGGTGGTTTCAGGACGCTGGGTCCGGCGATCCGCGACCGGGAGGATCGAGGTAACAGTTCAAGACCTAAACAGTTTTGGAGATGGCCTCGTGACTACTCAGACCCTTCCGGCCGTGGACCACCGCGGCCCCGTGACCGGACGCGAGCGCGCGCTGGCACCCGACCTGATCCGCGGCGCGATGCTCTTGATGATCGCCCTCGCCAACAGCGCGAACTTCGCGTTCGCCGGCCAGCCCGGCGTGGAGAGCGCGCCGCACGGCTTCGAGCGGATCCTGAACTTCCTCAAACTCACCTTCGTCGATGCCCGCGCGTACCCGGTGTTCGCGGTGATGTTCGGGTACGGACTGGTCCAGCTGGCCCGCCGCCAGCGGGCGGCCGGCGCCACCACCGGCGCCGTCCGGCGAATCCTGCTGAAGCGGAACGCGTGGCTGATCGGCTTCGGCGTCCTGCACGCGACGCTGCTGTACTTCGGCGACTTCCTCGGCGCGTACGGCGTCGTGGGCATCGTCTGCGCGGTGTTCCTGATCAACCGCGGCGACAAGTTCCACCGGATCGTGCTGGCGATCTGGGCCTTCATGGGTCTCGAGACGCTGTTCCTCGGCGCCAGGGCCGCGCTCGCGATCGTGAACAGCTCGGGCCCCGCGCACGCGCTGACCAACTCGCCGAACCCGTCGCTGGCCGCGACGTCCTACTTCGCGAGCATCGTCGACCGGCTCCACGAGTATCCGATGCACGCGGCCAGCGTGATGGGCTTCATCGTCATCGTCTGGCTCGGTATCTGGGCCGCTCGCAAGCAGATCCTGGAGAACCCGGCCGCCCACAAGACGCTGCTCACCCGGGTCGCCGTCGGTTGTCTCGGCCTCACCTTCCTGGGCGGTCTGCCGCTCGCACTGGTCGGCGCCGGCTGGGTGCACCTCGACAAGGACGCCGTGAGCTCGCTGGAGTTGCTGTCTCACGTGTCCGGCATGTTCGGCGGCCCCGGTTACGTCGCGCTGTTCGGCCTGCTGGTGCTGCGGATCCGCAAGCAGTCCCTGCCGGTTCTGGCGATTGCCGCGCTCGGTCAGCGGTCGCTGTCGGGGTACCTGTTCCAGTCCGTGTCGTGGATGATCCTGCTGGCCCCGTTCACGCTGGACCTGCGGTTCGGCAGCACGGCGTACACCGCGGCGCTGGCTGCGATCGGCGTCTGGATCGTCTCGGTGATCGGTGCTTACACGATGAGCAGGCGCTCGTACCGCGGGCCGGCCGAGACCCTGCTGCGCAAGCTCGTCTACTGACTTGGGAAGATTGGGTCCATGAGCGACTTCGGGGTTCCGGAACCCGCCAACCTCTCGGATCTGTCGGCCGAAACGCCCGTGGCCGAGACCAGTGTCCGGCTCGCGTTGCCGGCGGAGGCAGGAGAGATCGGCGAGATCCAGGTGGCAGCCTGGCGGGCGTCGTACGCCGGGCTGCTGCCGGTCGACGTCCTCGCCGATCTCAACCCGGCGCAGTTCGCGGCCCAGTGGCGGGCCGCACTCGTCGCCCCGGGCGAGGCGCGGAACCGGGTGATGGTCGCGCTGGCCGGCCGCACGCTCGTCGGGTTCGCGGCCATCACGCCGTCCGACGACCCGGACGCCGACCAGCAGCGCGACGCGCTGATCGCCGAGCTGGCCGTCAGCCCGGAGGCGACCCGCGCGGGCCACGGCTCCCGGCTGCTGAACGCCGTCGTCGACACGATCCGCGCCGACGGCTTCCGCCGGGTGACCGTCTGGGTGAACTCCACCGACGACGTGCTCCGCGCCTTCTACACCGAGGCCGGCTGGGCCCCCGACGGCGCGCACCGCGAGCTCGACCTCTACGGCGACGAGTCCGTCCGGATCAAGCAGATCCGGCTGCACACCGACCCCGGCCCGGAGTAGCGGCAGCGGATCGGCGACCTGCCGGGGGTGGTGCTCGACCGGCTCCGGCGTGCGTGACAGATTGTCACGGTCCGATCACGCAAGGCCATCCGCTGGAGTCTGCATGAAGTACCTCACCCTGGCCGCCGGCCTGGGCCTGTCCGCTGCCGTCGTCCTCGTCGTCCCCGGTTCGGGGGCCACCGCTTCGATGCAGGCGGCGACCGTCGTCGACAAGCCGCATCCGGTGGCGACCAAGTACCTGAAGCAGAGACCCAAGTGGACCAGGTGCGGCGAGGAAGAGCTTCGTACGTACTGCACGAAGATCACCGTCCCGCGTGACTGGGCGAACCAGTACGCCGGCAACGATCTGCAGATCGCGGTCAGCAAGGTCGCTCCGGCAAAGGGCAAACCGAGCCGCGTCGTGTTCGGCAACCCGGGCGGCCCGGGCGCCGCCGGTCTCGGGATGGCGCCGTACCTCGCGAGTCAGGCGCCGATCGCCAAGGATCACCTCTCCGTCGGGTTCGATCCGCGCGGCACCGGAGGCAGCACGACTGTCAGTTGCGCCGGCGCCCCGGGCTACACGATGGACGCGCGGGACCGCGATCCCGCGACCCGCAACCTGGCGGCGGCCGCATCCGAGCTGACCCAGCCGTACTGCGCCCGCCAGTCCCGCGGCCTGCTCCCGTACGTCACCACCGCGCAGACCGTGCAGGACATGGATCTGATCCGCCAACTGCTCGGCTTCGACAAGATGGACTACCTCGGGTACTCCGGCGGCACCTGGCTCGGGGCGTACTACCAGACGTATTTCCCCGAGCACGTCGGCCGTTTCGTCCTGGACTCGAACACCGACTTCACCGGAACCTGGCTGGACACGTTCGCCGGCCAGCCGCAGGCGTTCGAGCGCCGGTTCCGCGAGGACTTCGCGACCTGGGCCGCCAGGTACGACGACCAACTGAAGCTCGGCTCGTCACCCGGCGCAGTCATCCGGTTGTACGAACGGTTACGACGCGACCTGAAAGCGCACCCCGCGACCGAGGAATTCCTGGACGCCGGAGTGCGGATCACGTACGACGAGAACGCACTCGACGAGATGATCACCGGGGATCTGTACTCGAAACTCGACTTTCATCCACTGGCCGCCGATCTGCTCTTTCTGCGCGACCTTTCCGCGGCCCAGGCAAAAGGCGGTCCACAGGCCGCGCAACGACGCGCTGACGCGCTACCGGTCGCGCGTCAGCGGCAGCTCGTCCAGCGCGCGCACCGCGCACCGACCGGCCTGCGGATGCTCGGCGACGACCCAGACGCCGACTCAGAGGACGCCACCTTCACCGCCATCACCTGCAACGACACGGCCTGGCCGCAGGGGCGCGAGTACGGCGAACAGCTCGCCGCACGTCTCGGCCCGCACTTCCCGCTGGTCGGCTGGACGATGTCCGAGATCCCGTGCTTCCACTGGAACCGCCCGAACCTGACGATGCCGACGCCGACCGGCAAAGGCCTGCCCACAACGCTGATGGTGCAGTCGGTGCACGACCCGGCCACCAACTACGGCCTCGCCGCCACGGCTCACAAACAGTACGCCGGTTCGCGGCTGCTGACCGTCACCGGCGAGGGCGACCACGGTGTGTACGGCGGCGTGAACCGGTGTGCGGACCGGGTCGTCAACACGTTCCTCACCATCGGCGTCGCACCGGCCAAGGACGCCAGTTGCGCGGGCGAAGGCATTCCCGCACCGGTACCGATGGAGCCGCTGCCCGACGACCTCGCCGGTGCTCCTTTGCAAAAGGTCGCTGGATTCACGAAAGCCGTTTCCGGCTATCTGCCGTAACAAACGTTCGACAGCCACCGGAATTCACCTACCGAGGGGATGATCG
This sequence comes from Kribbella sp. NPDC048928, assembly GCF_043197975.1. NCBI lineage: Bacteria > Bacillati > Actinomycetota > Actinomycetes > Propionibacteriales > Kribbellaceae > Kribbella > Kribbella sp. NPDC048928. The sequence goes on along the minus strand of NZ_JBICUC010000003.1, from coordinate 441,128 downwards.
CGGTCACCGTCGGCGAAATCCGGGCGAGGCTTTCGTTGTCAGGACATAGTTGTCAGGGCGATGTCAGGGTTCCGTCCCTGTGCGACACAGCGTGATCACGGCAGCCTGGAGTCAGCGCGGAGGATCAGGGCGTCGACCGGGGAGGGCTCGACGAACGGCCACCGCCGATGACGTGGCTTCGGCCGGCTGTGCGGGTGGGGGGACTGCCTGGGGGGTCAGACAGAACACAGCCGGTCGAGTCACGCATTGTGGTCCGCGCCTCCAGATCCCTCGCGGGGTACCGTCGATCCCCCAGGTCGTGGTGCTCCGCGAGGCACCCTTCGGGTCAGCTCGCGACCGTACGATCCCGGATCGACCTCGTGCTCAGAGCGGATCCCGGGTCCGTCGCGCGGGTGCGACCGGGTAACCGTCCGCGACAGCGGCGAGCGGTGCCGCGCGACCGGCCGACCAGGCGTGGCGGAACGCGCGCCGCTCCAGCGATTCCTCGACCGCTGCCCGGGTGCTGTCGTAGTCGGCCTTCTCGATCCGCGGCACCGGCGCCCCGATGACGTCCCGGAGCTCGCCCGCGGCGCCGAGCAGGAAGGCGGCGTACTCGCTCCGCCCGCGGTGCTGCGCGACCGCGGCCAGCTCCTCGAGGACACTGGCCGATCGCCACCGGTCGCCGAGGTCGCGATGCTCCGCCAGGCTCTCGTCCAGCAGATGCACGGCGCGTTCGGTCAGGCCGCGGCGGCGTTCGACAATGCCCAGCTGGTTCAGGGACCAGGCGACCCCTTCGCGGTACCCGAGCCGCTGCGACAGCGCGAGACTCTCCTGCAGCAGGTCCTCCGCCTCGACCAGCTCACCGTCGTACTGCGCGATCGTGCCGAGGCTGATCAGCGACCAGGCCAGCCCTTCCCGGTCGCCGACCACCCGGAAGCTGTCGCGGGCCCGCCGGCAGCGACGGGCACCGATCTCCAGGTCTCCGCGCAGCCAGGCCACGAAGCCGAGGTGGTTGTGCGCCCAGGCCATCCCGGCGCGATCGCCCAGGCTCTCGTACAGGTCGTAGCTCTCGCAGTGCAGGTCCTCGGCCGCGCCGTAGTCGCCGCGTTCGCGGGCCACTCCCCCGAGCCGCTGCAGCACCATCGCCGTACCGGCCTTGTCATCGAGTGCCTGGTACTGCGTGCGGGCGGTCTCCAGACGTTCGGTCGCGGCGTCGTACTCGCACTGGAGGAAGGCCAGCGTGCCGGCGCCGAGGTTGGCCTTCGCGTACGCCGGCGCGCGTTCCGACGGTGTCGCGCCGCCGAGTTGCAGCGCGCGCTCGAGCCACTGGCTGCCCTCGGCGTAGTGGCCGCGCAGATAGCAGAACAGCCACAGCCCACCGGCCAGCCGCAGCGCCTCGGCGGCCGAGTCCGTCCGCAGCGACCAGGCCATCGCGACCCGGAGGTTCGAAAGCTCTGCCTCCAACCGGTCCAGCCACTCCGCCTGCTCCGGGCCGCGCAGCTTTGCCTCGGCCTCCTCGGCGAAGCTCAGGTAGTACTGCGCGTGCCGCCCGGCAGCCGCTTCGGCCCCGCCCGCGGCCTGCAGGTGCTCGGCGGCGAACTCCTTGATCACGGCGAGCATGTAGTACCGCGCGACGCCGCCGCGCCGGACCACCTTGATCAGCGACTTGTCCGCCAGCCGGCCGATCAGGTCGAGGCCCTCGACCCGCGTCGTCACCCCGCTCAGAACACTCGCGGCCGCGCCGAGCGTCCATCCGCCCGCGAACACCGACAGCTGCGCGAACATCTCCTGCTCGGCCGGCGTGAGCAGTGCGTGACTCCACTCGATCGCGCCGTACATCGACTGCTGGCGCGGCGACGCGGTCCGCGATCCACCGGCCAGAATGCCGAAGGACGTCTCGAGCTCGTCGGCCAGCTCCTCGATCGTCATCACGTTCGTCCGCGCCGCGGCCAGCTCGATCGCGAGCGGCATCCCCTCCAGGCGGCGGACGACGCGGGCGACCTGGTCGAGCTGTCCGGCCGGGTCGTAGCCGCGCGCGGTCGCGCGTTCGACGAACAGCCGCACCGCCTCCGAGGTCTCCAGGTGGTCCTGGTCGTGCGGCAGGCTCAGCGACGGTACGACGTACACGCTCTCGCCGGTCAGCCGCAGCAGCTCCCGGCTCGACGCGACGATCGACAAGTTCGGGCAGTGTTCGAGCAAGGTGGCGCAGACCTGCTCGACCGGTACGAGCACGTGTGAGCAGTTGTCGAGCGCCAGCAGCATCGCGCTGCGGCCGATCTGCTCGGCGATGTCCTCGACGCGCCCGGTCTGCAGGCCGAGGGCCGCGGCGACCGCCGGGACCACCGTCTCCGGATCGGTCAGCGGCGCCAGCGGGACCCAGCAGATGCCGTCCTGGAAGTTGTCCGCGACCTCGCCGGTGACGGCCTGCATCAGCCGCGTCTTGCCGACCCCGCCCGGTCCGGTCAAGGTGAGCAAACGGGTGATTCGCTGCGCCAGCAGGCGGGTCGTCGCGGTCAGCTCGGTGGTACGACCAACCAGTTCACTGGTCGGCGCGGGCGGCGGGCGGAGCGAGAGCCGCGCGGTGTCGGCCTCCGTGCGAGCCGCCGCGGTAAGCAGCAGCCGGTCCGGATCGCCCAGCCGCAACGCGTCGGCGAGCAGGCGCAGCGTCTGCGCTCGCGGCGCACGCCGGCGTCCGCGCTCCAGCGCCGCGATCGCGTCGACGCTCAGACCGGCGAGCTCGGCCAACCCTTCCTGCGACAGCCCCGCCTCCCGTCGGTGCTTCCGCAGCAGTCCGCCGAATCCAGCCCCCTGCACGTCGTCCGAGCCGCGGCGAGACCCGTCTGACACCACAGGACGGCCCACCCAGTCTCCGGCCTTCTACGCGGCGGCTGCCACGTACTGTCCTGAAAATAGCCCGAATCACACGCTGTTGTCAGGCTTCGGAGTGAACTCACGGCGTCGAGTCGTGCTGCCCGATCGCCTTCCGCATCGCTGCCCGGGCCCGTTTCCGGTCCCCCGCCGCGTCGTACGCGGTCGACAACCGGAACCACACCCGCCAGTCGTCCGGTGCCGCCTCGGCCTCCGCCCGGTACCGTCCGAAGGCCTCGTCGGCGGCGGCCCGGTCGATCCGCCCGGACGGACGCCGGGGCAGATCGTCGACCGGAAGACCGCCGGCCGCCTCCAGCTCCCGGGCCAGTCCCTCGGTCTGCCGGCCGAACTGGATCTCCCGCCAGACCAGGTACGCGCCGATCAGCGGGAGGACCAGGACCGCGAGCCCGAGGACGACGGAGACCGCTGTCCCGACCTTGATCAGCAGCACACCGCGCCAGCCGATCAGTCCGGCGTACGCGACGAACACGAGCGCCAGGACGAACGCGGTCGGCTTGGCCTTCATCCGCCGAGATCCAGCATCTAGCCGAGATCCAGGAAGTGCTCGAGGCCGACCGTCAGCCCGGGGGCGCCGCCGACCCTCCGGACACCGAGCAGGACACCGGCCATGAACGAGACGCGGGCCATCGAGTCGTGCCGGATGGTCAGCGTCTCGCCCTCGTCGCCGAACAGCACCTCCTGGTGCGCGATCAGCCCGCGCAGCCGGACGCCGTGCACCCGGATCCCGTCGACGTCCGCGCCGCGGGCCCCGTCGAGCGCGGTCGTGGTCGCGTCCGGGATCGGTCCGGAGCCGGCCTCGCGGCGGGCCTCGGCGATCAGCTCGGCCGTCCGGCGGGCGGTGCCGGACGGGGCATCCACCTTGTCGGGGTGGTGCAGCTCGATGATCTCGACGGACTCGTAGTACCGGGCGGCCTGGGTGGCGAACTGCATCATCAGCACCGCGCCGATCGAGAAGTTCGGCGCGATCAGGACGCCCGTCGACGGCGACTTCTCCAGCTGCGAGCGGAGCGTCGCGAGCCGCACGTCGTCGAAGCCGGTGGTGCCGACGACCGCGTGGATCCCGTGCTCGATGCACCAGGCCAGGTTGTCCATCACGACCTCGGGACGGGTGAAGTCGACGACGACCTCGGCACCGGCCGCGGTCAGCGCGTCGAGCGCGTCGTCCTGGTCGAGCTGCGCGACGAGCTCACAGTCACCGGCCTCCTCGATCGCGAGGCACGTCTGAGCGCCCATCCTGCCCTTGGCCCCCAGCACACCGACCTTGATCATCCGCACCCGTCCTCCGGTCCAGTAGAAGATCCAAGGATCTCATCCGGTCGCGACGGCGGCCCGCTCGGCCTTCGGAACCCACACCTGCAGGCCGATCGTCTGCCGCGCCGGCGCCAGCAGCTCGTAGTCGGCGTGGAAGTCCAGCCCGCAGGCGTGCAACGCGGTGATCTCGGCGTCGCTGATCGCCCGGTTGAGAATCAGCACCGGCGGCGGTGCGGGCCGCTGTTTCCGGCAGACCTCCTCGATCCCGGCGGCGGTCCGCCCACGTTCCTTGGGCGCGATCCACGCCTCCCCCACCGGTCGGCCGCCGAGCATCAGTACCAGGCCGGCCATCTTGTCGAAGGCAAGCATCGGGCGCCCGGGCGTCTCGGCGTACGGGTGGAGATCGTTCGCCAGCAGGTGGTAGTTCTGTTCGGCGGCCGGCGCCAGGTACAGGCCTTTCAGCGCTGGGAGCGTCGAGGCCGCAGTCAGCTGTGCGTGGCCGACCGAACGGTACGGGTAGCGGAGCAGGCCCGTGTACGCGATCGTCGCGGTGGCAACGAGCGACCCCACCAGCACGAGCCCGACAGTCGCCTTGGCCACGATCGGTGTCGCCCAGATTCCGGTCAGTACGGCGATGAGCACCGCGGCCCAGGCGGCGAACGCGTTGAAGCCGATCGTGTAGAGCCCGGTGTTCGTCCCGAACGCCTGCACGAACGGGAGCACGACGAGCAGCGCCAGGATCACCCAGGTACGCCGGTTCTCGCGGCTCAACCGCGAGCAGTCCGTCACGCCGACGCGGCCCGCGATGAGCGCACCGGCCGCGGCCACCACGGCGACGAGTACGGCGGCCAGCAGCGTCTCGGCGTACAGCGGGATGTGTTGCGAACCGCCCAGCGCACCGTCGTCGACGACCACGCGGCGTACCGACAGGATCAGGGCGATGAGGGCGATGACCGCGGCGGCGATCCGGAGCCGGCGCCAGCGGGCGATGACGGTGACCGCGGTCGCGATCAGGAGCAGCCCGTGCGCGACGAGTGTCCGGCCGAACAGGTCGATGGTGCTCGACCAGTAGAGCTGCAGCAGCTCAGCCGGCGAGTACGACGTACCGGCGATGAACTTGTTGACCTTCACGATCCCCGGCACCGCGACGTTCAGCCGCACCACGAACAGCTGCACGACCAGCGCGGTCAGCACGATGCCGCCGAGGGCGTAAAGGATGCCGCGGGCAACGGATCGCCACGTCTGGCCGGCCAGCACCACGACCGCGGTGATCACGATCAGGCCGATCACCACGACCGAGGTCCACTTGGCGAGCAGCATCACGCCGATCACCAGGCCGAAGACCACGAAGATCCAGAACGGCACCGGTGTACCGCGATCAACCGCGGCCGCCATCCACAGCACACACGACGTCAGCGTCAGTACGCCCAGCAGCACCACATCGTTGTAGCCGGGCGTCTGCGGCAGCCAGCTGTAACACATCCCGCCCGCGGCAAGGATCACCGCCGTACCGGCGATCTCCCACAACCTGGTCGGCGGCATCCCCGGCCGCCGGCCGCGCAGCCAGCGCATGAAGCTGTATCCGAACAGGAGATGGACGACGACCACGGTGAAGAGCCGGAAGAGCCGGAGCCGGACGATGTCGTACCCGAACCACTCGAAGACCGGGCCGTACAGGTACTGCACGCCGGTCAGCGCCAGCGGATTGCTGTCCCACCACCGGTACGAGAGCAGATAGTAGCCCTCGTCGGTGATGTCGAACCCCTCGTTGGCGGCCCGGCCCGCGGTCAGGATCCACCACGCGGCCAGCCCACCGGCCACCATGATCACCCCGGCAAGCAGCGCGACCCGACTGCGTGCCGAGGGAACCGTACTCACGGCCGCCACCCTAGGGCATGTGCTGACTCAGACTGTGGAGTATGCCGCTTGCGCGTCCTCCGCGAAGTGGCACGAGACGATCTGGCCGGACTTCAGCTTGCGGAGCTCGGGGACGTCGGTGCTGCACTTGGCCTCTGCGCGCCCGCAGCGGGTGTGGAAGCGGCAGCCGGACGGCGGCGCCACCGGCGACGGCGGGTCACCGGCCAGCACGATCCGCTCCCGGCCCTGCCGCGCGAGGCCGGGCTCCGCGGACAGCAGCGCCTGCGTGTACGGGTGTGCGGGCTCGCCGTACACCTGCTGATGCTCGCCCAGCTCGGCGACCTTGCCGAGGTACATCACCGCGACCCGGTCGGAGACGTGCCGGACGACCGACAGGTCGTGCGCGACAAACACGATGCTCAGCCCGAGCTCGCGCTGCAGCCGCATCAACAGGTTCACCACCTGCGCCTGCACGGACAGGTCGAGCGCCGAGACCGGCTCGTCGCAGAGCAGTACGTCCGGATTGAGCGCGATCGCCCGCGCGATCCCGATCCGCTGCCGCTGACCGCCGGAGAACTGGTGCGGGAACTTCGTCTCGTCCTCGGACCGCAGGCCGACGAGCTCGAGCAGCTCGCGGACCCGCGACCGGATGTCGACGCCCTTGGACACGTCCGGGTGCACCTGCAGCGGCTCGGCCACGATCTCGCCGACCCGCATCCGCGGATTCAGGCTGGAGTACGGGTCCTGGAACACCACCTGGACATTGCGCCGCCAGCGACGCAGCTCGCGGCCACGCAGCTTGCTGACGTCGACGCCGCTGTACTCGATCTGGCCCTCGGTCGGCTTCTCCAGCGCCGCGAGCAGCCGGACCAGCGTCGACTTCCCGCAGCCGGACTCGCCGACGATGCCGAGCGACTCGCCCTTGCGCAGCGTCAGGTCGACACCGTCGACCGCGCGTACGACGGTCTTGGTCCCGAAGCTCAGCGCCTGGCTGATGTCGTAGTGCTTCACGACGTTCGTTGCCACCAGCAACTCGTCGGCCATTACACGGCCTCCCTCTCGGCAAGCGTCGTCCGCCGGATGCACGCGGCGTCACGTCCCGGCGCAACGGTCAGCAACGGCGGTAGGTCGCGGGCGCAGTCGTCGATCGCGATCGGGCAGCGGGGCCGGAACGCGCACCCGGACGGGATCGCGTGCAGCGAGGGCGGCGTACCGGGAATGGTCGGCAGCTCGCGGCCCTTGAGGTCGGCCGACGGCATCGAGCCGAGCAGCCCTTCGGTGTACGGGTGGACAGGGTGCTCCAGCGCGTCCGCGGTCGCGGCACGCTCCACGACGTGACCGGCGTACATCACGACGACGTTGTCGGCGACGTCCGAGACCACGCCGAGGTCGTGGGTGATCAGTACGACACCCATGTCCCGCTCGGCCTGCAGTTCCGCGATCAGCTCGAGGATCTGCGCCTGCACGGTCACGTCGAGCGCGGTGGTCGGCTCGTCGGCGATCAGTACGTCGGGGTCGAGGGCGAGCGCCATCGCGAGCATCACGCGCTGCCGCATGCCGCCGGAGAACTCGTGCGGGTAGTCGCCGACGCGCTTGGCCGCGGCCGGGATCCGTACCCGGTCGAGCATCTCCGCGGCCTTCGCCATCGCGTCCCGCTTCGACAGCCCGCGGTGCACCCGGTAGCACTCGGCGATCTGCGTCCCGACCGACTGCACCGGGTTGAGCGCGGACAGCGAGTCCTGGAACACCATCGTGATCCGGTCGCCGACGATCTTGCGGCGTTCCTTCACGGTCATCGAGATCAGGTCGGCGCCGCGGTACTCGGCCGTACCGGACAGGATCCGGCCGGGCGGCATGTCGAGGATCCCGGTCAGCGCCTGGGTCGACACGCTCTTGCCCGACCCGGACTCGCCCAGGATCGCCAGCGTCTCCCCGGCCCGTACCTGCCAGGACACCCCGTCCACGGCCCGCACCGGCCCCCGCGGCGTATCGAACTCCACCGTCAGGTCGTCAACCTTCAGCAGTACTTCACCAGTCGCAGTCATCGGGCCTCCCGGTCTGGACTGAGGAGCGCAGGGAGCGTAGCGACCGGAGCGACGAGGGAAGACCGGGAGGTAAAGCCCGATGACTCACCGAGCCGGAGGCGAGGAATTTGGACTGTCATCGCATCAGTTTCGGGTCGAGGGCGTCTCTGATCGAGTCGCCGATGATCATGAAGGAGATCGTCATCGTGGAGATGAAGATCGCCGGCCAGATGAACAGGTGCGGGGTGTCGCGGTACGACGCCGCGACGCCGAACTGCGAGCCCCACGAGATCGACGGGGGTTGCAGGCCGACGCCGAGGAAGGTCAGCGCGGCCTCCAGCCCGACCATGCCGCCGATGCCCAGGGTGGTCATCGCGAGCAGCGGGGCCATCGAGTTCGGGAAGACGTGTTTACGCAGGATCCGTAACGGTGGCACCCCGATCGAGCGGGCCGCCAGCACGTACTCACGGTTTCGTACCGAGAACACCGTGGCCCGCATCAGCCGCATGCCGCCCGGCCAGCCGATCAGGAAGATGACGCCGACGATGATCCAGATGCTCCGGTTCTGCACCGAGTTCAGGATCACGATCAGCACCACGATGCCGGGGATCGAGAACAGTACGTCGGCGGTCCGCGAGATCAGCGCGTCGACGAAACCCGGAAAGTACCCGGCTAACAGGCCGAGCGAACCGGCCAGGACGAACACACCGAAACTCGCGCAGATGCTGACCAGGACCGACGGTCGCGCACCGTAGATCACGTTGGCGAAGTAGTCGCAGCCCTGGATGTCGAACCCGAACGGGTGCCCCGGGCCGTGACCCTGCCGGCTCTTGGTCAGCTCGCAGAACCGCGGATCGGCGGAGGTGAAGAGCTTCGGCACCGCCGCCATCGTGAAGAACGCGAGCAGCAGCAGACTGCACAGCACGAACTGCGGCTTGCGCAGCAGCGCCCGCAGCAGCTCGCGGTTGGACAGCGTGCGGCCGTCGCCGATTTCCTGTGCCTCGGCACCGACCGCGGCAGAGATCTGTTCAGACATTGCGCACCCTCGGGTCCAGGACGCCGTACAGCACGTCGACCAGCAGGTTGATCAGGATGAACGAGATGAAGGCGAGCGTCGACAGCAGCACCACCACCCCGCCCTCCTTCAGCTTGATCGCCTGGAACAGGAACTGACCGAGCCCGGGCAGGTTGAAGATGCTCTCGGTGATGATCGCGCCGCCGAACAGGCCGGCCAGGTCGAGACCGATGAACGTGACCACCGGGAGCAGCGCGTTCGGCAGGATGTGCCGCCACAGCACCCGCTGCTCGCCGAGGCCCTTGGCCCGGGCGGTCTTCACGTAGTCGGCGTTCACCGTCTCCACGATCGACGTCCGCATCAGCCGGCCGAGCCCGGCGAAGCCGAGCACACCGATCACCAGCGCGGGCAGTAGGTACGAGCGTGGATAACCTTCCAGGATGCCCGAGACCGGGAACCATTTCAGCTCGACGGCGAACACGTACTGGGCGGCGAAGTAGGCCACCAGCCCGGGGATCGCGAGCAGCACGAGCGTTGCCAGCAGCAACGACCGGTCGATCCAGCCGTTCCGCTTGAAGCCCGCGTAGATCCCGAAGAACAGCCCGAGCACCCACTGGAACACCAGGCTCATGGTGGCCAGCTTCAGGGTGACCGGGATCCGCAGCCGGAGCTGGTCGGCGATGTCGGCGCCGGCGAACGTGGTGCCGAAGTGCCCGGTGAGGATGTCCTTCATGCTCAGCAGGTACTGCACCAGGAACGGATCGTCGAGGTGGAACTGGGCCCGCTTGGCGGCCAGCACCGCGGCAGGGATGGGTTTGTCACCGGCCAGTTCCCGCAGGGGGTCCCCGGGCATCGCGAACACGAGCGCGAAGACCCCCAGCGTGACGATCAGGCCGATCGGAATCGCCGCGAGGATGCGGCGGAGGACGAAACGAATCACTTGAAGGTCGCCCAGAGTGCCGAGACGCCGACGTACTTCGAGACCCGCGGCTCGATCTTCGCCGAGTGCAGGTACGCGTTCGACTTGGTGTACAGCGGGATCAGCGGCATGTCCTCGAGCGCGATGTCCTCGGCCTGCTGGTAGAGCTTGATCGCCTTGTCCGGGTCCGGCTCGGCGTCGCCCTTGGCCAGCACGGCGTCCAGCGCCGGGTTCGAGTAGCCGGCGAAGTTCGCGTCACCGTTGGACTTGAACATCGGCGTCAGGTAGTCCTCGATCGACGGGTAGTCGTGGCCCCAGCCGCCGAACCGCAGACCGTCGAGCTTGCGGGAGTCGGCCAGCTCGGTGATCTCCGAACCCTGCTTGCCGGTGTACTTCACCTGCAGGCCGAGGTTCTGCCGGAGCATGTTGCCGATCGCCTCGGCGAAGATCTGGCCGGTCGCGGACGTGGTGCTGTAGCTGATGTTCACGACACCGGAGAACCCGCCGGCCTCGGCGAGCAGCTGCTTGGCCTTGGTCGCGTCGAAGTTACAGGTCTTGCACGCGTCGGCGCGGTAGCCGTTGATGTCCGGCGCGATCAGGCCGGTGGCCGGCTCGGACAGCCCGACCAGGTCGGCGAAGGCCTTCCGGTCGATCGCCTCGGAGAAGGCGTGCCGCAGTTTCGGGTTCTTGTACCGAGCGTCCCAGGCCGGGAACACCAGGTAGTTCGCGCCGGAGCTGACACTGGTCACCCACTGGTCCGGGGCGTCGGTCTTGAAGGTCTTCACCTTCGTCGACGGCACATCGGTGAAGTCGACGTTGCCGGCCAGGAACTCGTTGTACGCGGTGTCCGCGTTCGGGATGAACCGGTACGTGATCGAGTCGGCCTGCGGCACCTGCGCGCCCTTGTAGCCGTCCCACTTGGCCAGCTTGATGTCGTCACCGGCGTTCCAGTCGGCGGCCAGCTTGTACGGGCCGTTGCCGATCGGCTTGCGCTTGTAGGCGTCCGGATTCTTCCGCACCTCTTCGGGTAGCGGCGCGAGGCCCAGGTACTGCAGGGTCAGGCCGAACTGCGAGAACGGGACCTTGAGCTTGACCGTGAAGGTCAGGTCGTCGACCTGCTTCAGGCCGCTGAGGGCCTTCACCGACGTCGGCTTCGGCGTGGCGCCGTCCGGGGTCGGCGGGTTCATCGCGTCGTAGCCCTCGACCTTGGAGAAGAAGCCGTTGTTCTTCCAGCCGTTCGACCCCTCGGCGGTCATGTTCCAGCTGTCCACGTAGTCCTTCGCGGTCAGCGGCTGCCCGTTCTGGAACGTGTTCCCGGGCTTCAGCTTGATCGTCCAGGTCTGGCTGGTCTTGTCCGGCGTGACCGAGTCGGCCATCACGTTCTGCAGCTTGCCGGTTTCGGGGTCCGTGGTCACCAGCGGGGCGAACATCGCCATCGCGATCTGGATCCCCGGACTGCCGTTCTCGTTCAGCGGGTTGATGTACTCGAGCGGATCGGCAGCGATCGCGATGACTTCGCTCTTGCTGCCGGAGCCGCTGCCACCGCTGCTGCTCTTGCCATCTCCACAGGAGGCGAGCACCAGCGAGAGGCCGAGTGCCACCCCAACTACCCCAGTCAGACGTCGCACGGTCAAACCAACTTCCTCGGCGGGAGGGCCGCTTAGGCGGATCAAGCGTCATGGTGGCTGGTCGAAACTGCGCATGTCAACGTTGTCAGACGCAAAGCGGCGGCGCGTAACGCAGGCGTTACTTTGCCAAGACCTCAGACGACCGGCCCCTGGTTGTGAAGCGAGCCCCCACTTAATCAGATCAGTGCGCCAGAGTCATCAGATGACACCGCAGTTTGTGTCAAACCTCGCGTCTGCGCACAGTTGCGCACTCCGGGCCTGTTCGAACAACTCCAGTACGTGTCGACGACACTGCCCGGGGTTACCGGTAACCGGCTGCTTGCAGGCTGTACAGCTCCGCATACGTTCCGCCGTACGCCATCAGCTCGTCGTGCGTCCCGCGTTCGGTCACGCGACCCTTGTCGAGGACCACGATCAGGTCCGCTGAACGGACGGTCGAGAAGCGGTGTGAGATCAGCAACGTGATCCGCCCGTCGGCGCGACCCGCCCGGGCTTCGGCAGCCAGCTGGTCGAAGAGCGCGGCCTCCGTCTGCGGGTCCAGCGAGGCGCTCGGCTCGTCCATGACCATCAGCAACGGCGCCGGACGGACGAACGCGCGCGCGATCGCGAGCTTCTGCCACTGGCCGCCGGACAGCTCGACACCGTCCGCCCACGACGTACCGAGCGGGGTGTCGATGCCGTGCGGGAGTTCGTCGACGAAGGTCGCGTCCGCCTTGCCGAGCGCGGCGCGGATCCGCGTGGGCGGCTCCGAGAGTCCGCCGACGGCAACCGCCTCTCCGACCGTGAGCTGATAGCGCACGAAGTCCTGGAAGCCGGCGCTCAACCGCTGCCGGTAGGCGTCGACGTCCATCGCGGCCAGCTCGACGCCGTCAACGAGCACCGCACCGTCGAGCGGGCGGTACAGGCCCGTGAGAAGTTTCACCACGGTCGTCTTGCCGGCGCCGTTCTCGCCGACCAGCGCAACCGTTTGCCCAGCGGGCAGGAACAGATCGGTTCCGGACAGCGCAAGCCGTTCGCCGTTGCCGTACGAGAAGGTCACGTTCTTCAGTTCGATGCCGTGCACGAGCCGCTCCGGCACCGGCTCGGTACCTGGGTTGTGGTGCGCCTGCTCGGCGAGCCAGAAGTAGTGCCCGGCGGACGTACGAACGCGTAGTACGGAGCCGGCCAGGTCGAGGATCCGGGACGCCGCACTGACCACGGCACCTGCCAGTGCGATCGCCAGCGCGACATCGCCCGGAGTCACCTGGCCGGCTTTGGCTTCGTGGAGGACGATCAGCAGCGCGCCGCCGTACGCGATCGGGAAGACCGACCAGCCGATGGATCCGATCGCGACCGACCTGAACAGCGCCGCATGGGCGATCCGGTTGGCATTGTCGGCGGCGCCTTCGTGCTGCGCGAGTAGCTCGCCGCTCAGGGACGCGACGTGGATCTCCTGCGCCGACGACGGCGCGACGGACAGCATGAACAGCTGCTGCGCGAGCCGCCGTTGCGGAGCTGCGTCCAGCTCGGAGCGTCGGCGGAGCTGCTCGGCGCGCCGACTCAGCCACAACGCCGGGATCGCGACGAGCGGCAGCACCGCCAGTACTGGCTCGAGCTTCGCGAGCAGGACCGTGCTGATCACCAGTTGGGCCACGACCAGCGGGCCGATGAACGGCAGCGTCACGCTGTCGCCGAGTTCGGACGCCTCGCGGCGCAGCGACTGCAGGCGATCGAGGAACTCGGGGCGTTCGAAGTGCTGGATCTGCGGGGCGCCGGCGGCCAGCCGCAGGACTCGGCGCTCCGAGACGAAGCTGGACCGCTCGCGCATCCGGATCGTCGCCCAGCGGTAGCCGATCGGAGCCACCAGTACGAGGGTCAGTGCGATCGCGACACCGATGCCGCCGGCAACCATTTGTGAGTGGTCGCCGGACACCACGCCGTCGACCAGCGGCCGGATCGCGAGCGCGAACAGCAGCGGGCTGACGAAGCTCGACATCGTGACGACGGTGTAGAGGATGAACAACCCCGGCCCGATCTCCCAGCCGAGCCCGACCAGCAGCCTGGCGGTCGCAATCCACGACTTCACGCCGGACCTCCTTCGAACCGCGCCGCCTGCAGGCGGAACATCCGGGCGTAGGTGCCGTCGAGAGCGAGCAGTTCGTCGTGCGAACCCTGCTCGATCACCCGTCCCTCGTCGAGTACGGCGATCGAATGCGCTTGCCGCACGGTGGAGAAGCGGTGCGAGATCAGAATCGTGGTCAGCCCGGCAGTCAGGTCCAAGAACCGCCGGTACAGGTCGGCCTCGGACCGGGCGTCCAGATGCGCGGCCGGCTCGTCGAGCACCAGTACGGACGCGCCCTGCTCGACCGCGTACAGGGCTCGTGCCAGCCCAAGCCGTTGCCACTCTCCCCCGGACAGCTCGACACCGCCGTCGAACTCGGACGAGAGGACCGTCTGCCAACCGTTCGGCAACGCGTCGACCACGCTCGTCGCACCGGCTCGTTCGGCGGCCGCGTCGGGCGAACCATCCGCGCGACCGAACCGTACGTTGCTGTAGGCCGACATCGGCAGGCGCAGCGGCTGCTGGAACACCACGGCGAGCCGGCGCCGCCAGTCGTCGATGTCGAACTCCGCCAACTCGGTGCCGTCGATCAGGATCGAGCCGTGCGTTGGCTCGTACAGACCGCACAGCAGCTTCACCAGGCTGGTCTTTCCTGCGCCGTTCGCGCCGACGACCGCGAGCGACTGTCCGGCCGGGAGCGTCAGGTCGAGGCTGCGCAGGACCTGTCGATCTGCGGTCGGGTAGGCGAACGACACATCGCGGAAGGCGATCTCGTACTGGGGCCTCGCTTCCGCCGGCCGGGTCCCGGGTTGGCGCGCGTCTGACGCCGGCGCGACCGCACGCAGCGCGGCGTCGTACCGCTCGAGGGTCGCCAGTGCGAGCTCGGTCTGCAGGCCGGTCCACGACGACTGCTGGATCCCGCCGAGCGCGACCAGGAACGTCTGTACGTACGTCGCCGTCGCACCCGCCTGGATCCGCCCGGCCATCGCCTCGCGGACCACCAGCACGACGCTGCCCAGGACGACGACGCCCAGGAACGCGGTCGCGAGCAGCGGACGGCGGCCGGGGCGGCGCAGGACCCGCTGCATGGTCTCCGCCCAGGTCTCGCCGTGGCGCGCGACAACGTACTCGGCCAGACCGAACAGGCGGATCTCCTTGGCCGCGGGCGGCGTGGTGCCGAGCTCGTCGAAGTACCGCATCCGGCGGGCGGATTCCGTTGCACCGTAGTGGTGACCGGCCTCGGTACGGGAGGCGACCTTGTCCTCGTACGCAGCCCAGACGCCGGCCACGAGCAGACCCGCGCCGAGCCACCAATGGAACCCGCCGAGAATGACGCTCGACGCCACCAGCACGAACCGTCCGGTGGCGAGCCCGCCGACCGTGTTCGCGAGCCGGCCGGGCCGCGCCCAGTCGGCTCGAAGCGTGTCCCGCCCGACCTCCACCAGCGATGCCGTCGCCGGGTCCTCCAGATGCCGTACGCCGCTGGGCGCCGACACCGCCCGCATCAAGTCGTGCTGCAGCACCGCGTCGATCCGCTCCCCGAGCGCGGTCGCCGACGCCAGTTGCAGCGTGCCCGCCAACCACTGCAACAACAAACAACCGGCAGCAACCAGGGCCCAAGGCACCGCGCTGCCACCACCGACGACCCGCGCGACCACCCGCCCCAGCGCGACTACAGTCCCAACCGGCGCCGCAGCCGACAACGCCACCGTCACCGCCGTCAGCACGACCAACTTCCGATCCGCCCGCCAAGCCACAGCCACGAATCCCCGAAGTCCGGTCACCCGCCACAGTTAACCGGACTCCCCCGCCCCCGGCCACGCCATTGTCGCCGGTCAGTGGGTGGTGGCCTGGGCGGTGAAGAGGCGGGCGAAGCGGGATGCCGGTTGGGACATCAGCTCGTCGTAGGTTCCTTGCTGCACTACCGTGCCGTCGTCGATGACGTAGATGCGGTCCATTTCGCGGAGGGTCCACGCGCGGTGCGACACCACGATCGTGATGCGGGCGGCGCTGGTCCGGCGGAGTTCGGCGAAGATCTCGTCCTCCGCCTCGGCGTCGATCGCCGACGTCGGCTCGTCGAGGATCCAGACGCCGGCGTCCCGCAGCCGGATCCGCGCGAGCGCCAGCCGCTGCCACTGTCCACCGGAGATGCCGGTCCCACCCCACTGCTGCCCGAGCTGTGTGTCCAACGGCAAGCCGGCCGCGAACGAGCCCGACAGCGCGTCCCGGACGTCCGCGTCGGTGGCGACGTCCGGCGCTCCGAGTGCGACCGCATCGCGCAACGTGAACTCGAACCGCCCGAACTCCTGCACCAGCAGACCGAAGTGCGCGAGCCGCTCGTCCTCCGTCAGCGCGGACGCATCCACGCCGTCGATCAGCACTCGCCCACTTCCCGGACGCAACGAGCCCACGAGTAGGTTGATCGCCGTCGACTTCCCCGCACCGTTCACGCCGACGAGCGCCACCAACTCGCCGCGCCGCGCTTCGAGACACACGTCCTCAAGCGCCGGCCGGTCCGCGCCCGGGTAGCGATAACTAACGTTGTCCAAAGCAACAGAATCGACTCGGCGCACCACGGCTCGACGCGGCGTCGTCGCGACACTCCGGACGAATCGCCGGTAGATCGCAGCCTGCGGTGCAGCGGTCACGATGCTGCCGAAGGCGTACCCGCACTGGCGAATCGCGTTCAGCCCGGAGATCGTTCCGGCAACCGCGGCGACCGCTCCGCCGGTCGAGCCGGCGAGCGCCATCAGCGCACCGCCGAACAGCAGCACGGTGACGAGCGCCGCGCCCAGCTCGTACAACATCGCCGTACGAACCATCCCGTCCAGGACCCACGTCGCCGCCGACCGGCTGTCCGCGACCCGCTCGGCCACCTTCCAGCCGGAACCGAGCACGGCCAGCTCGGTGCCTGGACGCTGCTGGATCAGCTGTTCGGTGGCGTACGCCGCTCGACGCTCGTGCTGCGCAACCCGCGGCCAACCGCTCGCCTCCATCCGCGAGATCAATGTGAACGCGAGGACAGTCGGCACCAACGCAGTGAGTACGAGCAGCCCGGACAGAAGATTGATCGACGCGATGGCCAGGCACAGTACGACCGATGTGACGGCCGCGCTGAACAGCTGCACCGGCTTGCCCGCCACGTCGCTCATCGGGTGCGTCGCGGTCTGACTCGCTTCCAGGTCCCGGACCACCTCAGGGTCGGCCAGCCGGCTCGGGCTGAGCCGCGACGCGACACGGGCAAGGTCTACTCGGAGCGCGAGACGGAGCCGGAGCATCATCCGCTGCCCCACAACATTCGCCACCTGGGTCAGCGGATACATCGACCCGACCACTACGGTCAGTCCCAGCAACGGCACCCACGAATGTCCCGGCTCGACGAGGTCGCGGATCAGGACGACCTGCGCACCGGGCAGGATCGCGATCAGCAGTTGGAGCACGGCGTACGTCGTCAACCAGCCCGGGGTGATCCGGACGGCATCGACCAGGGAGTCGCGGGCAGTTTCATAGGCAGTACGGAACGCATCGAGCACGATGATCCTCTTTCACGCAAGGGCAGGCCGGACCGCACCGGTGTGTTCCGGCGCGGATCGCATCGGCCGCAAAATGCGTGTCATCCCAGCAAGCGGACACCGCCCGTGCGTTGAGGGATCCAGTGGCAGATCACGTGATGACTCACGTCTTCAGGTCGAACCTATCGTGGCGGGAGGAGCTGCGTCACCAGTGCGTCCGCGGTCCAGCGCTCCCAGCGTTCGGCGTCCCAGCCACGGCGCGCGGTCAGCAGGTGGTACACCTCCGGGCCCAGCAGCGCGAGCGTGATGTCGGTGGCCATCGTTGCGTCGAGCCCTTCGCGCAGGGCGGTCTTGGTGACCAGTGCGGTGACCATCCGCTCCATCATCACGACACGCTGGGCGTTGTTGGCCTCCCACAGCTCGTGGATCTCAGGGTCGGCGGTCGCCGCGTGCGCGATGACCTGCAGCACCGGCGCAACCCGTTCGTAGATCTCACGGGCCTGCCGGGCCTGCTCGCGCAGCTGCGCGACCGGATCGGGGTCGTCGAGCAGCGCTTGCACCTGCGGACGATCCAGCGACGGTACCGGTTCGTCGTCACCCGCCACCGCCACGTCGAGCAGCTCGGCGAGCAGGGCGCGCTTGGTCCCGAACGTGAAGTACAGCGTCTGCACGGCCATCCCTGCCTCGTCGGCGATCGCCTGCATCGAGGTCGCGGCGTACCCGCGGGCCGTGAACAGGGTCTGTGCCGCCGCCCGCATCCGCTGCCGGTTCGCCTGGGTCCTGTCCGCTCGCCGCATCATGCCGGACAGCGTACCAATTGACTAGAGCGCATCACTAGTGGTTCGCTAGTGAGACGCTCTAGTGAACTGAGGTGGACGATGACCGAGACCGGTACGCCGCAGCTGAACGCGGCCGAGCTCCTCCAGGAGCTGCTGTCACCCGCGGGCCGCGCCGACCCGTTCCCGCTGTACGCCGCTGCGCATCGACTCGGGCCGGTGCTGCCGATGAGCGACGACATCTTCCTGGTCGTCGGGTACGGCGCCGCGAACGACGTACTGCGCAGTCCGTCGTTCGAGATCCCGACCGAGCCGTCGAGCCGGCCGTCGCTGGACCTGATGCAGCGCTCGATCCTGCGGACGAACCCGCCGGACCACGGGCGGATGCGATCGCTGATCGGGCAGGTCTTCACGCCCCGGCGGGTCGCCGGACTACAGCCCACGGTCGAGGCCGCCGTTGACGAGCTGTTGGATGCCCTTCCGGCCGAGGTCGACTTCATGGACCGCTTCGCGTTCCAGCTCCCGGTCACGGTCATCTGCGAGCTCCTCGGCGTGCCGACCGCCGACCGGCACCGTTTCCGCCCGCTCGCCTCGGACCTCACGGCCGCCCTGGAGCTGACCGATACTGCGGACGAGGCCGCCGATGCCGCAGCCGCGGAGCTCGGCGAGTACTTCACACACCTGATCCGGAACCCACCGGCAGGCGGCCTGGTGTCAGCGCTGGTTGCCGCACGGGACGCGGACGACGATCGTCTGTCCGACGAGGAGCTCCTCGCCAACCTCATTCTGCTGCTGGTGGCCGGCTTCGAGACCACCACGGATCTGCTCGGCAATGGCCTCGCGATCCTGCTCGACCAGCCGGACCAGCTCACCGATCCGGCGGCGTTCGTCGAGGAGGTACTGCGCTACGACTCCCCCGTCCAGGTCACGACCCGCGTCGCCCGGGACACCGTGGACGTCGCCGGTACGTCGATCCCGGCCGGCAGCAACCTCGTCCTCCTGCTCGGTGCCGCGAATCGCGACCCAGCACGCTTCACCGACCCCGATCGCTTCGATCCGCTGCGTACGGGCAACAAGCCGCTGAGCTTCGGCGCCGGCGCGCACATCTGCCTCGGCAACAGCCTCGCGCGGCTGGAAGCCACCGTCGCCTTCACGCACCTGCGCGCCGCGACCATCACGCGGACCGGCGAACCGACCCGCCGCAACCGCCTGGTCCTGCGCGGCTACCAAACCCTCCCGGTCACGATTCGACCCGGTCGACTGGCGGGCTATTTCACCACTGACCCGCTACAACAGGCCAGCGACAACACAACCCGGTAGCCAGCTGCCGTGGCCGCAGGTGGCGGGCCTTAGAGGGTGAAGGCGGTGGTGTCTTCTTTGAAGGGGCCCATGACGGTCAGCGCGGGCGCGCCGGCGTACAGCTCGGCGGCCAGTTGGGTGACGTCGTCCAGGGTGACCGAGTCGATCCGGTGCAGGATCTCGTCGACGGTCGGGAGCTCACCGTAGACGAGCTCGGCCTTCGCGATCCGGGTCATCTTGGCGCCGGTGTCCTCCAGGCCCATCACCACCGAGCCGCGCATCTGCCCCTTGCCGCGGAGCAGCTCGTCGGGCGTGATGTTGCCCTGGGCAATCGCCTCGAGCTCGCCGCGGATCACGTCGAGCACCTCGGGGGCCTTCTTCGGCAGACAGCCCGCGTACACCCCGACCATGCCGGCGTCGGCGTACGCCGAACCGAACGTGAACACGGAGTACGCCAGGCCGCGCTTCTCCCGCACCTCCTGGAAGAGCCGCGACGACATCCCGCCGCCGACGATCCCGTGCAGGACGCCGGCGATGTACCGGCGGTCGTCGCTGCGGACCAGCCCGGGCATCCCGAGCACCAGATGGGCCTGCTCGACGTCGCGGTGGTGCACCTGCACGCCGCCGTACGTCGGAACGCGCTTCTTCGCAGCACGCCGGACGGCAGCGGGCTCCTCCTCGGCCGTGACCCAGTGCCGCTCGAACGCCTTGCGGACCAGGCGGACGACGTCGGCGTGATCGACGTTGCCGGCCACCGAGACGACGATGTTCGACGGCTTGTACCGGCGGCGGTACCAGCCCACGACCTGTTGGCGGGACAGGCCCTCGACCGACTCCGGCGTACCGGTGATCGAGCGGCCCAGCGGGGACTTGCCCCAGAGCTGCTCGGCGAACAGGTCGTGGATGTGGTCCGACGTCTCGTCGGCGTGCATCGCGATCTCTTCGTCGATGACGTCGCGCTCACTCTCGACGTCGGTGTCGGTGAGCGTCGCGGAGGTGATCATGTCGCAGATGACATCGACCGCGAGCGGCAGGTCGGTGTCCAGCACCCGCGCGTAGTAGCAGGTGTACTCCTTGCCGGTGAACGCGTTCATCTCGCCGCCGACCGCGTCGATCGCGGCGGAGATCTCCAGCGCGTCGCGGCGCTCGGTGCCCTTGAACAGCAGGTGCTCGAGGAAGTGTGTGGCGCCGGCCAGCTGCTCCGGTTCGTCCCGGGAGCCGACGCCGACCCAGAGCCCGAACGTGACCGAACGGAAGCCTGGGACGGACTGGGAGAGAACCCGAAGCCCGGAGGGCAGGACGGTCCGTTTCACCGGACCGCCCGCCTCCGGGCTCAGGAGGGTGCTCGTGATTGCGCGAGTCACTCGGCGGCTGCAGCCCCCTCAGAAGCGGACTCGGCCTTCTTCTCTTCGCCCTCGATGACCGGGATCAGCGAGAGCTTGCCGCGGTCGTCGATCTCGGCGATCTCGACCTGCAGCTTCTGGCCGACCGACAACACGTCCTCGACGGCCTCGACGCGCTTGCCACCGGCGAGCGGACGGAGCTTGCTGATGTGCAGCAGGCCGTCCTTGCCCGGCAGCAGGCTGATGAACGCACCGAAGTTGGTCGTCTTCACGACCGTGCCCAGGTAGCGCTCGCCCTTCTCCGGCATGGTCGGGTTCGCGATCGCGTTGATCGCGGCCCGGGCGGCCTCGGCCGACGGACCGTCGGTCGCGCCGATGTACACCGTGCCGTCGTCCTCGATGGAGATGTCGGCGCCGGTGTCCTCGGTGATCTGGTTGATCATCTTGCCCTTCGGGCCGATGACCTCTCCGATCTTGTCCACCGGGACCTTCACCGAGATGACCCGCGGCGCGAACTCGCTCATCTCACCCGGCGCGTCGATGGCCTTGGCCATCACGTCCAGGATCGTCAGCCGAGCGGCCTTGGCCTGGGTCAGCGCGCCGGCCAGCACGCTGGCCGGAATACCGTCCAGCTTGGTGTCCAGCTGCAGGGCGGTGACGAAGTCCTTCGTACCGGCGACCTTGAAGTCCATGTCGCCGAAGGCATCCTCGGCGCCGAGGATGTCGGTCAGTGCGACGAACTCCTGCTTGCCGTCGACCTCACCGGAGATCAGACCCATCGCGATACCGGCGACCGGGGCCTTCAACGGGACACCGGCGTTCAGCAGCGACAGGGTCGAGGCGCAGACCGAGCCCATCGAGGTGGACCCGTTCGAGCCGAGCGCCTCGGAGACCTGGCGCAGCGCGTACGGGAAGTCCTCGCGGGACGGCAGCACGGGCACCAGAGCCCGCTCGGCCAGCGCGCCGTGACCGATCTCGCGGCGCTTCGGCGAACCGACCCGGCCGGTCTCACCGGTCGAGTACGGCGGGAAGTTGTAGTTGTGCATGTAGCGCTTGCGCGTCTCCGGGGAGAGCGTGTCGAGCTGCTGCTCCATCCGCAGCATGTTCAGCGTGGTGACACCCATGATCTGGGTCTCGCCGCGCTCGAACAGCGCCGAACCGTGCACCCGCGGGAGCACGCCGATCTGCGCCTTCAGCGGCCGGATGTCGGCCAGCCCACGGCCGTCGATGCGGACCTTGTCCTTGAGCACGCGCTGCCGGACGAGCTTCTTGGTCAGCGAGCGGAAGGCTGCGGACAGCTCCTTCTCGCGGCCCTCGAAGTCGGCGGACAGCTTCTCCACCGTGGCGGCCTTGACCGCGTCGGTGGCGTCGTCGCGCTCGTGCTTGCCGGCGATGGTCAGCGCCTGCGCCAGCTCCTCGCTCGCGGCGGCCTCGACCGCGGCGAACGCGTCGTCCTGATAGTCCGGGAAGAGCGGGAACTCGCCGGTCGGCTTGGACGCCTTGGCGGCCAGCTCGGCCTGTGCCTCGACCAGGATCTTGATGAACGCCTTCGAGGCTTCGAGGCCCTCGGCCACGATCTCCTCGGTCGGCGCCTGGACGCCGGAGGCGACCTTCTCGAAGGTGCCCGGGGTGGACTCGGCCTCGACCATCATGATCGCGACGTCGCCGGTCTCGGTGACCCGGCCCGCGACCACCATGTCGAAGACGGCGTCCTCGAGCTCGGTGTGGGTCGGGAACGCCACCCACTGGCCCTCGATCAGCGCGACGCGCACGCCGCCGATCGGGCCCGAGAACGGCAGCCCGGCGATCTGGGTGGACATCGACGCGGCGTTGATCGCGAGCACGTCGTACAACTTGTCCGGGTTCAGCGCCAGGACCGTGATGACGACCTGGATCTCGTTGCGCAGACCGGACACGAACGACGGCCGCAGCGGGCGGTCGATCAGCCGGCAGGTCAGGATGGCCTCCTCGGACGGACGGCCCTCCCGACGGAAGAACGAGCCCGGGATGCGACCGACGGAGTACATCCGCTCCTCGCAGTCGACCGTCAACGGGAAGAAGTCGAACTGGTCCTTGGGCTTCTTGCTGGCCGTGGTGGCCGAGAGCACCATCGTGTCGCCGTCGAGGTAGGCGGCGGCGGAGCCGGCGGCCTGCTGGGCCAGACGGCCCGTCTCGAAGCGGATGGTGCGAGTGCCGAAGCTGCCGTTGTCCAGCACGGCTTCAGCGAATTCTGCGCCCTCCATGGGCGCGTTGGTGGATCCCGACACGGGATACCCCTCTCTCACAGTGTGACGACTGCGAGGCGCGAGCTTCCGGGGTGCCGGTCTTCGATCGAGGCCCGCGGATGACCCTGCATCCGAAAGCCACTACCGAGGACCGGTCGTCCTCCCGCCACGCGCATCGCGTCGCCTCGTACGTCTTGCTTCTGTATTCAGTTTGATCCGCGTCAGTACGCGGATACGCCAGGAGCGGCCACCCCGGTCCGGGGGGCCGCTCCTCGCGACGTCATCGGCGAAGGCCGAGCCGCTCGATCAGGGACCGGTAGCGGCTGATGTCCTTCTTCGCCAGGTAGTTCAGCAGCCGGCGGCGCTGACCGACGAGCAGCAGCAGGCCACGACGGCTGTGGTGGTCGTGCTTGTGCTCCTTGAGGTGCTCGGTCAGGTGGCTGATCCGGTGGGTCAGCAGCGCGACCTGGACCTCGGGGGAACCGGTGTCACCCTCGGTCAGGGCGTACTCACCCATGATCTTCTTCTTCGTAGCAGCGTCAACAGCTGACACAGGTATCCTCTCGATTTCCGTTGCGCGGCGCACCGGGGCATTCGCCACCCGAGCACTCTGGATCCGCGGCCGTTCAGACGGCAGCAGCCAGCGTATCAGTCCGTGGACAGCGTCCCTAATCAGCCCTGATCAAGGCTGGTCAGGGCTCAGCAGCCGCCGGGCGCCGTCGACGTCGGCCTTCATCTGGACGAGCAGTTCGTCGATCGTGGCGAACCGGATCTGGGTCCCGCGCAGCCGGGCGACGAAGTCGATCGCGACCTCCGCGCCGTACAGCTCGAGGTCGTCGCGGTCCAGGACGTACGACTCCACGCGCCGGTCGATGCCGTCGAACGTCGGGTTGCTGCCGACGCTGATCGCGGCCGGCAGCGGGTCCGGGTACGCCGGGGCGCCGGGCGCGGGCGTAAGGACCGTGAGCCGGCCGGCGTAGACACCGTCCTGCGGCACCGCGGCGCCCGGGTCGGCCGGGATGTTCGCCGTCGGGTACCCGAGCTCGCGGCCGCGCTTGTCACCCTCGACGACCACGCCGGTCACCCGCAGCGGCCGGCCGAGCGCCTCGGCCGCCGCCTCGACGTCACCGTCGGCGAGCCGCTCCCGGATGTACGTCGACGACCAGGGCTGCTTGTCCCCCGCCAGGCTCAGGCCCTCGACCTGGAAGCCGTACTGCGTGCCCGCCTCGACGAGGGTGTCGACGTGCCCGGCGGCCTTGTGCCCGAAGCGGAAGTTCTCGCCGACGACGACGGCGCTCGCGTGCAGGGCGTTCACGAGCACCCGCTCGATGAACTCCTCCGGCGGCCAGGCCGACACCTCTTTGGTGAACGGGAGGATCAGGACCGCGTCGGCGCCGTGCTCGCCGAGCAATCCGGCACGCTGCTCGGGCTCGCTGAGCATCAGCGGCGCGTGGTCCGGCCGCAGGACCCGCATCGGATGCGGGTCGAAGGTCAGCGCGACCACCGGCAGCCCACCCAGCTCGGCCGCCCGCGCCCGGGCGTGCGCGAGCACCTCCTGGTGACCCCGGTGCACGCCGTCGAAGTTGCCGATGGTGACGACGGTCGGCCCGAAGTCCGGGCTCACCTCGTCCAATCCGTGCCAGACACGCATGGCAGCAGGATTCCATGCCGGTCCCGGCGTGCGCGCACCAGGTCGGAAATCACCCCTTGTAATCGGGTCGTGACTCAACTTAAGGTGGGCCGCGCACTGGTGAGCCTGGGGAGGTCTTGTGAAGCTACGCCGTCTGGTTGCTGCCTGCGCAGCACTCGCGTTGCTCGGCAGCGTGCCGGTCACGCAGGCGTCGGCGACGCCGCAGTTCGGCAAGTACGTCGCGCTCGGCGACTCGTACACCTCGGCGCCGTTCGTGCCGCTGGCCGACCTGTTGTCGCTCGGCTGCGCGCGCTCGTACAGCAACTACCCGAAGCAGCTCGCCGCGGCGCTCGGCGTGCACCGGTTCACCGACGTGAGCTGTGGCGGTGCCGACACCACGAACATGACCCAGCCGCAGAGCACCGCGCTCGGCACGGCGGCACCGCAGTTCGACGCGCTGACGCCGGACACGGATCTCGTGACGCTCGGGATCGGCGGCAACGACTTCGGGGTGTTCGGTGACATCATCGGCACCTGCCCCGGGCTGCGCGCCTCCGACCCGGCCGGCGCGCCGTGCAAGGCGCACTTCACGGTCAACGGCGTGGACACCCTGCAGCAGAAGATCGAGCAGACGCAGACCCGGATCGCGATCGTCGTCCAGGGCATCCGCGCCCGCTCACCGCAGGCGAAGATCGTGCTCGTCGGCTACCCGAAGATCGCACCGGAGCACGGCACCTGCCCGTCGGTGCTGCCGTTCGCCGACGGCGACTACTCCTACCTGTACTCGATCGAGCAGGCGCTGAACGCCGCCGTGTCGAACGCGGCCGCCGCCGGCGGAGCGACGTACGTCGACACCTTCGGTCCGTCGACCGGGCACGATGCTTGTGCCCCGGACGGCCAGGCCTGGATCCAGGGCAAGGACATCAACTTGTTGCGGGCGATCAGCTACCACCCGCGCTACGAGGGCGAGGCAGGCATGGCTTCGCTCACCTACAAGACGCTGACCGGTCAGCCGGCCGTCGTCACCGCGGCCGAGCAGTCCGCCTGGGCCACCAAGGCCCACGCGCTGGCGAAGCAGGCCGCTGCGTCACCCCAGGCCCTCGCGGCCTCCAAGAACCGCGTACGGACCAGCGCGCAACGCTGACCCTTTCCAATCCGTACTGCGGACTCCGGGCCGGGCCACCTCACGCGTGGCTCGGCCCGGTGGTTTCTGCCACCAGTTCCGTCAGTGCTCGGCCGAGCGGGAGGTTCACCCGGTACGTCGCGTACGGGTCGCCGCGGGTCAGACCCTGGTTGACGATCAGGACCGGCGTACCGGCCTTGGCCGCGTGCCGGACGAAGCGGAAGCCGGACATGACGGTCAGGGACGAGCCGAGGACGAGCACGGCCTTCGCCGCGTCGACGAGGTCGTAGCAGCGCTGGACGCGAGCCCTCGGCACGTTCTCGCCGAAGAACACCACATCGGGCTTGAGCACGCCGCCGCAGACCGTGCACGGGACGACCGTGAACGTACGGACCACGTCGTCGGGCAGCTCCACGTCGCCGTCGGGGTTGATCCGGGTCGCCTCGGCGGTGAACGCCTGGTTGGCCGCGCGCAGCCGACGGTCCAGCACCTCACGCGCGGACGTCGTACCGCAGTCGAGGCAGATGATGCGGTCGAGGTTGCCGTGCAGCTCGATCACGTCGCGGGCGCCGGCCGCCTGGTGCAGGCCGTCGACGTTCTGGGTGACGATGCCGCTCAGGTAGCCGCGCGCCTGGAGGGTGGCGACAGCGCGGTGGCCGTCGTTCGGGGCGGCGCGGGCGATGGTCCGCCAGCCGAGGTGGCTGCGCGCCCAGTACCGCTGCCGGGCGGCCTCGCTCGCGGTGAAGTCGCCGAACGTCATCGGGGTGTGCGTCCGCAGGCTGCCGGTCTCGCCGCGATAGTCCGGGATCCCGGACTCGGTGGAGATGCCGGCGCCGCTCAGTACGACGACCTGCCCGCCGGCCACCGCATCCGCGACCGGACCGATGTCGGTCGCCCCCGGCTCCAACGCGAGCACCTCGGGGCCAGGGGCCCATTGCAAGGTCGGACGAGAACGCACATCTCAAGAGTAGCCAGCGCCGTCAGTCGACGCGGGGTGGTCCTGCCATCAGGCGGCGTTCGGCGGCCTGGCGGACGGCGATGGGGTCCATCGAGGACCAGTCGGCGTCGATCCACCAGTTGGCGCCGGCCTCCACCCACGGACGGACGATGTCCGCAGCCTTGCTGTCGCCGGCCTGCGTCACACCCTCGACCGGTACGTCGTAGCCGTCCATGGTCAGGCCGTGTTCCGCGCGCTCCTTGCGGATCCACTCGACGCCTTGCGCGACGACCTCGG
This sequence comes from Kribbella sp. NPDC048928, assembly GCF_043197975.1. Lineage (NCBI taxonomy): Bacteria > Bacillati > Actinomycetota > Actinomycetes > Propionibacteriales > Kribbellaceae > Kribbella > Kribbella sp. NPDC048928. The sequence goes on along the minus strand of NZ_JBICUC010000003.1, from coordinate 414,383 downwards.
GCGTCACCTCACCGTCGCCGACGTACGCCGGCAGCCAGCCGTCCTGCAGCGCCGCCCGGCGCATCGACTTCGGCCGCGGCCAGCCGCCGACCACCCACGTCCGGACCCGCGGCTGCTGCACCGGTGGCGGCGGCGCCGGCGGCGTCAGGTCCGGGATCTTGCGGGCGGTGTAGTGCTTCCCCGAGAACTCGAACGGTTCGTCGCGCCACAGGTACGGCAGCATCTCGAGCGACTCGTCCAGCAGCTCGGCGCGCACCTTCCGCCCCGGGTCCTCCTCGAACAGCCAGAACCGGTCCTCCCCCGTCACCCCGAGGCCGACGGACAGGATCACCCGCCCGTTGCTGAGGTTGTCGACGGTCGACACCTGCCCCGCGACGTCCCACGGTTTGCGGCGCGGCAGCGGCGTGAGCATCGTGCCCAGCCGGATCCGCTCGGTCGTCATCGCGGCCGCCCCGAGCATCACCCAGGCGTCGATCCCCCAGATCGACTCCCAGACGAAGAACCCGTCCCAGCCGTGCTCCTCCGCGATCGCAGCCAGCTCGGCCGCGTCGCGCGCATCGCCCAGTGCCATCACGAACCCGTATTTCATGCCACTGCACGCTACGCGGGCCCGCCGACAGTTTCAGCTGACGAAGACCGCCGTGGGCTTGGCGAGCGGGCCGTGCGGTTCGTACAGGGCCAGGAACGTGCCGTCGGGAGCGAACATCGCGGTCTGGCCGGGCGTCAGGTTCAGGCCCGGGAGGGGGCGGCCGGTACGGATCGCGGTGGCCTGAGCGTCATCGGCGTCGTACCGCGGGAAGGTGTCGGCGGCCACGTCCGCGATCGGCAACCAGTCGAACGACTTGGCCAGCGCCTCCAGCGAGTGCGCCACCGGCAGGTCGAACGAGCCGACCCGCGTCCGCCGGAGCGCCGTCAGGTGACCGCCGACGCCGAGCTCGGCGCCGAGATCCCGGGCCAGGGCACGGATGTACGTACCGCTCGAGCAGTCCACCGAGACGTCGACCGAGATCCCGTCGGCGTCCGGCCGGATGTCGAGGATGTCGTAGCGCGACACGGTGACCGCGCGCGCCTTCAGCGCGACCTCCTCGCCGGCCCGGACCCGCTCGTACGCCCGCCGGCCGTCGACCTTGATCGCGGACACCTTCGAAGGCACCTGTGCGATCTCGCCGCGGAACCCCTCGACCGCCGCCGAGATCGCCTCCGCGGTGATCCCGTCGACCGGCGCGGTGGACACGATCTCGCCCTCCGCGTCGTCGGTGCTCGTGGCGGCGCCGAGCCGGATCGTGGCGTCGTACGACTTGTCGGCCAGCTGCAGATGACCGAGCAGCCGGGTCGCGCGGTTCAGGCCGACGACCAGGACACCGGTCGCCATCGGATCCAGCGTCCCGGCGTGCCCGACCTTGCGGGTGCCCGCCAGCTTGCGGATCCGGGCGACGACGGTGTGTGAGGTCATCCCACCCGGCTTGTCGACGACCACGATCCCGTCGGACGTCGCTGTGAAGTCGAGGCTCAACTCGGCACTCAGTCCTGCTCGTCCTCGTCGGCATCGGCATCGTCATGCGGCCGCTTGTACGGGTCCGCGTCACCGGCAGGCTTGGCGCCCGCGGCGGCCTTGGCCACCTCGGCGTCGGCCATCCGGGCCTTCTCCAGCAGCTCCTCGATCTGGCCCGCGTTCTCCGGTACGGCGTCCAGGAAGAACGCCACGCTCGGGGTGTGACGCAGCCCGAGCGCCTTGCCGACCTCGCTGCGGATCAGGCCACGCGCCGACTCCAGCGCGGCGGCCGTGTCCGTCCGGGCCTGCTCGTCGCCGTACACCGTGTAGAAGACGCTCGCCTCGCGCAGGTCGCCGGTCAGCCGGGCGTCGGTGACTGTAACGAACCCGAGCCGCGGGTCCTTCACCCGGCGCTCCAGCAACTCCGCGACGAGCACCTGGATCCGGTCGGCCAGCTGCTTCGCCCTTGCTTCACCCATCAGGGCCAACTCCTTCATTCATGAACAACGTCCGGAGAGGCGACCAGCGCCTCTCCGGACGTTACTCCGGCGCCCCATGGTCAGGGGCACCACCTGCCTGTCAGCTGCGCGGCTTCTCGCGGAGCTCGAACGCCTCGACGACGTCGCCGATCTTGATGTCGTTGAAGTTGTTGACGGTCAGACCACACTCGAAGCCCTCGCGGACCTCGGCTGCGTCGTCCTTGAACCTCTTCAGCGACGACAGCTCGCCGTTCTCGACGATCACCGCACCGTCGCGGATCAACCGGACCTTGGCGTTGCGCTTGATCAGGCCGCTGGTCACCCAGCAACCGGCGATGTTGCCCACCTTCGAGGAGCGGAAGATCTCCCGGATCTCCGCCTGGCCGAGGGTGACCTCCTCGTAGATCGGCTTCAGCATGCCCTTCAGGGCCGCCTCGATGTCGTCGATCGCCGAGTAGATGACCGAGTAGTACCGGACATCCACGCCCTCGCGCTCGGCCAGGTCACCGGCCTTGCCCGCCGGCCGCACGTTGAAGCCGATGATGACGGCGTTCGACGCGATGGCCAGGTTGACGTCGTTCTCGTTGATCGCACCGACACCACGGTCGATGATCCGCAGGTTGACCTCGTCGCCGACCTCGATCCGGACCAGGGCGTCTTCCAGGGCCTCGACCGAACCGGACACGTCGCCCTTGAGGATCAGCAGCAGCTCCTGGGCCTCGCCCTTCTCCATCGAGGCCATGAAGTCCTCGAGGGTACGACGGACGCGACGCTTGGCGTTGGCCGCCGCCCGGGCACGGGCTTCCCGCTTCTCGGCGATCTGCCGGGCCTGACGGTCGTCGTCGACGACCAGGAACTTGTCACCGGCACCCGGAACCGCGGTCAGACCGAGGACCAGGACCGGACGCGACGGCGTAGCCTCCTCGACCGGGTCGCCGTGCTCGTCGAGCATGGCGCGGACCCGGCCGTACGCCGGACCGACCACCATCGAGTCGCCGACCCGGAGCGTGCCGCGCTGCACCAGCACGGTCGCCACCGGACCACGGCCCTTGTCGAGGTTCGCCTCGATCGCGATGCCCTCGGCGTGCATCTTCGGGTTCGCCCGCAGATCCAGCGCCGCGTCCGCGGTCAGTACGACACCCTCGAGCAGGCCCTCGATGTTGATCCGGGACTTGGCCGAGACGTCGACGAACATCGTGTCGCCGCCGTACTCCTCGGGAACCAGGCCATACTCGGTCAGCTGACCGCGCACCTTGGTCGGGTCCGCCGCGGGGACGTCGATCTTGTTCACCGCGACCACGATCGGGACACCTGCGGCCCGGGCGTGGTTCAGCGCCTCGATCGTCTGCGGCATCACGCCGTCGTCGGCCGCGACCACCAGGATGACGATGTCGGTGGCCTGCGCACCACGGGCACGCATGGCGGTGAACGCCTCGTGACCCGGGGTGTCGACGAAGGTGATCGCCCGCTCCTGGCCGTCGACCTCGGTGGTCACCTGGTACGCACCGATGTGCTGGGTGATACCGCCGGCTTCCTTGGCCTGGACGTTCGCCATCCGGATCGCGTCCAGCAGCTTCGTCTTACCGTGGTCGACGTGACCCATCACGGTCACCACCGGCGGCCGCGGAGCCAGGTCGCTCTCGTCGCCCTCGTCGTTGCCGAAGTCGATGTCGAACGACTGCAGCAGCTCGCGGTCCTCGTCCTCCGGCGAGACGATCTGGACGTCGTAGTTCAGCTCGGTACCGAGCAGCTCGAGCGTCTCCTCGTTCACCGACTGGGTCGCGGTCACCATCTCACCGAGGTGGAACAGCACCTGGACCAGCGACGCCGGGTCGACTCCGACCTTCTCGGCGAAGTCCGTCAGCGACGCACCGCGCGGCAACTTCACAACCTCGCCGTCACCGTGCTTGACGCGGACGCCACCGACCGCCGGGGCCTGCATGTTGTCGAATTCCTGGCGCTTGGCGCGCTTCGACTTCCGGCCACGGCGGGCCGGACCACCCGGACGCCCGAAGGCACCCTGTGTCCCGCCACGACCCCGGTTGCCCGGGCCCGGACGGCCACCGCCACCACCGGGAGGGCCGCTCGGGCCGCCACCGGGACGGAAGCCGCCGCCACCGCCACCACCGCGCGGACCGGCACCCGGGCCACCGCCCGGACGGCCACCGCCGCCGCCACCACGGCCGCCACCCGGGCCGCCGGAGCCGCCACCTGGGCGACCGGTGAACGTACCGGCCGAGGACTTCGGCATCATCGCCGGGTTCGGGCGCGGTGCGCCCGGAACGCCGCCGGACGGACGCGGACGGTCGCTACCGCCGCGGTTGTCGCCGCCACGACCCTGCGGCGGGCGCGGAGCCATGCCGGCCGGGCTCGGAGCGCCGCCCTGCCGGTCGGAACCGCCACCACCCTGGCCGGGGCGAGCGCCACCGCGCTGCATGCCCTGGGTCGAGCTGAACGGGTTGTTGCCCGGACGCGGCGCACCCGGACGCGGGCCGCCGCCCTGGCCGCCCTGTCGCGGCGCACCGGGACGCGGGGCACCCGGACGGGGCGCACCCGGACGCGGACCGTTGCCCGGGCCACCCGGACGCGGACCAGAGCCCTGGCCACCCGGACGCGGGGACGCACCCGGCGTGGCCGGACGCGGACCCGGACGGGCCGAGCTGTCGCCACCACCGGTACGGCGCGGCGCGGGGGCCGGTGCCGACGGTGCAGCCGACTCGGCCGGAGCCTCGGGGGCCGCCTTGGCCGCCGGAGCCTCGAACGCCGGCGTCGACGGAGCCGGTGCCTCGGCAGCCGGAGCCGCCGGGGCCGCTGTCTCGGCGACCGGCTGGGCCGGTGCCGGGGCCTGGGCCGCCGGAGCGGACTCGGCCGGAGCGGGCTCCTGGCGCGGACCCGGCTTCGGGCCCGGACGCGGACCCGGACGGGCGCCCGGAGCCGGAGCGGCCTTCACCGGTGCCGGCTCGGAGACCTTCGCCGCCGGCGCTTCCGCGACCGGGGTCGCCTCAGCGGCCGGCGCGGGGCGCTCGGCCGGAGCCTTCGGGGTGGCCGGCTGGGCCGGCCTCGGGGCCGCGGGCGCGACCGGTGCGGTCGCCTGCGGCGCGGCAGACGTGCTGGCAGCGGCCTTCTTGGCCGTGCGCTTCTTCGGCGGGTTCTTCTCGAACTCCTCCGCCAACCGCCGGACGACAGGTGCCTCGATCGTCGAGGATGCCGACCGGACGAACTCGCCCATGTCGTTCAGTCTGGTCAGAACGACCTTGCTGGTAACTCCGAGCTCCTTCGCGAGCTCGTAGACCCGGACCTTTGCCACTACTCTCCCTCTGGTCCGAGCCTGGGCGCGGACCGTTAGTTGACGTACATGCTCATCGCATTGCACTCATCGGTAGACACTCATCGAGTGGTCATGAGTCGATGACCCGCCTTCATGTCGGTCACACGGTCCGTTCAGACCGTGCGTACATCTTGATTATCACGCTGCGCGAGGTAGTCACGCAGCCCGGTCGCCTCCAGCGGCCCTGGGACCTTGAAGGCCCGCGGGAACGCCTTGCGCCGGACGGCGAGTTCGAAGCACTCGGTCGTGGGGTGCAGATGCGCCCCTCGGCCTGGTGCCCGACGCTCGGGATCCGGGAGGACCGTGAGATTTCCTGGTCCTCCGGACACCGTCATCCGCAGCAGATCTGTCGGACCGGACCGCTTCCGGCACCCGATACAGGTACGCTCCCGAACCTTGCCAGGACGCGCGTCTGTCACTTCTTCCTCGGGGTGTGGTTGCGACTCAGTCGACGGACCGAGAGATCAGTCTACCTTTTCCTCATCACGAGTCACATCGGTATCCGGCCGGATGTCGATCCGCCACCCGGTGAGCCGGGCCGCGAGGCGGGCGTTCTGCCCTTCCTTGCCGATCGCGAGCGACAGCTGGTAGTCGGGTACGACGACGCGCGCCGCACGGGCCGCGGCGTCCACCACCTCTACCGACGTAACCTGCGCCGGGGACAACGCATTCCCGACGAAGGTCGCCGGGTCGTCGCTGTGGTCGATGATGTCGATCTTCTCACCGTGCAGCTCGTGCATGATGTTCCGCACCCGCTGCCCCATCGGCCCGATGCAGGCGCCCTTGCCGTTCACCGACGGGTTCAGGGTGCGGACGGCGATCTTCGTCCGGTGCCCGGCCTCGCGGGCGATCGCGGTGATCTCGACGGTGCCGTCGGCGATCTCCGGGACCTCAAGCGCGAACAGCTTCTTCACCAGGTTCGGGTGCGTACGGCTGACGGTGATCTGCGGGCCCTTGAAGCCCTTCCGGACACCGACGACGTACACGCGCAGCCGCGAGCCGTGGGTGTACTGCTCCCCCGGGACCTGTTCGGGCGCGGGCAGCACGGCCTCGATCTTGCCGAGGTCGACCATCACCGAGCGCGGGTCGCGGCCCTGCTGGACGACGCCGGACACGATGTCGCCCTCCTTGCCGGCGAACTCGCCGTAGCGCACGTCGTCCTCGGCGTCACGCAGCCGCTGCAGGATGATCTGCTTGGCGGTGGTTGCGGCGATCCGGCCGAAGTCCGCCGGGGTGTCGTCGTACTCGCGCTCGAGGGTGCCGTCCTCGGCCAGCTCGCGCGCATAGACCGTCACGTGCCCGGTCTTGCGGTCCAGCTCGGCGCGCGCCTGCGGCTGCGCGCCCTCGGTGCGGTGGTACGCGACCAGCAGCGCCTGCTCGATCGCCTCGACGACCACGTCGAGGGCGATGTCCTTCTCGCGTTCCAGCGACCGCAGCACGGCCATGTCGATGTCCATGTCAGTTCTCCTCCACCGTGCCGTCGGCAGGTGTTTCTCCACCCAAAGAAGGTGGTTCAGTGTCGTTGCCGGCAGCCCGGTTGAACTCGATCTGGATCTTGGCCTTGACCATGGCGTCGTACGCGATCGTCCGCCGCTTGCCCTGGACATCCAGTTCGGCCGCCTCGTCGGAGACGGACTTGATCCGGCCGGACACCTTCCCGCCGGCGGTCAGCGTGACCGTGACCAGCCGGTTCAGGTTGCGGTGCCAGTGCCGGGGCAGGGTGAGCGGCCGGTCCACGCCGGGGCTGGAGACCTCCAGCGTGTACGCGCCGTCACCCATGATGTCGTCGGCGTCGAGCGCCTTGGAGATCCCCCGGGTGACGTCGGCGACGTCGTCCAGGCTGATGCCGCCGTCGCGGTCGACCATCACGCGCAACAGCCTGCGGCGACCGGCCGGCGTGATCTCCGCGCCCTCCAGGTCGCAGCCGAACTGCTCGACGACCGGCCGCAGGAAGCTCTCGAGGCTCGTGGTGTCCGTGTGGCCCTTGGGGTCCGGCTTTCGGCTCACAGGTTGACCTGCCTCTCTGTCCAGTTGTGCACCCGTTGTGCCCCGGCGGTGCCGCCGAGAGCAGTAGCCCACCTTATCCGGCCGGTACCCGGATCTTTGCCATCGGCTCGGCCCCGGCTTGTCATCCGGGCCGCCGATGGCCGGGCCCGGACGGGTCACCGGGTATCGTTCCGCCGTGCCCGAACGCCGCCTGACCCGACGTACGGTCGTCGCGACCGCAGCCCTCGTTCCGGGCGCCGCCGCGCTGGCCGGCTGCAAGGACGATCCCGCCGCCGGATCCGGTACCGCGGGCACGAAGGGTGCCGTGAACGGTACGACGACGTCACCCGGCCCGGCCGCGGAGACGCCGACGACCGACCCGGCTGTCGTCGCCGCGCTCAGTGCCGCGGCGACCCAGGTGACTCAATTGTCCCAGCTCTACACAAGCGTCAGCCGGAAGTTCCCCGCGCTGCGCGCCCAGCTCGCCGCCGGCGCGAAGTACCACGCGAGCCATCTTGTGAAGCTGAAGGAGACGTCCGGCGTGACCGCCCGGGCGACCCAGGCCGGCGCGCCGTCGAGCTCTCAGGCCGCGCTGGCCGCGATCTCGAAGCTGGAGAAGGCCTGCGCCGTCGCGCACGTGGCGGCCGCGGGCAAGCTGTCCGGCGCCCCGGCCCGGCTGCTCGCCGAGATCGCCGCCTCCGAAACCCAGCTCGGCTCAACCCTGGCCCCGCCCAAGAAGAAGGCAGCCTCGTGAACCAGTTGGAAGCACTCCAGGCCGCGCTCGCCGGTGAGCATGCCGCGATGTACGGGGTCGGTGTGGCGGGCGGGAAGCTGAGCGGCGCCCGGTTCCGTGAGGCGACCGACCTGTTCGAGGACCACCGCGACAACCGCGACCACCTGAGCGCGCTGATCGTTGCTGCCGGTGAGACGCCGGTTGCGGCCGAGGCGGCGTACGACCTCCCCCAGGCAGTCATCAACGCGGCCACCGCGACGGCGCTGATCCTGGTCATCGAACGCCGGATCGCCGCGGTGTACGGCGACCTCGTCGAGGCCGCCGAACAACCCGCCGTCCGTACGTTCGGCATCCAGACACTGCTCGCCGCCGCCACCAGCCAGCTCAAGTGGGGCGGAGTGCCGGTCGCGTTCCCCGGCGCGACGTCCTAACGCCGGCGGCGCCAGGGCCCAGTGATCGCGTAGGTGATCCCGGGGTTGTAGACGTTGAAGAACATGGTCCGGCCGTCGGCGGAGAAGCCGACGCCGGAGAGTTCGCCGTACGACGGCTCCTCCGGCGTCCCGAGATTGACCCGGTTGCGGGCGAACTTGAACACCTCGCCGTCCTCCGTGGTCCCGAGGATGTGCTGCTCGCCGAGGCCGTCCTCGCACATCATCAGCCCGCCGTACGGCGACATCGTGATGTTGTCCGGGGCATCGAACTCGGGATCGTCCGACCCGGGCTTCGGGCGGGTGAAGATCACCTCGAGGCGGAGTGTCCGCTTCCGCGGGTCGAGCCGCCACACCTGGCCGTCGTGGTCGACCTTCGGCCCGAGCTCGGTCCGCGCGAACGAAGAGACGAAGTACACACAGCGGTCCAGGTCGCCCCACCAGCAGCCCTCGAGCTTGTACCCGCCGGTGATCGGCTTCGCGTAGTCCTGCGCGCGGACCGACTCGGTCTTCGCCAGCGGATCCGGCACCTTCACCCACTGCACGTCGTGGAACTCGGTGCCGGCCTCCTGCACGACGGACAGGTCGGGCAGCCCCGGAATGTGCATCGCCTGCAGTTCGCCGCCCGCGCGCAGCGCCCCCCAGCCGCCCCGAGGACGGTTCGGCAGGAAGCGGTAGAGGCCACCGAGCGGCGCCACGAACGCGTCCTCGGTCTCGTAGACGACACCGGTCCGCGGGTCGATCGCGACCGCCTCGTGCTGGAACCGGCCCATCGCGGTCAACGGGAACGGGTCGACGTTGCGGCGGTCGTCGTACGGGTCGACCTCGAAGATGAAGCCGTGGTCCTTGGTATGGCCGGCGTCGCCAGCCTTGTTCTCGGTCTCCTCGCAGGTCAGCCAGGTGCGCCACGGCGTGTGGCCGCCGGAGCAGTTGATGGCCGTACCGCCGAGGCTGACGAACTCCTGGGTGGCCGTGTTGTCGCGGTCGACCACCAGCGTGCTGGTGCCGCCCCCGCCGGCCGGGTCGTACGTCCGCTCGGCGGGTGCCACGACCTTGATCTTCGAGGTCGGGCTGCACTCGTGGTTGCGGACCAGGCGGTTCCCGCCGTTGCGGTCCGGGAACACGCCCATGCCGTCGAAGCGGCTCGGCGTCGGCAACCCGTCCGGCCGTACGTCGCCCTCCCGGGACAGGACCTGGTAACGGAACCCGCGGGGCAGGTCGAGCATCCCGTCCGGGTCCTCGATCAGCGGGCCGTACCCGATCTTCGGGCCGGACGAACCGAGCGCCGGCTGCGCCGTGTACAGCGCATCGACCGAGCCGGCCAGACTGACCGCGACTCCCGCAGCGGTCGCACGACCGACGAACTGACGCCTGGACAAGGAACTGGACATGCGCGGCCTCCGAGCTCGATGACAAGCAGTGGTGGCCAGTGAACGTACGGTAAACAACAACCGAACGGCAAGAGAACGGGTGTCAGTCGTTCACAGCGAGCGGAGCCAGTTCTCCAGCAGTGCAGCGCCGGCGTCGCCGGACTTCTCGGGGTGGAACTGGGTCGCTGTCAGCGGGCCGTTCTCGACCGCGGCGACGAACTTGTCGTCGCCGTACGTCGTCCAGGTGACCAGCGGCGCGACCGACGCGCGGGCGTCGTCGAGCTCCCAGCTGCGCACGCCGTACGAGTGCACGAAGTAGAAGCGTTCCTTCTCGAGGCCGTCGAACAGCGTGGTGCCGGACGGTACGTCGACGGTGTTCCAGCCCATGTGCGGCACCGGCTGGGCGTCCGCGGGCTGCAGGCGCTCGACCGTGCCCGGCCACTGCTCGCAACCCTCGGTCTCGACGCCGTGCTCGATGCCGCGCGCGAACAGGATCTGCATGCCGACGCAGATCCCGAGCACCGGACGGCCGCCGGTGAGCCGACGGTCGACCGCCACGTCACCACGGACCGCCTTGAGCCCGGTCATGCAGGCCTCGAAGGCGCCCACGCCCGGCACGAGCAGACCGTCGGCGTTGCAGGCCTCGTCGAAGTCCGCCGTCACCGTGACGTCGGCACCGACGCGCTGCAGCGCACGCTCGCCGGACCGGATGTTGCCCGAGCCGTAGTCGAGCAGCACAACCTTCTTGCTCACAGGGCGCCCTTGGTGGAGGGAATGCCTGGCTGCCGCGGGTCCTGCTCGGCGGCCGCCCGCAGCGCCCGCGCGAACGCCTTGAACTGCGCCTCGACGATGTGGTGCGGGTCGCGGCCGGACAGCACCCGGATGTGGATGCAGATCGCGGCGTTGAACGCGAGCGTCTCGAACACGTGCTGGGTCAGCGATCCGGCGTAGTCGCCGCCGATGATCGCGTACACCTGGCCGTCGGGCTCGCCGGTGTGCACGCAGTACGGCCGGCCGGACAGGTCGACCGTGCAGTGCACGAGCGCCTCGTCGAGCGGTACGGTCGCGTCGCCGAACCGGCGGATCCCGCGCTTGTCGCCCAACGCCTCGCGAAGCGCCTGCCCGATGCCGATCGCGGTGTCCTCGACCGTGTGGTGTGCGTCGATCTCCAGGTCGCCGACCGTGTTCACGTGCAGGTCGAGCAGCGCGTGCTTGGCGAGCGCGTTGAGCATGTGGTCGTAGAACCCAACGCCTGTTGAGATGTCGGCACGACCGGTGCCGTCCAGGTCGAGCTCGACCAGAACCTTCGACTCGCTGGTCTCCCGGTCGATCCGCGCCGTACGCGTCATGACAGCCTTCCCGTGTCGGTCTTGAGGATGCGCTCCAGCGAGGCGCGGAACGCGGCCATCTCCTCGCTGGTGCCGATCGAGACCCGCAGCCAGCCGTCCGGCCCGGTCTCGCGGATCAGTACGCCGTCGTCGAGCAACGCCTGCCAGACCGCATGCCGATCCGCGAACGTACCGAACAGCACGAAGTTCGCGTCCGAGTCGACCGCGCGCAGCCCCAAGGATCGCAGCCAGTCGACGGTCTCGTCGCGCTCGACGCGCAACCGCTCGACCCGGCCGAGCAGCTCACCGGAGTGCCGCAGGGCCGCGCGGGCGGCCGCCTGCGTGATCGCGGACAGGTGGTACGGCAGCCGGACGATCCGCAGCGCGTCCACGAACTGCTTGCTCGCGGCAAGGTATCCGACCCGGCCGCCGGCCATCGCGAACGCCTTCGACATCGTCCGGGAGACGGCCAGGTTCGGGTACGCGGGCAGCAAGGACATCGCGCTCGGCGTACCGGCCCGGCGGAACTCGGCGTACGCCTCGTCCACCACCACGACCGAACCGAGCGCGGCGGCCTGCGCCACGATCGCCTCGGTGACATCGATCGGCAGGGCCGTCCCGGTCGGGTTGTTCGGCGAGGCGAGCAGCACGACCGACGGGCGGTGCCGGGAGATCGCGGCGATCGCCTTGCTCCGGTCCAGCGTGAAGTCCTCGGCGCGGCGGCCGGCGACCCAGGCGGTGTTCGTGTCCCGGGCATACTCCGGATACATCGAGTACGTCGGGGCGAACGAGAGCGCCGTACGACCAGGGCCGCCGAACGCCTGCAGGATGTGCAGCATCACCTCGTTGGACCCGTTGGCCGCCCAGAGCTGCTCGGGCTCCAGTTGCGCCCCGGACTCGCGGGCCAGGTACGCCGCAAGGTCCGCGCGGAGGCCGAGGAACTCGCGGTCCGGGTAGCGGTTCATCCCGCGCGCCGCCTCGGCAACCGAGCCGGCGATGTCGGCGACCGTCTCCTCGCTCGGCGGGTACGGGTTCTCGTTGACGTTCAGGAGCACCGGGACGTCGAGCTGCGGGGCGCCGTACGGCTCGAAGCTCTTCAGCTCCTCGCGGATCGGCAGCCCGTCGAAGCGGCCCATTCAGTTCTCCTCAGGGAAGCGCGCCGACACCGCGGCGCCGTGGGCGGGCAGGTCCTCGGCGTGCGCCAGCGTCAGCACGTGGCCGGCGACCTCGTGGAGCGCGTCGCGGGTGTAGTTCACGACGTGCATGGCCTTGAGGAAGCTGCGCACGGACAGACCGGACGAGTGGCAGGCGCAGCCGGCCGTCGGGAGGACGTGGTTGGACCCGGCGCAGTAGTCGCCGAGCGATACCGGTGACCAGCTACCGATGAAGATCGCGCCGGCGTTGCTGATCAGCCCGGCGCGCTCCTCGGCATCCACGGTCTGGATCTCCAGGTGCTCGGCGGCGTACGCATCCACGACGGCCGTGCCCTGATCGAGGTCGTCGACGAGCACAACCGCAGACTGCTGCCCCTGCAACGCTTCCGTCACGCGGTCCTGGTGCTTGGTCTGCGCGACCTGCCCCGGCAACTCGGCCTCGACCGCCCGGGCGAGGCTCTCGCTGGGCGTGACGAGAACGCCGGCGGCCATCGGGTCGTGCTCGGCCTGGCTGATCAGGTCGGCGGCGACGTGCTTCGGGTCCGCGGTGTCGTCGGCGAGGACCGCGATCTCGGTCGGACCGGCCTCGGAGTCGATGCCGACCTCACCGAGCAGGGCCCGCTTCGCGGCCACCACGTAGATGTTGCCCGGGCCGGTGACCAGGTTGACCTTCCGGCAGCCGTCGAAGCCGTACGCGAAGCCGGCGATCGCCTGCGCACCGCCCATCGCGTACACCTCCTCGATCCCGAGGAGCGCGCAGACCGCCAGCACCGTCGGGTGCGGCAGACCGCCGAACTCCTTCTGTGGCGGGGATGCAACGGCGAGCGACGGTACGCCGGCCACCTGCGCCGGGACGACGTTCATCACCACGGACGACGCGAGCGGCGCGCGGCCGCCCGGAACGTACAGACCGACGCGCTGGACCGGGACGAATCGTTGGGTCACCCGACCACCCGGGGCGGGCTCGGAGGCGATGTCGGCGGTCAACTCGTCCTGGCTGACCTCGCGGACCCGGCGGATCGACTCCTCGAAGGCACTGCGCACCTCCGGGTCGAGCTCCTCGAGGGCGGTCTTCAGCGCCGCCGCCGGGACCCGGATGTCCTCGACGTGCACATGGTCGAACTTCTCGCCGTACTCCCGAATCGCCTCGAGGCCGCGATGGCGGACGTCCAGGCAGATCGGTCGGACGACGTCGAGAGCCTTCTCGACGTCGAACACGGCTCGGGGAACGAGGGCACGCACTTCGGCTTGGAGGTCAGAAACCTCTCCGGCCGCCACTCGGCCCCGCAGGTCGACGCGGCGAATCATGCCGCCAGTCTAGTGGTCACCCCCCGCGTCCCCGACGGCCCATCCACAGACCGGCCGGTCACGACGCGTGATCGCCGTCGGCCTGCACTAGGCTCGTTGACATGGACTCCCGCCTGCCGTTGCTCACTGTCGACACGGTGATCTTTCCCGGGCTGGTGCTCCCGATTCCGGTAACCGACGTCCAGGGCCGCGCGGTGGTCCGCGACCTGGTCGAGAACGGCGGCGAACTGGTCTGCGGCGCCCTCGCGGTCCGGGACGGGTACGAGCTCGGTGAGCGGGTGTTCCGGTCGCTGTACGGGACCGGCTGCGCGGCGACGATCTCCGAGGTCACCGTGGACGCGGACGACGAGGGACCGATCGAGGTCACGCTGACCGGGAACCGCCGGTTCAAGGTGTCCGAGCTGGACGGCAGCGGCGATTATCTGGTCGCGGACGTCGAGTGGCTCGACGACGAGCTCGGCGACGATCCGCTCGGGACGGCAGGCCTCGCGGTGAAGCGGTTCCGCAAGTACGCCGAAGCCGTCAGCGAGATCAGCCGCCCGGGCCTGCACCTCGGCGACCTGCCCGACGACCCCGGCACGCTGTCGTACCTGATGTCGGCCGCGATGAAGCTGATGACCCCGGACCGCCAGAAGCTCCTCGAGGCCCCCGACGCCACCACGCGCCTGGCCCAGCTGGTCGGCCTCCTGGACAGCGAGATGGCCGCCATCGCCGCCCTCCCTTCGCTGCCGGCGACCGACCTGATCGCCTGGTCTTCGCTCTCCCCCAACTGATCCCCGACTGGCACACTTCGACGAGCGTCCAAATGACTGCACGCGATCTGGCCCGTCCCTACACTGCGGGCGGGTCGGTCTGGGGAGGAGTCGGGCGATGTACGTGTTGATGACCGGTGGGACGAACGGTATCGGGCTTGCGGGCGCGCGCGGTCTGGCCGACCGCGGCGCGCAACTGGGGCTGGTGGCGCGGGACAAGGCGAAGGCCGATCGGGTCGCGCGGGAGCTCGGGGGCGCCGACGTGTTCGAGGCGGACCTGACCTCGCAGGCCTCGATCCGGCAGATGGTCGTGGACGTCGCGGCGCGGGCGCCGGCCATCGACGTACTGGTCAACAACGCCGGCGCGATCTTCGGAAGCCACCAGGTGTCGGCGGACGGCATCGAGCTGACCTGGGCGCTGAACGTGGTCGCGCCGTACCTGATCACCACCCAACTCGCGACCCACCTCGCCCCCGGTGCCCGGGTGATCGGGACCGCGTCGGACGAGCACGAGAAGGCGAAGCAGATCGACTTCGGCGACCTCGGCGGCGAGCGGTTCTTCTCCTCCTCGGCACGGATCGCGGGCGGCTCACTGCGCCGGTACGGCGAGACGAAGCTGGCCCTGATCCTGCTCAGCGGGGAGCTGGCCCGGCGGATGCCGACGATCCACACGTACACGTTCGAGCCGGGGCTGGTCGCGACCGGCTTCAACACGAACAACGGCCGGCTGATGAAGCTGATGATGGCGATGACGAAGCCGTTCGCGCGGACGCCGGAGCAGGGGGCCGCGACGCTCGTCTGGCTGGCCACCTCGCCGGAGGTCGCGGACGACTCCGGCTTGTACTACTCGCGCGAGCACCGTGCCGATCCGTCCCTCGCCGCCCAGGACCGGCAGGCCGCCGAGCAGCTCTGGTCGACGCTCGTGGAGCAGACGCTACCGAAGTGAATCCCACAACGGTATGCTCATGGTATTCTCGCAGTATGAGTAAACAGATCACCGTTCGGTTGCCCGACGACCTGGTCGACTTCATGGACGAGCTGGTCGCCACCGACAAGGCGACCAGCCGGGCTTCCGTGGTCGCCCGGGCGATGGAGCGTGAACGCCGCCGCGAGCTGGCCGCCCGCGACCTCGCCATCCTGAGCACCACCGCCGGCGACTACCCCGATCTCGAAGGTCTCGCTCCGGCGGCAGCCGGCACGGTGCTGAGCGACCTCGACTGATGCGCCCACTGCACATCGCCCGGCTCGACAAACCGCGCCCGGTGGTGGTGCTGACCCGTGAGCTGATCCGCCCACGGCTCACCAACGTCACGGTCGCGCCGATCACGAGCACGATCCGCGGCCTGTCCACGGAGGTCCTGGTCGGCCCCGGCAACGGCCTCGACCACGCCAGCGCGATCTCCTGCGACAACATCCAGACGATCCCGAAGAGCCAGCTCGGCCGACTCATCGGCTACCTCCAGCCCGACCAGGAACCGGCCCTGGCCGAGGCGATCAACCTGGCGCTCGACCTCGAGCTCTGACCGAGGCCGTCGAGTTCTAGCCGAGCTTGCTGACGTCGCGGACCGCGCCCTTGTCGGCACTGGTGGCCATTGCGGCGTACGCCTTGAGGGCGGTGGAGACCTTGCGCTCCCGGTTCTTCGGGGCGTAGACGCCGTTCAGCGCCGCCTCCCGCGCGGCCAGCTCCTCGTCGCCGACGAGCAGCTCGATCGAACGGTTCGGGATGTCGATCCGGATCCGGTCGCCGTCCTGCACGAGCGCGATCGTCCCGCCGGACGCCGCCTCGGGCGAGACGTGGCCGATCGAGAGGCCCGACGTACCGCCGGAGAACCGTCCGTCGGTGACCAGTGCGCAGACCTTGCCCAGACCGCGCCCCTTCAGGAACGACGTCGGGTACAGCATCTCCTGCATGCCCGGGCCGCCCTTCGGACCCTCGTACCGGATCACGACGACGTCGCCGGGGGTGACCTGCTTGGCGAGGATCTTCTCGACGGCCTCCTCCTGCGACTCGCACACCACCGCAGGGCCCTCGAACGTCCAGATCGACTCGTCGACGCCGGCCGTCTTCACGACGCAGCCGTCGACGGCCAGGTTGCCCTTCAGTACGCCCAGACCGCCGTCCTTGGAGTACGCGTGCTCGCGGTCGCGGATGCAGCCGCCGGCCGCGTCGGTGTCGAGGGTCTCCCAGCGCTCGGACTGCGAGAACGCGGTCGCGGACCGCTTGCAGCCCGGTGCCGCGTGCCACAGCTCGACGGCCTCCGGCGACGGCGAGCCGCCGCGGACGTCCCAGGTCTTCAGCCAGTCGTCGATCGAGTCGCTGTGCACGGTGTGGATGTTCTCGTTCAGCAGGCCGGCGCGGTGCAGCTCGCCGAGGATCGCGGGGATGCCGCCGGCCCGGTGCACGTCCTCCATGTAGTACGTACCGCCGGGGGCGACGTTCGGCGCGACCTTGGCCAGGCACGGGACCCGGCGGGACACCGCGTTGATGTCGTCCAGGTCGAAGCTGACCTCGGCCTCCTGCGCGGCGGCCAGCAGGTGCAGGATCGTGTTGGTCGATCCGCCCATCGCGATGTCCAGCGCCATCGCGTTCCCGAACGCTTCCTTGGAGGCGATGTTCCGCGGCAGCACCGTGGCGTCGTCGTTGTCGTAGTACCGCTTGGTGATCTGGACGACGGTCTCGCCGGCCTTCTCGTACAGCGCCTTGCGGGCGGTGTGGGTGGCCAGCACCGAACCGTTGCCGGGCAGCGACAGGCCGATCGCCTCGGTCAGGCAGTTCATCGAGTTCGCGGTGAACATGCCCGAACAGGAGCCACAGGTCGGGCAGGCGTTCTCCTCGATCCGCAGGATGTCGGCGTCGGAGACGTTCTCGTTGACGGCCTCGGACATCGCGTCGATCAGGTCGAGCTTGCGGACCGTGCCGTCGACGAGCGTCGCGCGGCCGGCCTCCATCGGTCCGCCGGAGACGAACACGGTCGGGATGTTCAGCCGGAGCGCGGCGTTCAGCATGCCGGGGGTGATCTTGTCGCAGTTCGAGATGCAGACCAGCGCGTCCGCGCAGTGCGCCTCGACCATGTACTCGACCGAGTCGGCGATCAGGTCCCGGGACGGGAGGCTGTAGAGCATGCCGCCGTGGCCCATCGCGATCCCGTCGTCGACGGCGATCGTGTTGAACTCGCGCGCGATGCCGCCGGCCGCGTGGATCGCCTCCGAGACGATCCGGCCGACCGGGGCCAGGTGCGTGTGGCCGGGGACGAACTCGGTGAAGCTGTTCGCCACGGCGATGATCGGCTTCCCGAAGTCCTCCCGGGCTACACCGGAGGCCTGCATGAGCGCGCGGGCGCCCGCCATGTTGCGGCCGTGGGTGACAGTACGGGACCTCAGAGCAGGCACGACGATCTCTCCTTACGTGTACGTACTGATCGATACTGCCACGCTCGTCCGGATGGCGGTACGCCGGTCCCGGATCCTGGAGCGACTGTTCGCGTACTGATTTTGTCGGAGGACCGTTCTAGCCTCAGATCATGGCTGAAATGGAGTACTGCACGCGTTCCGTGTGCAGTGCTCTGCGGCCGTACGTCGCCGATCTGATGGGGTACGCGTACGGTGACGATCCGCCGGCGTTGCACCGTGGCCTCTCGTCCCGGTTCCTGACCCTGGTGATCACGCTCGACGAGCCGCTGGGTGTCGCCTGGCCGGGGCAACCGGTCGAGAAGTACGACGCGCTCGCGAGCGGATTGCACTCGACCGCTGTCCACATCGGACAGACGCCCAGCCGCGCCGGCGTCCAACTGTCCCTCACTCCCCCGGCGGCGCGCGTGCTCTTCGGCCTGCCACCGGGCGAGCTCGCCTCGATCGTGATCGGTCTGGACGAGGTGCTCGGGCGCCCCGCACGTGAACTGACAGAGCAGTTGCGCGAGGCGCCGGGGTGGGACGACCGGTTCGATCTGCTCGAGGCTGCGCTGCTCCAGCGGTTCGATCAGCGACGCGTCGGGACCACCAGTCCGGAGGTCGGCTGGGCGTGGCAGCGACTGAGCAGGTCGGGTGGAGCGATCGGGGTGCAGGACCTGGCGAGCGAGGTCGGGTGGAGCCGGCGGCATCTGACCGAGCGGTTCACGTCGGAGTACGGTCTGCCGCCGAAGGTCGCGGCGCGGGTGCTGCGCTTCGAGCGCACGACCGGCCTCTTGCGCCGACGACCAGGCATCAGGCTGGCCGACCTCTCGGCCACCGTCGGGTACGCCGACCAGGCGCACCTGAGCCGTGAGTTCCGGGCCATCGCCGGCTGCACACCGCGGCAGTGGATGACCGAGGAACTCCCGAGCCTGCAGCATGTCGCACCACCCGGATCCGGTGCTGCAGATGAGTAATCCACAGGCTGCGGTGGTCGGTCGAGCATCGCGGGAGGGATCTCATTAGACTCGCCGGGGTGAGTGAGACAACCGAACTTCCCGACTCCGAAGCCCTTCAGGTCCTCCGGCGGGTGTTCGGCTACGAAGCCTTCCGCGGCGAGCAGGCCGACATCATCGAGACCGTGGTCGCGGGCGGCGACGCGCTGGTACTGATGCCGACCGGCGGCGGCAAGTCGCTGTGCTACCAGATCCCCTCGCTGGTGCGGTCCGGTGTCGGTGTGGTCATCTCGCCGCTGATCGCGCTGATGCAGGATCAGGTCGACGCGCTGACCGCGCTCGGCGTCCGGGCCGGGTTCCTCAACTCCACCCAGGACTACGAGCAGCGACGCGAGGTGGAGCAGGCCTTCCTGACCGGCGAGCTCGACCTGTTGTACCTGGCGCCCGAGCGGCTGCGGGTCGAGGCCACCGTGCGGCTGCTCGACCAGGGCAAGATCGCGCTGTTCGCGATCGACGAGGCGCACTGTGTGTCGCAGTGGGGCCACGACTTCCGGCCGGACTACCTGATGCTGTCCGAGCTGCACGAGCGCTGGCCGGACGTACCGCGGATCGCGTTGACCGCGACCGCGACCGAGGCGACCCACCAGGAGATCGCGACCCGGCTGAAGCTGGCCGACGCGAAGCATTTCGTGGCGAGCTTCGACCGGCCCAACATCCAGTACCGGATCGTCCCGAAGGACAAGCCGCAGCAGCAACTGCTCGAACTGCTCCGCACCGAGCACTCCGGCGACGCCGGCATCGTGTACTGCCTGTCCCGCAACAGCGTCGAGAAGACCGCGGCCTTCCTCACCCAGAACGGGATCGAGGCGGTGCCGTACCACGCCGGCCTGGACAGCCGGACCCGCGCGACGAACCAGGCGCGGTTCCTCCGTGAGGACGGGCTGGTTGTGGTCGCGACGATCGCGTTCGGGATGGGGATCGACAAGCCGGACGTCCGGTTCGTCGCGCATCTCGACCTGCCGAAGTCCGTCGAGGGCTACTACCAGGAGACCGGGCGTGCGGGGCGGGACGGGCAGCCCTCAACAGCCTGGCTCACGTACGGGCTGCAGGATGTTGTGCAGCAGCGGAAGATGATCGACACCTCCGAGGGCGACCTCGCGCACCGGCGGCGGTTGAGCTCGCACCTCGACTCGATGCTCGCGCTGTGCGAGACCGTCGAGTGCCGCCGTTCGCAACTCCTGGCGTACTTCGGTCAGCACGGCGACTCCTGCGGGAACTGCGACACCTGCCTGACGCCGCCGGAGTCCTGGGACGGGACCATCGCGGCGCAGAAGCTGTTGTCCACGGTGTATCGCCTGCAGCACGAGCGCGGGCAGAAGTTCGGCGCCGGGCAGCTGATCGACATCCTGCTCGGCAAGGAGACCGAGAAGGTCAAACAGTTCCGGCACGAGGAGCTGACCGTCTTCGGCATCGGCACCGAGCTGAAGGACCCCGAGTGGCGCGGCGTCGTCCGGCAACTGCTCGCGCTACGGCTGCTGGCGGTCGAGGGCGACTACGGCACGCTCGTGCTGACCGAGGAGAGCGCCGAGGTGCTCGGCCGGCGGCGCGAGGTGATGATGCGCCGCGAGCCCGAGCGGATCCGGTCGTCGTCCAGGTCCTCCGGCGGCTCGAAGAAGAAGGCGGCAGCCGACCTCCCGGCCGAGGCGGCACCGGTGTTCGAGCGGCTGCGCGCGTGGCGCGGCGCAGTCGCGAAGGAGCAGGGCGTGCCGGCGTACGTCATCTTCCACGACGCAACGCTCCGCCAGATCGCCACCGATCTCCCGACCTCGCTGGCCGAGCTCGGCCAGATCAGTGGGATCGGCGACAACAAACTCACCAAGTACGGCGACGGCGTTCTGGAGACCCTCGCGGCCGATTGATGTCGAATCGGGCGCCCGGTCTTTGACGCGTAGTGTCCTGAGTCGGAGGTCCGGCGAGTGACATCGGTGGTCAGGTGCGTGCATCGGGGTGCTTGGTCAGTGGCCTCGATGCGGCGCATCGTGGGCGCTGGGCAAGTGCCGCGAGGTGCGTGCCTGGGCGCCGAGGGCACCGTCGGCCCTCCGACTCAGGACACTAGGCAGCGGGTGCGGGTCCACCGCACCCACCGAGGACCAGGAGAACGCTCATGGGTGCAGCGGTGCTGTTGATGTCGATGTCCGCCGACGGTTACATCGCCGGACCGAACGACCGGCCGGGCAATCCCGGTGGTGACGACTTCATGCGGTTGCACGAGTGGTACGTCGGTGCGCAGGGCGAGTTCGGGCGGCCGGAGGGCGAGGCCGCGATGATCTGGGACGAGCTGAACGCCACCGGGGCGGTCGTCGTCGGCCGGCGTACGGGCGAGCAGGTCGACTACTACGGCGGCGACCATCACGGCGTACCGATCTTCGTACTCAGCCACAGCCCGGCGACGGTGGACTACCCGAACGTGCGCTTCGTCGCCGACCTCGAGAGCGCGATCGCGCAGGCGAAGGCCGCGGCGGGCGACAAGGACGTACTGGTCCACGGTGCCGTCACCGCTCAGCAGGCGCTCGCGGCCGGATTGCTCGACGAGCTGCAGCTCAGCCAGGTGCCCGTCCTGTTCGGCGCCGGCCTGCGCCTGTTCGACGTACTGCCCCGCCGCATCGAGCTCGACATCGTCCGCGTGATCGACACCCCGCAAGCAACCCACATCCGCTACCGCGTACGACGTTGAGCCTCACGGCGTCCAGGAGACCTGTTGGGCGAGATCGGCGAAGGCCTGGATCAGGCGGGACCGGCGGGTAGCGATCCAGGCGAGGCAGACCGTGTTCGCGGCCAGGTTCTCGACGGGCACGGTGACGACGTCGTGGCGTTGGTAGAAGTTCGCGACGGACAGCGGGACGATCGAGACACCGTGGCCGGCGGCAACGTGTTCGAGCTTCTCCTCGACGCTGCGCAGAACCGGGATCGGCTTTGCAGTCCCGGTACGCAGCTCGACGGCGATGTCCCGCCACTCCGGAACGGCATCCGGATCCTGCAGGAGATGTTCGTCGGCGAGGTCGCTGATGTCGATGACGGGCTTGCCGGCCAGGCGATGACCGGCCGGCAGCGTCGCGACCCGCGACTCCTCGAACAGCGGGCGAACGGTCAGCCCGGCCTGGTCGATCGGCAGCCGGACGATGCTCACGTCGACCCGGCCGTCGCGCAGTACGTCGACCTGGTCGTCCCAGGTGGTGCGGACCAGCTCCACCTCGACACCAGGGTGGACCGCGCCGAAGGCCCGTACCGCCTCGGTCACGGTCAGCCCCGGCATGAACCCGACCGTGAACGTCTTCGAGCCCCGTGCAGCCTGCGCGACCCGGCGGCGGGTGGCCTCCGCAGACGCGAGCAGTGGACGGGCGTCGTCGAGCAGCTGGCGGCCCGCCGCGGTCAGCTCGGTCGCGCGCTTCGTACGGACGAACAGCTGCGCCCGGACCTCGTCCTCGAGCGCGCGGATCTGCCGCGACAGCACCGGCTGCGCGATGTGCAGCCGCTCCGCCGCACGGCCGAAGTGCAGCTCCTCGGCGACGGCGACGAAGTACCGCAGCTTGCGGAGATCGAGGTCCATAATACCTTCAGGGTATTACAGCCGCGGTAACAGGTCTTGGACGCCCTGGCCGCCGGGGCCGCATCGTGGAAGCCGATACCCCTTCCACGAAAGGCAGTACCGTGACTCTGCAGGACCAGCGCGTCGTCGTCCTCGGCGGTACGTCGGGCATCGGCCTGGCCACCGCCCACCTCGCGTCCGCCGAAGGCGCGACCGTGATCGTTGCCTCGAGCAACCCCGAGTCGGTGCGGCGCGCCCTCACCACCCTTCCCGATTCGGCGTCCGGCGAGGCGGTCGATCTCACCGACGCCGCGGCCGTCGGCGCATTCTTCGCCGGCCTCGACCCGTTCGATCATCTGGTGTTCACCGCGGGCGAGGCGCTGACGCTGCTCGAGGTCGCCTCGATGGATCTCGCCCAGGCCCGGCGCGCGTTCGACCTGCGGTACTTCGGTGCGCTGGGCGCGGTGAGTGCCGCCATACCGAAGCTCCGACCGGGTGGTTCGATCGTCCTCACCACCGGCGCCGCCGCGGATCGTCCCGGCCCCGGTTGGTCCGTCGCCGCCAGCGTCTGCGGCGCTACCGACGCGCTGGTCCGCGGGCTCGCGGTGGAGTTGGCACCGCTACGCGTCAACGCCGTCAAGCCCGGCGTCGTCCGTACGCCGTTGTGGCGCGGCGGCCTCGACTACGACGCGACCGCCGAAGCGCTCCCGGTCGGGCGGGTCGGCGAGCCCGAGGACCTCGCCGCCGCCTACGTGTACCTGATGAACCAGCCGTTCGCCACCGGTTCCATCCTGCTCGCCGACGGCGGCCACGTCCTCGTCTGATGTCGATGGTCAGACACCAGAGACGTACAGGCGGTTTCCGTCGGGGTCGCGGAGGCTGAACATCGGTGGGATGCCGGGCCACTCCAGCAGTTCGTCGGTCTCGACCCCGGCTGCCATGAAGTGCTGGTGCGCGGCCTTGGCGTCCGGGCTGGCCATCCGGATGCCGGTGTCGACGCCGACCGGGTTGCCCTCGCCTGCCGGGACCAGCGCGATCCCCACCCGGCCCGGGTCGCCGCCGGACGGCACGACGACGAGCCACCGGCCGCCGAACTGCGGCAGCGGAACATCCAACTGGACCTCGAAGCCGAGCGTCCCGGTGTAGAACGCGAGCGCGCGGTCCTGATCGCTCACCGGGACCCCGACGGTCCGGATCTCGCCGATGTGATTCATGGTGACTCCTTCGTGAAGAGGTGCTGTCACCAAGAGGTAGAACCCAACCCACCGCTTTCGACATCCCCCGCCAAGAGGGCTCTCCGGTCGAACTGTCCGCCCCAGCCGCCCCGCCGCGGCCAACCCGCCGAGAAGGTAGGAGGGACGGTTATCTACTCGCGTTGTGGGTTCTCTGCTCGTACACCGGTGGAGAACCCACAACGCGAGTGGATATCCGGCTGTCCTGTCGGATGTGTGGGTGGACCGATGGTGGGCGGGCGTGGGGATTTCGGGACGAACTGCTGGAGGGGCAGAACAAGTAGCGGGGACCGCGGACAGGCCACGACCTGTCCGAACCCACCGCTGCCTGTCCCAACCCTCCGCTGCCTGTCCCAACCCTCCGCTGCCTGTGCGGGCTCTCCGCTGTCGCCATCGCACGCCGCCCAGCTCACCAAACCGACCGACCGGGCCGGGCGACGGGCATTTCAACAGGTAGAGCACCTCGAGACACCGTACGCACATGGCACTTTCACGCTCAGGTGCACCACCCACCGACCCCGCGCCGACCGACATGTCCTGTCGAACTGCCCACCCCGCCGCCCTTCCCTCGCCCACACGCCGCCAGAGCAACCACACCAACCACAGCAACCAAAGCAACCGCAGCCGCCGCAGCCGCCAGGGCAGCCGGAATCGCTCCCGCCGGCGCCTGCACCTTCGAGGAGAGCTGGTTCTCCACTTCTGTGGTGGGTTCTCTGCTCCTACACCAGTGGAGAACCCTCAACGCGAGTGGATATCCGGCCGTGTGGTGCAGGAGTGGACGGCCACGTGGCGACGGGCCGTGCGGCAGTCGACTGGTTCGTCAAGTCGTGGATCTTGGTCGTGAAATACAGGGCAAACGCAGCCTCGATCCACGACTCGGCGGCCCGGGGGCCAGCCAAACACCACGACTCGACGCGACCCCGGCACAGAGGGCAGGACAAGGGTGTCGCGGCTCGCGTACTGCACCACCGAACCGTGCCTGTTCCTTGCTCCATCCCGCCGCACGGCTCGGAAGCGGAGTGGTCGGCACCCACATCGGACACAAGAGCCGGATAACCGGCCGCGTGATGCAGGCGCGGACAGCCGGGCGGAGGCCAGGACGAGCGTGTCGCGGGTCAACGTGTCGCGGCTCAAAGGGTTGATTGGCCGGTGGGGGTTATGTCGCCGCTGGCCTGGTGTACGACGCCAGCGGTCGAACGACCCGCCAGTGCGAGAAGCCCCGGACGCCGACAGTGCGGCGGTCCGGGGCTTCGGGGCGTACTGGTTACTTTGCGACGACCCGCATGGTGAACTCGGCCTCGCCGTCACCCGTTGAGCGGGTCACGAAGCCGGCCGACTTGAGCGCGGCGAGGTCCTTGCTGTCGCCGATCTTGTCGGAGAACGCACTGGCGGCGGCGAAGTCCACGTACCCGATCATCATCGCGCCCTTGGTGTCCGGCAGGGCCTGCTTGAAGCCGTCGGTCGAGCCGAGGTTGCCGCCCTTCAGCACCTCGTCGGCGTAGCCCTGGTCGGTCGCGGCGACCAGTGTGTCACCGCTCTTGGCGGTCTTGACAGGGATCCGGCCGGACTCCTCGCCGTGGTTCATCAACTGGACCAGCTTCTGCAGTACGGGCTCGGCCTTCGCCGGGTCGGTCTGCATCCGGATCGCGACCTTCGGACCGTTCTCGGTGTCCTTGTCGATCGCGGCCGCGATGTTCTTGCCGGCCAGCGTCTTCAGGTCGTCCGGCAGCTTCAGGCCGGTCTGCTCGGCGATCCGGTCGATCATCGGCTGGATGTTCTCGCCGCCGGCCTTCTGCACCTGCTTCCAGGCGGTGTCGATGATCGTGTCGCCACCGGAGATCGCCAGCGCACCGGCCGTGCTGTCCGGCAGCTTCGAGACCAGGTCGGCCGCGTCGGCCGAGTTCACCTTGACGCTCGAGTCGCCGTGCCCGACGGCCTTCAGCTCGACGTACGACGGGTCGAACCGCAGCGCCACCGCCGCGGTCGCGTCGCCGAGACCGGCCAGCTGGTTCGAGTCGACCTTGCCGCTCATCGACGCGATCGCCTTGACGTCGGCCCAGCCGGACACGAAGCCCTGCTCACCGAGCTTGTCCATGTCCGCCTTGAACTTGGCGTTCTTGGTCAGCGGGTTGTCCTTCGCGGTGGCAACCGCCGCGTCGACGGTCGCCTGGTCGTCGCCGAGGATCATGTACCCGTTGCTGAACGCGCGCCCGGGCTTCTTGTCCTCCTTGGCGAGCAGCTTGTCCATGCCCTTGTTCGCGGCGTCCTCGTCCTTGATCTGGACGGCGACCACCGGGACCGGCTGCTCCTTGCCCTCGGCCGGCGGCAGCGCGGCGAACCCGGCGCGGTCACCCAGCCACGGCTTGACGTCCTTCTCGAAGTCGACGTCCGCGAGGTCGTCGCCGGCGGACTTCTTGATCTGGTCGAACAGCTTCTGCCGCAGGTCGTCCTGCTCGCCGGTCAGACCGAGGTTGTCCTTCACCGACGGGAACTTCATCAGGAACCGGACCGCGTTGACCTTCTGGCCGGCCGACGGGTTCAGGTCGACGCGGGCGTACCCGACCGCGGTGCCCGGCAGCACGTCCGACGGCTGCTTGCCGCCGCCGCCGAGCTTGCCGTAGGCAAAGATCCCGCCGCCGGCGACCACGATCACCATCGCGAGCGCCGCGACGATCGGGATCAGCTTGCCGCGCTTCTTCTTCGGCTCCGGCTGCCACTGCTGCGGTTGCCCGTACCCAGGCCCCTGCGGCGGCTGCCCGCCGACATGCATCTGCTCGTACGACCCCTGCGCCGGCTGCCCGTACTGCTGCCCCGGCGGGCCGTACTGCCCCTGCTGGCCCGGCTGCCCGTACTGGCCCGGCTGCTGTCCCGCCTGGCCCGGCTGCCCGTACTGCTGGCCACCCTGCTGGGGAGCGCCGTACTGGGGCCCACCCTGCTGCTGGCCGCCGTACTGCTGGCCACCCTGCTGCTGGCCGCCGCCGTACTGCTGGCCACCCTGCTGGCCGCCACCGTGCTGCGGACCGCCGTACTGCGGACCCTGCTGCGGGCCACCCTGCTGCGGGCCACCCTGCTGGGGGCCACCGTACGGGCCGCCCTGCTGGGGATGTGGCTGCTGTGGGTAGCCCTGCCGGCCAGGACCTTGCTGGGGCGGGAAGTTCTGTCCCTGCCCGTGGCTGTTCTGCGGCTGACCGTTCTGCGGGCCGCCGGCACCTGGATACGTCGGTGGTTGGTTCTGGTCGGACATAAGCTCCCTCGCTGGCTCCGGTGGCCTCACCGCCGGACCTGCAAAGATTAGTGGACCGGCGGTCCAGGTTCCGACGCAGCAGGTTGCGGTGTGGTTGCAACCGGCTCGGCCCGCCAGGTCGCGGCCGCGATGATCGCGCACGCGAGCGCCGCGCCGATCAGCCAGGAGACCGCCGGCGTCCAGGTGTGCAGCTCCAGCGGCGCGGCAACCAGATCACCCGGGTGCGCGGCCCGCAGCCGCGCGTCGAGCGGGTCGTGACCGAGCAGCATGCCGACACCCCACGCCACCCCTGAGCCGAGGCACGCACCGAGCGTCACGATCGCCACCGACCACGGGCCGTGGTTACGCAACCACCAGAACAATGCCCCGCCGAGCACGACGGCGGCAACGAACCCGATCGCGGTGAACGTCCCGTCCGGCCCGAAGATCTGCGTCATCTGCTCCTCGCCCAGCGACCCACCGCGCTCGTCCACGGTGTACTTCGCCAACGGCGAGAACTGCTGCCAGGCCCACCCGGCCACCACGCCGGCCACCAGGAACACCACCACCGTCACCAGCACAGCCTTGGCCACAGGCAGCCGCGGCTCCTCGTCCACCGGCACCCCGAACGGGTTCACCGACGGCGAAGGCACAGCCCCAAAAGACCCAGAAGACTCCCCATAACTCACGACGCCAGTGTGTCTCATGCCCGGTTGCTTGGGCTCACCACCCCGCTCCTGCGAGTCCAACGCTGGTGCCGCTCGTCAGCCGAGCGAGTACTGTGCTCGCTCCCGGAGGATCTGCGGCACTCGGCCTACCGCCTGAATCCGAGCATCAACTCGGCGACGACCTTGCCCTCCAGTTCGGGCTGACCGCCGCGGGTCGCGTTGTTGCAAGCACTCGCAATCTTGATCCGCGTCGGCGGGGTCAACGGCACCCGCGAGTCGCGGAACCACGGCGATTGCGCCCCCAGCGCACGGGACCACGCTGTCAGCTGCCGATCCATGGCATTACGAAGACCCACTTCGACGTAGTGCAACTCCTCATGGAAGGCGGAACTGATCCGCGCGTTCCAGTCATACAGCCGTAGCGCGGCCGTTAGGCTGCCGTCCGTCGCCGCCAGGTACGGCCCGAGCCGTGCCTCGGAGAGCAAATTCTCAAGCGTCCAGGGCTGACTCCGAGGTTGCATTGGCACGTTGGTTCGATTGTTCATCGGACGCCTATCTGTCGTGGTGCGCCGATGGCCTGGTATTCTGAGCACGCAAGAGAGCCCCGGGATTCACGGTGTACCGGCTTCGGCCAGGGAAACCCCCCGGGGCCTTTGCATGTCCGGGGGCGCTTCCCTGGCTCGGCATGTCAGCTGGCTAGGCAGGAGGGGCCTAGGAGGGCTTTCAGGTCGGCCATGAGGGAGGAGGTGGGGGTTACGCGGAAGCGGTCGCCGATGCGCATGACGGTGGTTTTCTGGCGGGCTTGGAGGCGGAGGTGGACCTCGGTCATGCCGGGGTGTGAGGTCAGGATGTCCCGCAACTGGTCGACGACCGGTGGCGTGCAGCGGTTGACCGGCATGGTGAGGACGACCGGGCCGGTCGGGCCCTCGGTGAGGTCCGGGACGACGACCTCGTCGCCGCTCAGCTCGAGACGGTCCTCGCGGCGCCGGACGCGACCCTTCATCAAGATGATCGCGTCGTTGGTGAGCAGGTGCGCGTGCAGCTGGTACGCCGAGGAGAACATCATCACCTCGAGCGAACCTTCGAGGTCCTCGATGGTGACGATCGCGTAGATGTCGCCGCGCTTGTTGACCTTCCGCTGCACGGCGGTGACCAGGCCACCGATCGTCACCCGGCTGCCGTCCGGACGGTCCTCGTCCGCGAGCAGCTGGCCGATCGTGCAGTCCGAGCCGTTGGTGAGCACGTGCTCGACGCCGAACAGCGGGTGGTCGGACACGTACAGCCCGAGCATGTCGCGCTCGTGCGCCAGCTTGGTCGCCTTGTCCCACTCCTCGATCTCCGGCACGGTCACGGTGAGCCGGCTGTTGCCCTCACCCTCCTCCGCGTCGTCGTCGCCCATCGAGAACAGGTCGAACTGTCCGTGCGCCTCGTTCCGCTTGAGGTCGATGGCCTCGTCGACGGCCTGTTCGTGCACCGCGACGATCGCGCGCCGGGCGTGGTTCATCGAGTCGAACGAACCGGCCTTGCCCAGCGACTCGATCACCCGCTTGTTGCAGACCGGCAGCGACACCTTGTCGATGAAGTCGACGAAGTCGGTGAACCGGCCCTTCTCCTCGCGGGCGGCGACGATCTCGGCGACCACGTTCACGCCGACGTTGCGGATCGCGGACAGGCCGAAGCGGATGTCGGTGCCGACCGGGGTGAAGTTCGAGTCGGACTCGTTGACGTCCGGCGGCAGCACCTTGATGCCCATCCGGCGGCACTCGTTCAGGTAGATGGCCATCTTGTCCTTGTCGTCCTTCACGGACGTCAGGACGGCGGC
This sequence comes from Kribbella sp. NPDC048928, assembly GCF_043197975.1. NCBI lineage: Bacteria > Bacillati > Actinomycetota > Actinomycetes > Propionibacteriales > Kribbellaceae > Kribbella > Kribbella sp. NPDC048928. The sequence continues at coordinate 385,151 of NZ_JBICUC010000003.1, read as the reverse complement.
CATGTACTCCGCCGGGTAGTTGGCCTTCATGTACGCGGTCCAGTACGAGACCAGACCGTACGCGGCGGAGTGCGCCTTGTTGAACGCGTAGTCGGAGAACGGCAGCAGGATGTCCCAGAGCGCCTTGATCGACGCCTCGGAGTACCCGTTCGCCTTCATGCCCTCGGAGAAGCCGACGTACTCGGCGTCCAGGACCTCGCGCTTCTTCTTGCCCATCGCGCGGCGGAGCAGGTCCGCCTTGCCGAGCGAGTAGCCGGCCAGGCGCTGGGCGATCTCCATCACCTGCTCCTGATAGACGATCAGGCCGTAGGTGATACCGAGGACCGGCTCGAGTGCCTCAGCGAGCTCGGGGTGCGGGTAGCTGATCTCCTGCTGGCCGTTCTTGCGCAGGGCGTAGTTGGTGTGGCTGTTCGCGCCCATCGGGCCCGGGCGGTACAGGGCCGTACTCGCAGAGATGTCCTCGAAGTTGTCCGGCTTCATCAGCCGCAGCAGCGCCCGCATCGGCCCGCCGTCGAACTGGAACACCCCGAGCGTGTCGCCGCGGGCGAGCAGGTCGTACGTCGGCTTGTCGTCGAGGTCCTTGCTGAGCTTGTCCAGGTCGATCTGGATCCCGTGGGCGGCCTCGATGTTCTTGACCGCGTCGTCCATGATCGTCAGGTTGCGCAGGCCGAGGAAGTCCATCTTGACCAGGCCGAGCGTCTCGCAGCTCGGGTAGTCGAACTGGGTGATGACCTGGCCGTCCTGCTCGCGGCGCATGATCGGGATCATCTCGATCAGGGGCTCGCTGGACATGATCACGCCGGCCGCGTGCACACCCCACTGGCGCTTCAGGTTCTCCAGGCCGCGGGCGGTGTCGACGATCTTGCGGACGTCCTGGTCGCCCTCGTACAGCTGGCGGAACTCGCCGGCCTCGGAGTACCGCTTGTGCTGCGGGTCGAAGATCCCGGACAGCGGGACGTCCTTGCCCATCACCGCGGGCGGCATCGCCTTGGTGATCCGGTCGCCCATCGCGAACGGGTAGTCCAGCACCCGGCCGGCGTCCTTGATCGCCTGCTTGGCCTTGATCGTGCCGTACGTGACGATCATCGCGACCCGGTCGTCGCCGTACTTCTCGGTGACGTACCGGATCACCTCGGGGCGCCGGCGGTCGTCGAAGTCGATGTCGAAGTCGGGCATCGACATCCGCTCCGGATTCAGGAAGCGCTCGAAGAACAGACCGTGCAGCAGCGGATCCAGGTCGGTGATCTTCATCGCGTACGCGCACATCGAGCCGGCGCCGGAACCACGGCCCGGGCCGACCCGGATGCCGTTCGCCTTGGCCCAGTTGATGAAGTCGGCGACCACCAGGAAGTAGCCCGCGTACCCCTTCGAGACGATGATCTCGATCTCGTAGTCGGTGCGCTTACGGACGTCGTCCGGGATGCCTTCGGGGTAGCGGTGGTGCAGACCGGTCTCGACCTCGGCGACGAACCAGGACTCCTCGTTGTGGCCCTCGGGGCAGCCGAACCGGGGCATGAACCGGCCCTCGCCCTCGGTGAAGCCGACGTCGCACTGCTCGGCGATCAGCAGCGTGTTGTCGCAGGCCTCCGGGAAGTCCTTCCAGACCTCGCGCATCTCGGCGGCGGTCTTCACGTAGAACTCGTTGGCGTCGAACTTGAACCGGTTCGGGTCGGTCATCGTCGAGCCGGACTGGACACACAGCAGCGCCGCGTGCGCCTGCGAGTCCTCGGGCTTGGTGTAGTGCAGGTCGTTGGTCGCGACCAGCGGCAGGCCGAGCTCCTTGGCCAGCTTCAGCAGGTCCTGCTGGATGTTCCGCTCGATGCCGAGGCCGTGGTCCATCAGCTCGCAGTAGTAGTTCTCCTTGCCGAAGATGTCGCGGAACTCCGCGGCGGCGTCGATCGCCTCCTTGTACTGACCGAGGCGGAGCCGGGTCTGCACCTCGCCGGACGGGCAGCCGGTGGTGGCGATCAGGCCCTGGCCGTAGGTGTTCAGCAGCTCGCGGTCCATCCGGGGCTTGAAGTAGTAGCCCTCGAGGCTGGCCAGCGAGCTCATCTTGAACAGGTTGTGCATGCCGGAGGTGTTCTTCGCCAGCAGCGTCATGTGCGTGTACGCACCCGAGCCGGAGACGTCGTCGCGGCCCGCGTTCGCGTCGCCCCACTTGACCCGCTTGCGCTCGCTGCGGTGGGTGTGCGGCGTCAGGTACGCCTCGACGCCGATGATCGGCTTGACGTCGTACTTCTTCGCGGTCTTCCAGAACTCGTAGGCGCCGAACACGTACCCGTGGTCGGTGGTCGCGATCGCCGGCTGGCCCATCTCCTGGGCGGTTTTGAACAACTCGTCGATCCGCGCGGCGCCGTCCAGCATGGAGTACTCGGTGTGCACATGCAGGTGCACAAAACTATCGCTGGACGACATATCGACGCAGACCTCCCAGGGCGTAAGTGAGCGGGACTGAGACAGCTTAGGCAGGCCCCGTGGACAGTTCTGAATCGGCTCACCGAGCGGACCCGCGACCGCCCGCTATCCGGTCGTGGAGCAGACCAGGATCACACCAGTTCGCGCCGCTCGCCGTCGATCACGAGGGCCTGCCCGTCCCGCAGCCCGACGTACGGTACGCCGCTCCGGTCGTACCGCTCGGCGACCACCGCGAGCAGTTCCGTCTCCGGGTGGCCGGGTGAATCCAGGTGCGGCACGATCGCGTGGTCCAGGACGCCGAGGCCGTCCCAGATCACGTCGTCGAGGCCGTCGACCGGGTCGCAGTACTCGACGCCGCGAAGGCTTGGCGCGAGCACGCAGCCACCGGCGCTGTAGCCGGCGTACACGAACCGCTCCGAGCGGATCAGGTCCGGGAGGACGGCGTCCACGCCGGAGCGGGCCATCGCGATGCGCAGGACGAAGACGTTGCCACCGCGGACCCACAGGCCGTCGTACGACGGGAGCCGGTCAAGCGCGTCGTCGTCACGGAGGTCCAGCTCCTCCGGCCGCAGACCGAGGTCGGTGATCCTGGCGAGTTCCTCGTCGACCTTCGCGCGGCGGGTCGTGGGCTTGACGAAGTCCATCGCGTTGCAGATCACCCCGACCCGGGCGGCCGCCGGAAGCATCGCGGTCAGACGCTCGGGGTGGTCGCCGAGACGGAAGGACGAGAGATAGAGCTTCACTGCGTGTCGACGAGGAGGTTGAGGGCCTGGTCGAGGTCTTCGGGGTACTGCGAGGTGAACTCGACGTACTCCCCCGTGCCCGGATGCGCGAAGCCGAGCCGCATGGCGTGCAGCCACTGGCGGCTCAGGCCGAGACGTTCGGCAAGGACCGGATCGGCGCCGTACGTCAGGTCGCCGCAGCACGGGTGTCCGATCGCGGACATGTGCACGCGGATCTGGTGCGTACGGCCGGTCTCCAGCGTGATCTCGAGCAGCGTCGCGTACCGGAACGCCTCGAGCGTCTCGTAGTGCGTGACGCTCGGCTTCCCGCCGGCCACCACGCCGAACTTGTAGTCGTGGTGCGGGTGCCGGTCGATCGGCGCGTCCACGGTCCCCGTGAACGGGTCCGGGTGCCCCTGCACCAGCGCGTGATAGATCTTGCGCACCGTACGTTCCTTGAAGGCGCGTTTGAGGACGGTGTACGCGTACTCCGTCTTCGCGACCACCATCAGCCCGGACGTGCCGACGTCGAGGCGGTGCACGATGCCCTTGCGCTCGGCCGCGCCGCTCGTGGAGATGGTGAACCCGGCGCCGGCGAGATGGCCGATCACGGTCGGGCCGGTCCACCCCGGCGACGGGTGTGCGGCGACGCCGACCGGTTTGTCGACCACGACGATCTCGTCGTCGTCGTACACGATCCGCAGGGTGTCCACGGTCTCCGGTACGACGGTCACGTCGGACGGCGGCGGGGGCAGCTCGACGTCGAGCAGCACGCCGGCCGCGACCCGGGACGACTTCGGCGCCGGGATCCCGTCGACCTGGACCAGGCCGGACTCGATCAGCTCGGCGGCCTTGGTACGGGAGACGCCGAACAAGCGGGACAGCGCCGCGTCGAGCCGCTCCCCCGCGAGACCGTCAGGCACCATCACGGTCCGTGATGTCCCAGATGTCACTTCCGGTGCTCCCGGGTGCCGTCGAGCTTGATGCCGCGCAGGGTCTGGATCACCAGCAGTACGGCGGCCGACGTGACGGCCATGTCCGCGACGTTGAAGATCGCCCAGTGCGGCGTCTGCAGGAAGTCGACGACGTGCCCGTGGAACGGGGACGGGTCGCGGAAGATCCGGTCCAGGATGTTGCCGACCGCGCCGCCGAACAGCAGCCCGAAGGCGACCGCCCAGCCGGCCGAGCCGAGCTTCCGGGACAGGTAGATCACGCCGATCGCGACGATGATCTGGATCGCGCTGATGTACGGCGTGTAACCGGCACCGAGGCTGAACGCGGCGCCCGAGTTCCGGATCAGGTTGAACTTCAGCAGGCTGCCGACCACGTTCACCGGCTCTCCCGGCGTCAGATGCGCCAGCACGAGTGCCTTGGTCACCTGATCGAGCAGCAGGACGACGAGCCCCACGCCGCCGAACATCAGCGTCCATTTCCAGGACCTGCCGCGCGGGGACGACGGAGAACCGGCCGACGATTCGTCGGCCGGCTCCGGGGTGGCTGTCTCGTCGTCCGCCTCAGGAGGTGGGGCGGGGTCGTTCAGCGGCGTTCCTGGCGTTCTTTGCATGAGACACACAGTGTCGCACGCGGGAACGCCTGCAGCCGACCCTTGCCGATCGCATTGCCGCAGTTGTCGCAGACGCCGTACGTGCCGTCGTCGATCCGGCTCAGCGCGAACTCGATCTGGTTCAGCATGTCGCGGGCGTTGTTCGCCAGCGTCAGCTCGTGGTACCGCTCGAGGGTGGTGGAGCCGACGTCCGCCTGGTCGTTGCCGGCACCGTCGCTGCCGTCCCGGAACAGGCCCTGGATCTCCTGCTCGGCGTCCTTGATCTCGTCCTTGAGGTGCTGGACCTCACCCTCCAGCTCGGCGCGCAGCTCGGCCAGCTCGGCCGCGGTCCACGGATCCTCGCCCGGCTTCACCTTGAAACTCTCGGCCGTGTGTGCAGCGGACTTCCCCGGCGCCGTCGCCGGAGTCCTGTTCTCGTTGGTCTTCATGGCCACCCTCTTCGTTGTCGCTGTCTTGGCAGGGGACTTCTTGGCCGGAGCCTTTTTGGCCGCGGAACCGGCGGACGTGGTCGCCGGCTTCTTCGCGGAAGTCTTCTTGACCGGCGAGGTCTTCGCCGGTGCTTTACGAGCCGTCTGCTTCTTCGGCTCGCCGGACGCCGAGGCACTCTTCTTGGCCGCGGCAGTGCGTTGGGGGGCGGACTTCTTGGGTGCCGATGTAGCCATGGTCAGCTACCCCCTGCCTTCGTCGGAGACTGGAGCGGACTGGTCGCAAGACAGTAGGCCACGTGTTCACCACGAGCCAGCCTGACGCGCAGACCGTGCAGATAAGGTAGTCGGTTCTTCAAGTCCGCTCGATGTTCCGCGCGTCACAACCGTGTTGCGGACATCACCGTCCGTAACAGTCCCGGGTCAGTCGAGCAGTTGCTCGAGCCGCGCCCGGATGTCGTTCTCCTCCCCCTCGACCTCGACCAGCTTGTCCCTGCTGGTCGCGCCACGCACCAGACTCACCGCGGAACGCCGGACCCCGAAGGCCGCCGCCACCGCCGTCAGGACAGCCTTCGTTGCCTGTCCCTGCACCGCACGGGCTGCCACCGCAACCACCAGCGCCGGCCCGGACGGACCGTCGTACCGGCCGCCGACCGCTGTCCTGGAGGCCCCCGGCTTCACCCGCAGGAGAATTCTCATGGCCGAATTCTTACTGCACCACTGATTAACGATTCGTAGTCGCCTGGTACGACGCCGTACACTGACAATCGCGAACCGCAAGGCAATGATGGGGCCATCACCCTGGAGCCGCCGGAAGAACAGTCCGTCAGGGACCTATTAGAACCGGCCGCGTCTCGTTAAGGAAGTGGGTGACCGCACTCTGGGTCACCAAGGAGGGTGGTACCGCGCGGTAACCCGGCACAACACCGGGTGCTTCGTCCCTCGTCCAGTACGCAGGACGCGACGAAGGACGCACAACATGGCGGCAGCAAGCGAGCCCGGCACCCCCTGGCGGCAGGTCCCCGCACAGGTCGACTTCCCGGCGATGGAGCGCGAGGTGCTCATCCACTGGGACGAGCACGACACCTTCGCGAAGAGCCTCGAGCAGTCCGCCGGCGGTCAGCCGTGGACGTTCTACGAGGGTCCGCCGACGGCGAACGGCATGCCTGGCACCCACCACATCGAGGCCCGCGTCTTCAAGGACGTGTTCCCGCGCTACCGGACCATGAAGGGGTTCTGGGTCGAGCGCAAGGCCGGCTGGGACTGCCACGGCCTGCCGGTCGAGGTCGCGGTCGAGAAGGAGCTCGGCTTCAGCGGCAAGAACGACATCGAGGCGTACGGCATCTCCGAGTTCAACGCCAAGTGCCGCGAGTCGGTGCTGCGGAACGTGGACGCGTTCAACGAGCTGACCGTCCGGATGGGCTACTGGGTCGACCTCGAGCACCCGTACAAGACGATGGACCCGCAGTACGTCCAGTCGGTCTGGTGGTCGCTCAAGCAGATCCACGACAAGGGTCTGCTCGTCGAGGACTACCGGATCACGCCGTACTGCCCGCGCTGCGGCACCGGCCTGTCCGACCACGAGCTCGCCCAGGGGTACGAGACGGTCGTCGACCCGTCGGTCTACGTGCGCTTCCCGCTCACCTCGGGGCCGCTGGCCGGTCAGGCGTCGCTGCTCGTCTGGACGACGACCCCGTGGACGCTGGTCTCCAACACCGCCGTCGCTGTGCACCCCGACGTCACGTACGTCACCGCCACGGACGGTAACGAGACCCTGGTCGTGGCGAAGCCGCTGCTGGACCGGCTCGGTGAGGGCTGGACGGTCACCAACGAGTACGTCGGCCGCGAGATGGAGCTGTGGACGTACCAGCGGCCGTTCGAGCTGGTGCCGTTCGACGAGCCGGCGCACTACGTCGTGCTCGCGGACTACGTCACCACAGAGGACGGCACCGGCCTGGTGCACCAGTCCCCCGCGTTCGGTGCGGACGACCTCGCGGTCGGTCGCGCGTACAACCTCCCGGTCGTGAACCCGGTGGACTCCAGCGGTCACTTCAACGCCGACGTGCCGCTGGTCGGTGGTCAGTTCTTCAAGAAGGCCGACGAGGGCCTGGTCAAGGACCTGTCCGAGCGCGGCGTCCTGTTCAAGCACGTGCCGTACGAGCACCCCTACCCGCACTGCTGGCGCTGCCACACCCCCGTCATGTACTACGCGCTCCCGTCCTGGTACATCCGCACCACGCAGGTGAAGGACGCGCTGCTCCGCGAGAACGAGAAGACCAACTGGTACCCGGACTCGGTGAAGTGGGGCCGGTACGGCGACTGGCTGCGCAACAACATCGACTGGGCCGTGTCCCGCTCGCGCTACTGGGGTACGCCGCTGCCGATCTGGCGCTGTACCGAGGATCACCAGGTCTGCGTCGGCTCGCTGGCCGAGCTCGGTGAGCTGGCCGGCCGGGACCTGAGTGCCACCGACCCGCACCGGCCGTACGTCGACGACATCACCTTCGACTGCCCGGCCTGCGGCGCCGAGTCGCACCGGGTACCCGAGGTGATCGACGCCTGGTACGACTCGGGCTCGATGCCGTTCGCGCAGTGGGGCTACCCGTGGGTGGACGGCTCGAAGGAGAAGTTCGAGCAGAGCTACCCGGCGGACTTCATCTCCGAGGCGATCGACCAGACCCGCGGCTGGTTCTACACGCTGATGGCGATCGGCACGCTGGTCTTCGACGAGTCGTCGTACCGCAACGTGGTCTGCCTCGGGCACATCCTGGCCGAGGACGGCCGGAAGATGTCCAAGCACCTCGGCAACATCCTGGAACCGATCCCGCTGATGGACGACCACAGCGCGGACGCGGTGCGCTGGTTCATGGCCGCGTCCGGTTCGCCGTGGAAGGCTCGCGGCGTCGGGCCGAACGTGCTGAACGAGATCGTCCGGAAGGTGCTGCTCACCTACTGGAACACGGCCGCGTTCCACGCGCTGTACGCACGGCTCGCGGACTGGTCACCAGCCAACGCCCCGGCTGTTGCGGACCGTTCGGTGCTGGATCGCTGGCTGGTCAGCGAGACGCACCGGCTGGTGCGCGACACCGACGAGGCGTACGCGGCGTACGACACGCAGCGGCTCGGCCAGCTGATCAACTCGTTCGTCGACGTGCTCTCGAACTGGTATGTCCGCCGCTCCCGCCGCCGGTTCTGGTCCGGCGACCCGGGCGCGCTGGCGACCCTGCACGAGACGCTCGACGTGCTCACCCGGGTGATGGCACCGTTGACGCCGTTCGTCACCGAGCGTGTCTGGCAGGACGTGTTCCGCCCGGTCACGCCGGGCCTGCCCGAATCCGTCCACCTGGCGAGCTTCCCGGAGTACGACGAGACGCTGATCGACGACGTACTGGCCCAGCACGTGTCGATGGCCAAGCGGGTCGTCGAGCTCGGCCGGTCGGCGCGCGCCGAGGCGAAGGTGAAGACGCGGCAGCCGCTCGCCCGGGCACTGGTCGGGTCGGCCGCGATCGCGGACCTGTCGCCGGAGTTGCTGCAGGAGATCGCCGACGAGCTGAACGTCGGCGTGGTCGAGCCGCTGTCCGCGGCGGGCGCCGACCTGGTCGAGTTCTCTGCCAAGGGCAACTTCCGCGAGCTCGGCAAGCGGTTCGCGAAGCAGACGCCGGTGGTCGCGGCCGCGATCGCCGCCGCCGACGCGGGCGGACTCGCGGTCGAGCTGAAGGAGACCGGGTCGGCGACGGTCGTCGTCGACGGCGAGGACGTCCGGGTCAGCGAGGCCGAGGTACTGCTGTCCGAGCGGCCGAAGGAAGGCTGGTCGGTGGTCAACGAGCAGGGCGAGACCGTTGCCCTCGACCTCGAGGTCACCCCCGAACTCCGGCAGGCGGGGCTCGCCCGCGAGGTGGTCCGGACGCTGCAGGAGGCCCGTAAGAACACCGGCCTCGAGGTGTCGGACCGGATCAAGGTCTGGGTGACCTCGACCGACGCCGAGCTGGCCGATGCCCTCGGCAAGCACGCGGACGAGATCGCCCGCGAGGTGCTCGCCGTCGAGCTGCACCAGTCGGCCCCGTCGGAGGCGGACGTTGCCACCGGCACCGAAGAGGCCCTGCAACTCACCTACTGGCTGACCAAGGCCTGACCCCGGGGCGATCTGGTGGGTTCACCCGCCAGATCGCCCTTCTGCCGGCACCGACTTCCGGGACTGACGCCCTGTCACCAGGACGGAACCCTCAGTCAGAAGTGTCCAGACATGCCGAAGAGGCGGTGCCGCCGGAAAGCACCGCCCCTTCGTCAGGGATTCAACGCCGTGTCAGGGTTTTTACACGCCGTGACCGTGCGCCTGCGCACGCGCTTCCGGCCGGAAGCCGTTGCGCGGGCTGAGCGTGTCGTCGCCGTTGCCGAGCGCCTTGAGCTGCTCGGTGAAGTAGGTCTTCAGGCGGCTGCGGTACTCGCGCTCGTACGCGTGCAGGTCGTCGATCGTGCGCTCGAGCTGGCCCTTCTGCTTCTCCAGGGTGCCCAGCATCTGCGCGCGGCGCTCGGCGATCTCGCCGTCGAGCTTCTCGGCGCGGGCGCGGGCCTCACCGGTCATCCGGTCGGCCTTGCCACGCGCCTCGTTCTCCAGGCGCTCGGCCTTGGCGCGGGCCTCGCCGATGATCTTGTCGGCGGTGTCCTTCGCCTCCTGGACCAGGTCGTCGGAGTGCTTGGTGGCCATCTCCAGCAGCCGCACCGCGGAGCTGGAGGCGTCACCGACCGTGCCGGCCGCTGCGGCCGCACCCGGAACCGCCACCGGCGGCTTGGGCTCTTCGGGCTTCTCGACCACGACCGGGGGCTTGGGCTGCTGCACGACCGGCGGCAGCGCGGCGGTCTGGTCGACCGGCCGCTGCTGGTCCGCCCCCGCGCGCTGGGCCGCGGCGAGCTTGGCCCGCAGCTCCTCGTTCTCGGCGAGAAGTCGCTCGAGCTCGGCCTCCACCTCGTCAAGGAAGGAGTCGACCTCTGTGACGTCGTAGCCCTCCCGTAGTCGGACGGGCGTGAACTGCTTCGAGCGGACGTCATCCGGCGTCAGCGGCATCTTTCACCTCGTTTGTCTGTGTCTTGGCGGAGTCCCCGCGGCTTCGCCTTGGCGACTCAGTAGATCACGTTATCGCTTCGTTGTCTTAGAACGGAATCCGGGCTCTATCTACCCACTCCTCGTGATCCTCACCCTTACAACGATCGAAGGGCCGTGGAGTTGACAGCCATCGCCACGGAGACGATCACGAAGAGCATCAACGCGGACAGATCGATGCGTACCCCACCCGCCCCGATCGGGGGCAGAATCCGCCGCAACGGCTTGAGGAACGGGTCGGTGATCGAGTAGATCAGCTCGAACAGCAGCAGCAGCACGCCTTTCGGGTGCCACTGCGGCGCGAACATCACGATCAGACCGAGCACGAACCGCGCCACCAGCACCAGGAAGAAGGCGAGCAGCACGTAGTAGAGCACGATGAGGACGAGCGCTAGAGCATCCATGTCGACAACGAGTGTAGAAGACGCCGGAAGCGGGGCCGCGAACCAGAGCGTCAGCTCTGGTTGTAGAACCCGTCCGCGGCGATCTTCTCCTTCTCTTCGGCGGCCACGGTGACGTTCGGCGGGCAGACCAGGAACACCTTGGTGGTGATCCGCTCGATCGAGCCGCGGCAGCAGAAGATCAGGCCGGCGGCGAAGTCGACGAGCCGCTTCGCGTCGGAGTGATCCATCTCGGTCAGGTTCATGATGACGGGCGTGCCGTCGCGGAAGTGCTCACCGATGACGCGCGCCTCGTTGTAGCTGCGCGGGTGCACGGTGGTGATGCGGGCCAACTCGGTTACCTCCGGGGACGGCGCGACCCCGCGCCGGTCTGGGAACTTGCTGACCGTGGCGCCGCCTGCCTGGTCCGGACGGTCGGTCCGGTCCGGGCGCTCCTCGCGGCCGTGCGCGTGCGGCTCGGTGCGAGATTCGCGGCTCTCCCGGCCGGCAGGTACCGGCTCGGTCTCCTGGGAGTCCCCGTCGACGGCTTCGTCGTACTCTTCGTCGTACTCGTCGTCGTAGGTGTCGTCATAGCGGGCGTTGTAGCGCTCACCGTCCTCGACCAAGCCGAGGTACACACCCATCTTGCGCAGTGCGCCGCTCATGGCCCTTCAGCACCTCGATCCGGTTCTACGACGACAACAGTGAGCCGGAAGGAATCCTGCTCGATGTCGACACTAACCCAGCAGGGTGCGCGTACCGAGTAATGCGCGCCCGAGCCGAACGTGTGTCGCACCGTGCTTGATCGCGGCCTCCAGATCACCGGTCATCCCGGCCGAGATCCAGTTCGCGGCGGGGTGTTCGGAGCGTAGCCGGGACGCTACGTCGCGGAGTCCGGCGAAGGCTTGCTCCGGATCCGATCCGAGCGGTGCGACGGCCATCACGCCGCCGAGTTCGAGCCCGTCCGCCGTCGCGATCTCCGCGGCCAGTGCCGGTACGTCGGCCGGCGCCACCCCGCCGCGGCTCGCACCCGTTGCCGCGTCTGCGGATCCGTACGTGGCGAGACTCACCTGGATCAGGCAGCGCAGCGACTTCTCCTCGGCGACCGCGGCCTTCGACAACGCCTCGACGAGGGCCGAACGGTCGACGGAGTGGACGGCCGATGCGTACCGCACGACCGAACGGGACTTCTTCGACTGCAACTGCCCGACGAAGTGCCAGCTGAGATCGGGGCAGTCCGGCGCCTTCGTCTTCAGCTCCTGCTCGCGGTTCTCCCCCACGTCGGTGATCCCGAGGTCCGCCAGCGCCCGTACGTCGCTGACTGGGAAGGTTTTGGTGATCGCGACGAGGGTGACCTCGTCGCGGGCCCTCCCGGCCGCCTGACAGGCCTTCTCGATCCGCTCCTGCGCCTGCTCCAGATTCGCCCGGAGCTCTTCGCGGCGAAAGCTCATCCACGTCCTCGCTTCGCTCCGGGCGCGGATGAGGCACGAAACGGGCTGTGCTTGTCGATGCCCTCGCTGCGCTCGGTCATGACGCGACCAGCTTGATCAGTCCGGCCATCCGGCCGCTCTCCGGCCCTTCGCGACGGTACGAGTACAGGTCCTGGGACTCGATCGTGCAGGCGGACCGGTCGATCACCTCGACACCGAGATCGGCCAGCTGCGCCTGCACGCCGGCCGCCACGTCGATCGCCGGCGTACCCCAACTGGTCTCCGAGTACGACGCCGGAACCCGCTCGGCGACCTCGGCCCGCATCTCGTCGGGAACCTCGTAGCACCGGCCGCACGCGTACGGCCCGAGGACGGCCGTGATCCGCGTCGCACCGAGCTCCTTCATCGCGTCGACGGTCGCCGGGACGATGCCGACGTACATCCCCTTGCGTCCGGAGTGCGCCGCGCCGATCACGCCGCCGCCGTACAGCAGCACAGGCAGGCAATCGGCCGCACGGACGGCGAGCACCACGTCGGACCGGGTCGTGACCAGACCGTCGGCCTTCGGCGCGGGCGTTATCGGCAGTTCGTCCCCGGCGCGTACGACATGCACGTCCCGCCCGTGCACCTGGTGCAGCAGAGCAACCCGCTCGGCAGGGACGTCGAACTCGGTTGCGAGGAGTTGGAAGTTCGCCCGGACGCCGTCGGCATCCGGGCCGGCCGCAGTGCCGAGGTTGAACTCGCCGTACGGCGGTTTGCTGGCGCCGCCGTACCGGTTGGTGAAGGCGAGCCGGGCGCCGGAAAGTACGTCGTCATAGCCGAACACGACCAAAGGCTACCCAGCCACAGCGCCCACACCCAGCACCGCGCCCAGCACCGTCCGCGCCTCGTCGGTCACACCGTTCCGGTCCGGATCCGGCGGCAGCCCGAGGACATGCTCGGCCGCCCGGCGGTACGCCTCGGCGAAGGCTTGTGCTGCCGGCACCTCCACATCGGGAGCGACCCCGGTCCCCTCCCAGTTGGTCTTGGAGACCGAGTTCACCGAACGCGCCACCGGCACCGATGCCTCCAACTGCTCGTGCAGCTTGAACCCACGGCGCGGATGCGCACCGCCGGCGGTCCGCTCGCCCACGACGGTCCCCCGCTCGAACTGCTGCAGGTTGTACGTCAGCTCCTCGCCACCGGAGAACGTCGCCGAACTGGTCAGCACCCAGATCGGCTTGCTGGTGCCGTACCGCGGACCCGGCACGTGCGCCAGGGTCCAGTACTGCCGCGTCGTCCCCTCGGACGGCGAGATCAGATCCTGTAGATGAACCGGCTCGCCGGAGCCGATCAGGTAACTGCAGATCAGCGCGACCTGGTCCGGCGATCCCCCGAGGCAGCGGCGCAGGTCGATGAGCAAGGCATCGGTCGAGGCCAGCAGCGAGAACGCCGCGGTGACGGCCGCGCCGGCGTGCTCGGGTGGGTACAGCAGCGGCCGGATCTCCAGCAGTCCGATGTTGCCGTCGAGCCGCTCGACCCGCGCCATCCCGCCGGCGTCGAGCGCGGCCCGGCGGCGCCAGTACGCCTCCTCGGCCGCGGGGTCCTTCTCGTCGGGCAGTCCGTCGCGGCGGAACTTCAGGCTCAGGTGCTTGTCACGGTTGCCGACCTGCAGGTCCTCCGTGACGTGCTCGGCCAGTTGCTCCGGCTCCTGAAACTCGTCGTACCTGCCGTCGGCGACCGCTGCTGCGAGCCGGTTCGCGATCTCGGCACCGACCTCCGGAAAGACGTAGTTGCCGGCGACCAGCGCGCCGAGGCGTCCGAGGACGGCTCTGATCTCATCGGTGTGCATGGCGAGGAGTAGATCAGGTCGTTTGACAAAGTGTCAAGAATTCTAGACGCTTGATTCATGGACGAGATCGTCGAGCACCTCGAGGTGTCGAGCGCCGCGCAGTTCAAGGCGCTCGGGCATCCACTGCGGCACCGCCTGCTGTTCGCGCTCGGGCAGGAGCCGGCCACGATCAGCCAGCTGGCCACCGCGCTCGGCACGGCGAAAGGCAACGTCGCCCACCACCTGGGCGTGCTCCGCGACGCCGGGATGGTGCACGTCGCGGAGACGCGGCAGGTGCGCGGCGGCACCGAGCAGTACTACCGGCGCTCGGTCCGCCGGTTCGGCTTCACCGGCGAAGGCGCGCGGGCGAACAACACCGTCGCGCTCCAGGCGATCGCGGCCGATCTGGAGACCGCCGACGCCGACCCGTTCTTCACCGTACGGAACGTTCGGCTGACCGCTGATCAGGCCGCCGAGCTCTCCGCCGTACTGAGCCGGATGGTCGACGACCTCACCGACGCGGGCCCGGCCGAGTCGCGGTACGGCATCGCGGTCTCCGTCTACCGTCCCCGCCAGCCCGAGCCGCGCGCCGGCACCTGACGGCCGGCCCAACGTTGAACACCCACCAACCATTCTCCGGAGCCGGAGACGGTTGGTGGGTGCTCAGGGCACTAGGTGCGTCTGGTTACTTGAGGAAGTCGGGGATGTCGAGGTCTTCCTCGGGCTCCTGCTTCTTCGGCTTCGTCGGCTGCGCGCCCTGCGGGTTGTTGCTCGGGCCGTGCGTCGGCCAGGAGTGCTGGGTCGACGGGGAGGCCGGGGTGTGCGGAGCCGGCTGGGCCGACTGCTGACCGGACTGGACCGTGCGGACACCGTCGCCTGCCGGTGGGCGGGCGGAGTTCGTCGTGCCGGCGCGGGGCTCGGTCGGTGCGGGCACCGGGATGGTGTCGTCCGTCGGCGTGGGCGAAGGTGCGCCCTGCTGGCCCGGGACCGAGGTCGGGGCGGAGCCCGACTGGCCCTGCGACGGCTGGCCAGTACTGCCCTGACCTGCACCCTGGCCCGTGGAGGCCTGACCGGCACCGCCTTGACCGCCGCCTTGCCCTGGGGCCGACTGGCCGGCGCCGCCCTGGCCTGCACCGAACTGGCCGCCGCCCTGACCTGCGCCGCCGTGGCCCGACTGACCTGCGCCGAACTGGCCGCCACCCTGGCCCGTACCCGGCTGGCCGGTGTCCGGGTCGGTTGGGTTGTTGTACGTGGGTTGCTGCGGCGGCTGCCCGGCTTGCTGGTTGGTCCCTGTCATCGGCTGCGAGAAGCCCTGGTTCGGCCGGGTCGACGGGGACTGCGGCCGGGCCTGGTTCATCGCCTGCTCGCGGCGCTTCGGCATCCCGCCGTCGAAGCCGGCCGCGATCACGGTGACCCGGACCTCGTCCCCGAGCGCGTCGTCGATGACCGCGCCGAAGATGATGTTCGCGTCCGAGTGCGCGGACTCCGAGACCAGCTGGGCCGCCTCGTTGATCTCGAACAGGCCGAGGTCGGAGCCGCCGGCGATCGAGAGCAGGACGCCGTGCGCGCCCTCGATACTTGCCTCCAGCAACGGAGACGAGATGGCCGCCTCGGCGGCCGCCACCGCGCGGTCCTCGCCGCGGGACGAGCCGATGCCCATCAGCGCCGAGCCGGCGTTGGACATGACCGCCTTGACATCGGCGAAGTCCACGTTGATCAGGCCGGGCGTGGTGATCAGGTCGGTGATGCCGGAGACACCCTGCAGCAGCACGGTGTCGGCCTGCTTGAAGGCGTCCAGCACCGAGACCGCACGGTCGGAGATGGTCAGCAGCCGGTCGTTCGGGATGACGATCAGCGTGTCCACCTCCTCGCGGAGGGTGGCGATGCCGTCCTCGGCCTGGGTGGCGCGGCGCTTGCCCTCGAACGAGAACGGCCGGGTCACGACACCGATGGTCAGCGCGCCGAGCGAGCGGGCGATCCGGGCCACGACGGGTGCGCCGCCGGTACCGGTGCCGCCGCCCTCGCCGGCGGTGACGAAGACCATGTCGGCGCCCTTCAGCGCCTCCTCGATCTCCTCGGCGTGGTCCTCCGCGGCCTTCTGCCCGATCGCCGGGTTCGCCCCGGCGCCGAGGCCGCGGGTCTCCTCCCGGCCGATGTCGAGCTTGACGTCCGCGTCGCTCATCAGCAACGCCTGGGCGTCAGTGTTGATGGCGATGAACTCAACGCCCTTCAGACCGTGCTCGATCATCCGGTTGACGGCGTTCACGCCGCCTCCGCCGATGCCGACGACCTTGATGAGTGCCAGGTAGTTCTGCGGTGCCGCCACGTCCGCGCCTCTCGCCTCGTTGCTTTCCCGTTGTCCAGCGAAAAGACTGAACCTCAAGTGGATGCTTAGACTTATGTCAACTTTAGATTACGCCGCACGGTACGGGACGCTTCGCGCCAAAGTCCACGCGCCTCGCCGCCGTCCCGTGATGTGGTCCGCGATGTGTCCGGTCACCGCTTTTCCCCTTTGGTGACAGGGAGATCGGGCGCCGAGACGTCGTACACCTTCGCCCGCCGCTTCATCAGCACGCTGAGTACCTCGGCCTTGCGCTCGCTGTCATCGGAACTGCCCCAAACGACCTTCACACCGGAGCTCAGGTTCAGCGTGATCGAGTCCGGCGACGTTGCCGAGATCGTGCTCACCTGCTTGCGCAACGCCTCCGGAAGCGCTGCCGACACGGTCACCACCGAATGCACGGTGACGTCGTGCCGGACACCGGTCACCTTCGCCTCCGGCAGTCCGGCCGGCCGGTCCTGCACCGTGCGGTACGACGTACCGGTGGCGTCCACCAACTCGTACCGCGAGCCGTCGGTCACCACGACCACCGGAACCCGTTCGGTGACAACAATCACGATCTTCCGCGGCCACGCCCGGGTGACCTGTGCGTCCGCGACCGCCGGGATCGTCCGCACCCGGTCCGCGATCGAACGCAGGTCGACCTTGACCAGTGGTGTGCCCGTCGGTGCCGCCGCGGTCTGCTCGATCGTTGCCACCGGCACCGTGTCCGCACCACTGATCCGGACACCGGAGACCGCGAACGCGGAGGAGAAGTAGAACAGCCAGACGACCAGACCGGCCAGCACGACCAGCCCGCCGCCGATTGCCCAGGGCAGCCAGCTACGCAGGAGCACCAGCCGTTGCCGGCGGGCGAACCGCTGCTGTGCCCGAGCCAGATCGACGCCCTGGCTCATTCAACAAACCCCACCCATTTACTCCACCACAGGTACAGGCGTTGCCTCGGAAGGCTCGCGGGTACGGGCGCGTTCGGCCAGCAGACCAACGACTTCCGGGCCGATCAGGGTCACGTCGCCGGCCCCGAGGGTGACGACCAGATCGCCCGGCTCGGCCAGGTCCGCGACCAGCTGCGGTACGGCGGACCAGGACGGCTCGAACCGCACCTGGTCCGGCTTCAGCGGGACGTGGTTCGCGATCAGGGCACCGGTGACGCCGGGCTCCGGGTCCTCGCGGGCCGCGAAGATGTCCATCACCACGACCTCGTCGGCCAGCGCGAGCGCCTCGGAGAACTCGGTCGCGAAGATCCGCGTACGACTGAACAGGTGCGGCTGGAAGCACGCGATCACGCGCCCCTCCCCCGCCACCTGCCGCGCCGCGGTGAGGTCGACGGCCAGCTCGGTCGGGTGGTGCGCGTACGAATCGAAGACCCGCACGCCGTCCTCGAGGCCCTTGAACTCGAACCGCCGCCCGGTACCCGTGAACGCAGCCAGCCCCTCGGCCAGGTCGGCCGCGGAGAACCCGAGCCCGAGCCCGACGGTGAGCGCCGCCGACGCGTTCAGCGCGTTGTGCTTGCCGGCCTGCTGCAGGCTCACCATCGGCAGCTTGCGACCCCGGTACACGGGTACGAACGACTGCGTCGCGCCGGTCGCGGTGATCTCGGTGACGTGCAGGTCGGCGTCCTCGGACTCGCCGTACGTCCGGACGTCGATCCCGCGCTCGATCGCATACGCCGCGAGCTTCCGGGCGCCGGCGTCGTCGGCGCAGATCACCATGAACCCGTCGGCGAGCACTCGCGTGGTGAATTCCTCGAACGCCTTGCGGTAGCTGGCCTCGTCGCCGTAGTTGTCCAGGTGGTCCGGCTCGACGGACGTGACGATCGACACCTCGGGCGTGTAGGTCAGGAACGACCTGTCCGACTCGTCCGCCTCGGCGACGAACAGGTCGCCGTTGCCGTCGTGGGCGTTCGAGCCCGATTCGTTGAGGTTCCCACCGATCGCGTACGACGGGTCCGCACCGCAGTGCTGCAACGCGACCGTGAGCATCGACGTGGTGGTCGTCTTGCCGTGCGTACCGGCGACCGCGATGGTACGGCGGCCGACCATCACCGACGCGAGTGCGGCGGCCCGCGGCAGGATCGGGATCCCGGCCTCGCGGGCGGCGACCACCTCGGGGTTGGTCTCGCGGATCGCGGTCGACACCACGACGGTGTCGACGTCCTGCACGTGCTCGGCGGCGTGCCCGACCCAGCAGGTCGCACCGAGCGCACGCAGCGCGGCGAGCACCTTGCCGTCCTTGGCGTCGGAGCCGGAGACCTCGATCCCGCGGGACGCCATGATCCGGGCGATGCCGGACATGCCGGCGCCGCCGATACCTACGAAGTGCACGCGGCCGAGCTTCTCGGCCGGAAGCAGAGTGTCAGGAGCGGTGACGATCACGAAGCAGACCTCACCACATCGAGGATGATCCGCGCCAATCGCTCGTCGGCGTCGGTCCGGATCACTCCGGTCGCAGCTGTGGACATGGCTGTCAGACGCTCGCGGTCGAGCAGAAGTTGCGGCACGTTCGCGCGCACCCAGTCGACGGTCAGCTCGGCGTTGTCGATCAGCACGCCGCCGCCTGCGTCGATGACCGGCTTCGCGTTCAGTCGCTGCTCACCGTTACCGATCGGCAGCGGGACGTAGATCGCCGGCAGGCCGACACCCGACACCTCGGTCACCGTGTTCGCGCCGGAGCGGCACACCACCAGATCGGCGGCGGCGTACGCGAGGTCCATCCGGTCGACGTAGTTCAGCACGACGTACGGGAGCGGGCCGGTCTCTGCAATTTCACGGGGCACCTCGAGGGTGTTCTTCGGGCCGATCGCGTGCAGGACCTGGATGCCGGCTGCCTGCAGGTCCGCGGCGGCCCCCGAGACGGACTCGTTGATCCGCTGCGCACCCTGCGAGCCACCGGTCACGAACAGCGTCGGCGCGTCCGGGTCGAGACCGAAGAACTGCCGGGCCTCGGCGCGCAGAGCCGCCCGGTCCAGCGTCGAGATCGCCCGCCGGATCGGCAGCCCGACGTACTCGGCGTGCGGCAGCTCGGATCCCGGGAACGAGGTCAACACATGCTCGGTGCAGTACCGGGCGGCGAACTTGTTCGCGATTCCTGGCACCGCGTTGCCCTCGTGCACCACGATCGGGGTCTTGCGCCGCCAGGCGGCGACGTAGGCCGGGGTGGATACGTACCCACCGAAGCCGACCAGGACGTCGGCCTTGGCCTCGTCGAGGATCCGCCGCGCCGCGGAGACCGAGGACAGCATCTTCCCGGGGACGGCGAACAGCGCGGGCGTGGGCTTGCGGGGCAACGGCACCGGCGGGATCAGCTCCAGCCGGTACCCGGCCTCGGGGATCACGCGGGTCTCGAGCCCGCGCTCGGTCCCGAGGGCGAGGATCTGGATGGTGGGGTCGATCCGGCGCAGAGCGTCCGCCGTGGCGATCAGGGGTGAGGTGTGGCCGGCGCTACCGCCACCGGCCAGGACGATGCTGGGCAAGGCTTCCAACGCTCCCGCGGGTTCACTTGTACGACATACGCCGCGAAGGCAACCAGCCGAAGCGAGGACGCCGGGTTTCTTTCAGGGCGGCCTGCGCGCCGGGCTCGGCCTTCGCGAAGGACAGCAGCATGCCGATCGCGATCAGCGTCGGCAGCAGTGCGGAACCACCGTACGACAAAAGCGGGAGCGGGATACCCACGATGGGTAGCAGCCCGATCACCGCGCCGAGGTTGACCAGCGCCTGGGACATGATCCAGACCGTGATCCCGGCGGCCGCATAACGGACGAACGGCTGTGTGTTCCGGGTCGCGATCCGCATCCCGGCGTACGCCAGCGTGAGGAACAGGGCGAGCACGGTGAGCGAGCCGACCAGGCCGAGCTCCTCGCCGATCACCGAGAAGATGAAGTCGGTGTGCGCCTCCGGCAGATTGCTCCACTTCTGCCGGCTGTTGCCGATGCCGACGCCCCACCAGCCGCCCGTGGAGAGCGCGTAGAACGAGTGGTACGCCTGCCAGCCGACCGTGGTCGGGGACGCGAACGGATCCAGGAACGAGGTCACCCGCTCGAGGCGGTACTTCTCGGCCTGCACGAAGTAGACCGCCACCGAACCGACCACCGCGATCGTGCCGAGGAACAGCCGGGTCGGCGCACCGACGATCCAGATCATGCCGATCATCACGGCCATCAGGACCAGTGCGGTCCCGAGGTCGTGCTGGCCGACCACGAGCGCGATCACCAGACCGCAGACCGGCACCATCGGCACCAGCAGGTGCTTCCACTGGGTGAGCAGCTTCTCCTTGCGGGCGTACAGGTCCGCGCACCACATCACCATCGCGAGCTTCGCGAACTCGCTCGGCTGGATCTGCAGCGGGCCGCCGAGGTTCAGCCAGTTGGTGTTGCCGTTCACGCCGACGCCGAGGCCCGGGATGTACGTCAGCACGAGCAGGAACACCGACCCGAGCAGCGCGACGTACGCGAGCATCCGGAAGTGCCGCGGCGTCATCCGCGAGGCGACGTACGCCATCGGGAGGCCGACCGCGACCCAGATCATCTGCCGGACGAAGATCGTGTAGCTGTTCCCGTTCACCCGCAGCGACAGCACGCTGGATGCCGACAGCACCATCATCAGCCCGAGCACGAGCAGCAGGCCGGTCGCGCCGAGCACGATGTGGTACGACGTCAGCGGCCGGTCGAGCACATCCTTGACGGCCGCGATCCACGGGCGATCGGTACTGGTCTGCTTCTTCTGGTCCGGCTGATCGGCGATCGACGTCACGCGATCACCCCAGTCGGCGTACGGCTTCGGCGAAGGCGTCGCCGCGGGCTCCGTAGTTGGCGAACATGTCCCAGGATGCGCAGCCAGGGGCGAGCAGCACGGTGTCACCCACCTGTGCGAGCTTCGCCGCCTCCCCCACCACGATCTGCATGGCTCCAGTGTCGGTTGACTCGACGACGATCCTCGGGACATCCGGTGCGTGTCGCTCGAGAGCTTCCGCGATCACGGCCTTGTCCTGGCCGAGCAGCACGACGCCGCGCAAGCGTTCGCGGGCGGCGATCACCAGGTCGTCGAACGTCGCGCCTTTGGCCTGCCCACCGGCGATCCAGACCACGTGTTCGTACGCGAGCAAGGACGCCTGCGCCGCGTGCGGATTGGTCGCCTTCGAGTCGTCGACATAGTTGACCCCGGCAACCTCCGCGACGTGCGCGATCCGGTGCTTGTCCGGCCGGAAGCCCCGCAGCGCGTCGCGGACGGCAGTCACCGGTACGCCGAACGAGCGCGCCAGCGCGGCGGCGGCCAGCGCGTTCGCGACGTTGTGCGGTGCCGGCGGCGTGACGTCGGCCAGGCTCGCGAGCTCCAGCGCAGAGGTCGCGCGCTGCTCCACGAACGCCCGGTCGACGAGCAGGTCGTCGACCAGTCCGAGCATCGAGAGTACCGGCGTACCGAGGGTGAAGCCGATCGCGCGGCAGCCCTCGATCACGTCGGCCTCCTCGACCAGGCGCTCGGTGGCGGCGTCGGCGACGTTGTAGACGCACGCGACCTGGCAGTTCTCGAAGATCCGGCCCTTGTCCGCGGCGTACGCCTCCAGCGAACCGTGCCAGTCGACGTGGTCCGGCGCGATGTTCAGCACGGCGGCCGAGTGCGCGGACATCGAGTGCGTGAAGTGCAGCTGGTACGACGACAGCTCGACCGCGATCACGTCGTACGGCTCCGGGTCCATCACGGCCTCGAGCAGCGGCAGCCCGACGTTGCCCGCGGCAACGGCCCGGTGACCGGCCGCCTGCAGCATCGCGGTCAGCATCTGCACGGTCGTGGTCTTGCCGTTGGTCCCGGTGATGCACAGCCACGGCGCCGCGTGCGCCGGGTCGCGGAGCCGCCAGGCGAGCTCGATCTCGCTCCAGATCGGTACGTCGAGCTCGGCCGCCTGTGCGAGCAGCGGCGCGTGCGGCGGTACGCCCGGACTCGTCACCACGACGTCGACGTTCTTCGGGAGTTCGGCCGTACTGCCCGGGCCGAGCGTGATCACCGCACCGAACGTCTCCAGGATCTGCGCCTTCTCACGCAGCGCCTCGGTGTCGCGGTCGTCGAGCACGACGACGTGCTGCGCCCCGGCCTGGATCAGCGAGTCGGCGCAGGCATAGCCCGCCGTACCGAACCCGAGCACCACGAACCGAGTGGTGTCCCAGCCCTCGTCGGTGCGTGTGGAGAGAGTCACCCTGTCACCCATTCCGCGTAGAAGATGCCGAGGCCGATCACCACGCACAGACCCTGGATGATCCAGAACCGGATCACCACGTTCACCTGTTCCCAGCCGAGCATCTCGAAGTGGTGATGCAAGGGTGCGATCAGGAACAGCCGTTTCCCGACGCCGGTGGCCTGTTTGGTGATCTTGAAGTAGCCGACCTGCAGGATGACCGACGCGGTGATGACGACGAACAGGCCGCCGAGCAGCAGCACGAGCAGCTCGGTCCGGGTCATCACGGCGAACCCGGCGAGCGCACCACCGAGCGACAGCGAACCGGTGTCACCCATGAAGATCTTCGCCGGTGACGCGTTCCACCACAGGAACCCGAACAGCGCGCCGGTCAGACAGGCCGCGACGACCGCCAGATCCCGCGGATCGCGGACCTCGTAACACTTGGCGCCGACGCCGCGCTCGGTCGCGCAGCTCTGGTTGAACTGCCAGATGCAGATCAGCGTGTACGCACCGAACACCATCATCGAGGCGCCGGTGGCCAGGCCGTCCAGGCCGTCGGCGAGGTTCACGCCGTTCGACATGCCGGCGATCAGCAGCAGGATCCAGATGATCACCAGGACGGCCGGCAGCTCGAGCCAGCCGATGTCGCGGATGAACGAGATGAACGGCGACGCCGGCCGCTGCCCGCGGTCGTCGGGGAACTGCAGCGCGAGCACCGCGAAGACCACCGCGACGAGCGTCTGGCCGGCCAGTTTCGCCTTGCTGCGCAGGCCGAGGCTGCGCTGCCGGAAGATCTTGATGAAGTCATCGAGGAAGCCGACTGCGCCCATTCCGGCGAACAGGAACAGCACCAGGACCGCCGAGGCGGTCGGCCCGCCTCCGTTGCTGGCAATCATCGCGAACAGCTTCGCAGCGAAGTACCCGACGATCGTGGCGGCGATGAAGACGGTGCCGCCCATGGTCGGCGTACCGCGCTTGATCTGGTGCGACGCCAGTCCGTCGTCGCGGATCTCCTGGCCGTAGCCGTGCTTGGCCAGCCACTTGATCGCGTACCGGGTGCCGAGCAGGGTCAGCACCATCGAGACGGCGCCGCCGAACAGGATCGAGATCACTGCTTTGCCTCCACCAGGGCGTCGGCGAGGCTGCGGAGTTTCGCCGCCTTCGAGGACTTCACCAGGACGACGTCACCTGCGCGCAGCTCGCCGCGCAGCAGCTCCAGTGCGTCCGCGATGGTCTCGACGAACGTGGACTCGTTGCCCCAGGAGCCTTCCAGCGAGGCGCCGAGATGGATCGGTTTCGCGCCCGCGCCGACCACGACCAGCCGGTTCACGTCCAGCCGGACGGCCAGCCGTCCGATCGCGTCGTGCTCGTCGGTGGAGGTGTCGCCGAGCTCGAGCATCTCGCCGAGCACCGCCCAGGTCCGGGCACCGCGGGAGCGGCCGATCGCGACCAGCGACTTCAGCGCCGCGCGGGTCGAGTCCGGGTTCGCGTTGAAGGCGTCGTTGATGATCGTGACGCCGTCGGCGCGCTCGGTCATCTCCATCCGCGCCGCGGACACCCGCTGGGCCGCGTTCAGGCCGTCGGCGATCTGCTCCGGCGTCAGGCCGACCGCGGCGGCGACCGCCGCCGCGGCGAGCGCGTTCGAGACGTGGTGCTCGCCGATCAGGTGGAGCTGTACGGCACCGCTCCAGGCCGGGGTGCCGGATCCGGGGCTGCCGCCGATATGCAGCGTGAACGCCGCTTGTCCCTCGCCGTCGACCTTCACGTCCGAGGCCCGTACGTCGGCCTCGGACGCCTCGCCGAAGGTCAGCACCCGCTCGTGCGTGCGGCCGCGCATCGCTGCGACCCGGTGGTCGTCGGCGTTCAGGACCGCCGTACCGCCGGGCTTGACGGCCTCGATCAGCTCGCCCTTGGCGATCGCGATGTTGTCTTGGGAGCCGAACTCGCCGATGTGCGAGGTGCCGACGTTCAGCACCAGGCCGACCGCCGGCGGCGTGATCCCGCTCAGGTACGTGATGTCGCCGGTGTGCCGGGCTCCCATCTCCGCGACCAGGTACTTCGTCGAGGCGGTGGCCTGCAGCGCGGTCAGCGGGTGGCCGAGCTCGTTGTTGAACGAGCCCTCCGGGCAGACCGTTTCGCCGTACGGGCGGATCAGCTGGCCGATCAGGTCCTTCGTACTGGTCTTGCCGGTCGACCCGGTCAGGCCGATCACGGTCAGGCCGGGCAACCGGCCGATCACCAGCCGGGCAAGGTCGCCGAGGGCGCGCTCGGCGTCGTCGACGACGATGCACGGGCTGCCGTCGACCGGGCGGGTGGTGAGCGCGGCGGTGACTCCGGCCGCGGCCGCCGTACCGACGAAGTCGTGACCGTCGACGCGTTCACCGGGCAGGGCGACGAACAGCCCTCCCGGCCCGGCCTCCCGCGAGTCGATCGTGACCGCGCCGTCGACGACGGCCGTGGGCTCGACACCCACGAGCTCGCCGCGGACGGCGTCGGCGATCTCGCCGCAACTGACTCCGATCACCGGTCTGCCTCCAACAGCTCACGCACGGTTTCGCGGTCGTCGAACGGGTGGATCACGCCACCGACGTCCTGGCCTGTCTCATGACCCTTCCCGAGGACGACGACGGTGTCGCCGGGACCGGCCAGCTCGATCGCGGACGCGATCGCCTGCCGGCGGTCACCGATCTCGTGCAGGTCCACGTCCGGTACGGCCTCGCGGGCGCCGGCCAGTGCGGCGGCGCGGATCGCGGCCGGGTCCTCGCTGCGCGGGTTGTCGTCGGTGACGATCACCACGTCCGCGGCCTTCGCCGCCTCGGCGCCCATCGCGGGCCGCTTCCACGGGTCCCGGTCGCCGCCGCAGCCGACGACCGCGAACAGCCGGCCCTTGGTCGCGCCGCGGGCCGCGTTCAGCGCAAGCGCGACCGCGTCCGGCGTGTGTGCGTAGTCCACGACCACCGCCGGCCCGTCCTCGCGGGTGAACAGCTCCATCCGCCCGGGCACCGACGCGTTCCGGAGGCCGGTCGCGATCGCCTCGGCGGGGACGTCCAGCTGCCGCAGCATCGCGGTCGCGAGCAGCGCGTTCGCGACGTTGAACTCCCCCGGCAGCGAGATCTCCAGGGTCAGGGTCTCGCCCGGACCCACCGCGTCGAACACCGTCGTACCGTGTTCGGACCGGTGCCGGTTCGCGACCGTCCAGTCCGCGTCGCCCTTGGCCGACACGGTGATCAGCGGCACGACGGTCTGCGCGGCCAGGCGGCGCCCGTACTCGTCGTCGATCGTCACCACCGCGACATCACACCGCTCCGGGGTGAACAGCGAGGCCTTCGCCTGGAAGTACTCCTCGAACGTCTTGTGGAAGTCCAGGTGGTCCTGCGTCAGGTTCGTGAACCCGGCGACCGCGAAACGCGCGCCGTCGACGCGGCCCATCGCGAGCGCGTGGCTGGACACCTCCATCGAGCACCACGCGACCGCGTGCTCGCGCATCACCGCGAACAGGGCCTGCAGGTCGGTCGCCTCCGGCGTGGTCCGGACGCTCTTCACGACCTCGTCGCCGACGCGGGTTTGAATCGTCCCGATCAGCGCGGCCGGCCCGAGATCCCGCAGGACCGCGTCCAGCAGGAAGCTCGTCGTGGTCTTGCCGTTGGTGCCGGTGATCCCGAGCAGCCGCAGGTCGCTCGTCGGCTCGCCGTAGATCCGGGACGCCACCGCGCCGAGCACGCTGCGCGGCTTGTCGACGACGAGCACCGGGAGACCGGTTGCCGCGGCGCGGTCCGCGCCGGCCGGGTCGGTCAGTACGGCGACGGCGCCGGCCTGCTGGGCCTTCGCAACGAACTCCGCGCCGTGCGTGACCGCACCGGGCAGCGCGGCGTACAGGTCACCGGGGAGGACAGAACGCGAGTCGAGGGTTACGCCGGTCACAGCGGCCGGCGACGTTGCCGGGAGCTGCATGTGGGCGACGTTCGCGAGGTCGGCGAGGCTGACCGGCACGACGTGCCGGGGCCTGATCGCTGCGACCGCGCCGCCGGCGGCGGTAGGGGTGGACACGGGCCCTGAGGCTACCGCCACGAACCCTGTGACTCCTACCTGGCCCTGCGTCACCAGGAGCCGGTTCAACGGTCCGATGCTGACCAGGTCAGCGGAATGTTCGGCTGTGCCGCCCCGGTCGGCGGGACGACGTACTTCTGCAGCGCGTAACTCATCACGTCTCGGAACACCGGTCCTCCTTGGAGACCACCACCCCGGGCACCCTGGGGATCGTGCAGTACGACGTACGTGACGAACCGTGGGTTGTCGGCCGGGGCAAATCCGGCGAAAGAAGTCGCCCAGTTGCCGTACTTCCCGGTGCCGGGAACCACCTGCTGCGCGGTACCGGTCTTGCCGGCCACCAGGTAGCCGTCGATCGAGGCCTGCGGGGCGGTGCCCTTCTTGGCGGTCACCGACTCCATCATCGTGGTGACCTCCTTGGCGGCCTTCTCGCTCACCACCCGGCGCGGCGGGGCGGTCTTGTTCGGCGTCACGCTGCCGTCGGCGTTGAGGTAGTTGCGGACCAGCTTCGGTGGCACGTAGACACCGCCGTTGGCGACCGCGTTCACGGCGGCGGTCTCCTGGACCGCGTTCACCGACAGGCCCTGGCCGAACGCGACGTTCGACCGGGTGATCTCGGGCCACTCGTCGCCCGGTGCCAGCCGGCCGTTGGTCTCACCGGGGAAGTTCAGCCCGGTCGGCTCCCCGAAGCCGAAGTCGTGCAGGTACTTCACGAACTGCGGGATCGGCATCCGGTGCGAGAGCAGGATCGTGCCGACGTTCGACGACTTCGCGATGATCCCGGAGACGGTCAGGTTCATCAGCCCGTGCGACCAGTGGTCCTTGATGGTCCGGCGCTGCACGTCGATGGTTCCCGGGACCTGGATCTTGGTGCTCAGGTCGATCTTGCCGGCGTCGGCGAGGGCGGCCATCGTCACCACCTTCTGAACGCTGCCCGGCTCGAAGCTGCGCTCCAGGCCCGGGTTCTTCAGGTCCTTCGAGGTGTACGGCTTGTTCGGGTCGAACGACGGGTAGTTGGCCAGCGCCACCAGTTCACCGGACCGGACGTCCATCACGACCACGGTGCCGGCGCTCGCGTGATACTGCTGCACCGCCTGCTGGATCCGCTTCTCGGCGAAGTACTGCAGGTCGTTGTCCAGCGTCAGCTGCAGCCCGACGCCGGGCTTCGGCTCGGTGACGGTGTGCTTGGCGTTCGGGATCTGGTTGCCCTTGGCATCGACCTCGTAGACCGCCTTGCCGTCGGTGCCGGACAGCTTGTCGTTCAGGCCGTACTCGAGCCCGGACTGGCCCTTGCCGTCGGAGCCTGTGACACCGACCAGGGAGGCGGCGATGCTGCCGTTCGGGTGGCTGCGGATCGGGTCCGACTCGGTGTACAGGCCGGCCAGCAGCGGCGCCTGCTGCTCCTTGACCTTGCCCTTGTTCTGCTCGGCGATCGGCACGTTCGCGGCCTTCAGCTCGGCCTGGATCGAGCTCCACACCGTCGGGCTCACGTGCCGCGCGAGGCGGACGTACCGGCCGGGGCCGGACATCGCCTTGACCAGGTCGGCGGTCTTCGTGCCGGGCACCTTCGCAGCCAGGATCGCGGCCAGTTGCTGCGCCACCGGCTTGGTCTGCTGCGGGTCCGCGGTGATCGCCACCGCGTCCTCGGTCACGGCGAGCTGGACGCCGTTGCGGTCCTCGATGGTGCCGCGGTCGGCCTGCAGGATGAACGAGCGGGCGTTCTCCTTGGTCGCCGCCTGCGCGTAGCTGTCCGGGTCGACGCCCTGGAGCAGCACGAGCCGGCCGGCGAACAGCGACAGTACGAACGCCATCACGCCGAACGTCAGGCGCAGCCGCAGCGCGGGACGTCCGAGCCGCAACATCCGCGGGGGCTTCTTCACCTTGCGCTTCTTCGGCCGCGGCTGCGGACGGTTCTGCGGCGGGCGCTTCTTCACCGCGGTCTTCTTGACCGGACGCTTGGCCGCCGCCTTCTTCACGGGCCTGCCCGTAGCCGCGGCCTGCCTGCGCGGCGCTGCCGCCTTCTTTGCCGCGGCCTTCTTCGCGGCCGTCTTCCTCGCAGGGGACTTCTTCGCGGGGGCCTTCTTCGCGGGGGCCTTCTTCACGGGGCGCGGTGCGGCCGCCTCCGCCGAACGCTGCTGCTCTTCACGAGCCTTGCGGAGCAAGCGCTCGCGGGTGGACTCCGGGCGCTGCGGGGCGGCGCGCGTACTGTCCGTAGCGGACGGACGACGGGGCTGAGCCTTGCGGGGCGGGTTCTCCCGGCCCGGTGCAGTGCCACGCTTGCGCGGCGGCGGCTCGTTTCCCCGTCGGTCCGTCATCCGATCATCCCCGTGTGGTCGTGATGGGCTTCTTCGTCGTGGCCGGCGGCTTGGTCGTGCCGGTCGGCGGCTTGGTGGTTCCAGTGGGCGGCTTGGTCGTGCCGGCCGGCGGCTTGGTGGTGCCCGCGGACGGCTTGACCGGGGTCACGGGCTTCACCGGAGTGACCGGCTTGACCGGAGTCACCGGTGGCTTCGTCGCCGTCCCGGTCGGAGCGGCGGGACCGAACATCTCCGTCGCGGACCCGGCCTTGCCCTCCGCCGGTACGCCGAGCACGCGACCGTCGGACAGCCGCAGGAACACCGGGTTCGGGTTCGGCACCATGCCCATCCGCAGTGCGCGGCCGGACAGGTTCTGCGGCGACTCCAGCGTCCGCACCTGCTTCTCCAGTGCCTCCTGCTGGTCGCGCAGTTCGTTCGCCTGGCTGCTCAGCTTGGTGATGCCGAACGTCCCGCTCTGCAGCTGAGTGTTCAGCAGCAACAGGCCGACCAGGCCCGCGGCCAGCAACGACACCACGAAGATGACGAACGGCATCCGCGGCGGCCGGAACGGCGCCCCATACACCACCCGCAGCCGCGGCTGGTCCGGCTTCTTCTTCGCGGCCGGGGCCGGCGTCACCCGCGCCTTCTGCGGGCTGAAGACAGTACTCATCAGGCCACCAGTCCCTTCTCCCGGATCCTCATCGCCGCCCGCACGCGAGCGGAGGCGGCCCGCGGGTTCACCGCGACCTCCTCTTCGGTCGGCCGTTCGGCGCCCCGGGTCAGCAGCTTCAGGTACGGTTCGTGCCCGGCCGGGATCACCGGCAGGTCGTCCGGTACGTCGGACTTCGTGCCCGGCGCGAACGCCTGCTTGGTGATCCGGTCCTCGAGCGAGTGGTAACTCATCACCACGATCCGGCCGTGCAGCGCGAGCGCCCCGAGCGCGGCGGGCAGCGCGCGACGCAGTACGTCGAGCTCGCCGTTCACCTCGATCCGCAGCGCCTGGAACGTCCGCTTCGCAGGGTGTCCCCCGGTCCGCTTGCCGGCCTGCGGGATGGCATCCCGGACCAGTTCCGACAGTCGCGCGGTGTTCGTGAACGGCTCGATCGCACGCTCGCGGACGATCCGGTCCGCGATCCGCCGCGAGAACTTCTCCTCGCCGTACTGGAACAGGATCCGGGCCAGGTCGGCCGCGCTGTAGGTGTTCACGATGTCGGCCGCGGTGGTTCCACGGGTCGGGTCCATCCGCATGTCCAGCGGCGCGTCCTGCGAGTAGGCGAACCCGCGGTCGGCCTCGTCCAGCTGCATCGACGAGACGCCCAGGTCGAACAGGATACCGTCGATCGCCGGTACGCCGAGGTCCGCAAGCGCCCGCGGCAGCTCGTCGTACACCGCGTGCACGAAAGAGATCCGCTCTTCGTACGGCGCCAGGCGCTCGCCGGCCAGACGCAGCGCATTCGGGTCCCGGTCGAAGGCGATCAGCCGGACCTCGGGGAACTGCTGCAGGAACGCCTCGGAGTGCCCGCCGAGGCCGAGCGTCGCGTCGACGAGGACAGCGTCCGGACGCGCGAGGGCCGGCGCCAGCAGCGCGACCACGCGCTCCAGCATCACCGGCACATGCCGCTCCGCAGCATCCATCTCGACCCTTCCCGTCACTGCCCTGCCACTGCGGGAGCGACCCTGCCCCCGCAGGTCATGTGTGTGCGTAGGTAGACAGCACCGTCCGGTCAGATCGCGGGTACGCCTTCCGGGGAAGTACCTGCTGGTCTTGGCGCCGGGGAAGTGACGCCAACACTCCAGGTCGGAAGTCGGACCCGTGATCTCACCGGACGGCCGATGTGTCGTGAAGTCCCACGCTGTTCTGCTCTAGAAGATGCCCGGCAGTACTTCCTCGGACAGGTCGGCGAACGCCTGCTCCTGCTCCGCGGAGTACCGGTTCCAGTTCTCCGTGTTCCAGATCTCCACCCGGTTCATCGCCCCGATGACGACACAGTCGCGATCCAGCGTTGCGTAATCGCGCAGCATCGGTGGGATGGTGACCCGGCCCTGCTTGTCCGGCATCTCGTTGGAGGCACCGGCGAACAACATCCGTAGGTAGTCCCGCGCACCCTTGTTGGTGATCGGAGCCTGCTTCAACTGCTCGGTCAGCTGGACGAACTCGCGCTCCGGCCACACGGACAGCGATCGCTCCTGTCCACGGGTGATCACCAGACCGTCGGCCAGCTCGTCCCGGAACTTCGCCGGCAGGAACAGCCGGCCCTTGTCGTCGAGCTTGGGGAAGTGAGTTCCGAGGAACACGCTCCACCTCCCCGTTGCGGACTCTCCGACTCAGGCGAGTGCTTCCACCACTTCAGTTCCACTGCGCTCCACCTTACTCCACTTTCCCCCACCGTCAACCAACTTCCGCCCCGTTCCGCCCCTATGCCGCCTGAATCCAGACTCAGCGTCCGCGTGTCGCTGCCGGCTCAACCGCTTGCCTCCGTACGCCTGCGGAGCGCCGTGGACGCGCCTGGTGGAGCGTGGTGGAGGACGGTGGTGGAGCAAAGTGGAGGAAGGTGCGTGCGGAGGGGATGAACTCTTTGTGGCTCCGAGCCGTGAACCAGATACGGATTCGCGGCGTCGTACGCCCCGCATGCTGCTTTTCCCGCCCGTACGCTTGGGGGAACACATTCCGACCCGCCGTGAGGGCGTGCGCCGATGGACACCGAGCTGAACAGCGAAACGCCAGGTAACGAAAACCCTCCGGGTCTAGGCCCGACCCCTACAGCGGGTGAGAATGTGTCGGCAGTCAACGAATGGGGAGGACTCAGAGTGAGCACCACCGCGACCAGCTCGCCGCTGGCAGGAGCCGGGGACTTCGACGAGCTGTCCGAGGTGGCGGGTCGCGTCCGCCGGGCCATGGAGCAGGTGATCGAGGGCAAGCCCGACGTCATCGAGGTCGCCGTCACGGTCCTGCTGGCCGAGGGGCACCTGCTGATCGAGGACGTACCGGGCGTCGGCAAGACGATGCTGGCCAAGGCGCTGGCGAAGTCGATCGACTGCAGCGTGCGACGGATCCAGTTCACACCGGATCTGCTGCCGTCGGACATCACCGGTGTCTCGGTCTTCAACCAGGAGATCCGCGACTTCGAGTTCAAGCCCGGCGCGGTGTTCGCGAACATCGTCGTCGGTGACGAGATCAACCGCGCCTCGCCGAAGACGCAGGCCGCGCTGCTGGAGTCGATGGAGGAGCGCCAGGTCACCGTCGACACGACGACGTACACCCTGGACGCACCGTTCATGGTGATCGCGACCCAGAACCCGATCGAGATGGAAGGCACGTACCCGCTGCCGGAGGCACAGCGCGACCGCTTCATGGCGCGGGTGTCGATGGGCTATCCCGAGCCGGCCGCCGAGCTGCGGATGCTGGACGGGCACGCGGCCGACGACCCCCTGGCGAACCTGCAGCCGGTCACCGACGGCCAGCAGATCCTCCGGCTGGTCAAGACGGTTCAGTCGGTGCACGTCTCGGAGTCGGTGAAGGAGTACGCCGTCGCGCTGGTCGGCGCGACCCGTCGCTCGCAGGAGCTGCGTCTGGGCGCCAGCCCGCGGTCAACCCTGCACCTGATCCGGGCGGCCCGTGCGGCCGCCGCTCTCGACTCCCGCGAGTTCGTGCTGCCGGACGACATCCAGGAGCTCGCCGTACCGGTGCTCGCGCACCGGGTGCTCCCGGCCGCCGAAGCGCATCTCGGTGGGCGCGGCGCGACCGACATCATCGCCGGGCTGGTGGCCAGCGTGCCGCTCCCCCGTACTCGTCGGGACTGAGACATGCGGCAGGCACTGCGCGGACTCACCACCAGGGGGCGGGCGTTCGTCGCAGCCGGGATCACTGCTTCGCTCTGTGCGCTCCTGCTCGGTCAGAAGGACCTGCTGCGCGTCGGCATCCTGCTGGCCGCCCTGCCGGTGGTCGCGGCGCTGGTCGTCGGCCGGACGCGACTGCGCCTGCAGGTGCGTCGCAGCCTCGCCCCGGACCAGGTGCCGGTCGGGACGCAGTCGACCGTCGAGCTGACGCTCAGCAACCAGGGCCGGATGCCGGCGGGGCTGCTGCTGCTCGAGGACCGCATTCCTTACGTACTGGGGCATCGGCCGCGGTTCGTCGTCGACCGGGTCAGCCCGAACTGGCGTCGTACCGTCACCTATCCGGTCAAGTCCGACGTCCGTGGGCTGTTCCAGGTCGGGCCGTTGATGCTGACGGTTGCCGACCCGTTCGGGCTGGTGGAGACCAGCCGGACGTTCACGCGCAGCCAGCACCTGCTGGTCACGCCGCGGGTCTTCCGGCTTCCGGAGGTACGGCTGGGTGCCGATCGCGCCGGTTCCGGCGAGAACCGGCCGCGGGCGATCGCGGCCGCCGGCGAGGAGGACGCGACGGTCCGCGAGTACCGCGACGGCGACGACCTGCGCCGGGTGCACTGGCGGTCGACGGCGCGCCGCGGCGAACTGATGGTCCGCCGCGAGGAGCAGCCGTGGCAGAGCCGGTGCTCGCTGTTCCTGGACGCGCGGACGATCTCGCACCATGGCCACGGGCCATCGTCGAGTCTGGAGTGGGCGGTCAGCGCGGCCGCGTCGGTCGGCATCGACCGGATCCGCCGCGGGTACGTCACCACGCTGCTCGGTGGCCCGACCACCCTGGCCGCGATCACGCACCGGACGTCCGCTGCGGTGCACCAGCCGCTGTCACAGCAGCAGTTGCTGACCGAGTGCGCGACGGTCGAGGAGCACAAGTACGCCGAGGTCGGCCCGCTGCTCACCGTCGACCGGCACGCGCAGGAACCGAGCCTGGTGATCGCGATCCTGGGAGCCTGCAGTACCGATGACGTCATCGCCCTGAACCGGTGGCGGACCAGCCAGGCGACCGGCGTCGCCTTGCTGCTGGACGCGGCCAGCTGGGCGGTCGGCGCCGAGTCGACCGAGAAGGCGGCCCGCCTGACCGCCGCCACGGATGCCACCGAGAACGAGCTGCGCCGCAACGGCTGGCGAGTAGCCAGAGCCCGCCGCGGCGACCACCTTCCCACAGTCTGGTCCAGCCTCGGACTGAGAAGCGGAAGAATCGCATGACGGTGCAGATGCCACGCCTCCGGCGCGGCGGGTCACCGGGCTGTGACTCCCGCCCTTCCCTCGTCGCTGCGCTCCTCAGTCCAGGGCGGGAGGCCCGATGACCGGTCACGCGAGAATCTCAATAGCTGCTTGGGGTGCGACTGCGCTTGGGTCGCTGGTACTGACTCCGGTGTTCTCGGGGCCGTTCCTGTTCATCAGCGCGTTCCTGTGTGCACTGATCACCGGAGTCGGCGTCGGCCTGCAGAACCTGCGCATCCCGCGCGTTGTCGTACCGATCGTCCAACTGCTCGTACTGATCGAGCTGCTGTCACTGTTCTTCCTGCACGGCACGATGAAGTTCGGACTGATCCCGTGGAAGGCGACGGCGATCGAGTTCAACTCGCAGATGGTCGACGCGATGGACTCGATCAACCGGTTCAGCGCACCGCTCCCCCAGGATCCGCATCTGACGCTGTTCGCGGTGTCGGTGATCTCGGCGACCGGCTTCCTGATCCACGTCATCGCCGTCCAGTTGCGGCAGGCGGCGTGGTCCGGTCTGCTGCTGCTGATCATGTACACGGTGCCGGCCGCGACCGTACACGGCGGCCTGCCGTGGCTGCTGTTCATCCCGCCGGCGATCGGTTACATCGTCCTGCTGTCCGCGGAAGGCCGCAGCCGGCTCAGCCGCTGGGGCCGCCGGATCTCGGGTGTCTCGCACCTCGACGCCGCTGAGCCCGTCGAGGCGTCGGCCCTCGGCCAGGCCGGCCGCCGGATCGGGCTCACCGTGGTCGCCATCGCCGCGCTGCTGCCCGCCCTGCTGCCGACCCTGCCGGAAGGCGTCATCGGCAACGGTCTGGCCGGCGGCACCGGCGGTACCGGACTCGGGGCGTCGATCTCGTCGACCAACCCGATGCTCGACATGGGCCGCAACCTCAAGCGCGGCGACAACGTCGTCGCACTCACGTACAAGGGCGGCCCGGCCGGCGGCACGTACCTGCGGCTGACCGCGCTCGACCGGTTCGACGGCAACACCTGGCAGATCGGGCCGCGGCCCGAGGAGACCAAGATCGACGGCAACCTCGCCGCCCCGCCCGGCTACACCGGCGACCCGGCGAAGCTCCCGCAGACCTCGATGGAGATCAACGTCACCCGCGACCTGCGGTCCCAGCTCGTCCCGGTCCCGTACCCGCTGCACTCGATCTCGCTGAAGCGCGACTGGAAGTACGACCCGGGCGCCCTCGACGTGATGTCCAGCAACGGTGGGATCGTCGCGGGCAAGAAGTACAAGCTGACCGCGTACGACCTGAAGCCGACGCCGGAGCAGCTGCACGACTCGATCACCACCGGCGCCCCGGACCAGTACACGCTGAACGTCCCGGAGAAGACCCCCGACGTCATCCGCCGGCTCGCGAACGACATCACCGCAGGGGCCCAGGGCAACAAGTTCGAGGCCGCGGTGGAGATCCAGGACTGGTTCCGCAACGGCCAGTTCACGTACAGCACGCAGAACGTCAAGGGCAGCGGGATGGCCGCGCTCGAGGACTTCCTGACCACGAACAAGGAAGGCTACTGCGAGCAGTTCGCGACCGGGATGGCGCTGATGGCGAGGATCCTCGGGATCCCGGCCCGGGTCGGGATCGGGTTCCTGCCCGGGACGTCCGGCAAGGACGGCGAGTACACGGTCCGGATGCACGACATGCACGCCTGGCCGGAGCTGTACTTCCAGGGCGTCGGCTGGGTCCGGTTCGAGCCGACCCCGTCCGCGCGGGTCGCGACCACGCCGGGCTGGACGGTGCCCGCGAACGAGACCCCGACCGCCCCGACGACGGCGCCGACCAACCAGGCGACCACACCGGGCGGCAAGGAGTCCCCTTCGGTCGACAAGCCGCAGCACGACCCGAGCCTGACGGACCAGGGTGGCGCCGCGGTCGTTGGCACCGGCAACTGGTTCTCCAACGGCGGCGGTCAGGCGATCGCGGCGGGGGCAGGCATCATCCTGCTGCTGTGCATCCCCTGGCTGATCCGGGCGCTGACCCGGCGGCGACGGTTCCTGCGGCCACCGGGGCGCGTCGGCGCCGAGGGCCTGTGGGCCGAGATCCGGGACACGGCGCGGGACCTGGGCCTCGACTGGTCCGACATCTCGACGCCGCGCCAGGCCGGTCAGTGGCTGGTGTCGAAGGTCCCCGACGAGGTGCATCCGGCCGCACGCCGGCTGGCCCGCGGGATCGAGGCCCTCCGGTACGCCGGCGACGCGAACCCCGAGCTGGACCTGCGCGCCGACGCCTCCGAGGTGCAGAAGGCGCTCTGGTCGCAGGCACCGGGCCGGCGGCGCTGGCGGGCGCGGCTGCTACCACCGTCCTGGCGCTGGTACCTGAGCCGCGGCACCACCGAGGCGTCCGACCTGCTGGACGAGTTCGACCTGCTGCTGGCGAAGCTCCGCTCGCTGGTGCTGCCGAAGGGCGCTCGGGTCACAACGGGATCTGATAGAGGATGAAGCCGCGGTTCTCAGCGACCTGATCGTAGAGGCGCCGGGCAGTCGCGTTGGACTCGTGCGTCGACCAGTACACCCGCCCGCACCTACGGTCGCGCGCCCACTCGGTGACCGCCTCGATGAGCGCCCGCGCGACACCACGTCCACGGGCGACCGGCGCACACGACCGGCGTGGGTGGCTGGAAAATGGACCACACCCGTGCCGCTGGGGCACGGGTGTGGTCGAGGACTGGGGTTGCTCAGGTCGTCGGCGCGGAGACCGTCAGAGGTCTTCCTCGCGGCGGCGGCGCCAGCGGTCTTCCATGCGCTCCATGAAGCTGCCGGACGAGTCGTGCTTGGTCCGGTGCCGTTTGGTCGGCGGCGGCGGCGGGATGTCGTCGGCCTCCCCCGCGTTGCTGATCCGCTTCATACTCAGCGCCGCGATGTACAGACACGCCACCATCATCACGAAGCCGATGACTCCGATGATGGTGTTGGGAATGATCGCACCGGTCATCAGCACCGCGATGCCCAGCACAAATCCAACGCCGGCGAGCACTGCCCGTCGCCTGTAGTACAAGCGCACATTGGTCCCACGCATGGCGGAAACGAACTTCGGGTCTTCCGCAGCAAGGGCACGTTCGAGCTGCTCGAACTGGCGCTGCTCTTCTTCCGAGAGGGGCACCGTCGATCCCTCCATGATGAGCGCGATCTCGATAGGCCGCCTCCAGTCTAGGCCGCGCCCGCGTCACACGAAACCCTGGCCGCCTGTCCAGCGCGTCACGGTCCCGCAACTGCCCCCGCGATCGACGTCCCAAACCCGCGTCGTACGGCGTGTCGCTCACACCCAGTTCGCAACAAGCCGCACCCCACCGCGCCGGCAGTAGCCCGCCGGTCACCCTCCGTCGCAACCAACCCCGACTGCTTCAGCGGGTGGCAAGGATGTGAAGTTGGGTCGCGAGCGCGCGGAACGCCGGGTGCTGGCTGGCGGCGCGCTCGAGCTCGGCGAGCGAGTCGGCAGCACCGGGCTCGGAGTCGACGAACGCGGACGGCACCAGATCGGCGAACGTACGGACGCCGTGCACCGTGTGCACCATGAACCCGGAGTCGGCCAGCTGCGCCACGATCCCGGCCTCGTCGAACCGCCGCGGCATCGGATCGGTCGCACCCCAGCGCCCGTCCGGATCCTGCAGCGCGATGCGTGCCTCCGCCAGATGCCCGGCGAGCGCCCGCGCCAGGACGACCGCGTTGCGCTGGGCAACGAGCAGACTCAGTACGCCACCCTCGCGCAGCACCGACGCCATCGCCTGCAGCGCCTGCACCGGGTCGTCGACGACCTCGAGAACCCCATGGCACAGTACCGCGTCCGCGCTCGACTCCCCCGCCAGCCCGGGAAGCTCCGCCGCGTCACCCTGAACACCACGGACCAGCTCGCTCACGCCCTCGTCGCGGGCTCGGCGTTCGAGCGAGGCAAGCGCATCCGGACTCGGGTCGACCACTGTCACCCGATGCCCCTCGACCGCCAGCGGCACCGCGAATCCACCGGTCCCACCGCCGAGGTCGACGATGT
Organism: Kribbella sp. NPDC048928; assembly: GCF_043197975.1. Classification (NCBI taxonomy): domain Bacteria; kingdom Bacillati; phylum Actinomycetota; class Actinomycetes; order Propionibacteriales; family Kribbellaceae; genus Kribbella; species Kribbella sp. NPDC048928. The sequence goes on along the minus strand of NZ_JBICUC010000003.1, from coordinate 347,347 downwards.
CCAGCCCAGCGCCCGGATCGGTCCGCTCACGCCCTGCCAACGCAACGCGCAACGCCTCACCTACCAACGCCGTCCGCACACCACGCCGCCGCCGCTCCACCATCAACCCTCCAGCCACTTCCCCCAACCCCACCGCGCCACACCCTACTTCCACCTGGCCCCCGCGGCGTCAGGACGGGGTGCGGGCCAGGAGGTAGAGGCGGTTGGTGGTTTCGGCGTGGGACGTGAGGGGGCCGCGGAGGTACCACTCGATGCTGGTCAGGCCCGCGGACTCCAGGAGCTGGACGAGCTGCGCCGGGTTGTGCAGTACGTAGTCGAGGCTGACCTCGTGCCCGAGGAACTCGTCGACGTGCCGGATCTCGTCGCCGGCGTGCAGTGCGAGCACGAGCCAGCCGCCCGGGTCGAGCGGGCGGGTCATTGCGGCGATCGCGTCGGGCAGTTCGGATGCGGCGAGGTGGATGAGTGAGTACCACGCAAGCACCGCCGCCCACCCCGAGCTGAACGGCGGGCGACCGAGCCGCCGCAGATCACCGACCTCGAACCTCAAGCGCGGGAAGCGCCGGCGCGCCTCGGCCACCATCTCCGGCGACAGGTCGATCCCGGTCGCGTCCGCGTCGCGATCAGCGAGGTACGCCGTGACATGGCCCGGCCCGGATCCGGCCTCGACGATCGGACGACCGTTGGCGTCGGCAATCACCCGGTCGAGCAGCCAGCGTTCGAACGGCAGCCCCTCGAGCTCGTCCAGCAACTCGTCCGCGTACGCCGTCGCCACCGTGTCGTACGCCGAACGCACCCGAGCGTCACGAGCCTCGGCGCCGTCGGCTATCACCGTGTCGCGATCGACGGACTCCGCCGCGACCGGCGCAGCGTCCGTCTCCGGCACCGGGCCGAGGAGATGGACCCACCGGCGATCGTGCTGGCCGACGCGGCGTTCGAGCTCCCGGACGAGCGGCTCCGGGCGCGCGGCCATCCGCTGCAGACACGCCTCGACATCGGACCGGTCGCCGAACTTGTGCATCCGCTCGGTCCGCGTCCGCAGCTCGCCCGGCGCCTGAGCGCCGCGCAGGAGCAGCACGGTGACGAGCGCCCGCTCGTCCTCCGCCAGCTCGAGCTTCTCGTCGAGGATCTGGTGGTACTTCAACGTACGTCGCCCGGTGTCGGCCCAGACGATCCGCAGCAGCTCGCGATCCCGCAGTCCACGAGCGACCCGCTCGACGGTGCCTTGGTCGTAGTCCGCGACCGGCTCGCGATTACTGGTCTGGTTGCACGCCGTTCGCAACGCGTTCGCCGTCAACGGGTACGACCCGGGCACCGTCGACTGCTTCTCCAGCAAGCTCCCAAGAACCCGCTGCTCCTCGACATCCAAAACCGGAAGTCCACTCACTCCGCCGACCCTAAACGCTCCCAGGCCCATCCAGAACCCTCGCCACCATCCACCACCGCCCAACGTGCATGGGGTGCGCCCGCGTGGCGGGGGCCGGGGGCGGGTTTAGCCGGGTTGGTGGGACTCGGGGAGGATCAGCGGTTCGAAGGCCGTGCCGTTGCAGGTGGGACAGAGGGCATCCGAGACAAGGCCGGAGCCGGCGCAGTGGGTGCACAGGCCGTCGTGCCAGGAGTCGCCGGAGAGGGCCTGGTGTGGGCGGGGGTAGTGGGTGTCCGGGAGATAGCACTCCGCGCCGGTGACGGCGTGGATGCGAGCGCACAGGTCTTTGCCCAGGCCCCTGAAGGGTTCGCTCACGGTCGGGATCTCCTCAAAGCAGGTGGTGCGGGGTGATTCAGCGTGGTTCGGCTTGAGGTAGGTGGGTCAGCTGGCTTGCATCCAGGATTGGGTGAGGACGGACTGGGGGTCGGTGGTTGCGGTCAGGACCGGGCTGGTGGAGAGGCGCAGGCTGGCTTCTACCTGGGTGTAGAAGGTGTCGACGGCGCGGATCAGGTCGTCTGCCTCGCGGGTGCTGACGGCACGCTCGAGGCCGGCCTCGGCGGCGGCGCGTTGAGCGGCACCGGCGGCGAAGAAGGTTGCCCACTCGCCGAACTCCGGCGCGACCTGGGCGAGCAGCACCCAGGCGTTGCGCTGGACCTTGCGGCGGCTGCCCGACACCGGGCGGGCGCGGACGGCGAGGACTGCGGCCGCGACCCGGAGCGCCGCGATGTGCGCGCTCGAGTAGCGGATCAGGTGGTCGGTGGTCTCGGTTGCCTCGGCCAAGGCCGCGCGGGCACGGAACAGCTCGCGGCTGGCCGCGCCGGCCGCGGCCGGCGATACCGGTGAAACTGTCATCGGTCGGTCACCCTCTCCAGTTGCCAACGGCCCGAGTGCGGGTCGTGAGCCAGATCGAACATCTCTTGCCGTCCGGATCGCCCGCATCCGGCTTCCACCCGAAACACCGAGCGCTCCGGTCCCCATTCCGCGTCCAGCACTCCGACCGCGGCCGGCGTCCGGGACGACGGCAGCGAGGAGAGCGTGGCAGCGGCGCGTGCACGGGGGGTCTGCGCCACTGCCACGCCGGCCGGGTGGATCCGGGTGGGACGGGTGCGCGCCGCGGAGCAGACCTCGGCGACGGTGGCCGCGTCGATCCGGGCGAGCGAGTCGTCGGTTGCTGTCCGGCGGGCGTCGGAGGCGAGTGCGGAACGGGTCCCGGCTGCTGCCTCGGCGAACGGGTCGCGTGTCTGGCCGGTGCCGATCACACCGCGCTCCCACCAGGCGGCCGTCTCGGTCCACTGCGACCTGATGGTGCGGACCCGCCACAGGCGGCCGCGCCAGAGGAACTGGTCGGGGGTCTGCACACCGTCCACAGACACCGAGTGCACCTCGACGGCGTCGTCGAACTCCCACATGCTCCATCGCCTCCTGTGAACCAACTGCTTCCCCGGGCCGGTGGCCCGGCGGGTGTGCACGGGGTGGGGGTCGAGGACCACCCCGGTGCCCGGCCCGCCGGGGCCACCGGATTCCGATGCGGCCGCAACTCCGCACCGGAGTCGTCCAGCTGCCCGGCTCGCCTCGGACCGGTCTCCCGACGAAACCGGGATCGAGGCAATCGAACATCTGTTCGAACAATGGAAGCGTATCGCCGCCCGCCGACAGTCGTCAACGGCCCCAGGGCGTGTCCGTCGCCGGAGGGGTCCGGCAGCCGCCAGACTGGGAGGCCGAGGACGGAGGGACGAATGCGGAAACGAACAGCCGGAATCGCCGCGGCGGCGGTTGCCGTCGTGGTGGCAGCGGTCGCGCTGCCGCTCTTCCAGCCGTGGCGGCTGCTCACCGACAAGGTCGTCGACGAGGCGCTGCCCGGCACTGCTCCGATCTCCACGACTTCATCGTCGACGACGCCACCGACAATTTCCGTCGAGCCGCCGGAACGGACGCCGATTGTCAAGACCGGGCCGAAGACTCTCCTGACCGGGAAGCTGATCACTCACGAACACCGGACCTCCGGGACGGTCTCGGTCGTCGCACTCCCCGACGGTCGCCGGATCCTCCGGATCGAGAATCTCGACACCTCCGACGGTCCCGACCTCAAGGTGTGGCTGAGTGACGCCCGGGTCGCGCCCGGGCGCGCGGGCTGGCATGTCTTCGACGACGGCCGGTACCGCAGCCTGGGCAGCCTCAAGGGCAATCACGGCAACCAGAACTACGCGATCCCCCAGGACGTGCGGCTGGAGAGCTTCCGCAGCGTCGCGATCTGGTGCGATCGGTTCAACGTCTCGTTCGGAGCGGCCGCGCTCGCCTGAGCTGTCCGGACACCACCTAAGCTCAGCGGGGTGAGTAGTCATCCCAATGTGCAGAAAGTGGCGGCCGCGCTGCAGGCCGCCGGAGCCACCGGTGAGATCGTGATCCTGGACGAGGCGGTGCCGACTGCGGCCGCCGCTGCGGCGGAGCTCGGGTGCGAGGTCGGCGCGATCGCCAACAGCCTGATCTTCGACGGCGACGGCGCCCCGGTGCTGATCCTGACCTCGGGCGCGCACCGCGTGGACACCAAGAAGGTGGCCGCCGAGCTCGGGATCACGAAGCTGAAGCGGGCCACGCCGGAGTTCGTGAAGGAGCACACCGGTCAGTCGATCGGCGGTGTCGCCCCGGTCGGGCACCCAGGCCGCGTTCCGACGTACGTCGACAACGCGCTCGAGCAGTACGCCGTGATCTGGGCCGCGGCGGGCATCCCGCACTCGGTGTTCCCGACGACGTACGGCGAGCTGCTCAAGCTCACCGACGGCCAGGAGATCGTCGTCAACTGAGGACGGCCGGAATCGCCGTCCGCGCGAACCGGCGAGCAAGCATGGCGCGAGTGTGCCGCCACCACGGCCCGGTACGGTGCCCTGGGCCGTAACGGCGGCGCCGGATGTCCTCGACGACGTCGGCCGGCGCGCCGAGCCTGGGCAGGATGTCGAAGGCGGCCCGCTTCGTGATCAGGTCGCCCGTTGCCAGCGTCACGTGGGCACGGGCGATCGTCAGCAGGCACAGGTCGACCCAGACGTCGTTGTACCAATGGCCGCGCTTGCGCGTGACCGGTAGCCAGAACTCCCGCAGGTCACGACGGACGAAGTCGAACAGCTCCTCGTCGCTGACAGCGGGCAGCAGCTCGGCCGGCGCCGGCCCGAAGAGCGTTCGGTTGCCGATGGCAAGCTCTCGCCGGGTCACCGGCGTCACGGGCCGGTCGAAGTGCTTCTGGTGGGCGAACGTCGGATGCCGTACGGACAGGTCGCCGAGATCCGTCATGTAGGAGCAGTGCAGCTTCGTGGCCAGCGGATTCGCCTGGATGAGCTCGCGATGCACGTCCTCGACGGCGGGCGGTGGCGGGGACGAGACCACCACGATCACGTCCAGATCGCTACGTCCCAGCTGGTAGTCCCCCAGCGCCAGTGAGCCGTGCAGCCAGACCGCCCGCACATCGGCAACCGAGCGTACAGACGCAACGAAGCCGTCCAGCAGTGGCTGGACGGCTTCGTCGATCACGCGGACAGACTAGATGGCAGGACGGACGTCCACGTCGGCAGCCCGTACGTAGGCCATCCGGTGGCCGAACCAGATCTGGTAATACCGGTCCTTGCCCTGCACCTGCACGTGGTCGGTCGGCGGCTGCCCGTCGAACGTCACGGCCCGGTAGTAGTCGGTCTCGATGTTCAGGTCACCGACCGGGTACGCCTGACCCGCCGCGATCGTGTACTGCAACGGAGTCACCGTCTGGTACGGAATACCCGCCGGGTACGCCGACTGCTCCGGGTACGCGCGCCCGTACACCGGCACGGACAGCTTCCCGGCCTTGGGCTTCACGACCAGGCCGGGCTTGGCGAACGCGTCCGGCGCCGACTTCGGGCTCTTGAACCAGCCCTTCGCGCCCAGGTACCAGACCGCGACCCAGTCGCCCTGACGCTCGGCCACGACGTACTGCGAACCTGCTGCCGCGCGCGAGCCCATGTCGGACACGTCCGTGGTGCCGTCGGACCCGTTCGGGTGCAGACCGACGTCCTTGACCAGCGGGGCGTTGTCGTCCGGCGACTGACGCAGGTACACGAAGTTGGTGGCCTGCGGCGTGCACGGCGTGGCGGGCGCGTCGCAGTTGGAGACGACCTGGACGTTGCCCTCGAAGCCCGGCTTGATGGTGACGACCGAACCGGCCTTCACCGGCAGTACGGACTTGCCCCAGATCGGCGCACCGAGCAGGTCCATGTAGTGCTCCCAGTCCCAGTACGGTCCCGGGTCCCAGTGCATGCCCGCGACCGTGGACGGCACCGTGCCCGGCACCTGGTCGTGGCCGATGATGTGCGCGCGGTCGAGCGGGATGTTGTTCTTCGCGGCCAGGTAGCGCACCAGCTTGGCCGAGTTGCGGTACATCGACTCGGTGAACCAGGTGGCACCCTGCGGCGCGAAGCCCTCGTGCTCGATGCCGATGCTGTGCATGTTCACGTACCAGTTGCCGGCGTGCCACGCGACGTCGTTGGCCTTCACGTGCTGCCAGACGTGCCCGTCCGACGAGCGCATCGTGTACTGCCAGCTCACGTACGTCGGGTCCTGCACCAGGTTCAGCACGCCCTGCCAGGTGCCTTCGGTGTCGTGGATGACGATGTAGTCGATCTTGCCGGTCTTCGGCCGGTTGGCGAGGTCGTGGTTGCCGTAGTCACCAGTGGTCCCGAACTCGGAGTACGGCGCCGGCAGCCACTCGCAGCCGAGCGACGGCGGGCACTCCACGTCGGACTTCGACGGCTGCACACCGGCCGGGAGCGACAGCTTGGACAGCTGTGCCTTGTCCGGCTTCACGGCGAGCGCCGGCATCACGATCTGGCGGCCGGTGTTCGTGGTCCGGGCCGCGCCCTTGGCCATGATCGAGTAGACGTCGTCGGCGAACCCGGCCGCGCCGGCCTTGTCCCCGGCCTCGGCGTACGACGCGATCGCGCCGTACCAGTCGGCGGCCGACGTGTTCGCGCCGACCGGCAGGCCGAGCGCCTTCTGGTACGACGCCAGCACCGCGGCGCCACCGTTGATGTTCGCGGTGGTGTCGGTGCGCAGTGCGGACTGGTCGAGGCCGGTCAGCTCGGACGCCTTCTTGAGCGTCTGCAGCGACTCGGCCGTGGCGACCTTCTGTTTGCCGGACAGGTCGGCGACCTCGGACGCACCCAGTGCGGTGAGGTGCATGGGGCCGTAACCACCTGTGGTGCTCGGCGTGCCACCGTGGTCGTCCCAGCGCGACTCGGCGTACGACACGGCCAGCAGGACCGGCTCCGGCACGCCGTACTTCGCAGCGGCTGCACTGAACGCCGACATACCGTCGGCACTCGCGGCAGCAGGCTGTGAAGCCTCGGCTGGTGGACCTCCCAACGACACGCCGACCAGGGCGGCCGGCAGCGCTACCGCAGCGAGTGCGGCAAGAATCTTCGGACGACGCAGCATGATGATCTCCTGAACCCGTGGGCGGGGTGGTGCCGGTCACGCAGACTGGCAGCCTAGTCACTGTGGGTCGGGGCGACGCGGATGTCAACGGTTAACCAAAACTCACGTCGCCGGGTTCGATACTGACGAAATGACGCCGAACACCTTGGGTTACGGAGTACCGCGATGGAAGCACTCCCGCTGGCGGTGACGACAGGCTGGGCGAGTGGCGTGAATGCCTATGCCTGCGTGCTGATTCTCGGTCTGCTCGGCCGGTTCGCCGGCGCCGAGGACGTACCCCACTCGTTGACCACGACGCCCGTACTGATCGCCGCGGGCGCACTCTTCGCGTTCGAGTTCGTCGCCGACAAGATCCCGTACATCGACTCCGCGTGGGACGCGATCTCGACGGTGATCCGGCCGACCATCGGGGCGATCCTGGCCGCGCTGCTGTCCGGCGAGGCGAGCACGCTGCACCAGGCCGTGATCGCGACCACCGGCGGCCTGGTGGCGCTGTTGTCGCACGCGGTCAAGGCCAGTCTGCGGCTCGCGATCAACACCTCGCCGGAGCCGGTCAGCAACATCGCCGCGTCGTCGGGAGAAGATGTCGCGGTCGCCGGCGTGGTGTCGCTCGCCGCGTTCCATCCGGAGGCCGCGCTGATCATCGCGGGCGTCCTGCTGGTCATCGGCCTGATCGCGGTGTACTTCGCGTTCAGGTTCATCCGGCGCGGGTATCTGAGGTTCAAGGCGTGGCGAGAGAAACGTGGGAACAGTAGTGGCTGACGTGATTGTCGTAGGAGCCGGTCTGGCCGGTCTCGCGAGTGCTGTACGGCTGGCGAAGCTGGGGCACCAGGTGACCATCTGCGAACGCAATGAGCACCTGGGCGGCGTGCTGGGTCGCGTCGAGGCCGACGGGTTCACCTGGGATGCAGGAGCAGCCAGTACGACGCTCCCGGCCGCCCTGCGCGACCTGTTCCGCAAGAGCGGCCGTCCGATCGAGAGCCTGGTGCAACTGGACCCGGTGACCGAGCCACGCCGCCACATGTTCACGGACGGCTCCGTACTCGACCTGCCGATCAGCGACCGTGGTGCACAGGAGGCGGCCTGGACCGACCTGGCCGGTGCACCTGTGGCCGCGCAGTGGACCACGCTGGTCGATGCGTACGGCGAAACGTGGCAACTGCTCCGTAAGACCTCCCTCGAACCGCCGCTCGAGGACAAGCTGCCCATCAAGGTCATCCGCGCCCTCAAGCCCTGGCAGTCGCTGGAGAAGGTCGCCCAGCGCGAGCTGACCGACGAGCGCGCCCGTGCAGTGCTACGGCACTTCGCAGCACAGGGTGGGTCGGACGCATCCCTCACACCGGGTTACGTCGGCGTCTGGTCGTACCTGGAACGCACGTTCGGCCGCTGGACGATCGCAGGTGGTTTCGGCGCGCTGGCCGACGCCCTGGTGCAGCGCGCGAGCGAACGAAAGATCACCGTCCGCACCAGCGCAGAGGTCGTCGCCGTCACCACCACGGACGGCAGGGTGACCGGCGTACGGCTGACGGACGGCGAGGCGATCCCTGCCGACATCGTGGTGAGCGATGTCGACCCACGGCTGCTGTACGAGTCGTTCGTCGACGACCCGGTCGCCAAGAAGGTGCGCAAGCGGATCCTGTCGACGCACCAGGCCCAGGCTGCGTACGTGGTCCACCTGGGGCTGAAGGACCCGGTGCCGGAGCTGCCGTTCGAGACCGTGCTGCACGGCACACCAACCGTCGTCGTACGGACAGGTGGTACAGCACCGGCCGGCCACGCGGCGTGGTCCGTACTGGTCCACGGCTACCCGACTGATGACGTACTGGACCTCCTGGTCGCCCGCGGCCTGCCCATCCGGGAGAACGTGGTGTCGCGGCAGACGTCACCGTCCTGGTGGGCCGGTGTGGCCTGGGAGGGTTACCGGACCGCCCGGCGCCGGGCGTCGAACGTGTCGCCGGTGAAGGGCCTGTACTGCGTCGGCGCGGGCGCCCACCCGGGCTCCGGTGTGCCCGCGACCACGCTCGGCGCGGCGATCGTGGCGGACGCGATCGGGAAGGCCTGACACCGCTGTGGGGTTGGACAGCAGGGACAACTAAGATTGGTTGTTCCTGTGTTCTGAGTCGGGCAGAGTCGGAACTGACCCGGCGGTAGAGAGGACCTCGGTGGATCAAACCCCCACATCGGCCGATCACGAAAACCACGACCTGGTCGAGCGGGCTGAGCTGACGGCTGAGCAAAACCACGTCGACCGGGTGTACGGCCGGGTCGAGGAGGCTGCCCGGTCCGCGTCCCGGATCGCGGTCGAAGGGCACCAGCGCGGCCAGGCGCAGAACGTCGGCCGCGTCCGTGAAGAGGAGCAGACCGGTCTGTACGAGCGGGATGTGCTCGTCTTCGCGGCGGCTCGCCGGATCGCGGAGCTGGACGCCGAGCACGAAGGCCTGGTCTTCGGCCGCCTGGACTCCGACGGCGGCGACGACCAGCCGGCGGCAGCGACCGCGGCCGACCTCGAGAAGCTGTACGTCGGCCGTATCGGCGTCCGCGACGCGGAATATGAGCCGCTGGTGATCGACTGGCGCGCTCCGGCGGCCGAGCCGTTCTATCGGGCCACCCCGACCGACCGGCAGAAGGTGGTCCGGCGGCGCGTCCTGCGGAACAAGGGCGCCCGGATCGCCGGTCTCGAGGACGACCTGCTGGCGCCCGAGCGCGCACCGGAGGACCTGCCGGTGATGGGCGAGGGCGCGCTGATGGCGTCGCTGTCGCGGGCCCGTGGGCACACGATGCGCGACATCGTCGCCACCATCCAGGCCGAGCAGGACGAGGCGATCCGGGCACCAGCCCGGGGCGTCACGGTCATCGGTGGCGGACCGGGTACCGGCAAGACGGTCGTCGCCCTGCACCGTGCGGCGTACCTGCTGTACAGCGACCGCAGGCGCTTCGAGCGCGGCGGCGTACTGGTGGTCGGACCGTCCGCGGCATTCATGGCGTACATCGAGCGGGTGCTACCGAGCCTCGGCGAGAACACGGTCTCGCTGCGCGCTGTCGGCGAGCTTGTCGACGGCGTGAAGGCGACCTCGGTCGATGTCGCCGACGTAGCCGCCGTCAAGGGTTCGCTCCGGATGCGCGGCGTGCTCTCCCGGGCCGCCCGCGACCGCGTACCGAACGCGCCGACGACTCTGCGCGTGTTCCTTGGCGGCGCGACGATCGAGCTGGACGCCAACCAGCTCGACAACGTACGCCGGAACGCGCTTCGACGTACTGCCCGCAACCGGGCGGCCGCAGAGGCTCGGAAGGGTCTGATCGCGGCCCTCTGGCAGCGGTTCCCGGAGGATCTGCGCAACGGGCCGCTCGGCGACCGCGAGGCGTTCGGCGACCGAGTGACCGACACGCCGGCGTTCCGGACGTTCTTCAGCCAGTGGTGGCCGACGCTCACGCCCGAGTCGGTCCTGCGGTGGCTCGGCGACCCGCGGCGGCTGCAGCGCTGGGCTCGCAACGACCTGACCCCTGCCGAGGTCGACGCGCTCGCCGAGGCGATCCGGACGACGGACGAGTTCACCATCGCGGACGTCGCGTTGCTGGACGAGCTGGGTACGTTCCTGGGGCGTCCGCCGGTCGTGGAGAACACCGACGAGGAGTTCGACTGGCTGGAGGGCCTGTCGGACGGCGTCAACGAAGTACTGACCACCTCCGAACGGCGCGCGCGAGCCGCGGCCGCCCGCGAAGCCGACGAGCCGGAGGAGTACGCGCACGTCCTGGTCGACGAGGCGCAGGACCTCTCCCCCATGCAGTGGCGGATGGTGACGCGGCGCGGGCCGCAGGCGAGCTGGACGATCGTCGGCGACCTGGCGCAGAGCTCCTGGCGGGACCCGGCCGAGGCCCAGGCCGCGATGGACTCGATGCTGTCGCACCTGCAACGGCACACGTTCCGGCTGTCCACCAACTACCGGAACTCGGCCGAGATCTACGCGTTCGCCGGTGAGGTGATCCGGCGCTCGATCCCGGACGCCGACCTGCCGAACGCGGTCCGCAGTACCGGGGTGGATCCGGAACACCGGATCTTCGACGCCGGCAAGGTCGCGGAGGCCGCGGCCGACGCGGCCACGGAGCTGCTGCAGCTGGTCGAGGGCACCGTCGGCGTGATCGTGCCGCCCGCGCTCCGGCGCGCCGTCGACCCGGTGCTCGCCGAGATCGGCGACCCGCGCGTGGTCGCGGTCGGCCCGCTGGACTCGAAGGGCCTCGAGTACGACGCCGTGGTGGTCGTCGAGCCGGACCGGATCGTCAGCGACACGCTAGGCGGCGTCCGCGCCCTCTACGTGGTCCTGACCCGAGCCACCCAACGCCTCGTCACGGTGAACAGCTCGACGCACTGGCTCCCCTGACATCACTTGCGTCCGAAGATCCGAGCGGTGGACGCCTCGGATCTTCGGACGTAACGGTCAGCCGCGAGGGACGACGTACTCGACCAGGTCGGCTTCGTTGGCGGCCAGGGCTGCCCAGTGGCAGGTGAGGTGCAGGATCGTGAGGCCGGTGGTCGGGTACTTCTGGGTGAGTTCGACGCGCTCCGGGCTGGTGCCGTCCAGGGCGAGCTCGTCCGCGAGCCACGGGATGCCTGGGGCGTGGCCGACGACGAGCACCGTACGGGCCTCGGCCGGTGCCTCGTGGACGACGTCGAGCAGTGCGTCGGTGTCGGCGTTGTAGACACGCTTGTCGTACCAGACGTCCTTGGCGACGACGCCTGCGTCGGCGACGCACTTCCAGGTCTCACGGGTGCGCTTCGACGGCGAGCACAGGACCAGGTCCGGTTCGATGCCTTGGGCAACGAGGTGCCGGCCGGCGGCGCCCGCGTCGGCGCGGCCGCGGTCGGCGAGCGGCCGCTCGAGGTCGGACAGATCCGGTCTGGTCTCCGGCGGCACCGCCTTCGCGTGCCGGAGCAGGACGAGCGTACGGTCGATCAACAGGTCCGACGGGTCAGCCATTGGCTCAGGATACGACGGCGCTCTGAAGGTTGCGGAAGACCTGTCGGGTTGCGGTCGATCTGTTCAAGGTAATGAAATGGATGCCGGGCGCGCCGCCGGCCAGCAGCCGTTCGGACAGCTCGGTGGCGATCTCGATTCCGACCTCCCGGACCGCGGCCGGCTCGTCCTCGACGGCGTGCAGCCGGGCGGTGACGGCAGTCGGCAACGCCATGCCGGTCAGGTCCGCCATCCGCTGGATCTGCTTGATGTTCGTCACCGGCATGACGCCCGGCAGCACCGGGATGTCGCAGCCCAGCTCGGCGGCCCGGTCGACCAGCCGGAAGTAGTCGTCGGCGCCGAAGAACATCTGGGTGATCGCGTAGTCCGCGCCGGCCTGCGCCTTCGCGGCGAGCACCTGCGCGTCCGCCTCCAGCGAGACCGCCTCCGGGTGCTTGTCCGGGAAGGCCGCGACGCCGACGCAGAAGTCACCGAGCGACCGGATCAGCTCGACCAGCTCGATCGCGTGGTTGAGCCCCTCGGGGTGCGCGACCCACGGCTGGTTCGGGCCACCCGGCGGGTCGCCGCGCAGCGCGAGCATGTTCCGTACTCCGGAGCCTGCGTACGCGCCGATCACCGAGCGGAGCTCGTCGCGGGAGTGCGCGACACAGGTCAGGTGCCCGAGCGGCGTCAGCGAGGTGTCCTGCGCGACCCGCTCGGTGACCCGGATGGTGCCGTCCCGGGTGGTGCCGCCGGCGCCGTACGTGATCGAGACGAACGTCGGCCGCAGCTGCTCGATCTCACGGATCGAACGCCACAGCACCTCCTCGGCCTCGGGCGTCTTCGGCGGGAAGAACTCGAACGAGAACGAGCGCTCCCCGGACGCGAGCAGCTCGCGGATCGTCGGCGCACCGCCGGGCAGCGTCGAGGGAAGTCCGTTCGCCATGCCGTTCAGGTTACCCGCGGTGAGCTCCGGCGTCTGCCTACCGACTACGCTCCGAGACGTGGACGATGTGGACATCCCGGCGGGGATCCAGCAGGCCTTGAGTGGGTTCCTCGACCGGCAGGAGGAGCGGCTGGCGGCGATCGGGCCGGAGCTGGCCGAGCAGGTGCAGGCCGCTCGGGACGCGACCAGCGGGGGCAAGCGGCTGCGCCCGTCCTTCTGTTATTGGGGTTTCCGGGCTGCGGGCGGCGATCCGGCCCATGATCTGACCGGGCCGATCTTGCCCGCCGCGGCGAGTCTGGAGATGCTGCACGTCAGCGCGCTCGTGCACGACGACGTGATGGATTCCTCGGACGTACGCCGGGGTGCGCCGGCCGCGCATCGCCGGTTCGAGGCGCTGCAGCGCGAGCGGGCCGCGAAGAGCGGGCACGGCGGCGACCCGGTCGGGTTCGGCGTCGGCGCCGCGATCCTGCTCGGCGACCTCTGCCTGATCTGGGCGGACGAGCTGCTGCATACGTCCGGCTTCGACGCGGCGGCCCTCGCGCGTGCCGAGCAGTACTTCGACGCGGTCCGGGTCGAGGTGACGGCCGGGCAGTACCTCGACCTGCTCGCGCAGGCCAGCGGCGAGTCCGACATGGACCTCGCGCTACGCGTCCTGCGGTACAAGTCGGCGACGTACACGATCGAACGTCCGCTGCACATCGGTGCCGCGCTCGGCGGCGGGGACGAGCGGCTGATCGCGTCGCTGTCCGGGTACGGGCTGCCGCTCGGCGAGGCGTTCCAGTTGCGCGACGACCTGCTCGGCGTGTTCGGCGACCCGGCGCTGACCGGGAAGCCGGCCGGCGACGACCTCCGCGAAGGCAAGCGGACGGTGCTGATCGCGTACGCGGTGGATCATGCGTCGGAGGCCCAGCTGACCGAGTTCGACCGGCTGTTCGGGCGTCCGGATCTCGACGACGACGAGATCCAGCTGCTCCGCGAGATCCTCACCGACTCCCGCGCGGTCCAGGCCTGCGAGGACCTGATCACGGATCGCACCGAGGACGCACTCGACGCCCTCGACCGCGCCCCGCTCGCCGACGACACTGCCCGCAAGGCCCTGACCGACCTCGCGATCGCGGCCACCTCACGGGTCGTGTAGCTACTGCTCCGCGAGCAGGTTGATGAGGCGGAGCAGGTCGGCGGTGGCCGGCAGTGGGCCGAGGACGATGACCTTCAGGACGGCGCGTTCCTCGTCGTAGATGGTCTCGGCCTTGAGGTTGACGGCCTCGGGCTGGTTCAGCGCGCCGTGGACGTGGGTGGTCAGCCGGTCGGCGGTGGCACGGTCCACGGCGTCGATGTGGACGATGCTCGACGCCTCGACGTGCCGCGCGGAGCCGTCGACGTCGGCCGCGGCGGTCGGCGTGCCGGTGAACTCCTCGAGGTCCTCGCGGGTGATCCGGTACTGCTTCCCGATCCGGACCGCCTTCAGACGGCCGTCGCGGACGTAGTTCCGGATCGTCCGCACGTGCAGGCCCAGGCGGTTCGCCACCTGCTCCACCGAGTACAGCTCCTGCGCCATAACGGCCAGCGTAAGGCAGTTCCTTAGAATTCCCTATAAATAGCCGGATCGGGATACTTAGGGTAATTTGAGGCACATGGCCCAGGTGTATGTCAGTGAAGTACCGCTCGCCGACGAGGCTGCCGCGGTGCAGCTCATCGTCGATGCGTACTACGGGCATCAGGCCGAGTGGATCGCGTTCACACCGGATCAGCTGGGCGATGAGTTCTTCGAGCTGCGGACCGGACGCGCCGGTGCGATCACGCAGAAGTTCGTCTCGTACCGGATGGGGCTGGCCGTGGTCGGTGACATCGCGGAGCGGGTCGCCGCGAGCAAGCCGCTGGCGGACTGGGTGCGGGAGAGCAACCGCGGCCGCAACCTGCTGTTCGCCGCCGACCTGGACGAGTTGCAGGAGTTGTTACAACACCGGCAGTGAGCTCAGCAGGTCAGGTGTGGTCGCCTCGTCGACGAGGACCCGGAGCTGGCCGGAGTTCGTGGTGTCCTCGGCGAAGATCTGCAGGGCGACGTCGACCGTGTCGTGGTCGTGCTCGAGCAGGTTGCGCAGCCCGGTCCACAGCACCACCTCGGGCGAGCCCGTCCCCCGGTCGCTCAGCGAGTCGGCCAGCGCGTCCCAGTTCCGCCCGAACCAGCGCGGCAGGTCGAACGCGGTCGCGCACAGGTCCAGGAACCCTGTCTTGTCGTGGATCTCGGCGGTGTCCAGCAGTACGAACCCGAAACCGGCCGCGGCAGCGTCCCGCCGTACGTGGTCAGCAGCCGGAGCAGCCGGCCACCGATAGACCCCCGGCCGCAGCCCCTCCTCCAGCAGCACCCGCAGCCTGGTCATGGGGCCTCCCGGTCTGGACTGAGGAGCGAAGCGACGAGGGAAGATCGGGAGCAACAGCCCCATGACCCAGCGCGCCGGAGGCGCGCAATATGCACATTCATGAGGTTCCCCCGTCTTCCGCGATGCGGCGGAAGGACTTGTAGTGGTCGTCGGTGTAGTAACGCTCATCGCCGTTCCCGGTCACGATCCGGCGGGCACCACGGTCCTTCTCCCCCGGCGTCTTCACCGTGTACTCGTGGTAGTAGCCGCGGTCGTGCTTGGGGAGGATCTTCTCCAGATTGCCGAACACCACACCGTCGCGGCTGTACGGGTACGGGCCACCCTGGTCGATCAGCTTCAGCGTGCCCTGCGCTTCCTTCGGCAGGTCGGCCACGGCGACGTACTTGAGCCCGCTGGTCGGATCGACCGCGGTCGACCCGGTCTTGGTGTCCGCGGAGCAGCCGAACAACGAGGCCGCCAGCGTGATCACCAGCATCGCGATCACGACGACCGCGACGATCCGCGCGGTCTTCGGGTTGTTGATCACCGCAGCCTCCGGCTGAATGCGGCGGCCGCCTCCCCCGGATCGTCCGCCTCGGTGATGGCCCGGACGACGACGACGCGGGTCGCCCCCGCCTCCAGCACCTCGTCCAGGCGCTCGAGGTCGATGCCACCGATCGCGAACCAGGGCTTCGACTGGCGACGGCCGGCGGCGTACGACACCAGGTCGAGGCCGGCGGCCTGACGTCCCGGCTTGGTCGGCGTCGCCCACGTCGGCCCGACGCAGAAGTAGTCCGACCCGACCTCGTCGACCGCGGCGTTCACCTGGCTGAAGCTGTGCGTCGACCGGCCGATGATCGGCGCCGGTCCGGTGATCGCCCGGGCGGCGTGCACCGGCAGGTCGCGCTGCCCCAGGTGCAGTACGTCGGCACCCGCGGCGAACGCGATGTCGGCGCGGTCGTTGACCGCCAGCAGCTTGCCGTGCCGCTTGCAGGCGTCCGCGAAGACCTCCAGGGCGGCCAACTCGTCGGCGGCCTCCATCTCCTTCTGCCGGAGCTGCACGATGTCGACGCCACCGGCCAGCGCGGCGTCCAGGAACTGCGCGAGGTCACCCTGCTTCTCACGCGCGTCCGTGCACAGGTAGAGCCGGGCATCCGCGAGGCGTGCCGTGTGATCAGCAGTGTGGTCAGCGGTGTGGTCAGTCACACCGCAAAGCCTGCCATGCCTGCCGACGCCTAGGGTTGAGGCATGGCTGATGCAGTGGTTGTGGGCGGCGGTCTGATCGGTCTGGCGACTGCTTGGCGGCTGGCTACGGACGGTGCTCAGGTGACGATTTGCGACCCCACCCCGGGTGCGCAGACGTCGAACGTCGCCGCCGGCATGCTCGCCCCGGTCACCGAGGTCGAGTTCGGCGAGGACGACCTGCTGGCGCTCAACCTGGCCTCCGTCAACGCCTGGCCCGCGTTCGCCGCCGAGCTGGAGCAGCTGACCGGTCAGCCGGCCGGACTGCACCAGACCGGCACGTTGTCGGTCGCGTACGACGTGGACGACGTGGCGGTGCTCCGCAGGGTCGCCGAGTACCAGCGCCGCCTCGGGCTCGAGGTGGAGGAGCTGTCCGGTCGTGACGCTCGTCGTCGCGAGCCACTGCTCGCCACAGGTGTCTCTGGTGGCGTCTGGGTCCCGGGTGACCACTCCGTCGACAACAGGCAGGCTGTCGCGACGCTCCTGCGAGCAGCTGAGCTGTCCGGCGTACAGATCGTCCGGCAGCACGTGACTCGGATTACTACGTCCGGTACGACTGCCACCGGCGTACTGCTCGACAACGGGGACACCGTGCACGCGGACTACGTCATCGCGGCGACCGGGCCATGGTCGTCGCAGCTGGCCGGACTACCCGAGGAGCTGCGGCCGCCGGTACGTCCGGTGAAGGGCGAGGTACTACGGCTGCGCGTCCCGGAGGCGTACCGCCCGGCGCTGCAGCACACAGTGCGCGCGACAGCCCGTGGCTTCTCGGTCTATCTGGTGCCGCGGGCCGGTGGTGAGCTCGTGGTCGGAGCGACGAGCAGCGAGCTCGGGTACGACACGAGGGTGCTCGCGGGCGGGGTGTTCAACCTGCTCCGCGACGCCCGGACCGTACTGCCGATCACCGACGAGCTCGAATTCGTCGAGTCGATCGCCGGCCTCCGCCCGGCCACTCCGGACAACGCCCCGATCCTCGGGCCGTCCGGCCTCGATCGGTTGCTGTGGGCAACCGGTCACTACCGGAACGGGGTGCTGCTGACGCCGGTCACCGCGCAGGTGCTGGCCGAGACCGTCCGTACCGGCACCCTCCCGGACCTCGCAAAACCCTTCCTCGTCAGCCGATTCGGTCACTGACTCACCGTTGCCACGGGCAACCGGAAAGATTGTGAACGACAACAATGTAGTTCAGCCTTGAATTGTAACCTTTGCGTTACAGGCGTAACACCACCCCCATGCGCCCCTGTTGTCACATCAGCATCAGCACATACGGTCAAGTGACGTTCACAACGGGGAGTTGGTTGCGATGCGCAACGTTGTTCGGATCCTTGGCGGCCTGGCAGTACCCGTGCTGACCGCCGCCGTGATCACCGCCGGCTCACCGGGCTTCGGCGCGTACCAGGTCAAGCAGGGCGACACCCTGAGCCAGATCGCCGGGCGCTACGGCACCACCGTCAGCAACCTGGTCGCGCTGAACAAGCTCGGCGGCAACGGCAACGCGATCTACGCCGGCGAGACGCTCAAGGTCCCGTCCAAGGGATCGGCCGCCACGGCACCCACGAAGCGCTCACAGCTCGGGCGGGTCGCATACGTCGTGAAGTCCGGCGACACGATCTCCGGGATCGCGAAGCGCTTCAAGTGTTCGCAGGCCAACCTGCTGGCCGCGAACGGGCTGAAGGCGAGCGACCCGATCTACAGCGGCAAGACGTTGCAGGTCCCGGTGAAGCTGCGCCCGAAGCCGCGGACCGACAACACGTTCGCCGGCCGCACGTACGCCGACCACATCGTCGCCCAGGCGAACCGGAACCGCGCCATCCTGAAGAAGCGCAAGCAGCCGACCCGGTCGCAGATGCGCTCACTCATTGTGAGCACCTCGAAACGCTACGGCGTCGACCCGCAGTTGGCGCTTGCGGTCGCCTGGCAGGAATCGGGCTGGAAGCAGCGCGTGGTCTCCCCCGCGAACGCGATCGGCGCGATGCAGGTGATCCCGTCGACCGGCCGGTTCGCGTCCCGGATCATCGGCCGCGAACTGGACCTGCTCAAGGCGCAGGACAATGTCACCGCCGGTGTCGTCCTGCTCAGCCGCCTGACCGGCGCCGCCAAACTCGACATCGCGGTGGCCGGCTACTACCAGGGCCTCGGCGGTGTGAAGAAGAACGGCATGTACGCCGACACGAAGGCGTACGTGACCAATGTCCTCAGGATCAAGGCGCAACTCACCCGCGGCTGGGACCCCCTGCGGTGAGCCTGGCTCAGTAACGCTGAGCGGTTATCTACACTCTCTCCAGAATGGTTTGGGGAGAGGCGGCTCACCGCAAGTGACGGACGACGTGGACACGCAGGTCAGCGACCGCCTCGTCGGGCGCGTGCTCGACGGTCGGTACCGCGTGGGCGCGCGTGTCGCGAAGGGCGGGATGGCGACCGTCTACCAGGCCCTCGACATGCGTCTGGACCGGACCGTCGCACTCAAGGTGATGCACGACGGGCTCGGCGACGACGCTGCGTTCACCCGCCGATTCGTGGCCGAGGCCCGCGCCGCCGCCCGGCTGTCGAACCAGCACGTGGTGGCCGTGTTCGACCAGGGCGACGACGACGGCACGCTGTTCCTCGCGATGGAGTACGTGCCCGGCCGTACGCTGCGGGACGTCATCCGCGAGGAGGCGCCGCTCTCGCCGGCCCGGGCGCTCGACCTGCTCACACCGGTCCTGTCCGCGCTGTCGGCCGCCCACGACGCGGGCATCGTGCACCGCGACATCAAGCCCGAGAACGTGCTGATCTCCGACAAGGGCGCTGTGAAGGTCGCCGACTTCGGCCTCGCCCGTGCAGTGAGCGCCAGCGGCAACACCGCCACCCAGGGCCTCCTGATGGGCACGGTGTCGTACCTGGCGCCGGAGCTCGTCACCGACGGCAGCGCGGACGCCCGCTCGGACGTGTACTCCGCGGGCATCCTCCTGTACGAGCTGCTCACCGGCAACAAGCCACACTCCGGTGACACCCCGATCCAGGTCGCGTACGCCCACGTGCACAACGACGTACCGCCCCCGTCGCTCGAGCAGCCCGGCATCCCGCCGTACGTCGACGCGCTCGTGCAGCGCGCCACCGCCCGGGACCGGGACCTGCGGCCGACCGACGCGCGGGTTTTCAGCCGGCAGGTGCACCGGGTGCGCAGCGCGCTCGACGAGGGCCTGCCGGACGATCCGGAGCTGACCGGCGACCTGACGGTGCCGATCCAGCAGATCAGGCAGGACAGCGGGTACGACGACGGCTACACGCGCGGAGACCACGGCACTGTCGTCGACGGTCAGCCGGTCAAGCACGACACCATCGTCGTACCGGTGGAGCACGGCCGCCCGACAGGTGCTCCGGCGAAGGCGAACGCGAACGCGACCCCGCCGCCGGCCAGGACGCCCGCACCGCAACGCCGGTCGCGCGGGCCGATCGCGCTGCTCGTGATCCTGGTCGCGGCGATCGGCATCGGTACGGCCGCCTGGTACTACGGGATCCACCGCTACACCACCACACCGGACCTGGTGAACAAGACCACGGCGGTGGCGATCACCGAGGCCGAGCAGGAAGGGTTGCACGCGACCCTGGCCAACCAGGACTACTCCGAGGACGTCAAGCAGGGCGAGGTCATCCGCACCGACCCGGCCGCGGGCGACCGGATCCGGAAGGACGGTGACATCGATCTCACGGTCTCGAAGGGTCCCGAGCGGTACCGGGTGCCGCAGCTCGTCGGCCTGGACCTGGAGGCGGCGCAGCAGGCGCTGTCGCCGATCAAGCTGATCACCGGGAAGGTCAACGAGCAGTACGACGAGAAGGTCCCGAAGGGCCGCGTGATCGCGATCAGCCCGCGGTTCAACACGGTCGTGAAGCCGGGCACCGCGGTGAACTTCGCGGTCAGCAAGGGGCCGCAGCCGATCAACGTGCCGGATCTGACCGGCAAGTCGTACCGGGACGCGAGCAAGGCGCTGAAGAAGCTCGGCCTGGTCGTCGCGCGGAGCACGAAGTACGACGAGAAGGTTCCCGAGGGCAACGTGATCAGCCAGGATCCGAACACCGGCATCCTGTTCGCCAAGGACCAGGTCACGCTGGTCGTCTCCCTCGGCCCGCCGCTGCGCGAGGTCCCGAACGTGAAGAAGAAGACCACCGCCGAGGCGCAGCAGATCCTCACCGGCGCCGGCTTCAAGGTCACCGTGCAGAAGGCCCCGTTCAACCTCGGCCTGAACATCGTCGCCGCCCAGAACCCGGGCGCCGGCCAGAAGGTGAAGCCAGGCACCACGATCGTGATCACCGTCCTCTGATTTGTTCCGCCGGTCCGCGCTCTGATCTGATGTAAGGCGTGAATCGCCCTCGTGTTGCTGTCCTGGCGCTGCTCGCGGTTGCGGCGGCCTGGGGGTCGACGTTCTTCCTGACCAAGGACCTGCTCACCAGGATGGACGTCGCCGACTACCTGGCGTTGCGGTTCCTGATCGCGTCGGTCGCGCTGATCCTGGTACATCCGCCCGCGATCGCCCGGCTGAGCCGTCTGGACCGCGGCCGGGCCGTTGCCCTCGGCATCACCTACGGCATCGCACAGCTCGTCCAGACCGAGGGCCTGCGGCATACGTCGGCCAGCGTGTCCGGCTTCGTCACCGGCATGTACGTCGTGTTCACGCCGCTGCTCGGCGCGGTGATCCTGCGGCATCGGATCGGGCGCTGGGCCTGGGTCGCAGTGATTCTCGCCACGGTGGGCCTCGGCGTACTGTCGCTGCGCGGCTTCACGCTCGGCACCGGCGAGTTGCTCACGCTCGCGTCGGCCGGTCTGTACGCGCTGCACATCATCGGTCTCGGCGCCTGGTCCACCTCGAAGAACGCGTTCGGCCTGTCGTCGCTGCAGATGATCGTGATCACGTGTGTCTGCGCGATCGGTGCCGTACCGGGCGGCTTCTCGGTGCCGTCGAACGGCCACGACTGGATCAGCGTGGTCTACATGGCGCTGATCGCCGGCGCGCTCGCGCTGATCGTGCAGACCTGGGCCCAGGCGCACCTGACTCCCACCCGCGCGGCGATCGCCATGACAATGGAGCCGGTGTTCGCCTCGGCGTTCGCGGTGCTGTTCGGTTCGGACAGTCTGACCTGGCGGATGCTCGTCGGCGGCGCCCTGGTGGTCTCGGCCATGTACCTGGTCGAGCTGGCGCCACGACGTAAGTTCGAGGCGGAAGTGCAGCACCTGGCGCAGTAGGAGGAGGGACGATGCGGGAGAACCGGCCACGCGACCGGTGGTTCCCGTACGTCGTCATCGCCCTACTGCTGGCAGTACTGGCCGCCGGGACCGTCAGCAACCTGGTCCGCAACCCGCAGCCGCGTCTGGTCTCCGAGGGCATCCCGCATGCACCGGGCCACGCCGCCTCGGCGCTCGTGAGCCCGCAGTACGACGACCTGGTCCGGCACGCCCTCGCCGACCTCGACGCCCTCACCCTCCCGAACGGCGCCACCCTGGCCGGGCAGAACGGCCCCTGGCGGTACGTGTGGCCACGAGACGCGTCGTTCGTCGCTGTCGCGCGTTGCGCGACCGGGCAGTACGACGACGCGCTCGAGGTGCTGTCGTTCCTCAACAGCGTCCGTCCGTCGACCGGTCGCTGGGAGGCCCGGTACACCGGCACTGGGCAGCATGTCGACGACGGCCGCGAGCCGCAGTTGGACGCGTCCGGGTGGGTGTTGTGGGCGACCTGGTTCTGCCGTGCCGGCCAGCCGTACTGGGATCTCGTCCAGGAGTCGGCTGACCAGATCCTGCACGAGCTGGGGCCGGACGGGCTGCCGGCGCCCTCCCCTGACTACTGGGAGCGGTCCGAGAAGGAGTTGACGCTCGGCACAGTCGCCCCGCTGCTGACAGGACTCCGCTCGGCCGTCCGGATCGCCACCGACCAGAAACACCCGGCCGAGGCGGCCCGGTGGCAGGCGGCGCTCGACAAGTTGTCGACGGCAACCGACCACGTCTTCGGGCCCAACTACGCGCGGACGCCTGCTCGCGCCACCAGCTTCGTCGAACCAGGTGTCGAGCCGATCAGCCTCGGCGGCGGCGCGGACGCGTTCGTGACCGTCCTCGGCCCGCCGTTCACGCCGGCCCGCCCGGTCGTCAGTACGGCGATCAACAGCGCACACGCCGTACTGACGCAACCCAACGGCGGCGTGACGCCTGGCGAGGACTGGAGAGTGGACGGGGTGTCGTGGACACCTGAGACCGCGCTGTTCGCTCTGAGCGCTGCTGCACGTGGCGATCAGGCTGTAGCGCGCACCCTGCTCACCTGGCTCGACCAGCACCGCACCAAGACCGGTGCGCTACCGGAGAAGGTCAACCGGGACCTGGAGCCGGCCGGTGAGGCCCCACTCGCCTGGACCGCAGCCCTGGTGGTCCTCACCGACACAGCACTCCAGAACCCGCTGCCTGTTCCCTAACAGATCTCCATACCGTCGTGAGTCGGTGCGCTCGGGCGGCCGGTGCTCGTCTTGCCCGAATAGAAGAAGGCCGTCGACGCGATGTCGTCCTGGAGCGGGAGGTAACGGCCACCGGACCGCCAGCCCAGGGCCTGTACGTCGACGCGCAGCCGCTCCTTGAAGCGCACCGGGTCAGGCAGGTGGAACCGGTACATCCCGAAGCGCTGCTGGCTCTGGTACTGCCCGTCCGGGCGGATCACCTGGGGCATCCCGAGGTAAGGCGTACTGAACTCCGTGTAGCCGCCCAGGTGTGGCACGTCGAAGTTCCACGCGCCACCGAAGTAGTCCTCGGTTCCCGTACCGCAGATAGTCGGGAACTCGTCGTCCCCGTCGATGTAGAACTTCACCTCGCCCTCACCCCACCAGCCGGTGCTGTTGACGCCCCACGCGAGGTACGTGCCCACGTAGTGCCCGGGGCCCTCCACACCGTCCAGCAGGGTGTGCACGGTCTCGGCCGCCAGCGGGTTGCTGCGGCGCCACTGTGCGTGCAGGTACGCCGACTTGTCCGGTACGGCGCCCAGCCAGTAGTCCACCTGGAAGTACACGACCACGGGCTCGTCGTGGGTGTTCTCGATGGTCAACTCGGCCTGCTGGGTGAACGGCATCTCCCAGTAGCAGTTGAAGCCACCGTTCGGGTTCACGGCCACCGGCAGCGAGTTGACCTGGGCGAACTTGCCCCAGCCCGAGCAGAAGAAGTCACCGACCGGCGTCTCGATCGCCGGCGCGTCGTCGCCGTCCCAGAACGCCCGCAGGATCAGCCGGCGCCAGTGGTCGACGTGCGTAGTCAGCCAGATGTGCGTGATGCAGCCCGAACCGGCGATGTCGGCCAGTGTCACGGTCTCCCCCGGGCCGATCTCGATGGACGGCGAGACCTTCCAGCCCTGGCCGAGGTCGCGGGCCGCGTGCGCCCCGGTGCCCTCGGTCCGCCGTCCACCCTGACCGGGCTCGCCGGTGGGGTTCTCCGCACTGATGGAGCGCGTCTCGACGTCGGCGAGCGCGCTGATGCCGGTGAGATTCCCAAGTGTCATAGCGAGACCTTAGGCCCGCCGGAGTCCGCCGAGAAATCGATTGCCCAGGAAGTGGACTCAGCAGTGGACTCAGCAGATCGGCCCCGGGCATCGTCTGTACTGGTGTAGGCCACCACCGAGGGAGGGATGCTCGTGACGTTCGACGACTGGCTGCAGACCGGGCTCGCGCCGCTGCTGCGGTTCGCGACCGTCCTGTGCGGTACGCCGCATCTGGCCGAGGACGTCGTCCAGGACGTGGCGATCAAGGCCCAGCGCAAGTGGGACCGGATCGGCGGGCTGGAACACCCGGACGCGTACCTGCGCCGGATGGTGGTCAACGAGTACCTGTCCTGGCGGCGCAAGTGGTCGCGGTACGTACCGAGCGCCGAGATCGAGTCCGGTACCAGCCCGGACCACGCCGACCGTACGGCGGACCGCGACGAACTGCTCGGCGAGCTCGCCAAGCTGCCGCGCCGGCAACGTGCCGTACTGGTCCTGCGCTACTACGGCGGACTCAAGGACGCCGAGATCGCCGAGACCCTCGGCTGTTCCGCCGGCACCGTCCGCGCCCACGCCTCCCGAGCCCTGGCCACCCTGCGCATCGAACTCGTGCGC
Organism: Kribbella sp. NPDC048928; assembly: GCF_043197975.1. NCBI lineage: Bacteria > Bacillati > Actinomycetota > Actinomycetes > Propionibacteriales > Kribbellaceae > Kribbella > Kribbella sp. NPDC048928. The sequence continues at coordinate 322,880 of NZ_JBICUC010000003.1, read as the reverse complement.
GCACCTCTGACCGAGGAAGTCCACCATGCGTACTGAACAAGATCTTCACGAGGCGTTCCGTGAGTTGGCCGAGAACGCTCCGCACCCCGGCGACGTCCGCGCCACCGTCCAGGACGGTTCCCGGCGCTCTGCGTACCGCCGTACTGCCCTGGTCATCGGCACCGCTCTGGCCACCGCCGCGGCTGCAACCGCCGCGGTCGTCGTACCGCACGTCATCTCCACGGGGGCCCCGGTCGCGGGTCCGGACAAGCAGCCGTCGGCCTGGTCGAACTGGGTCGGCTTCCAGACCCCGAAGACGATGTACGAGGTCACGCAGGTCCAGACCGCGAACCGTCAGATCTATGCGCTGGCCGGGAACGACAATCCGGGTGCCAGCCTGTGCAACTTCCAACTGCATCGCAACGGTGACTTCGACCCGGCGACCATCCCCGCCGGCAGCCAGACTGTCAAGATCGGCGGCCGGAGCGGACAGCTGGTCACGTGGCAGAAGGGACACAACCCGTTCGTGCCGACGCCGCAAGGACCGCCCGTCGCGGACCTCACTCCCGCGATCGCGAAGACGCTCGTCTGGCAGCCTGCCGAGGGTACTTGGGCACTGCTCTCGTGCTTCTCGCAGGAGCACCTCGGGACGACTTCCGTACCGACGGTCGACGCGCCGTACCTCGCCGACCTCAAGCTGATCATGACGATCGCGCGGACGGTGTCGCCCGGACCGCAGCTCCTGCACTCGCCGTTCGAGGTCGGCGACGGCCTCGCGGGCCTGACGCCCCGGCACATCTCTTACCGGCCGACGGAGTCCGGTGCCTCCGGCAACGGACGGATGTTCGTTGCGACCTGGCAGGACGGCAACACCGCCACCGGCTACCGCCCGGAGAAGATGCCGAAGGCACAGATCGACAAGAACACCGGGCAGCCGATTCCGTTCGCGGAGACCAAGCTCGGCAATCCGACGACCGCTCCGGGGCTCGGCGACGACCTGCAGATCGCCTACGACACCACGTCGACGTGGAACCTGCTGGGCCGCCTCGGCTCGGTCCAGCCGGACGGAACGATTCAGGGCATGCACGCGTACTTCACGAACGACCAGTCCATGCTCCGCACCGGGGACACCAAGGCCGAAGCCGAGGCACTGAGGCAGGCCAAGAACGTCCTGCGCCTCGAGGGGAACGGCGTCGCGGTCGAGATCAAGAGCCTCGGCAACCAACTGACCCACGACCAGCTCCGCCGGATCGCGGAGACGCTGAAGCTGACCAGCTCGCCGAGTGACATCGGCTCCTGGTTCGACGCCGCCACCGCGATCAGGTAGCTGCTCAGCAGGGGCGGACCTTGGCATCGAGGCCGTTGACGAACGACAGGCAGGCCCAGGGGCGACCCTGGGCCCGCTTGGCGCGGACGATCAGCGGGTACGCCTCCGCGCCACGCACCTGCGGGCTCTTCTCGGTCGGGAACGACCCGACCGCTCCGCCACGCGCCTCCGCGGCCGACTTCACGTCCGCGACAGTGACCGCGCTGCGGGCAGCCTTCTGCGCCGCGGCCTTCGCGTCCGTCGCGACCTGCAGGGCGAAATCGACCTCGGGCGGCTTCGACCAGGTCGTCTGCGAGACCGGGATGACGAGCCCGAACATTGCCAGCCCGACCGCCGTGATGATCTGCCGCAGCCGCCGGCTCTGGTCCGTCAGCAGCAACGTCGCGCAACACAGCGCGAGGAACACCGTGAGCCCGCGCAGCACCCAATGCCGGTCGAGCCGACTGTCCACCGCGAGCCCGGCCGCCACCGCGATCACCAGACAGACAACAGCCGCGCCCAGAGTCCGTACCCGCGGAGACACCGATTCCATGCCGCAGACGATAACCCGCCGCACCACCAACGCCGTTCGCGGTCGCCGCGAGCGCTTCCGGAGGCGCTCGGCGCGAGCGTATCTTCAAAGCGTGGCGTCGAGATCACTGCCGCAACGCGTACTCAGCGCAGTCGGCGAAAGCCCTGTCTCCGAGCGGCTTGCCCGTGTTCAGGAGTGGGCGTACGGGCCGCTGATCGGTTGGGTCCGGCGCAGCCCGCTGCACAGCGACGTACTGGGGCATTCGTTGCATCCGTCGCTGACCGATGTGACTGCTGGTTGCTGGCTCGGTACGTCCGTTCTCGATGTCGCGGGTGGATACGAGTCGCGCCGTGGGGCAACGCTTCTTGCGGGCTTGGGGTTGTTGGCGTCGCTGCCGACGGCTGTCGCGGGTGCCGGCGACTGGGCGGGACTGTCGGGTGTCGAACGCAGGATCGGGGCGGTTCACGCGCTGGGCATGGACACCGCGACGGTTCTCTTCACCGGCTCGCTGATCGCGCGGCTGCGCGGAGACCACCGCCGCGCTACCAGGCTGGCTGCGGCTGGGAACCTGGTGGTGGCAGGTGCGGGCTTCCTCGGCGGGCACCTGGCCCTCCACCGCGGAACCGCCCGCCGAGACCTCACCAGTGACGACTAGCGCGCGGCCCGGCCCGACGCGAGGGATGCGGCGCTCGGCGCGGCTAGCGGGGTTCGTGCGGTGGGGGCTTGGTCGGATAGGTTTCGGCGACATGAGTGTTGTCGAGCATGTCGTCCTCATCCATGGGACCTGGGGTCGCGGGAGCCACTTCCGGGAGGCGCGGGCCGCGTTCGAGGCCCGTGGATTCGTCGTGCACACGCCGACGCTGCGCCACCACGAGTTGCCACTGGAGGAAGGAGCGGCGCAGATCGCGACGCTCAGCCTGACGGACTACGTCGACGATCTGGTCGCGGTGTGCGAGTCGCTCGATTCGCCGCCGCTGATCCTCGGGCACTCGCTGGGCGGACTGCTCGCCCAGCTCGTCGCCGCCCGGACCGCGCACGCCGGTCTGATCGGGGTCTGCCCGGCGCCGGCGGCCGGGATCTTCGCCATGTACCCGTCGATGACGCGCCTGTTCCTGAGCCACTACCTCCAGCGCCGGCCGTGGACCAAGCCGCTGCGTCCGACCTGGGAGAAGTTCCACGTCGGCGGACGGATCACGCAGACGGACGAGGACTCCCGGGCGCTGTTCGCGGACCTGGTCTGCGAATCGGGCCGTGCGTACTGCGAGATGGCCTTCCCACAACTCGATCGCCGCAAGGCGTCGCGCGTCGACTACACCGCGATCCCCGGGCCGGTGCTGATCTTCGGCGGCGGCCAGGATCGTACGGTGGCCTCGGCCGTCTGCCGCACCACCGCATCGAAGTACCGGAACGCCACGTACCAAGAGATCCTCGACGCCGACCACATGCTCCTGTTCGGCGAGATTCTCGAAACGACGATGAGCCACATCGACAACTGGCTCACCGCGAGCAACCTCGCCCTCCCCAAACGCTGAGCTGGGCTGGTCTCAGCTGGTGCGTTGGGCCGTGACCCGGGTGAAGCCAAGGGTGCTGCCGGCGTCGATCCGGAGCATTTCGGCTTCCTGTCCCGGCGTACCGCTGTCCTGGTCGCAGGCCTCGTTCCACTGCAGCCAGTCACGCCATCCGTCCGGCAGCCGATCCGCATGGTCGACCGTGACAAGGCCGGTCTTTTCCCAGTGGCGTCGCCACCATTCTGCGCTGTGCCAGGCGCAGAAGTCCCAGCTCCAGTACGGCTCGAGGTGCGGCGGCGGCAGCGTCTCGTACTCCTCCGCAAGGCCCGGCTGCACAATGCCGATCCGCCCGCCGCGCTTCACGAAGCGCGAGAAGTAGCCGAGGTAAAGGTCGTCGGTGCCGAAGTAGTGGTACGCCCCGATGCTCACGGCCGCGTCGAAGAAGTCGTCCGCGAACGGCAGTGCATGGGCCTCGGCGTAGATCGGGTGCACCTTGTCCTCGACCTGCGCCTCGACCACGCGCCGCAGGTTCTCGTCGGGCTTCACCCACAGGTCGGTCGCCCAGACCTCGACGCCGTACTCCTTCGCCAGGAAGATCGAACTCAGCGCCGTACCGCAGCCCAGATCGAGGACGCGCATACCGGGCTCGAGCGGTAGAACCGCGGCCAGTGCCTCCGCCTGCCAGACCGGGTTCGGCCCCATCGCGCCGTCGATCATCCAGCGCGCGGAGTACCTGGCCGACCGCGGGTACCGCTCGTTCCTCAGCAGCACATCAAGCTCATCCACGCGACCGGAGTCTGCGCGACCATCCGTACCCGAGCAACCCGTTTACGGCGTGACCGTCAGCTCCAACGACGCCCGCAGCACGTCGCCGGACTCGGTGGCGAGCACAACGACGAGAGTCCACTGCCCCGGCGGCACGGCGTACTCCAGATCCGGAACCACCACAGCCGTACCAATCAGAACAGGCACCAGCCGACTCCCGTACGGCCCCACCTCGAACCCGACCCGCGGCAGCGGATGCGGCCCGACGAACCGGCCAACCACACGTCCCGAGCCGTCAATGATCACGGAGGACACCTCACCGTTGGTGATGAACACCTGCGTCTCCGGCGACCGATTCGTCACCCGCACCTCGCGCCGCGCATCCCGGCCGGACCGTACCGACAGCGGCGCCGGTGCCTCGACCTCGAGCCCGGCAGCGTCGGCCGGCTCGCCACGCAACTCGTTCAGGCGGTCGTGGACGAGCTCGCCACGGGGAAACAGCTTTGCCCCGACCCGCAGATCCAGGTAGTCGCCGTACGTCGCGTGCAAATCGCCGGCGATGTCCGTAGCCCACGCGGCCAGCTCGATCCGCACCCGCTTTTCGTACCGCCGCTCGCTGCCAGGATCCGGCAACACCACGAGCGCCCCCGGCGCCTCCTCCAGAAGCCGCCGCAGTTCCACCCGCAGCCCTTCCCACCCCTCCACCTCTCGACGATAGCCCCACCCCGCCGAGTCGTGGTGGATGGTTCTCGGCGCGCTCGCGCGACTCCTCCGCAACGGCGTCGAAGAGCCAGCCGCCCGGCCGGCAGCATCGAGAAATTCCACTGCGGCATCGTCGGCCGCGGCGGTCGGTCAGAACGGGAGTTTGGGTTGGGGTGGGGCGTGGGTGGGGTCTACGCCGTCGAAGAGGCTGCTGACCGATTCGCCGTCGTGAATGCGCTTGATCGCTTCGGCGAAGAGGCCGGCGACCGAGGTGACCTCGAGCTCGGGGAAGCCGGCCGGGCGCGGAACGGTGTCGGTGCTGATGACCTCGGTGATCGAGGGGTGCGAACGCAACCGCTCGACGGCCGGGCCGGCGAACAGCCCGTGCGTGCAGGCGACGGCGGCCTGGGTGCAGCCGTGGTCCTTCAGCCGGTCGAGCAGCTCGATGATGGACCCGCCGGTGGCGATCTCGTCGTCCAGGATGATCGCGCGCCGCCCCGCGACCTCGCCGACGATCGCGTCGATGACCACCCGGTCGTCGGCCAGCCGCTGCTTGCTGCCGGCCGCCACCGGTACGCCGAGCAGCCGGGCGAACTGGGTCGCGGTCTTCGCGTTGCCGAGGTCGGGGCTGACGACGACGGTGTCCGAGAGATCGCGGCCACGGAAGTGGTCCGCGAGGACGCCGATGGCGGTCAGGTGGTCGACCGGCACCGAGAAGAATCCGTGCACCTGCGGCGCGTGCAGCGCCATCGTCAGCACCCGGTTCGCGCCGGCCGTGGTCAGCATGTCCGCGACCAGCCGGCCGCCGATCGAGATCCGGGACGCGTCTTTCTTGTCCGACCGGGCGTACGCGTAGTGCGGGATGACGGCGGTGATCTGCTGGGCCGACGCACCGCGGGCGGCGTCGATCATCAGCAACAACTCCATCAGGTGCTCCTGCGTGGGCGGCACCAGTGGTTGCACGATGTAGACGTCTCGTTGCCGGCAGTTCGTCTGCAGTTGTACCTGCAGGCAATCGTTGCTGAAACGATGGATCTCGACCGGAGACAGCGGGACGCCGAGATCACTACAGATCTGCTCCGCCAACTCGGTGTGGGCACTTCCGCTGAACACGACGATCTCTCGCACGGCTCTCCCCGAATGCTGCGACCCAATACAGCGGAAGCCTACCTGGCGCCGCCGTCCGCCTCCGCAGCAGTCCACACGCGCCACAGCATCAGCATCGTCACAGCAGCACCGGCGGATCGGCCCCCTCGGGTCAGCCGATGATGCGGGCGAGGGCAGCAGCGGCCGTACGGCAGTCCTCGGCGGACGCGTCCAGGTGGGTGACGATCCGGAGCTGGGTCGCGCCGACACCGCCGACCAGGACGCCTTCGGCCTTGGCGGCCGCGACGACCTCGGCGACGGTCTTGCCGGTCGCGGCCAGGTCCGCGACGACGATGTTCGTCTCGACCTGGTCCGGCTTGACCGATCCGGGCGCCGCGTCCGCGAGCACCTCGGCGATCGCGCGGGCGTTCGCGTGGTCCTCGGCCAGCCGCTCGACGTTGTGCTCGACCGCGTACAGCCCGGCTGCCGCCAGGACGCCGGCCTGCCGCCAGCCCGCGCCGAGACGCTTCCGCCAGATGCGTGCCTCACGGATCAGCTCGGCCGACCCGACGAGCACCGAACCGACCGGCGCGCCCAGGCCCTTCGACAGGCACACACTCGCCGCAGCCGCCCGCGAGGCGAACGACTCGACCGTACGGCCGGTCGCGACGGCGGCGTTCCAGAGCCGGGCCCCGTCGAGGTGCAGCGGCATCCCGCGCACGTCGAGCTCGTCGGCCAGCGCGTCGAATCCGTGCTGGATCGACCCGCCGCCGAAGTTGTGCGTGTTCTCGACCGAGACCGCCGACGTGACCACGAAGTACGGACCGAGGTCGGGAGCGATCAGCGTACGGATCTGCTCGAGGTCGATCTGCCCGGCCGGCGCGCTCCAGGTCCGAGTCGTCACGCCGCTGACGGCCGCGTGCGACCCGAGCTCGGCCCGGACGATGTGGGCGCTCGCCTCGCACAGCACCTCGCCGCCGCGCGGCACCAGCGCCCGGACGCCGAGCATGTTGGCGAGCGAGCCCGTGACCGTGAACAGCCCGGCCTCGTGCCCGAGCAACCCGGCGACCCGCTCCTCGAGCGCATTGATCGTCGGGTCCTCGCCGTACACGTCGTCGCCGACCGGAGCCGACGTCATCGCCGCCAGCATCTCCGCCGACGGCCGCGTCACGGTGTCGGACCGGAGGTCGATCATGCCCGCAGTCATCGGGCCTCCGCTCCTGGACCGAGCGGAGGGAGCCCGGTCCTGGGGCCTCCCGTTCTGGACTGAGGAGCGCAGGGAGCGAAGCGACCGGAGCGACGAGGGAAGAACGGGCGTAACAGCCCCGGGACCCGCCGCGACGGAGTCGCGGCATCCGACACAGTCATGCCTTGGCTCCGCGCAGCCGCTCGGCGACCAGGAAGGCGAGCTCGAGCGACTGGTGCCGGTTCAACCGCGGATCGCAGGCGGTCTCGTACCGGTTGACGAGGTCCTCCGCGACCAGCTCCTCGCCGCCGCCGAGGCACTCGGTGACGTCGTCGCCGGTCAGTTCCATGTGGACGCCGCCCGGCCAGGTCCCGACCTGCTCGTGCGCGTCGAAGAAGCCCTGCACCTCGTCCATCACGTCGTCGAAGTTGCGGGTCTTGTACCCGTTCGGCGTCTCGAAGGTGTTCCCGTGCATCGGGTCGCAGACCCACGCGATCGGCGAACCGTGGTCGCGGACCGCCTCGAGCAGCGGCGGCAGTGCGGAACGGATCTTGCCCGCGCCCATCCGGGTGATGAACGTCAGCCGCCCCTCGATGCCCTTCGGGTTCAGCTTGTCGATCAGGGTCCGGATGTACTCGGGCGTGGTGGTCGGCCCGATCTTCACGCCGAGCGGGTTCGACAGCGAGGCGAGGAACTCGACGTGCGCGCCGTCCAGCTGCCGGGTCCGCTCGCCCACCCACAGCAGGTGGCCTGACACGTCGTACGGCTGCTCGGTGCGCGAGTCGATCCGGGTCAGCGCGTGCTCGTACTCGAGGATCAGCGCTTCGTGCGACGCGTAGAAGTCCACGGTCCGGAACTCGTCCGCGGTCGCGCCGCAGGCCCGCATGAAGGCGAGCGCGCGCTCGATCTCGGACGCCAGCTGCTCGTAGCGGCGGCCGACCGGCGACGACTTCACGAAGTCCGTGTTCCAGGCGTGCACCTGGTGCAGGTCGGCGTACCCACCGGTGGTGAACGCGCGGGTCAGGTTCAGCGTCGCGGCCGCCGCGTTGTAGACACCGCGCAAGCGCTGCGGGTCCGGGATCCGGGACTCGGGCGTGAAGTCGAACCCGTTGACCGCGTCACCACGGTACGACGGCAGCGTCACGCCGTCCCGGGTCTCCTCGCCCGACGAGCGAGGTTTCGCGTACTGCCCCGCGATCCGGCCGATCTTCACGACCGGCACGCTGGCCGCGTACTGCAGGACGACGGACATCTGCAGCAGCACCCGCAGCTTGGCCCGGATGTTCTCCGCGGTCACGCCCGCGAACGTCTCCGCGCAGTCGCCACCCTGCAGGATGAACGCCTCGCCGCGCGCGACCGCACCGATCTTCGCGGTCAGGTCGTCGCACTCACCGGCGAACACCAGCGGCGGCAGCGTCCGGAGCTCGGCGATCACCTGCTCGAGCACCGCCTGGTCCGGCCACTCGGGCTGCTGCAACGGCTTCAGCCCGCGCAGCTCGTCCAGCGTCGGAACCCCCGGTACCCGCCCCATCGTCAACGTCGCGAATTGCATGCCCTCAGCCTAGTAGAGCCCTCCGCAACCCCCAGTGTCCGTCTCACCACACTCCTCCGGGTCAGGCCAGGGAACTCGGGTCGGTGGGCACGTCCACGGCGTGTTCCCGGAGCGCGGTCAGCGGGATCGTGTCGAGGGTGCGGGCGTGGGTGGACGCCAGTACGACGGGCGCCGCGGCGCCGGCGTGGTACGCCTGGAGCCAGCGCGCCGCGACCACGCACCAGCGGTCGCCCGGCTGGAGGCCCGTGAAGCTGTACTCCGGGCGCGGGGTGACGAGGTCGTTCCCGACCGAGGTCTGGTGGGCGAGGAACTCGGCGGTCATCACCGCGCAGACGGTGTGGCTGCCGAGATCCTCCGGGCCGCTCGTGCAGCAGCCGTCCCGGTAGAAGCCGGTGACCGGGTCGGTCCCGCACTCCTCCAGCGGCTCGCCCAAGACGTTCAGGTCGCTGTCCATGGCGTCCATCTTCGCGGGACGGCGGGCCGGGAGGGGTCAGCTGGCCTTCGTGTCGCCGAGGCGGACGTGGTCGTCGACGGACTCGCCCGCCTTGATCAGCTCCTTGGCCTTGTCGGCGTACATGTCGACGTACTCCTGGCCGGACAGGTCCATCAGCGCGTACATGATCTCGTCGGTGACCGAGCGCAGTACGAAGCGGTCGCGCTCCATGCCCTCGTACCGGGAGAAGTCCAGCGGCTCGCCGAACGCGACGCCCGGGCGGACCAGGCGCGGCAGCAGCCGGCCCTTCTCGCGGTAGAACATCTTCGGCTTCATCTGGCCGCCGGGCTGCAGCTTCTCGGTGTCGATCATCGCCACCGGGATCACCGGTACGCCGGCCACGATCGCCATCCGGGCGACGCCGGTCTTGCCCTTGTACAGCCGGCCGTCGGGCGAGCGGGTGCCCTCGGGGTAGATCCCGAACAGGCCGCCCTTCTCGAGGATCCCCAGACCGGTGTTCAGCGCCGCCAGCGAGGCCCGCCCGCCGGAGCGGTCGATCGGGATCTGGCCGACCGAGCGGAAGAAGGTGGCGACCAGCTTGCCCTTCAGGCCGGGGCCGGTGAAGTACTCCGACTTGGCCGGGAAGACGATCTGCCGCGGCACCGAGACCGGCAGGAAGATCGAGTCACAGAACGCCAGGTGGTTGCTGACCAGCAGCGCCGGCCCGTCGCTCGGCACGTGCTCGACGCCGGTCACCCGGGGCCGGAACAGCAGCTTGACCAGTGGAGCGACAAAGAACCGTCTCAGGAACAGGTACAGCATCCGCCTCGACCTCCGTCAACTCGCCCGACACATTCACCCGACACAAGACCCGACCCAGCTCACCAGACCATCGTCGGCCCGTACCCACGTCCGGCACCAGTGCCCGCCGGTGACGGTCGCACGACACCCGCGGCGCCGACCGTTCCGGTGCGGACACTACGTTCCAGCTTCCCTCTCAGGCAATGTCACCGCCAGGAATGCGAGTGTTGCTCACCGTGTTGTCACCTGGATGCAGACTGGATGCAGACTGATTGGTGCCCGGATGCGACGATTGTCACGCGCACTTGTGGCGCGTCTGTGAGGACCGTGAACGGCGAGGAGTCGAGCGTGCCAGTGCAAGCCCACGCGGAGGAGTTTCGCAGTCCCGGTACCGGGCAGAACGCCGCCGTCGGCGTGCTGCTGAGCCACGGTTTCACCGGCTCGCCGGCCTCGATGCGGCCGTTCGCCGAGCATCTGGCCGCGCAGGGGTACGGCGTGGCGGTGCCGCGGCTGCCCGGGCACGGCACCAGCTGGCAGGAGATGAACCGGACCGGCTGGCCGGAGTGGTACGCCGTCCTCGGCAACGAGCTGGAGCGCCTCCGCAAGGAGCACGACAAGGTGTTCCTCGTCGGCCTGTCGATGGGTGGCTGCCTGGTCCTGCGGCTCGCCGAGGAGCACGGCGCCGGTATTTCCGGTCTGGTCCTGATCAACCCGTCCGTACGGACCGACGACAAGCGGCTGGCGCTGCTCCCGGTGCTCGCCCGGGTGGTCCCGTCGTTCCCGGGCATCTCCAACGACATCAAGAAGCCGGGCACCGTGGAGTACGCGTACGACCGGATGCCGCTGCGCGCGCTGCTCTCGCTGTCCCGGCTCTGGAAGCTCACCCGCGCCGATCTGGCGAAGATCACGCAGCCGGTGCTGCTGTTCCGCAGTACTGTCGATCATGTGGTGGAGCCGAGCTCGGGGCGGGCGGTACTGTCCTCGATCTCGTCCCGCGACGTGACCGAGACCCTGCTCGAGGACAGCTATCACGTGGCAACTCTGGACAACGACGCACCGCGCATCTTCGCCGACTCCGCAGCGTTCATCAGCCGGCTGAGTGGTCGCGACGATGCGTGACAACGGACTGACCGCGACGGCGTACACGTCGCTCGGCCGGATCGACCCCTTGGTCTCCGAGGCGGTACTGGACGCACTGAAGGCGGCCGGCATCGCGGCCTACTGCGAGAACCAGAGCGAGGCCCTGAGCGAGGTCGCGACCGAGGTGGCGACACCGGAGGAGGCCGAGGAGCCGGCCCGGATCCCGGTCGGGTACGACGAGATCTTCGTCGACGCCGAGGCGGTGGAACGGGCCCGCCCGGTGATCGATCGCAGCACTGAGGACGCCGAGTGGAAGGGTCTGGTCGAGCAGTTCAACAAGCCGTCCGCGCCCGGCCACGACGGCGGTGCGGACCCGGTGCCGCGGTGGCCGGTCAGCGAGGACGTCGACGAGAAGTACGAGCCGCTGATCGACGTACCGACCGGTCTGACGATCAAGGACGACACCCCGGACGAGGACGAGGCCAAACCGGCGAAGAAGACCGACGACCCGCACGAGCACTTCGTCCCGCCCGAGCCGCCGCGTGGTCCCCGTCTGGACTGGGTCAGCCGGCTCGCCTGGCTGGGTCTGCTCGGCGGTCCGCTGCTGCTGATCGCGGCCGCCGTTCTGGGCTTCGGCACCGGCCGGATCACCACGCTCGCGGTGGCCGGGTTCATCGGCGGATTCCTCACGCTGGTGCTCAGGATGAAGGACCGGCTGCCGCCGGGCGACGGCGGCGACGACGGGGCGGTCGTCTGAGCTAGCATGCAGATCGTCGGACAATCCGACGAGACTGCTTTTGGGAGGCTGTCGTGCCACTGGTCACCGAGACCGTCGAGATCACCGGCCACCTGATGGACTCCGGGTTGCTGTCCCGCGTCCTCGACGACATCCGTGGGTACGGCGGCGAGTACACGCTGGACAAGTTCGACCTCGGGTACGACAAGGACGACCCGTCGACGGTCCGGATGACGGTCGGCGCGGAGGACGAGGAGTCGCTGCAGCGGCTGCTGATGCGGATCCAGACCAAGGGCGCGAACCTGGTCGACCCCGGCACGCCGGAGATCACCGAGGTGACCCGGGACGGCGTGTTCCCGGACGGGTTCTACTCGACCACGAACCTGCCGACGCGGGTCCGGCTCGGCGGCCACTGGGTCGACGTGCAGAACCCCGAGATGGACTGCGGCCTGCTGGTCGAAGGTTCGACGGTGCGCACCATCCCGATGTCCGACGTCCGCGCCGGGATGCAGATCATCACCAGTGCGCAGGGCGTCCGGGTGACTCCCCCGATCGTGGTCAACACCGAGGAGGGCTTCGGCTTCATGGAGTCCGACGTCTCGTCGGAGAAGCCGCAGCGGGTGCTCGTCAAGCAGGTCGCGGACGGCATGCGCGAGGCCAAGGCGAACGGGCAGAAGGTGCTCTGGGTCGGCGGCCCCGGCATCGTGCACACCGGCGCGGCCCCGGCGATGGTCGCGATCGTCGAGGCCGGGTACGTCGACGTACTGTTCGCCGGCAACGCGCTCGCGACGCACGACATCGAGTCGTCGCTGTACGGGACGTCGCTCGGCGTCGACCTGGCGCGCGGACGGGGCGTCGAGCACGGGCACGAGCACCACATCCGCGCGATCAACACGATCCGCAAGGCCGGGTCGATCGCGGACGCGGTCGAGCAGGGCGTACTGACGTCCGGCGTGATGCACGCGCTGGTCCGGCAGGGGAAGAAGTTCGTCCTGGTCGGCTCGGTGCGCGACGACGGCCCGCTGCCGGACGTCTACACCGACGTACTCGAAGGTCAGCGGGCGATGCGCGCCGAGCTCGACGGTGTCGGGTACTGCCTGATGGCCGCGACCATGCTGCACTCGGTTGCCACCGGCAACATTCTGCCGGCGTCGATCCCGCTGACCTGCGTGGACATCAACCCGGCCACCGTGACCAAGCTCGCGGACCGCGGTTCGTCGCAGGCCCGCGGGATCGTCACCGACGTCGGCCTGTTCGTCGAGCACCTCGCGCGTGAGCTGTCTCCCACCTACGCCGGGAGCGAGTGACCCCCCTCCGGGGTCAGGCTGGGGGCATGGCGAGTGAAGACTTCGAATCGTTCCTGAGCCGCTTCGAGGAGGCCAACAGCGCGTTCGTGAACGGCGATCCGTCGCTGTGGCTGCCGCTGGTGTCGCACAGCGAGCAGAGCTCGATCTTCGGCGGCTTCGGCGGCCAGGAGGTCGGCTGGTCGGAGATCGGCCCGCGCTACGAGTGGGCGGCGTCGCAGTTCCACGACACCGGGCACCCGGTCGAGTTCGAGTACCTCGACAAGTACGTCGGCGCCGACACCGCGTACACGGTCGCCATCGAGCGCTGCACGGTCCACCACATCACCCAGCCGGCCCCGGTCCCGCACGTCCTGCGCGCCACGATGATCTTCCGCGCCGAGAACGGCCACTGGAAGATCACCCACCGCCACGCCGACCCCCTGAACCCGAAGTCAGCACCACCGGACGCGGGATGAGCTACCAGTTGCGGGCTGAGTCCTGGCGGCGATTGGCTCCGGCCCCCTGGTGGTCCTGGGTCCGGTCCCTGGCACCGTCCGTCCCGGACCCTGCCTGGAGTGGGCTGCCGGTTTCCATCTGCTGGCGGTAGTACTCGGACGCCTGGAACTCGTTGATGTCCTTGTCGAAGGCACGCGACAGTTGTCCGGCGAGCTCGGAGGCAGCCTTGCCACGACCCTCGGGATACACCCGGACCGCGGCGATCGTCCCGCGCTCGGCCTGCTCGTGGGCGACCACAGTCAGATGGGTGTACTCCTGGTCCGGAGCGAACGACAGCCGGCCGGCCTCGCGCCCTGGTGCCACGAACAGGTTCTGAGCAGGCATGTACGCCTGCTGCGCGAGCACCGGGAAGTCCTGTCCGCCGACGGTCTCCGTCGTCTCGTAGAACTGCGTGTGCGTCGTCTGGTTGCAGACCGCGCGCACCATGTCGCGGATCTGGTCGTAGGAGAACGAGCCGCCCAGATCGACCCGCACGGTGGCGTCCGCGGTGTCGAGGTCGAACTTTTCCATGGCGCTCCTCAGGCAGAAGTGGAAAGCATCATGCTAGGGACCGGTGGGGGCCATGTAGTGCGGAACACAGCGGCTGACGGGTTCGGGGTGTTGGATGGGGTTATGAGTGAACTGGTGCAGCTGGCGGTGTCCGGTGGGGTGGCGGCGATTACGTTGGATTCGCCGCACAACAAGAACGCGTTGTCGCAGCAGTTGACCGGTGAGTTGCTGGCTCAGCTGGAGACGGCAGGCGCGGACGATGCCGTACGGGTGATTGTGATCCGGTCTGCGCTCGACGTGTTCTGTTCGGGGGCGGACCTGTCCGAGGCGACGACCGTCGGGATGGGGGTCGGCGCGCAGCGGATGGTCGACGTCCAGCGCGCGATCGTCGCGAACCCGAAGCCGGTGGTCGCGCGGGTGGCCGGGCCGGTGCGGGCCGGCGGGATCGGCATCGTGGCGGCGGCCGACATCAGCGTGGCGGGTGAGAGTGCGACGTTCGCGCTGACCGAGGTACGGCTGGGCCTCGCGGCGGCGACGATCTCGCTGACCGTCCTCCCCCGTCTCACCGACCGCGCCGCGGCGTACACGTTCCTGACCGGCAACAGCTTCGACGCCCTGGAGGCCTCCCGGCTCGGCCTGCTCACCCTGACGGTTCCCGACGCCGGCCTCGACGAAGCGCTGGACACGGTCGTCGCCTCCGTGCTGAAGGGCGTGCCGCAGGGTCTGAGCGAGACCAAGAAGCTGCTCAACCGCGAGTTGCTTGCCGACATCGATGCCCGCGGCAACGATCTGGCCGAGCTGTCCGCCTCGCTCTTCGCCTCCCCCGCCGCCCAGGAAGCAATGCTCATCTTCCTGAACCGCTCGAAGAGCTGACGACCCGGACCTCCAGGCCCGGCCACCCGGGCTGCCGTCGCATGCGGATCGCCAGGCCATCACAATTGCGGACCTTCGGGGCGGTCGCGCGGGGACGCGCTGGGTGAGCCCGATTGTGATGGGCTCGGGATCCGCGAGTCGTTTCAGGGCTTGAGCTCGATCAGCATCGGGAGGTGGTCGGAGGCGGCGGCCAGGTCTTCGGGCGTCGCAGGAGTCGGGACGATGCGGCCCTGCAGGGGTGGGGTGAGGTGGGCGCCGTCGATGCGTTTGTGCGGGTTGGTGGAGCTGAAGGTCGGTCCGGCGTCGGCGCCCAGGTCGGTCAGGCCTTCCTCGGCGAGGCGTTTCCAGACCGGGCCGTCGGGCTCCTCGTTCAGATCACCGGCCAGCAGATAGGGCGTACCGAACGAACGGCATCGTTGCAGGATCTGCTCGAGTTCCCGCCCGCGACCCAGGATGTGCAGCCCGAGATGGCACACGACGAGCGCGATCCGGGTCGTGCCGAGCAGCACCTGACCGCCGACCGCGCCACCGGGCAGCTGGGTGGCGACGAAGTTCAGCCGGCGGCGGACGAACGGCCGCCAGACCCGCCAGTGCAGCGACTCGGTCAGGTCGATGCCCTCGGCAACCAGGATCGCGTTCCGGGCGGACGCGGCCACGTACCGCATCCCGAACGTCGCGGCCATCGCCCGCCGCTTCCGCCGGGTCCCCCACCAGGTCGGCGCCTCCTGCACGAGCATCACGTCCGGCGCGCACGCCTTCACCACCCGCGCGAGCGCCGTACGGTCGTCACCCCACCGGTGCACGTTGTACGAGAGCACCCGCAGGTGATCGTGCGTCATACGTCAGGGTCGCCGTTCACATCCGCAGGGTGCAGGTCGGGGTCGGTGCGCATGCCCGTACGCCGGGCAGCGGACTTGCGGGCGGCACGCTCCAGCCGGGTCGAGCGCCCACGCGCCGCAGCCGTCTTCGCAGTCACGGCGGTGGTCTTCACCCGGACGCGACGCAGCCAGGTGGCCTCTTCACGCGCGAGGTCGGCCGCGCCGACCAGGCCCGCCTCCGGCCCGAGCACCGCACGGACGATCCGCGCCTCCGGCCGGAAACCACGGCCGGTCAGCGTCCGCTTGAACGCCTCGCGGGCCGGTGCCAGCAGCAGCTCGCCCGCGTCGGACACGCCACCACCGATCACGAACGTGCCCGGGTCCAGCGCGGCGGCCAGGTTCGCGAGGCCGATTCCGAGCCAGCGGCCGACGTCCTCGAGCAGCTCGACCGCGACCGGGTCGCCGTCCTTGGCGAGCTCGGTCACCATCGGGCCGTTGATCTTGCGCGGGTCCCCGCCCGCCGCGCGGAGCAGGTTGTGCGCGACCGGGGATCCGGACAGCGCCAGCTCGCGGGCCTCGCGGGTCAGGGCGTTGCCGGACGCGTACTGCTCCCAGCAGCCGCGGTTGCCGCACTCGCAGCGGTGACCGCCCGGCACCACCTGCATGTGCCCGAACTCGCCGGCGATACCGAACTTCCCGCGCTGCAGCGAGCCGTCGTTGAGGATCGCGCCGCCGATCCCGGTACCGAGCGTGACGCAGACCAGGTGGCTCTCGCCCTGGCCGCCGCCGAACCGCCACTCCGACCAGGCGGCCGCGTTGGCGTCGTTCTCCACGACGACCGGCAGGCCGAGCCGGCGCTCGACCGCGTCCCGCAGCGGCTCGTGCCGCCAGGCGAGGTGCGGCGCGAACAGCACCGACGAACGGGTCACGTCGACGAACCCGGCGGCACCGATGCCGACGGCAATCACATCGTGCCGCGACTCCAGGTCGTGTACGATCTCCGCGATCGCGTCCTCGGTCTCCCGCGGGTCGGTCGTCGGCGTGTCCCGGCGGACCCGGTCCAGGATGTTGGCCTCCGGATCGACCACCCCGGCCGCCACCTTCGTGCCGCCGATGTCGATCCCGATCGTCAGAGCCTGTGTCAGAGCCAACGTTCGACCTTCCTCGCGACCCCCGCTGTCCCTCCAGTATCCCTGGTCAGGACAATCATCGGGATTTTTCGGGTGCCGGGGCCGGCTTGCGGGCCAGGTCGGCGGCGCCGATCAGGCCGGCGTCGTTGCCGAGCTCGGCGAGGCTGAAGGCGGCGTGCGGGCGGTTCGACTTGGCGGGCAGGTTCTTCTCGAACGCTTGCTGCGCGGACTTCATCAGCAGGTCCTTCGCCGCGCTCACGCCGCCGCCGATCACGATCAGCGTCGGGTCGAACATGGTCGCCAGGCTCGCCAGCCCCTCGCCCAGCCAGCGGCCGAGGTCCTCGAGCAGCTCGACCGCGCACGGGTCGCCCTGCATCGCCGCGTCGGTGATCATCGGCCCGGTCAGCTCGGCCGGATCCTTGATCCCGCACACACTGAGCATCTGCACGGCGCCGAGCGACCCGGACTCGGCCCGGGCCTTGCCCTCGCGCACCAGCGCCCGCCCGGACGCGTACTGCTCCAAGCAGCCGCGCGCACCGCAACCACACCGATGACCACCCGGTACGACGCGCATGTGCCCGAGCTCCGCGGCAACACCGTGCGCACCGCGCAGCAGCTCACCGTCGCTGACGACCGCGCCGCCGATGCCGGTACCGACCGTGATGCAGACCATGTGCTCGACGTGCTTGGCCGCGCCGAACGCGAACTCGCCCCAGGCGGCCGCGTTGGCGTCGTTCTCGACCACGACCGGGACCTTGAGCTGCTCCGCGACCCGGGCGCCCAGCGGCTCGTTGCGCCAGGCCAGGTTCGGCGCGAACAGTACGGTCGAGCGGTCCGACGACACGAACCCGGCGGCGCCGATGCCGACCGCCTCCACGTCGTGGTCCGCGATGAGTTCGGCCGCGGCGTCACAGATCGCCGCCGCGGTCGCGTCGACGGAGTCCGCCGGGGTGTCGCGGTGCGTGCGGGTACCGATCACGCCGTCCTCGCCGACCACGCCGGCGGCGATCTTCGTACCGCCGACATCGATGCCGATCGTCAGTCCCATGGTTCGGGGTCCTCACTCACGTCGATCCGGTCCACCCGGGACCGAGTTGATTCCGGGGCCGGTTCTTGGGCCGTTTGGTCCGGTTCCTGGCCGGGTGCCGAGGTCCGCGTCGCTGCGTCCTCGCGCGCCTGCCGGGCCGCATCCGCGGCGGCTTCCAGCAGAGATCTGAGCGAGCCGAGGACGTGCGCGGCCGCGGTCGACAGTTGCTCGATCGTCTCGGGGCTGGTGGTGCGCACCCGGTGGATCAGCTGACAGACCGGGCACCAGACACAGTCCGGCCCGAGCTTGTGATCGTGCTCATGCTCCGCGTCGACAGCCTCCGGCTCCGCAACGGGTGGCTCCGCAGACCGGGACTCCGCGGCGCGGGGTTCTGCGGCCGGCGCCGCCTCGGCCGCCGCGTTCTGCAGTACGGCGAACAGCTTGGCGGCCTCCTCCGCGACGGATCCGACGGATTCCTTCACCGGCCGTCCCCGATCGCGGCTTCGCGTCGGGCCAGCTGCTCGTGGTACTCGGCCGTGAGCCCCTGCGCCAGCTCCTGCGCGGACTCCAGCGGACCCGCACCGCTCGGCACCTCCGGTGACGCCACCGGCCGCGAGGTCTCCTTCGGCGCGAACCGCACCTGCAGCCGCCCCTCGTCCAGCCGGGCACCGGCGACCACGCCACGTGCCAGCGCGGCCGGCAGCGGCAGCACCCGCCGATACGACCCGACGGTGATGATCAGCTCGTCCCCGTGCCGCGCGAGCTCCAGCTCGTCGGCGGATGCCAACGGCAACGGCATTGTCAGCGTGTACGTCCGGCCGTCGGTGTCGATGTGCCGGTCCACCCACAGCGATGTCTCGTCGGTGGCGCGCGCGAACGGGTCGTCCCCGCCATACATCTCGACGGCGAACGCGGCCAACTCCTCGACGCCGACCGGCTCGCACACGCGGTACGGCGACTCCCAGATCGGCAGCGGGCGGAACGAGTCCGCCACCTCCTCGAGGATCCCGCGCTGCGCGGCGACCCACTGCCGGCGCCACGTGTCCGCACCGGCGGCCGGGAACACCCGGTTCGCGACGACGCCGTCCACGCGGTAGCCGTACAGCGAGAGCCTGGTCAGCGACCGCCGCGCCTCCGCGACCACGACCGCCTCCGGCGTCAGCACCAGCCGCACCGAGGCGTCCGGGCCGGCCAGCAGCGTACGGATGTCGGCCAGGTCGCTCTGCAGCCGGCGCAGCGCGTCGAAGACGTTGTCGTCCGGCATCGGGATGCTCGACCCGCGGCTCAGACCGACGCCCCGGTTGATGAACGGCCGGAACGTCCGCATCATCTTCCGCTCGGCGTTGAAGATCCGGTCGAGGTACCAGTTCAGGGCCTCGGGCAGGCCGAGCAGCCGGAGCGTCTCGGCGGTCGGCGCGCAGTCCACGACGATCACGTCCCAGCGCCCGGACCGCACGTGGTCCCGCACCTCGAGCAGCGCGAGCACCTCCGCGGCGCCCGGCAGCACGGTCAGCTCCTCGGCCTCGATCGGATCCACGCCGACCATGTGCAGCACCGAGCGCAGGTAGTTCTGGATGTCGCCCCAGGAGCGCTCGAACTTGCGCTGCGCGTCGATCTGCTGGACGAACAGCAGGTCGTCGATCTCGGTCGGCTCCTGACCCACCTCGGAGTCGAACGCGTCCGAGAGCGAGTGCGCGGCGTCGGTCGACAGCACCAGCGTGCGCAGCCCGCGGAGCGCCGCGAGCGTGGCCGTACCGGCAGCGGAGGTCGTCTTGCCCACGCCGCCCTTACCTGTGTAAAGCAGTACCCGAGTCACTTGCCGGAACCCACAACACTCACGACTCGACGCGCTTCTTGAGGCCCTTGAGGGCTGTGTCGATGATGACCTTCTCCGCCTTGCGTTTGAGCATCCCGATCATCGGGATCGCCACGTCCACGGCCAGCCGGTAGGTCACCTCGGTGCCTTCCGCGCCGAGATCACGCAAGACATAAGCACCGTCCATCCCCTTGACCATCTTCGCCTCGACCAGCGTCCAGGTCACCTCGTTGCGGGACCAGACGTAGGCCAGCGTGTACTCGTCGGAGATGGCGCCCGCATCGACCTTGAACCGCACCTTGTTCGGCCGGCCGGCCTCGTCGGTGGACAGCACCTCGGTCTCCCGCATCGAGTCGGCCCACTCCGGATAGGCCGCGAAGTCCGCGATCACCGCCATGATTTCCTTGGGGGACGCGTTCACCTGGATGGTCGAGGTGGTCTGTTCCGCCATCGATTCACCTCTTAGCTGGCCTGGGACGAGTGGTGCTGGAGACTGCCGGACCCCCCGATGGATCCGCGTCCTCCCCGGAGACTATCGCGGGATCGGATCCGGTACGGCGTTCGCCTGCCGCACGGCCTGCCTCGACCTCGTCCTTGAAGCGCCACAACCGCTCCCGGTACGCCGCGACGTACCGCTCCTTGAGCCGCTCGGCGGCCCGGCCCCGCAGCGGCTTCGGTGGGTCGACCCGCAGATACCAATGCACGACGACACCGTCCCGGACCGCCTCCAGCCACCACTCGGCCGTACCGGTCACAGCTCCGGTGACGGCCCAGCGGACTCCTTCCGGACCGCGTCGCTCGGACGGTGTCAGGGTGAGGTCCGGCCACCACTCGCGCCAGAGGGTGTCCGAGCCGAGCCGCTCGGCGACGTAGGCTGGATCAGCAACGACCAGGTCGTCGCAACTGATGTCGAGCAATGGCATGGCTTGAACCTAGTTCCGTGGGTCACATAAAGGTGGCTACTTGTGGGTAGGTGACTGTAGCGTGCGCCGGAAGTCGACAATTCGTGACCGACTGAGGAGACGACGCGGATGCGTGAGTACACCGTTCCTGCCGTGACAGAACCCGCCACGGGCAGCCTGAGCGATCCCGTGTGGGCGAACGCGTCCTCTCATCCTGACACCGCGGTCTTCAGCCGCCGTACGGGGTCGAGCTGGACCGATGTCACCGCAGCGGAGTTCGCGCAGCAGGTGATCGGCGTCGCCAAGGGCCTGATCGGGGCCGGCGTGAAGCACGGCGACCGGGTCGCCCTGCTCAGCCCGACGCGGTACGAGTGGACGCTGATCGACTACGCGATCTGGAGCATCGGCGCGGTCACCGTACCGATCTACGAGACCTCCTCGGCCTCGCAGATCCAGTGGATCCTGACCGACTCCGAAGCGGTCGTCGCCGTCGTCGAGAACGCGACCCACGGCGCCGTCGTGGAGTCCGCGCGCGCCGAGGCCCCGGAACTGCAGGAGGTCTGGCAGATCGAGGCCGGTGCCGTCGACCAGCTGACCGCGCTCGGCCAGGACGTCACCGACGCCGAGTTCGACAAGCGCCGCTCGGCGGTCACCGCGTCCGACCTGGCCACGCTGATCTACACCTCCGGGACGACCGGTCGCCCGAAGGGCTGCAAGATCAGCCACGCGAACTTCCTGGACGAGCTCGGCCCGGCGGTGAAGATCCTCGACGACCTGTTCGACTCCACCGGCGCAAGCACGCTGCTGTTCCTGCCGCTGGCCCACGTGTTCGCCCGGATCATCCAGGTCGGCTGCGTGATGAAGCGGGTCAAGGTCGGCCACAGCGCCGACGTGAAGAACCTCGTCGAGGACCTCGGCGCGTTCCGGCCGACGTTCATCCTGAGCGTGCCGCGGGTCTTCGAGAAGGTGTTCAACTCGGCCAGCCAGAAGGCGCACGCCGACGGCAAGGGCAAGATCTTCGACGCCGCCGCCGAGACCGCGATCGCGTACTCGCGGGCGCAGGACAAGGGCGGCGCGTCGTTCGGGCTGAAGGCCAAGCACCTGCTGTTCGACCGGCTGGTGTTCGGCAAGCTGCGGGCGGTGCTCGGCGGCCAGGTGCAGTACGCGGTCTCCGGCGGCGCCCCGCTCGGTGACCGGCTGGGGCACTTCTTCCGCGGCATCGGCGTACCGGTCCTGGAGGGCTACGGCCTGACCGAGACCACCGCCGCGGTCGCGGTGAACCTGCCCGACGACCTCCGGATCGGCACCGTCGGCCGGCCGCTGCCGGGCGTCTCCGTCGGCGTCGCGGACGACGGCGAGCTGTGCTTCAAGGGCGGCCAGGTGATGCTCGGGTACTGGAAGAACGACGAGGCGACCGCCGCCGCGATCGACGACGACGGCTGGTTCCACACCGGCGACCTCGGCGAGTTCGACGTCGACGGGTTCATCAAGATCACCGGCCGGAAGAAGGAGATCCTGGTGACGGCCGGCGGCAAGAACGTCGCGCCGAGCATGCTCGAGGACCAGATCCGCCTGCACCCGCTGGTCAGCCAGTGCATGGTGGTCGGCGACGGCAAGCCGTTCATCGCCGCCCTGATCACGATCGACCCGGAAACCATTGTCGGTTGGGCGACCGAGCGCGGGAAGCCGACCGACGTCACATTGCTGACCCGCGACGCCGACCTGATCGCCGAGGTCCAGAAGGCGGTCGACGAGGCGAACGCGTCGGTCTCGCACGCCGAGGCGATCAAGAAGTTCTCCATCCTGCCGATCGACTGGACCCAGGAGTCCGGCGAGCTGTCCCTGAAGCTCTCCCTCCGCCGCCACATCGTGATGAAGAACCACACCACCGACGTCGAGGCCCTGTACGCCAAGTAGTACGCGAAGCAGGTTGTAGTCCGGCATCAGCCGAATGGCTGATGGCGGGTCGAGCCCGTCGGGCGATGTGGCGGGACCGCGTTGTCGGCGAAGCTCGATGCATGATCACGAGCAGCACGACGACACCGATCGTCGAAGTCACCAATCTGCGCAAGGCGTACGGCAGCCGGACCGTCGTCGACGACGTGTCGTTCAGCGTCAACGAGGGCGAGATCTTCGGGATCCTCGGCCCGAACGGCGCCGGTAAGACCACCAGCGTCGAGTGCGTCGAGGGCCTCCGGGTGCCCGACAGCGGGAAGGTCCGGGTCGCCGGGCTCGACCCGATCGCGGACCACGCGGCCGTCACGCAGGTGCTCGGCGCGCAGCTCCAGGAGAGCGAACTGCAGCCCAAGCTGACGGTCCGCGAGGCCCTCGAGCTGTACTCCGCGTTCTACCCGAACCCGGCCGACTACCGCTCGCTCGCCAAGCGACTCGGCCTGGACGACCAGCTGGACAAGCGCTTCGGCGTCCTCAGCGGCGGCCAGAAGCAGCGGCTGTTCATCGCGCTCGCGCTGGTCGGCAACCCGCGGGTCGTCGTCCTCGACGAGCTGACCACCGGCCTCGACCCGCGCGCCCGTCGCGACACCTGGGAGGTCGTCGAGGACATCCGCGCCCGCGGCGTCACGGTCCTCCTGGTCACGCACTTCATGGAGGAGGCGCAGCGGCTCTGCGACCGGATCGCGCTGATCGACCAGGGCCGGATCACCGCCCTGGACACCCCGCAGGGCCTGATCAGCCGGACCGCGGGCTCCACGGTCATCTCGTTCAACCCGTCGGCGCCGCTCGACGACGAGTACCTGGCGGCACTGCCGGCGCTGGCGTCGGTCGAGCACAAGGACGGCCGGATCACGCTCGGCGGAACCGACGAGACCGTCACCGCGCTGCTGACGCTGCTCGCGCGGCAGCAGATCACCGCCCACCAGCTGCGCGTCACCGACGCCACCCTCGACGACGCTTTCCTCGACCTCACAGGAGCCACGAAATGACCGCGATCGACGCCTCCACCCCGGTCCGCCGGACCTCGCCGCAGGCCGCCGTGCTGCGGTCCGAGGCGCGGCTGTTCCTCCGCGAGCCGGGCATGCTGTTCTGGACCATGGGCTTCCCGCCCGTACTGCTCATCATCCTCGGGTCGATCCCGAGCTTCCGGAAGATCGACGACGGCCTCGGCGTGCGGCTGATCGACGTGTACGTGCCGGTGCTGGTGATGGTCGCGCTGATCGTCACCGGTCTGCAGGCGATGCCGCCGCTGATCACCGGCTACCGCGAGCGCGGCATCCTGCGCCGGATGTCGACGACGCCGGTCCGCCCGTCCGCGCTGCTGACCGCGCAGATGGCGTTGTTCGGCGCCACCGGCCTCGGCTCGGCGTTGCTCTGCATGGCGATCGGCCGGATCGCCTTCGACGTCAAGCTGCCGGGGCAGATCGGCGGCTACGTGCTCGCTCTGCTGCTGACCGCGATTGCCGCACTGGCGCTCGGCGCGCTGGTCTCGGCGCGGGCACGCACGGCCCGGATCGCAACCGCGTTCGGGATGGCCGCGTTCTTCCCGAGCCTGTTCTCGGCCGGTCTCTGGCTGCCCGTCCAGACGATGCCGCACACGCTGCAGAAGATCGTCGTCGTGCTGCCGTTCGGTGCCGCGGTGCGGGCGCTCGACCAGGCTGCGGCCGGCCACTGGCCGTCGTGGTCCCACTTGGGAGTGCTGGCTGCGTGGGCGGTCGTGCTGTCCGCCGCGGCGGCGCGCTGGTTCCGCTGGGAGTAGGTTCGTGCAAACTGGGCAGGTGACGACGGCCGACAGTGATCTCGATCGGCGCCAGGCGGCTTTCCAGCGCTGGGCGCCGTACTTCCTGCTCGGCCTCGGCACTCTGCTCGCGGCCGCGACGGCGGGCAGGCTGATCCCGCTCAGCAACGAGCGGCAGGCACAGGCCCTCGGCCTGGTCGGTACGGCGCTGGTGACGCAGCTGTGGTGGACCTGGAGCGGCCGCGTCCACCGTGGGCCGAACGCCATCTCGGTGACGTACTACATCCTGCGCTGGGCGATCGGGTTCGCGCTGACGATCCTGAACGGCTTCTTCGCCTTCTACGTCGTTGCCGGGTACTACGACGCCGACGAGCTGATCCCGGGCCGGAAGCGGCAGCGACTCGCCCTGTTCGCGTGCACGCTCCCGATCGCCGGGGCGCAGACCGGCGGTTTCCCGCTGCACGGCATGACGTGGGTGGTGTTCGGCGGCCTCGTGGTCGCGAACAACGTACTGCTGACCGTCGTCAAGCATTTCGCCGAGCAGCAGGAGGCCCGGTCGCAGGCGCGGGCCGACACCATCACCGAGCTCGAGCAGGCCCACAAGGAGAACGCGGCGTTGCAGGCGCAGCTGCTCGTCCAGGCGCGCGAGGCCGGCATCTCCGACGAGCGCCGCCGGCTGGCCGCGGAGATCCACGACACGATCGCCCAGGGCCTGACCGGCATCATCGCCCAGCTCCAGGTGGTCGCGAACACCTCCGACCCGAAGGTGATCTCCGAACGCGTCGGCCAGGCCAGCGAGCTGGCCCGGCACAGCCTCGGCGAGGCCCGCCGCTCGGTGCAGAACCTCGCCCCGGCCGGTCTGTCGGACGACGGCCTGCCCGAGGCCCTGCGCAAGACCGTCCGCCAATGGTCGGAGCGGACCGGTGTCTCCGCCGAGTTCACCCTGACCGGTACGGCGCAGCATCTGCACGGCGAGTTCGCGGCGACCCTTCTGCGGATCACGCAGGAAGCGCTCGCGAACGTCGCGAAACACGCCGCCGCGACCCGCGTCGGCGTGACCCTCAGCTTCATGGACGACGAGGTGACGGTGGACATCCGCGACGACGGCAAGGGCTTCGATCCGCTGGCGGTGCCGGCCCGGTCAGGCACCGGCGGGTTCGGCCTGGACGGGATGCGAGCACGCGCCGAACGCATCGCCGGTTCGCTGACCGTGGAGGCCGAGCCAGGTTTCGGTACGGCGATCTCCGCTCACGTACCGCTGGTGCTCCATGCTTGACCCTGTGCGCGACATCTCGCTCCTCCTCGTCGACGACCATCCGGTGGTCCGCAACGGCCTGCGCGGCATGTTCGAGTCCGCGCCCGGCTTCACGGTTCTTGCCGAAGCGTCGGACGGCGTCCAGGCGGTCGCGCTCGCGGCGGAGCTCACGCCGGACGTGATCCTGATGGACCTGCGGATGCCGGGCGGCGGCGGGCTGGACGCGATCACCGAGCTGAACCGGCGCAAGATCCGCTCCCAGGTGCTGGTCCTGACCACCTGGGACACCGACACCGACACACTGCGCGCGATCGAGGCCGGCGCCACCGGCTACCTGCTCAAGGACGCGCCGCAGGAGGAGTTGTTCAACGCGGTCCGCCTGGCCGCCGACGGCAAGACCGTGCTCTCCCCTACCGTCGCGTCCCGCCTGGTGTCCGCCGTACGGACGCCCGCACCGACACCGCTCGCCGCACGCGAGCGCCAGGTCCTCGAGCTGGTCGCGAAGGGTACGTCGAACCGCGACATCGCCCGCGAACTGTTCATCAGCGAAGCGACCGTGAAGACGCACCTCAGCCACGTCTTCACCAAGCTCGGCGTCACCGACCGCGCGGCCGCCGTCGCCAAGGGATACGAGCAGGGCATCCTCGGCCGGCCCTAATATGACTGGCGGCTGCGATGCGGCCGGATAGAATCGTTCTCGATGGACGGCCGGTGTTTGCGGGCCGTACCGGGAATCTTCGTTGGAGAGGCTGCGCAATGGCTGAAGGCGTCTGGGGTCGGGTGCATCGCGACCTGCCCGGTCGGCAGGGCACGCGCTGACACGGTAGGTACGAACGTGTCGTCGCGTGCTGCACAGGAATGCAGCACTGCGATGTTGCCGGCTCCGGCCGGGCATCTTTGATCCCGCCGTGTCGCAGATGGCCATTGCCAGCTTCGGCACCACAGCGCAGACAACCTCTGGGTAGTCGAGCCTGGCACCGCTGCAATCCTGCGAAGGTGTCATGTACCCCCACGAAACGCAACGCCGCATCGTCGTCACCGGCATGGCCGGCGCCGGGAAATCCACGTTCTCCCGGGCCCTTGCCGCCAAGTCCGGCCTGCCGCTCATTCATTTGGACCTCCAGTTCTGGAAGCCGGGCTGGAGCGAACCGTCGGACGCCGAATGGCGCGAGAAACAACGTGTCCTGCTCGCCGGCGACGCGTGGATTGCCGATGGCAACTACGCCGACACGCTCGACCTCCGGCTCGAACGCGCCGACACCGTCGTGGTGCTGGCCACGCCGTGGTGGCGGTGCGCGGGACGCGCGTTCCTGCGCGGCTGCCGCATGCCGGACACATTGCCTGAAGGATGTGAGTACTCGGCCTGGCAACGGCTGCGCGACGAATGGCGCCTGATCCCGATCATCTGGCGGAACCGGCGTACGGAACTCGAACGCGAGCGAGCAATCATTGCCCGGCACGGACAACACGCGACCCGGCACGTACTCAAGTCCAAACGCGCCGTCCGAGAATTCCTCGACCTCCTGGGAAGGGGGCAGGGCGATGGAGGCAACTGAGAGGCGGCGTGCGGTGGCTGCAGCAATGGCGACCGCCTCCGAACTCAACCTGGCCGTCGACGACGCGGTGGTTCTCAGCGACTCCAACCGACTCGTCGTCCGCCTGATGCCCTGCGACACCGTCGCCCGCGTCACGCCCGCGACGCATTTCGCCAGCGCAGAGCAAGAAGTGGAACTCGTACGACGGCTGGCGCAGACGGACAGCCCGGTCGCTCCGCTCGAGCCTCGGGTCGAACCACGCGTGTTCGTTCGGGACGGATTCAAGATCGCGCTGTGGGTCTACTTCGAGCCTGTGGAGTCTCGAACGCTGCCGTCGGCCGAGTACGCGCAGAAGCTCGCACTTCTTCATGCCGGCCTGCGGCAGATCGAGGTCACGACGCCACACTTCCTGGATCGAGTGGCTGATACTCGACGGGACGTCGCCAACCGTGCCGTCACTCCCGATCTCGCGGATCCGGACCGGGCGTTGCTCGCCGGCACGCTGCGCGATCTGGGGCGATCGATCGGCAGCCGGCGCGGCGTCGAGCAGCTGCTGCACGGGGAGCCGCACCCGTTCAACATCCTCAACACGAAGACCGGGCCGCTGTTCATCGACTTCGAGAACACCGCGCGCGGGCCGGTCGAGTACGACCTGGCTTGGGTGCCCAGCGAGGTCAGCCGGCACTATCCCGACGCTGACCAGGATCTGGTCGGCGAGTGCAGGGGTGTCGTCCTCGCGATCGTCGCGGCGCATCGCTGGAGTCTCGGCGACCGGCATCCGAGCGGCAGAGCATCGGGAGTGGCGTTCCTTCGCGTTCTGCGCGCGGGACCGCCGTGGCCGGCGCTCGACGACATCGTCTGGTAACGCGAGCTGATCCCGTCAGGATTAGCTCCGGGTACCGGTTGGGGCATGAAGGCCCACCGCAAACCCCAGGTGGCCCGCTCCGTCCGCCCATCGGCGGACGCCAGCGGGCCTTTCGTCTCCAGCTGGAGTGCTGTCGGCGAGTGTGCTGTCTTCCGCGTCGCCGGCGCGATCGACACTGGCACGCTGCCCACGTTCGACGCCGAGCTGCGGCATGTGATCACCACGAAGCTGCCGCGCGTCGTCGTCGACCTGCGCCGGATCACCGCGATGGAGTCGGCCGGTCTCGACGTACTCGCCGACGCCCACGACCTCGCCCTCGAACACGGCGGCTGGCTACGCGCCTCCGGCGCCGGACAGTGGCTGGCCGACCTGATCCGCAGCACCCGAACCGCCCGGCCACTGGACCACTACGAGACCCTCCCCGACGCCCTCCCCGCCTACCGCCGCTCCGACGCAGGCCTCACTTCCCGCTCCTGAACGCAATGCCACCGGCGGGTGTATTAGCGATAAAACCAGAGCTGTTTGATCAAATCCTTGAATAGCTTCTGAGAGCCTGGTTTTACCGTTACAGTCTCGGCGTGACGACATTTGAGATCCGCTCGCCCGGGGGTCACACCACCCGCACCGGAACGCTCACCGGCGGCATCGTCGCCGAAAAACCAGCCACCGAACCGGGCCTCCTGCACTACGTCATAACCCCCACCCCGAACCCAACCGAAGCAGCCGGCTCAAGCACCGGCGAGGCCGCTGACCCGGGCGCAGGCGAGGCCGGTGACCCGAGCGTAGGTAGGGCGGGTGACCCGCGCACAG
Source organism: Kribbella sp. NPDC048928 (assembly GCF_043197975.1). Taxonomy (NCBI): domain Bacteria; kingdom Bacillati; phylum Actinomycetota; class Actinomycetes; order Propionibacteriales; family Kribbellaceae; genus Kribbella; species Kribbella sp. NPDC048928. The sequence goes on along the minus strand of NZ_JBICUC010000003.1, from coordinate 294,201 downwards.
GTAGTAGGGCGGGTGACCCGAGCGCGGGTGGGGCCGGGAACGCTCTGGCGGCGACCTTGCGGTGGAGGTGGCCGGTGGAGGGTGCGGTGACGTTGTGGCGGGCGACGCAGGGGTCGCGGCGTGAGCTGCCGACCGACTGGGGGTCGCGCCGGGAGATTCGTTCGGTCCGCTCCGCCCCGGTCGCGGCGCTGGTCGACAATCAGAACCGGAGTTTGTTGACAATCTCCTTGTCTGCCAACGTCCGCGGCTGCGACTTCGCGATCGGCGTGAACGAGGAGACCGCCGAACAGCTGATCGACCTGACCGTCACGGACATCGAGGGCGATGACTTCACCCTGCGCATCGACCTGCGTCCTCAGCATTTCGCCGACGCGCTCCGCGGAGTGACCGCCGAGTGGGCAGCAGAGCTGGGTGAGCGGATCGCAGCGGTCCCGCCGATCGCCCGCGACGCGATGTACTCGACCTGGTACAGCGACCACCAGCACGTCTCGGCCGCATCGGTGGAGCAGCACGCCCGCGCAGGAGCGGCATACGGGCTGCAGGCGGTGATTGTCGACGACGGCTGGCAGACCAACGACACTCGGCGCGGGTACGCGTACTGCGGCGACTGGGAGCCGACCAGCAGCACCTTCCCGGACATGGCCGCGCACGTGCGGCGCGTGCACGAGCTCGGGCAGCGGTACGTGCTGTGGCTCGCACCGCCGTTGATGGGAAGGCATTCGAAGGCGTGGGCGCGGTTGAAGGACCGCACTCTCGGCCTCGCCGACACCGACGTCGCCGTGCTGGACCCGCGGTACCGCGAGGTTCGTGACCACCTGGTGGAGTGCGCGATCCGGCCGGTCCGCGACTGGGGTGTCGACGGTCTGAAGATCGACTTCATCGACTCCTGGGCGCGCGACGACGTCCCGTCGGCGCCGGACGCCGACTGCGCGTCGGTCGACGAGGGCGTCGAGCGGTTCCTCCAGGCCGTCACCGACGAGCTGCAACGGCTCCGTCCGGACGTGCTGATCGAGTTCCGGCAGGACTACGTGCATCCGCGACTGTGGCAGTTCGGCACGTTCCTGCGGGCCGGCGACTGCGCACAGGACCCGGTCGAGAACCGCGTGCGGACGGTAGATTGTCGACTGTTGGCCGGCGACCGCGCGGTGCACTCGGACATGCTGATGTGGAACCCGTCGGCGTCCGCCGAGAACGTCGCGCAGCAATTCATCGGCGCTCTGTTCAGTACGGCGCAGGTGTCGATGGACCTGGACGCACTGTCGCCCGACCACGAGCAGGTCGTCAGGTACTGGCTCGGCTTCATGCACGACCACGCCGACGCCTTGCTGCACGGCGTACTGATGCCATCGCGACCTGACGCGCGCTACACACAGGTGCGTGCGGTCGGAGCCTCGGAAACCGTGATTGCCGTGTTCAGCGACCCCGTGGTGCGGGTAGATGAGTCCTGCACGGTCGTGGTCAACGGCGGCGCCGGTCAACAGCTGTACGTCGAAGGTGCGGGCGGCGGGCCGGTCGATCTCGTAGTGTCTGACTGCTCGGGCCACGAGGTGCAGCACACGACGACAACGCCGACCGAGGTGTGGCCGATCGACGTACCTGTCGGCGGAACGGCCCGGATCGTGCGGACCTGAGGGGAAACGACTTGGTGGCACAGAAACCGCGCCGTACGACGGTCGCCGACGTCGCGCGGCTGGCCGGGGTGTCGGCGATGACGGTGTCGAACGTACTGAACGCACCGCACCGCGTCGCGCCGCCGACCGTGCAGACAGTGCGCGCGGCGATCGACGAGCTCGGGTACATCCCGAACCACGCCGCCCGCGCGTTGTCGTCGGGCCGCAGCCAGGTGATCGGCCTGCCGCTGTACTTCGAGGACGCGGACAGCACCGGCCTGGGTGGATTCCTGCACGGCGTGCTCGACGGCCTGGTGACGGCGGCGGCCGTGTCCGGGTACGGCGTTCACGTGACGACGCCGACCGAGGGCGCAACCGAGATCGCCCTGTACGAGAAGCTGATCGCTGCGCGCCAGGTGGACGCGATCGTCGTATTGGAGACAATGCCGCACGATCCGCGGATCGAGTTCCTCAGCCGGCGGCGGTTCCCGTTCGTCGCGTTCGGGCGGACGGCGCCGGACCAGCGGCAGTGCTGGGTCGATGTGGACAACGAGTCGTCGATGGCCGGCATCGCTGAGCATCTGCGAGCGACCGGCCGCGAGCGGGCCGTGTATCTGGCGACGGACAGTGCGCTGCCCTGGGTGCATCAGCGGCGCGACGGGTTCGTCCGCGAGTTCTCGTCGACAATTGTACGATCGTTCGCGTCGCTCGACGCGGTCGCGGCGTACGTCGCGGAGGCCGCGCCGACGGAGCTGCCGGACGCCTTCGTCGCGGACAACGACGCGTACGCCGTGGTCGCGATGCGGACCCTGCAACGGCGCGGGATCGCCGTTGGTCAGGAGGTTGCGGTGACCGGGTTCAACGATTTCCCGTTCGCAAGCATGCTGGACACGCCGCTGACCACAGCCCGGATCCCGTTGCGCGACATCGCCCGTTGCCTCTTCGACCGAGCGTTGAAAGAGATCGCCGGGCAACCCGCCGAGCCCGGCCAACTCGTCACTGCACCGCTGGTGGTCCGCTCGAGTGCCTGACCGCCGCCTCGACGAACTTCGCCAGATCGGCGGAGCGACTCCCGGCGGGCCACACCACCAGCATCACGTACGGCTCGGCGTCGGTCACCGGCCGGTAGACGACGTCCGGCCGGATGTTGCGCTCGGCCATCGACCGCGGGACCAGCGCGATCGCCTGCCCGAACGCGACCACCTCGAGCAGCTGTGACGAGTCCTGCACGATCGGCCCGTCGACCGGCTCGTCCGGCCGCGCCGCCCAGTAGTTGCGCTCGGCAACGTTCGCCCGATTCCACCGCGGCGCTGGGATCCCGGCCAGATCCTCGGCACACAGTAGGTCCCGTGCGGCGAGCTCGTGCCCGATCGGCAAGGCCGCGACCCGCGGCTCCTCGTACAGCCTCTCGGTCTGCAGTCCGCGGTCGTCGAACGGCCGACTGACCAGCGCGACGTCCGCCCGCCCGTCGCGCAGCATGTCGGCCTGTTCGCCGAACCCGCTCACCACCACCTGCAGCCCGGGCACGTCGTCCTTGAGGACCGCCACCAGGCCGTGCAGCAACTCGGTAGCGACACCCGGCTTCGCCGTGACGATCAGGCCGCGGGCCGACAGCCCCGCTCGCTGCGTACGACGGACCGCCGAGTCGAGCGCGTCGATCACCGGACCGGACTCCTTGAAGAGCGTCTCCCCCGCTGTCGTCAGCGCGAGCCGTTGCCCGGACCGGTCGAACAGTTCGAAGCCGAGGCGGTGCTCGAGCTGCCGCATCGCCCGCGAAAGCGGCGGCTGCGCGATCCCGAGCCGCTCGGCGGCGCGGGTGATGTTCAGCTCCTCGGCGACCGCACGGAAGTACCGCAGCTCGCGGATCTCGGGTTCGGGCATACCTCCAGGGTATGGCGAGCCACCTGATCGGTGTTGGTCTGCGGCGGTTGCGGCGCGGTGGACTGGTGACATGACACAGACAGACATCGCCCTGGTGACGGGCGGCAACAAAGGCATCGGCAAGGAGATCGTCCGGCAGCTCGCCCAGCGTGGGCTCACCGTGTATCTGGCGGCACGCAACGCGGCGCTGGGTGCCGCGGCCGCGGCGGAACTGGCCGCCGACGGACTCGACGTACGGTTCGTGGCGCTCGACGTGACCGACGCGGACTCGGTCGCGGCCGCGGCGAAGCAGGTCGAGGCGGACTCCGGGCGGCTGGACGTCCTGGTGAACAACGCCGGCATCGTCGCCGAGTGGGGTACGGCGGTCGCGGACATCACGGCCGAGCAGGTCCGGACGGCGTACGACGTGAACGTGTTCGGGGTCGTCTCCGCGATCAACGCGTTCGTACCGCTGCTGCGGCGATCGTCCAATGCGCGGATTGTCAACATGTCCAGCGGACTCGGCTCGGTCAACCTGCTGTCGGAGCTCGACGGACGCTTGGCGACGCAGGGACTGCTCGCGTACAGCTCGTCGAAGGCAGCGCTCAACGCGCTCACACTGGTCTACGCGAGTGCACTGCGCGCGGACGGCATCAAGGTGAACGCTGCCACACCGGGGCTCGTCCCCACGGACCTGAACAGCCAGGCCGCCGTACCGCGCGGAACCCGCACCGTCGCGGACGGCGCCGCCGTACCCGTCGCGCTGGCAACCCTCCCGGCGGACGGCCCGACCGGCGTCTTCCGAGGACCTCAGTCACTGGACGACGTAGCCCCGTGGTGAGACTGCACGACCTGGCCCTCCCCGTGGTGAGACTGCACGCCGTGGCCCTCCCCGTGGTGAGACTGCACCACATGGCCCTGTGTTGAGACTGGGCCGGGGTTGAGTGCCTGACGGGCGATCAGGAGCGTTGTCGCGGTGCCGAGTACGCCGGCCAGCGCGATCGTCAGGTTGGGCGCGATGAACGAGCCGACGACACCGCCGAGGGCGATGCTGACGCCCTGGATCGCCATCAGACCGCTCGTCTGGATTGTGAACAATTGACCGCGCTGCGCCGGATCGACGGCGCCGAGGATCAGCGGATCGATGCCCTGGTTGAACGCGAAGCCGGCACCCGAGATCGCCAGCAGCACGGCTGCCACCGGGATCGGGGGCACGGTCAGGAAACCGATCGCGGGTAGCTGGCTGGCGAGCAGGAACGGGACGACGAGCCGTCGCCGCACGGAAGGGGTGAACCGTGAGACGACGAGCTCGCCGGCCACGCCGCCGACCGCGTAGCCGGTGAACAACGCACCGGCGGCCGCGGCGACGGTGCCGACCTGGGCGGTGTATGCGACAGCAAGACCGTCCGGCAACGACGAGAATGCCGCCGCAACCCAAGTCAGCAAGATCAGATTCCGCAACCTCACATTCACAAACAACAACCGCATCCCACCCCAACACCGCCCAAGCGAGCGATCCCGCTCGCCTTCACCCACAGCGGCGTCACCGGTCAAGCACGCAGCCGGCTCGCCGGGATCGCCAACTGGGGATGTGAGCCGCGGGTCGCGGACGTCTTTGTGCTGTGGGCTGGTGGTGCGATGGCCGGTGGTGCGATGGCCGGTGGTGCGATGGCCGGTGGTGCGATGGCCGGTGGTGCGATGGCCGGTGGTGCGATGGCCGGTGGTGCGATGGCTGGTGGTGCGATGGCTGGTGGGTGTGGGCTGCTTTCGGTTGGCCGGGGGTGTGTATGGCGTGCCGGCGGCGAGGAGGATTGCTGACAATCCGAAGGTTGCCACGTCGACAATCAACAACCACCGCGCGCCGATCGCCGCCACCGCGATCCCGCCGAGTGCGAAGCCCGCCAGCATTGCCGTCTGACCGATTGCCCGCAGCAACGACCTCCCGACCGGGAACAGATCCTGCGGCAGCAGGTTCGCGAGGCTCGCCGCCCGCGCACCGGAGAAGACCGGCGCGATCATCCCGAGCCCGACGAGCAGACCGAGCAGCCCGGCAACCGGCATCCCCGGCAGCAACATCGCGCCCACACACACCGCGCTGAGCAGGTCGCACGTGACGAGCACCCGCCGCGCCGGGAAGCGGTCCGTGAGTGAAGAGAACAGCACCCCACTCACGGCGTACGGCACGAAGGAACACACCAGTACCAGCGCGGACAGCAGCGGCGACCCGGTGCGTTCGAACACCAGGATCGACAGCGCCACCTCGGCGGCGATCGTTCCGAGCATCGAGACGGTGTGGGCCGCGTACACCGCGCGCATGCCGGGAAGGCGCAGTACAGCTCCGTAGGACGTCACGGTGCGAGCCTGCGGCACCGCGACCCCGACGGCGTAGAGTTTTGGTTGTGACCGAAAGTTCAGTCCGATGACCGTGCTGCGTTTCACGCAGGCGGACGCGCTGCGCTGCCGGTTCGGGGTGTCGCCGCTCTGGGAGACCATGTCGGCGGTGCGAGTGCTGCACGGCTCGAAGCACCGGCAGTTGTACGCGGACTGGATCGCCGCGAAGCAGGACACCGCGGCGAAGCTCGACCTGCGCATGCTGAAGGCCGTCCAGCCGCGTGTCGGCTTCACCCCGGACTTCCTCACCCCGCCGCCGAAGGCGTCCCGGGCGAAGTTCGCGACCGAGGTCGCGCGCGTCCGCGCCACGCCGCTGGAGAAGGTACGCGCAGAGCTGATCCAGTCCCGCGACGAGCTGAACAACCCAGCCGCGCCCGAGATCAACGCGATGCTCGAGGACCTGCCCGGCACCCGTGAACGGCTCGCGGACGAGATCGAGAGCGCATGGGACGCGCTCATCAGGCCGGACTGGCCACTGATCAGCCGGGTGCTCGAGGACGACATCGCGCACCGCGGGCGGCAACTCACCGACGGCGGTCTTGCCGGGCTGTTCGACGACCTGCATCCCACGCTGACCTGGGAGGACGACCGGCTGATCGCAACCCGGTACCGCTCGGACGACCGCGACCTCTCCGGCCAGGGCCTGTTGCTCGTCCCCGGGGTCTTCGAGTGGCCGTACCTCGTGATGGTGGTCGATCCGGCGTACCACCCGACCCTCGTCTACCCGGCCCGCGGCGCCGCCCGCCTGTGGTCCGACGCCCCACCTCCCCCGGATCCACTGGCCCGCCTGCTCGGTCGTACTCGCGCGACGCTTCTGGTCGCGCTCGACCCGCCTGCCACCACCAGCGCGCTCGCCGCACAGTACGATCTCGCTCTCGCCACCGTCGCGGAGCATCTCTCGGCGTTGTACGACGCGGGTCTCGCGACTCGTCGCCGTACGGGCCACCAGGTGCACTACCGCCGTACCGAGGTGGGACAGGCCGTCATCGACGCCTCCGTCGGATAACCCAGATCCGGCGCGAGAATGCTTTGGTGAGCAAGCCGACGAAGGTTCGACCACCGAGCACCCGCCACACCCGGCGCTGGCCGGCGTCGCTGGCGGTGTTCGCCGTCCTCGTACTGCAGTTGCTGGTGCCGACGCAGATCAACACGCTCCCGCGATGGCTGATGCCGGCGCTCGGGTTCCTCCTGCTGGTACCGCTGGTGTGGATGAACCCGTTCCACCTGCGCCGCGACGAGCCCTGGCTGCGCTCGGTCGAGGTAGTGCTCGTCGGCGTACTGGTAGCGGTGAACGCCTTCTACCTGGCCGGGATGATCTTCTTCCTCAACAACGGCGACGCGAACGAGGGCCGCGTGCTGGTGAAGAGCGCACTGCTGATCTGGGTGACGAACGTCGTCGCGTTCGCGGTCTGGTACTGGGAGGTCGACCGCGGCGGACCGTTCGCGCGGGCACCGGAACACGAACGCGAGGCCGAGCGCGCCGACCTGCTGTTCCCGCAGATGACCGTCGACCTGCCGGGCTGGAAGGACTGGCTGCCCGGCTTCACCGACTACCTGTACGTCGCGTTCACCAACGCGACCGCGTTCAGCCCGACCGACACGATGCCGCTGACGTCCCGGACCAAGGTGCTGATGGGCGTCCAGTCGGCAATCTCATTGTTGACAATCGCCATCATCGCGGCCCGCGCGGTGAACGTCCTCTGAGATCCCACTCGACAGGCTTGTAATGGGCGTGAGACCGTTTGCTCATGTACAGCACGAAGTCGGTGGGGTTGGGGTTCGCGGTCTTCTCCGCGGTCACCTTCGGCGGTTCGGGGCCGTTCGCCAAGGCGCTGATCGGGGCCGGTCTCACCCCGCAACAGGCGGCCTGGGTACGGATCCTCGGCGCCGCGGCGCTGCTCGTCCCGCTCGTGCTGGCGTTCCGCGGCCGCGCCGGTCTGCGCGCCGCGCGGGCGTCCTGGAAGGCGCTGGTTGTCTACGGGCTGACCGGGATTGCCGGCTGCCAGACACTGTTCTTTGTCGCCGCCAGCCGACTGCCGGTCGGCGTGGCCCTGATGCTCGAGTTCTCCGGGCCGGTGCTGGTGGTCGCGTGGCTCAAGTTCGGGCAGAAGGTCGCCGTACCGCGGTCGGCCGCGATCGGGGTCAGCATCGCGGTCGTCGGTCTCGCGACGGTGGCCGAGATCTGGTCCGGGTTGCGGATCGATCCGATCGGCCTGCTCGCCGGGCTCGGCGCGGCCGCCTGTCAGGCGACGTACTTCATCCTCATCGACCGGCTGACCGGTGCCGCGGATCCACTGGTGATGACAGCAGCGGGCAGTGTCGTCGGCGCTGTCGTACTGACGTTGATCGCCGCACCGTGGCGGACACCGTGGCACGTGCTCGTCGACACGGTCGCGATCGGCCACCGGCACGCACCGGGATGGGTGATGGCCGCCTGGCTGATCGTTGTGAGCACGGTCGTCGCGTACCTCGCGGGCGCGGCCGCCGTCCAGCGGCTGTCGGCGCCGATCGCGGGTGCCGTCGCGTACGTCGAGGTGGTCGCGGCCTGCGTCTTCGCGCTGGTGCTGCTCGGTGAAACGCTGCGCACCAACCAGATCATCGGCGGCGTGATCGTCCTGGCCGGTGCGTTCGTCGCCCAGTCGTCGGTCGGAAAGGTCGCCTCCCCCGAAATCCCGCCCTCCGAGACCCCGGACGCTCCAAACGCCGACGTCCTGGATCCGGCCGGCATCTGAGCCGTACCGAACAACGGGTAGCGGCCGGCGCGTACCGAGCGACGGGTAGTGGTCGGCTCGCCACCGGACGACGAGTAGCGGTTGGGCCGTCAGCCTGCTCCGCCGGGCTTTCGGTTGAGCGTCGCGGCCTACCACTACCCGTTCGCCGGTACGCAACTCACCGCAGCGAGTCGACGAGTTCACGGGGCAGCCCGTGCGTCTCGTGCAGGTACTCGTAGTCGGTGTCGTCGAGCGACTTGTGGAACCGCTCGTGGCTGAGCACCTTCCGCCCGCGGTCGAGCAGGTTGCTGAACCGGATCTCCTCGTCGATCAGGATCCGCCGGATCAGCGTCACCGTCTCGCCCTGGTGGAAGTGGTTCTGCGTGTGCTCGAACAGCTCGACCGGCACATCCGACAGCGAGCGCGAGTCGTCGTTCTGCCAGAGGATTGTCAACATTCTGCGGATCAGCCGGCGCAGCACGTACCCGCGGCCGGTGTTCGACGGGTGCACGCCGTCGCCGACAATCACGATGCTGGACCGCAGGTGGTCGATCACGATCCGCTGCGACTGCTCGTCCAGCGTCCAGAGCTTCGGAACGATCCGCATCCACGGCTCGAACAGCGAGGTCTCGTACACCGACTTCTTGCCCTCGAGCAGCATCGTCAGCCGCTCCAGCCCGAGCCCGGTGTCGATGTTCTGCTGCTTGAGGTCCTCGAGCGAGCCGTCGTCGAGGCGGCGGTACCGCATCATCACGTGGTTCCACACCTCGACCCAGCGGTCGTCGGTGGTCGGCGTCCCCTCCGGATCGCCGTCGCCGGTCCAGACGAAGATCTCCGAGTCCGGGCCGCACGGGCCGGTCGGGCCGTTCGACCACCAGTTGTCGTCGGTGGTCAGCTCGATCGGCAGGCCGAGCTCCTGCCACGTACGCAGTGACTCCTGGTCGAGCGGCACCTGTCCGTCACCGCCGAACACGGTCACGTACAGGCGCTTCGGGTCCAGGCCGAGGCGGGTGGTGAGCAGCTCGTACCCCCACTGCAGGGTCTGGCGGCTCCCGTAGTCCCCCAGCGACCACGAGCCGAGCATCTCGAACACGGTCAGGTGGGTCGGATCCCCCACCTCGTCGAGATCGGTGGTGCGCAAGCATCGCTGCACGCCGGTGAGTCGGCGCCCCAGTGGATGTGGTTCGCCTTCCAGATAGGGCGTGAGCGGATGCATTCCGGAGGTCGTGAAGAGCACCGGATCACCGAGCCGCGGGATGAGCGTGGACCCCGTCGTCGGGACGTGGCCGTGGTCGATGAAGAAGTCGATGAAGGTCCTGGTGAGGTTCATGGTTCGTGTCCTTGTCGGTACAGGACCGGAACCAGACCACCGGCTACAGAAACGACAAAACCGGCGAACCGTTTCCGGTCGCCGGTGGGAGAAGCAGAGAAAGTCAGGCCGCGGCAGCCGGAGAGCATGAAGCTCGTACGGCTGCGGCAAGTCGGAACATTCGGTGCATGTCAGCAACAGTACACGACCATCGCCGCCACCTGTCCACCAGTACTCCCACGGTCACACGTCGAGCAGCTCTCTCAGCACCTCGCCCGAGCGACTCCAGCCCCACTCGGCCTCGACCCATTGACGGCCCGCTGCACCCAGCGCTTCACGGTCCTGGCGGTTTGTCAGCAATCCGACAACGCGCGCGCCGACGGCCGCCGGGTTGTACGGGTCGACCAGGTAACCCGTCGTACCGTGCCGCACCGTGTCGGCCGCGCCCCCGGAATCACCGACGACCACCGCCTTACCCGCAGCCGACGCCTCCAGCGTGACGATCCCGAGCGCCTCCGGCTCCAGCCCGAACCGCCGGGTCCGGCACGGCATCGCGAACACATCGGCCGCATCGACGTACGGCGGGATCTCGGCCCACGGCACCGGCCCGGTGAACTCCACTGCGTCCGCGACCCCGTACCGAACCGCCAACTCCTCGAGGTACCCGCGATCCGGACCACCGCCGACCAGCAGCAACCGCGCATCCGGCACGGCCTGGAGAACCCGCGGCCACGCGCGGATCAGCGTGTCCTGCCCCTTCCGCCGGATCAACCGGGACACGCAGACCACCACCGGAACTCCTTCCAGCCCGAGCCCCTGACGAATCTGTTGCCCACCGCAACCAGGATGGAAGCGACCACTGTCGACCCCCGGCGTGAGCCGCCGCATCCGCTGCACGGCCCCCGGCGACAGCGCCGGGGCGATCTGCTCCGCACACCAGGACGACACCGTGGTGACTGTGTCCGCCGCATCCCCGATCCGCCGCAGCGCCTGCCGGGCACCCGGTACGCCGGCCCACCAGGTCTCGTGCCCGTGCGTCATCGCGACGATCCGCCGCGCCCCCGCCCGCCGCAGCGCCGGCCCCATCAATCCGAGCGGCGCAGCGGCCCCGAACAGGATCCGGTCCGCGTCGTACTCGCGCATCAACTGCACGGCACGTCGGGTACTGCGGGCCGTCGGCAACAACATCGACGTACGGTCCCGGATCACCGGGAACGGCAGTGTCGCGTCGTACGCCACATCGCCGGCCTCACGTGATGTGTAGACGACCACGTCCGGCAGTTCGTCGCAGAGCGACCGGACGAACGTCTCGATGCCGCCCTGCCGCGGCGGGAAGTCGTTGGTGACGACCAGGACGGTCACGGGACACTAGCCAGCGGCGGGACCGTGACGCCGTTCTGTGCCGCCCACGCGCGGCCCATCGCGATCCGCTCCGGCGGCGTCGGGTGGGTCGCGAACATCCAGTACCGCCAGGCGCTCGGGTCCAGGCCGGAGATGTTCCGGACGGCCAGATCGCGCTGCATCGCGACGAAGTCCTGCGGGTCGTTCGTCAGCCGCAGTGAGTGGTAGTCGGCGCGCGCCTCGATCTTGCGGCTGACCAGGTTCTGCACCGGGCTGCCGAGTGTTGTCGCGACGACCATCAGCGCCACGAACAGTCCGGCCCGGCGCGGGTCGGACATCCGGGCTCCGAGCAACAAGTACAGCAAGACGATGCCGAACGCCGTTGCGAGAACGCCGATCAGCGTGCCGTGCAGTACGTCGTCCTCGGCCGCGTGACCGAGCTCGTGAGCGACCACAAGCCGGACCTGTGCGGGCGGCGTGTCCTTCAGCAGCGTGTCGTACACCACGAGCCGCCGCGTCGATCCGAAGCCGGAGACGTACGCGTTCAATGCCGTCGTCCGCTTCGACGCGTCCGCGACCAGCACGTCCTTGACCGGTACGCCGTCCTCATCCGCGAGCTTGAACAGGTCATTGCGCAGGGCACCGGCCGGCATCGACGTGAAGTTGTTGAACCGCGGCTCGACCAGCACCGGGTACGCGAACGAGACGCCGAGCACGAGCAACGCCGCGATGATTGCGCCGGGCAACCACCAGCCGCGCTGCGAGCGTTTCGCCAGGGCCATCAGCACGACCGCGATCACCGCAACCCCGAGCGACGTGAGCAACCAGTTCACGCCGCGGTCCCAGACCCACAGCCGCCAGTTCTCCACCGAGAGCCCGTACTTCAGGCTGACCCGCTCCGCGAGCACATCGGTCGGGACGGTGAGCAGGTTGGTGATCAGGGCGATCCCGGCGACCACGACCGGTACGGCGAAGAACCACGGGCGGACGCGCAGCGCGTCGTACATCCGGCGACCCAGCGGGCTGAAACCGATCGCCAGCGGAACCACCAGCGAGATGATCCAGGACGTCGTCGACCACTTCAGGATCTCGTGCCGGAACGCGTTCTGCCGGGCGATCTCCGCCGTGCTGAAGTCCAGCGCGGCGTCCGGCTTCGGCAGGTCGATCAGGTGCCACGGTGTGGTGACGGCGATCGTGAAGACCAGTGCGAGCGCGAGCAGACCACCCGTGGCGCGCGGCGCCCACGAGCCTTTAGTCACCTGCCAGCCTCTCAAGGTACTTCTGCCACTGGACGACGAACTCGGCCTCGGTCATCCCGAGCACCGACTTGAACGCATCCGCGAGCCCGGTCGAGCTCTTCGACGCGTGGACGGCGCGGTAGAACGCGACCAGCTTGTCCTGCCCCTCACGCTCGGCGATCAGCCGGCAGGCCAGCCACGCGGATTCGTACGCCTGCGGCAACTCGGTCGCCGAGGCCGCGAACGCCTCAGGTGTCGGCAACCCTGCCGGTACGTGCCCGGCATGGACCGCCTTGAAGAGTTCCTTTGCCGCCGAGTCGTCCTGCACCGGTACGGCGGTGAACGCAACGTAGTCCGCGAACCCCTCGGCCAGCCACAACGGAACCGGCGAGGCCGTCGCGTTCGACGCGACGTGGGTGGTCTCGTGCGTCAGGACGATCCGGCGGCCCTGCTTGCCGAGCTCCTCGAACAACTTCGGGTTCGCGACGATCCGCACCGGCGCACCGACCGCCGGAGTGTCCAGCTCGGCCATCGTGACGGCCGCGATCTGGGTGTACGTGTTCGGCTTGGCGCCGAGGATGCCCTCCATCTGGGCCTGTTTGGCGGGCAGGAAGATGATCACCTTCTGCCGCCACTTCTTGCCCCAGACCTTGCTCACCGACTCGACGGCCTTGTCGGCGACCGAGACGTAGCTCTTCGCCTCCGACTTCGCATCGGAGCCGGCGTCCAGGCTGACCACGAGGCTGTGCTTGCCCTTGGCGATCTCGATCGCGCCAAGCGCCCACACCGGACGCCGCTGCCCGGCCGCGAACCGCTCCGAGAACGAGGCGGCGTACGTCTTCCCGTCGCGGGTGACGAACGTCACCGGGAGGGTCTCGCGGGCCGGCGTCACGTCGAACCCGGAGAGCTGCCAAGAGACCTCGACCTGCGCCAACCAGGATTGCGTGCCGCCGAGCTGGGCCTGCCGGTCCGGCGTCAGAGCGCCCTCGTCGTCGCTCACATAGCGCAACTGGAACGTGCCGAGCGGGAGCGTACTCAGGTTGCTGAAGATCGTCCGCGCACTGGTCCGGAAGGTCGGCGTGTTCGGGTCGATGGTGTTCAGAAACTCGGTGCGGTCGTCGTGCACGACCGCGTCGGCCATCTTCTGCAGGACGGCCTCGCCGGCGACGGCCCGCTGGACACCGGCCTGCGCCTGGTCGGGCGTACTCGAGGTCGCGGACGGCGGCTGGTGCCCGCCCCGCGCGTTCGGGTCCGCAGGCGCGTTCGCGATGTGCTGCAACCCGGCGTACCCGGCCCCGGCGACCAGACAGACGGCCAGACCGAGGGCGACCTTCTTCAGGATCGGCGCGAACGGCGGGCGCTGCGGATCCGGCTCCTGTACGTGATCGAACGACTCCTGTGGGTCACCGTCGGACGGGATCATCGGCAGCGGAACCGTATCGCCGTGCTCGTCGATCACCTCGGCCCCTCGCTGCTCACCTGCCCCTGTCAGGCGGGACACCCGGCCTCCTTCGACACTACGGCATCGCTACCGCACGACACCGTCAGGTGACACCGTGACATGACTCGGCTCCGGGGAAGAGCCCCCGGAGCCGCAGAGTATGTCAAAGGTCTCAGGTCAGCCCGGACGGACCATCGTGTTGATCGGCATCTCGTCGAGCGGGGCGATCTCCACGCTCTTGCCCGGACGGGGGGCGTGCACGATCCGGCCGTTGCCGAGGTACAGGGCGACGTGGCTGATCGGGCTGTAGTAGAAGACCAGGTCGCCCGGGGCGAGCTCGGACCTGCTGACCCGGCGGCCTTCACCGGCCTGTGCCTTCGAGGAGTGCGACAGCGAAACACCGGCCTTGGCCCACGCGTACATGGTCAGACCGGAGCAGTCGTACGAGCTCGGGCCGTCGGCGCCCCACACGTACGGGTCGCCGAGCTGGGACAGCGCCGCGTTGATCGCGATCGCGCCGCGGCCACTGGCCGGAATGTTCGGCAGGTTCTTGTCATCGCTGGTCCGCTCGCTGTCGCGGGTCGGGCGCTGCTTGCGCGCTTCCTCAGCGGCCTTCTTGTTCTCTTCCTCGATCCGCTTCCGGTCGGCCTCGCTGAGCTTGTCGAGGACCTTCTGGGCGTTGTCGAGGTTCGTCTGGAGCTGCTTCTTGAAGCCGTTCTGCTTCGTCTGCACCGCCTGCAGCGCCGACAGCTCGGTCTGCTCGCTCGCCTGCAGGTCGGTGAGCTTGCCCTGCGCGATTTGGTAGCGACGCAGTGCCGAGTTCTGCTGGCCGGCGAACGCCTGGGCGGTGGACGCCTGGCTGAGGAACTGGTCCGGGTTGCTCGACAGCAGCAACTGCGCCGTCGTGGAGATGCCCGAGGTCTGGTAGCCGGCCACCGCGAGAGAGCCGATCTGCCGCTTCACCGCGTCCACCTGGCCCTGCTGCTTGGCGATCCCGGCCTTCAGCGCGTTCACCCGCGCCTGGGAGGCGGTGATCTGGCCGCGAAGGTCGTTCGCCGACTCACCGGCCACTTCGGCCTGGTGCTCGAGGGCGGCGACCTGCTTCTTCGCATCCGCCAGGGTGGGCTTGGGGTCGGCGTCCGCCGCTCCCTGGATCAGGAACACACCCGCGGCGACTGCCGTGCTGGTGATGGCGGCGAGGGCGATTCCCTTGGTGCGGTTGACGCGTCCGATGGACACAGCCCGGTCGGTCCCTTCCTCTGCTCGCGCCGTCCCCGTTGACCTGGCTCGCCACGGACATCACGTCCGCGGGATCCGCCGGATCACTCCCTCGGCTTGCTGCTGCCCGGTCGGCCGGAGCGGCCGACACCCTGAGGCAACGAGAGGTAACAGTAGTGACCGTTTCGTGACCAGTGCAATTCGCCCCTCGGGTTTGATCGAAAATTAACGAAGCCGGTCGCCTGCCAAACGACCGTTTCGCCTGTCGTCACAGGGGTTTCGGCACGATGGTCCTGACATACCGGGAGCGTCAGCCGGTCTGCTCCTCGGGCGCGGCGGGATCGATGCTGTCCACCGCGTGCACCAGGCGCAGCGGTGGAACCAGACCGGACTCGGCCAGCGCGTCCAGAGCGGCCTTCTCGTCGTCGTCGATCCGCAGGCTGCCGGAGCGCTCCGCGGAGAATCCGAGGACCACCGTGACAACGCAGTCCTGGCACCCCGGACCCTTCATCACACATGCGTCGCAGTCGATCAGCACAACATCCTCCAAGTGGGGAAGCACCCGGACTTGCATCCGGCTGAGAAGGACGCTAGAGAACCCCGCCGACAGTTTCTGGTGCCAGACAGGCTCTAGGGCCGGGCGATGCGGGCGATCAGGCTCGTGGCCGACAGTGCGCGGGCGCCGAGTTTGATGGTGCTGTCGGCAACTTCGCGGTCGGTGGAGACGACCACGACCGGACGGCCCGGCGGCTCCGCGCGGACCAGTTGCCGGATCACCTCGTCGGCGATCACTCCGGCCGGGCTGAACCGCACCCGTACCCCGCGCGGCGAATTCAGTTGCACCGGCCCGGACATCTCGGCGCCGTCGAACACCACCGTGACCTCCACACGACGCTGGGCGACCAGCGCGCCCAACGCGGTCACCAGGCGCTGACGCTGCGAGTGCAACGGCGAGTTGGGCCAAGCGGTCTTCGTCACGTTGTAGCCGTCGATGATCAGATGCACCTGCGGCAACGACAGCAGCTCGTCGAAGAGCGCCGGGTCGTCTTCCGGTGCCGTACGTCCGATCGGCGCCGCATCCGGCTCCGAGCCGGCCACGGTGTCCGCCGGACGGAGCTCTCCCCCGGGTGGCAGCGCGAGCTCGCGGCGGAGCCCACTCGCTGCCTCGAGCAACGTGTCGAGCAGCAGCCTGGTACGCGTCGTTGCGAGCTCGCGCTCCTGTCCAGCCGTCCGCCGGGCGGCGTGCTCGACCGCTTCCAGCTCGGTGATGCGGGTACGGAGCTTGCGCAGCTCACGCTCAACCTCGGCACGGGCTGCGTCGACCCGTTCGTCCGCGGTCTCGGCCTCCTTGGTGCGCTGCTCGACCTCGGTCTGCAGGCCGGTGATGCGCTGCCGGGCCTCGTTGAGCTTGCGGCGGAGCGTGACGTTCTCGCCCTTGAGCTCGTTGACCTGTTCACGAAGCCGTTCGCGGACCTGGCGGGTCTCGGTGCGGGCGTGGTCGAGCTGGTCGGACAGCCGGTCGACGACGGCGGCGTCGGCGCGCGGGTCCTCCACCGGGACCTGGGCTGCCGCGGCGACGTGCTGCTCCCAGCCGTCCGGACGGAGCAGGTACGCGAGGGCAGCGACCTCGACCGGATCGGCGGCAGGTACCGGTACGCCGTCCGCGATCGCGTCGCCGAGCTCCGGGTGCGCCCGCCGTACCTCGAACGCGGTCAGCTTGCGGAAGTGGTCGTCGGTCTCCAGGATCGGCCCGAGGACCGACGCGGACAGCTTCGCGCGTTTCGCCGGCGCGAAGCTGGCGAACCGGCGCAGCGGCGCCGGGACGTCGGTCGCGGGGAGCTGGCCGAGGGCGTGCGCGGCCAGCGTCAGAACGCGTTGCCGGACCGGTTCAGGCAAAGTCGTAGCGGCGGAGCTCGCGGCGGTGCCGGCCTCAGTCACCGGTCCGCTGTCCGGCCGGAACGGCGGCCCGAACGGGCCGGTGACGCAGACCACAGCGACCGGGCCCGGGGCCCTGATCCACGGTGATCGCCTGTGTACGCATACAGAGAGCCTAGTCGACTCGCAGGCGTGTCACCTGCGGAATTGTCGGTGGCGGCTCTTAGCGTCGTGGCCATGACCAGCCCAGGACAGGCAGCTGCTGCGGATCCGACGTCGCCGATCCGTGGTGTGCAGCACAGTTTCGACGACCTGGGGACGCCGCTGCGCGACATCACCTTCTGCGTCGTCGACCTGGAGACCACGGGCAATCCGCCGGGTGAGGGCGGCATCACCGAGATCGGTGCGGTGAAGGTGCGGGCCGGTGAGGTGATCGGCGAGTTCCAGACCCTGGTCAATCCGGCGGAGCCGATCCCGCCGTTCATCGCCGTCCTGACCGGTATCTCGAACCTGATGGTTGCCTCGTCACCCCGGATCGACTCGGTGCTGCCCGCGTTCCTCGAGTTCGCGCACGGCTGCGTGATGGTCGCGCACAACGCGCCGTTCGACATGGGCTTCCTGAAGCACGAGACCCAGGTGCACGGGTACGACTGGCCCGACTTCGCCGTCGTCGACACCGCGCTGCTGGCCCGCCGGGTGATCACCCCCGACGAGGCGCCGAACTGCAAGCTCGGCACGCTGGCCAAGCTGTTCCGGACAACGGTCACGCCCAACCACCGGGCGCTGTCCGACGCGCGCGCGACCGTCGACGTGCTGCACGGGCTGTTCGAGCGGGTCGGGTCGTTGGGCGTGCAAACGGTGGAGGACCTGCAGACGTTCTCGGCGCGGGTCGCGCCGGCGGTCCGCGCGAAACGGCATCTGGCCGAGTCGTTGCCGCACGCACCGGGTGTGTACCTGTTCACCGACGACCGCGGCGAGGTGCTGTACGTCGGGAAGTCCAAGGACCTGCGGACCCGCGTCCGCTCGTACTTCACCGCCTCCGAGACCCGGAACCGGATCGGCGAGATGGTCGGGATCGCCACCGGTGTCCGCGGCATCGAGTGCGGTACGCCGCTGGAGGCCGAGGTCCGCGAGCTGCGGCTGATCGCGGAGCACAAGCCGCGGTACAACCGGCGGTCGAAGTTCCCGGAGCGGCAGCACTGGCTGAAGGTCACGGTCGAACCGTTTCCGCGGCTCTCGCTGGTCAAACAGGTGCGCGACGACGACGCCGGGTACCTCGGCCCGTTCAGCTCGAAGAAGACCGCCGAGCGGGCGATGGCGGCGCTGCACGAGGCGTTCCCGATCCGGCAGTGCACGGCCCGGATGTCTCGGCGCCCACAGCTGTCGCCGTGCGTACTGGCCGAGATGGGCCGGTGCGTGGCACCGTGCGACGGCCGGATCTCGATGGATTCGTACGGCGAGTTCGTGAGCGCGCTGCGGTCCGCGCTGACCGTGGACCCGACGCCGGTCGTCGACGCACTGGACCGGCGGATCGACGTGCTGTCCGCGGACGAGCGGTTCGAGGACGCCGCCGTCCAGCGCGACCGGCTGAGCGCGTTCGTACGGAGCTCGGCGCGGATGCAGCGGATGGCGTCGGTGACCGGCTGCGCGGAGATCTGTGCCGCCAGGCGGACCGACGAGGGCGGCTGGGAGCTGCACGTGATCCGGCGCGGCCGGCTCGCGGCGGCCGGGTTCAGCCCGCGCGGCACGGATCCGCGACCGCATCTGGAGATGCTGCGGGCGTCGGCCGAGACGGTGCTGCCCGGGATCGGTCCGGTCGCGGCGGCGTCGCCGGAGGAGATCGAGCTGATCCTGCGCTGGCTCGAGCTCCCCGGTGTCCGGCTGGTCGAGATGGACGGCACCTGGACCTGCCCGGTGAGCGGCGCCGGCCGGCACCTCACCCGCCTCGACAACTCGCACTCCGACGCCCACCACCACCCCACCGAACGCCGCCGCCACCTCCGCCCACTCGGGCCGGTGCGCGTAGGTTAGGGCGTGTCTCCCAGTCCCGCGCCTAGCTCTCGATGAACTGGTAGTCGGTGCGGATCCGGCCGTCCGCGGCGAGCAGCAGCAGATCGATGCCGATGGCAAGCGCCTCTCCGCCGCCGGCCGGGACCATCGCCCAGCGCAGTTTCACCAAGTCGCTGAGTACGGCGGCCGTCCCGTGCGGTACGAATTCGTACTCCCCCGGCGCGACGAACTCGCCGTACGCCGTGCTCACCCGGTTGACGAGCTGCTCGTACCCCCGCGCCTCCAGGCTCGCCGTGACGCCGATCTCGCTCGCCCGCTTGGCGATCTCCTCAGGTGGCTCCAGGACATGCAGGCCGTCCTCGGTCCACAGCTCCTCGACGGCCTTCCGGCGAGCGTCGGCGTCGGGCTCGTTCCAGACTGCTACATAACGGTGTGCCAGCTCTTCGGCTGCGTTGTTGTTCACATCCACGACCTTGCCGGTGGTGCGCGCGGCCGGACAATTCCCTGCTGGGTATGGACTGTCGGTGGTGTGCGTTAGAACTACGGCATGACATCTGTGATGGCCGAGGGGCTGCGGTCGTGGCGCGCTCGCCGGCGTGTCAGTCAGCTCGAGCTGGCCGTGCGGGCGGGGACCACGCAGCGGCACGTCAGCTTCATCGAGAGCGGGCGGTCGGTGCCCGGACGCGACATGGTGATCCGGCTCGCGGAGTCGCTGCAGGTGCCGTTGCGGGAGCGCAACCAGTTACTCGTGGCCGGCGGGTACGCCCCGGCGTACGACGAGACGCCGTACGACTCACCTGATCTCGGCGCGATCCGCCGCGCGCTGACCGCCATCCTCGACGGGCACCGCCCGAGTCCCGCGCTTGTGGTCGACCGGCGCGCCGACGTCGTGCTCACGAACAGCTCGTTCGACGCGCTCGCTGCCGGCGTCGCGCCGTACCTGCTCGAGCCGCCCGTCTCGCTGCCGCGGCTGCTGCTGCACCCCGACGGCCTGGCGCCACGAATCGTGAACCTGGCCGAGTGGTCGTGGCACGTGATCGACGGGCTGACGCGAGAGGCCGCCCTGGTGCCGGGTCTCGGCGTGGACGAGCTGATCGCGGACCTCGTCACGCTGATCCCGCCGCGTCCGGAGACGGGTCCGGACCACGTCGGGTTCGCCGTGCCGCTGCGGTTGCGCTCGGCGAGCGGAGAGCTGCGCTTGGTCACCACACTGACCCGGTTCGGTACGGCGATCGACGTCACCGTCTCCGAACTGCGGATGGAGGCGTTCCTGCCCGCGGACGAACCGACGGCGCGGGCGCTGCGGGGACTCGACCGCACTATGCTTCAGCGGGTCGAGACGTGAGTACCGGACGGCGTTTCCGGACGGGTGCAGAGGAGAGGACGACATGGTCACCGCGATCGTGTTCATCAAGGCCGACGTCGCACGGATCCCGGAGGTCGCCGAGCAGGTAGCCGCCATCGAGGGCGTCAGCGAGGTCTACTCCGTGACCGGCGGGCTGGACCTGATCGCGCTCGTCCGCGTCGCGCGGCACGACGACCTGGCGACCGTGATCCCCGAGCACGTGAACCGGGTGCCGGGCGTGCTGAGCACCGAGACACACATCGCGTTCCGTGCGTACTCCAGTCATGACCTGGAGGCGGCCTTCAGCCTCGGCCAGGAGGACGGTGTCTGAGGACCGGTCCGATCCGATCTGTCTGACACGAGCTGAAGTTACGGTGAACACATGAACGTCTGGGGTCAGTTCGTCGCCGGCCAGGTCCGCGCCTGCGCGCCGACGGTGCAGCGAGGACGCGGATGAGCAACCCACCCGCCGGCTGGTACCCCGACCCCACCGGGCAGCCCGACATCATCCGCTTCTGGAACGGCAAGAAGTGGACCAACAAAACCCAGCACGAGTCCGAGTCCACAGACGACGACTCCACCACTCCCCAGCAGCCCACCACACCTGAGCCCGAACACCAGCCAGGCACGTGGGACACACAGGACCAGCCCGGCGCGTGGGACGCGCAGCAGGCCAGTGGGTGGGACGCACAGCAGCAGCCCGGTGCGTCGGAGTCCCAGCAGCAGTCCGGGCCGTGGGACGCCGAGCAGCAGTCCGGTAGCTGGGACGCGCAGCAGTCCGGGGCGTCGGAGTCCCAGCCGAGTACGGCGGACGCCAACCAGCCCTCCTGGACTGCGAACCAGGAACCGTGGGGCGCCGACCAGTTCTCGACACACGACGAGGCCGCCCCCGCGCCGTCCGACGGCTCCCAGCAGCAGTGGCCGACGCAGGAACAGTCCTGGCCCGCCCAGCAACCTGCGCAGGAACCGCCGCAGCCTGCCCAGCAGCCGACCTGGCCCGCACACGAGGCGTCGCAGCCCGCTCAGCAGCAGTCCTGGCCCGCCCAACAGAGCGACACCACGCCGCAGACAGCTGAAGGCAACCAACCGGCTTGGTCCGCCAACCAGCAGCCGTGGAGCGCCGACCAGTTCACCTCCTACGACCAGCCCAACGAGACCACTCCCCAGCAACACTGGGAAGGCCAGCCCAACGCGAACGGCCCTCAGCAGCAATGGGACGGCCAGTCCAACGCCAACGGCCCTCAGCAACAGTGGAGCGGCCAGCCTGGCCAGGGCGGCACCCAGCCGCAGTGGGACGGCCAGTCCGAGCAGAGCGTCACTCAGCAGCAGTGGGACGGCCAGGCGGGTCCGGGGGCCACTCAGCAGCAGTGGGGTGGTCAGCAGGGCGGTGGGGACCCGAACCAGCCTGCGTGGTCAGCTGACCAGCAGCCGTGGAGCGCCGACCAGTTCACGTCGTACGACCAGCCTGACGCCGAGCAGACTCAGATCCAGCCGTGGTCGGGTCAGGACCAGTCGCAGCCCAGCACTCCTGACTCCACCGGCCAGCAGCCGTGGACGGGCCAGCACGACACAAACCCCCCGCAGCAGCAGTGGGACGGCCAACAGCCGGCCGCAGACAGCACCCAGCTCTGGGGCAGCCAGCAACCCGCAACCGAGCCGAACCAGCCCGCCTGGTCGGCCGACCAGCAGCCCTGGGGCGCCGACCAGTTCACCTCGCACGACCAGGCCGACGCCGAACAAACTCAAATCCAGCCGGCGGTAGAGCAGCAGTCCGGCGCCGACTTCGAGCAGACGCAGCAGCAGCCGTGGTCCGGCCAACAGTTCCCCGCGCACGAGACACCTGGCACCACCCAGCAGCCATGGGCCGGTCAGCAACCCGCCACCGACCCGAACCAGCCAGCGTGGTCCGCGAACCAGCAGCCCTGGGGCGCCGACCAATTCACCTCGTACGAACAGCCTGATTCAGGCCAGCAAGCGCCGCCCGACCAGCTGTGGGGAGCCCAGACGGGCGACAACAACCAGCCCCCACAACAGTCCTGGCCAGCCCAGCAAACCCCAGCCCAGCAACCCCCAGCCAATGACCACCCCAGCCAGCCAGCCGGACCCGACAGCTGGAACCCCCAGCAGTCCTGGCCAGTACAACAGCCAACCGACTATCACCAGCCAGAGCAGGGCTCCGGCACGGGCGAGCAGTCGTGGTCAGCACAGCCAACTGACAACCAGCAGTCCGCGCAACAGGCGCAGTCCGCCGGTGCTGAGCCGCTGAGCGCAGAGCAGCCCGGTGGGAATCAGGGAACGCGCAACCTGCGCTCGGTGCAGCCGAGCAGCGCACCTGACACCAGCCCGGCCGACCAAACAGACGGCGGCTGGTGGCAGCCCTCCCCCACACCGCAGCTCTGGAACCCGACGCAGTCCTCCGGCGGACCCGCGAACGACGGACCGCGCCTTCGCGCCGTGTCCCCCGACGAGTACGCCCAGCAGCCAGTCCAGTCGCCGCAACCAGACGCCCCCGAACAGCCTGCCCAGCAGTCATCCGCCGACACCGGCGAGCACGGCGACGGCTCGAGTCCAGCGGAGCGTGCCCGCGCGACCTGGGGCGCTCCTGAGCTCGCCCCGGCGCCTTCAGAGCACTGGACGCAACGCGACATCGCTGAGGTCAAAGCAGCCGAAGCAGCGCTCAAAGCCGACGTACAGGCCGATGAGCCAGTAACCGGCCAGCCCGCCGGACCGACCCTCAAGCTCGCCCCGGTCCCGGCCGAGCAGCCGGGTGAGGCCTCAGCCACTCCCGCGCCCAACGCCGACCCTGCCCCCGAGTCAGCCCCAGACACCGCCGCACCAGCTGCCGCCAACGTAGCTGCTGCACCTGCTGGTACACCGCCCGCAGATGCAGCTGGCGTAGGTGCAGCAGACGCCGGGCGGACGTCTGAGGAGGCTGCTCAAGAGTCGGCTGAGCGTGCAGCTGACGAGGCGGCGGCTGACGAGGCCGCGGCTCAGCAGGCGGCGGACGACTCCGAGGCGTCGAATGTGCTGGCGCCCGACTGGGGCAGCCAGGGCGGCGCCGAGCAGGACGCGCAGTCCAGCGACGTACCCGCGTGGGGTGTCGAGGCCGACGACGAAGAGGACCTGCAGACTCCGGAGAAGGCCGGCCCGCTCTGGACGGTGCCGGAGTCGACGGACACCGCCCAGGAGCAGCCACTCCAGCTCTGGGGCGACCAGAACCAGTCCCAAAGCTGGGCCGACCAGCAGGCCGGCAACCAACCCCAGAGCTGGGATCAGCAGGCGAGCGACCAGAACCAGAACTGGAACGGCCAACAGTCAGCCGGCCAGGACCAGTCCGGCGACCCGCAGCAGGGCGGCGGCGCGCAGCAGTCCGGCGGCGGGCAGCAGTCCGCTCAGGGCGGCCAGTGGGGTTCGCAGCAAGGTACGGCGGGCACGGATGCAGCACCGGCCGGCAACGGCTGGGGCGTCGGCGATCAGCACGGCGTACAGGAGTCGGGCCCGTGGGGTCAGGACGCCCAGCAGAACAACCAGTCGTGGGACAACGGCCAGACCTGGCCCGTACAAGAGTCCGGCAACCAGCAGGGCGCCAACGGTTGGGGCGACCCCCAGAACGGCCAGCAGAACGCGCAGCGGGGTGGTGCGCGGCACGGCGGTCAGCAGCAGTGGGGCGGTCAGCAGGGCACAGGTACGCAGCAGGCTCCGCAGCGCGCCTGGGGTGACGACGGGAACGAGGGCTGGGGCGGTCAGACCGATCTGAGTTCCGGCGTCGGCAAGCGGGAGAAAGGCAAGACCAAGAAGTCCAACAGCCCTGGTGGCGGCGGTCCGTTCGGCGGGAAGCTGCCGTTGGTCATCGCCGGTGGGGTCGCGGTTGTGCTGGTGATCGTGGCCGCGGTCGTCCTGCTCACCAACAAGGACGACAAGACGGCCACTCCCGACTCGACCGGTACGACGACGCAGAGCGCGTCGCCGTCGCCGTCCGGTGGGACCAGCCCTGGCCAATCGAAGAACCCGAAGCTGCACGAGGGCGACAACCGGGTCTCGTCGGACGCCATCTCGTTCCCGCGCCGGAACCCGCCGTGGTCGGATCACAAGCTGTTCGTTCCGCAGGTACACAACGCGGGCGGCCAACGGATCCTGCTGCAGGAGGACGCCGCAGGTACCAAGGACGACTGGAGCGCGGACATCTTCGTCGGCGGTCTGGGCACCGGGTCCGGGTTCAACGGCGACCCGAAGGCGACCGCGGCGACGCTCGCGACGCAACTGCAGACCAGCATGTACGGGAACATCCCCGTCACCGTGAAGGCCGGCGCGAACGGTGCGGTGAAGCGGACGGACAAGTCCGGCTGGTTCTTCCAGCAGACCGTCACCGCAAACGCGACCACAGTGCCCTCTCGGGTGCTTACCCTGACGGTGGCCGTGTTCGACCTCGGCGACGGGACTGCCGTCGCCTACGTCAGCGGGATCCCCACCAACCGCCCGGATCTGAAAACGGCCGCGGACGAGGCTTTCAAGGGAATTCAAGTTGGCTGAGAACGAAGACCAGAACCAGCCGCCGCAGGGCACTCCCCCGGACACACCGGCCGAGTCGCGCCCCGGCACGGCGGGCGATGAGGCACGCCCTGGCACTCCGGGTGAGGCGCGACCAGGTTCCTGGGGCGACGGATCCCTGGACGGGTCGCTGAGCATCCGGCTTGGTGGTTCGGGTGATTCCCTCGGTGGGTCCGGTGATCCGCTCGCCGGTACGCCGCAAGCACCTCCCGCACCGGCGCCGCGCCCTGTGCAGAACCCCGCACAGTCGCAGGACGCGGACCAGTCAGGCTCTCCGGACGTCCTGTTCGGCCAGTCCCCCGCGCCTGCACCGCCTCCCCGGCCGCCCGCACGCCCCCAACACGCAGCCCCACCCCAGCAGCAACACTGGACCAACTCACCCCCACCAGGCCCGCAGGCATCGGGTGCACAGTCAGGCGCGCAGGCATCGGGCGGACAGCCAGGCGTGCAGCAGCCGGTCAGCGCACAGCGGCCGGGAGAGCAGCAGCCCGACGCGCGCCAGCCGTTCAGCCCGCAGCAGTCGGGTGGGCAGCAGTCGGGTGGACAGTCGTGGGGCGCGCCGCAGCCACAGCAGTCACCTCCGCAGCGTCCCGGCCCACAACACGCGGGCCCACCGCAGCCAACCTCACAGCAACCCGGTCCGCAAACCCCGGCCTCCCAGCAGTCGTCCATGCAGCAAGCGGGCGCCCAGCAGCCCGGTGCGCAGCAGCCTGGGGCACAGCCGGCGCGGCCGCAGCACGCAGCTCCTCCGGCCGGACCGCAGTACGCCGGTCAGCAGCCGAGACAACCGCAACCGAGCCAGCAGGCTCTACCCGGTCAGCCCGGTCAGCCCGGTCAGGTAGGTCCACAGGCTCAGGCAGGGCAACAGCAGCCTGGGCAGCGGCAACCAGGTCCGGGGCAACCGCGCGGCGGGCAGCCACAGGGTGGGCAGCCGCAGGGTGGGCAGCCGCAGGGTGGGCAGCCGCAGGGTGGGCAACCGCAGGGTGGGCAACCGCAGGGTGGGCAACCGCAGGGTGGGCAACCGCAGGGTGGGCAACCGCAGGGTGGGCAACCGCAGGGTGGGCAACCGCAGGGGGCGCCTGTGTGGGGTGCTCAGTCGCCAGGGCAGCAGCCGGGGCAGCGGCAGGTTGGGTGGCAGGCGCAG
This sequence comes from Kribbella sp. NPDC048928, assembly GCF_043197975.1. NCBI lineage: Bacteria > Bacillati > Actinomycetota > Actinomycetes > Propionibacteriales > Kribbellaceae > Kribbella > Kribbella sp. NPDC048928. The sequence continues at coordinate 268,160 of NZ_JBICUC010000003.1, read as the reverse complement.
GCGTTGGGCGCGGAGACTGCCGGACAGCAGCCCGGTCAACAGTCTGGCCAGCAGCCTGGGCAGTCGTCGGGTCCGCAGCAGGGTGGACGGCAGCAGGGTGGACGGCAGCAGCCGGCTGCTTTTACCGAGGTGATTGCGCGGGCGGCCGGGCCGGATGCCAAGACCGCTGGAGGCCGCAGCATCAGCGCCCAGGGTCCTGGTGATCGGCAGGGTTCGGTCAGCGGCCCGGCGGGCGCAGATGCGCATGGCACTGGCGGCGCGTATGCCAGCGGACCAGGCGGGCCTGGCGCACACGCGGCAGGATCTGGCGCGATCGGTCACCAGAACGCGGGCCCCAGCGCCGGACAGGGCACCGGGCCAGGTGCTCGTCAGAACGCCGGACCGGGCGCTCGTCAGAACGCCGGACCGGGCGCTGGGCCGAACGCTGGACCAGTCGCTGGGCAGGCCCCGGGACAGGGTGGTCTGCTGGGTGGTGGGCGGGTTGGGCGGCATGGTTCCGGGCCGAGTGGTGGGGTTGGTGCTGGGCCGGGTGGGAATGGTGCGTTCGGCGGCGGGGAGCTTGCTGAGACCGTTCGTGAGTCTGGCCGGAAGTCCGTGGGTTCAGGTGTCGGCGGGCGGGCTCGGGTTGTGGGGGCGCTCGTGCTGGTGGTGGCTGCGTTGGCGGCGACCGGGTTGAGTGTCGGGTGGATCGTCGACAAGGCCGAGGCCACGTCGCCGGTTGCGTTGCCGACCGGTGGGACGCCGCTCGAGACCGTCAGTCCGTCGGTCAAGCCGTCCGAGACGCCGACGCCGTTCGGCAAGGTGCTCGGCACCCAGATCGTTGCCTCGAACAACGACACGATGCCGATCATGAGTTCGGCCTGGACCAACACCGAGGAGCGCACCGGCCTGTGGGGCGGCGCGGCCGTCTGGCTGACGGTGCACAGCAACTACAACGGCAAGAAGGACAGCTGGGGCAACTACACGGCCTTCGGCCAGCTCCCGCCGGACATCCCGTACAAGAACAGCGCGGCCGGCCTGAAGGACGCGGCCGTGAAGATCGGCGGCCGTGCGATCAGCAATCTGTACGGCCAGAATCCGCAGATCATGAAGGGCACCACCCACAAGGTGATCACGGTCGACGGCCACCAGGGCCACGAGATCGTCGCCAAGGTGGCGGTCAAGGTGCCGCAGCTGCCGGAGACGTTCTCCACGGTGATGATCGCGGTGATCGATCGCGGTGACGGTACCGCGGCGGTCTCGATCGCCGACATCGCCGGCTCGACCCCGGACTATCAGAAGGTCTGGCGCTACAAAGTCACCCAGATCAAGATCAACAAATAGCAGGAAAGGCCGGCCGGGAAATCCCGGCCGGCCTTTCTACTGCGATCCGTTCAGCCGCGGACGTCCGCGCAGGCTGTGATCCAGCGGTCCAGTATGTCCTTCGCGGCGCCGGAGTCGATCGCCTCCGCCGCCCGGTCCATCCCGGTCCGGATCCGCTCCGTCACGGTGCCCTCCTCGGGCGTGTACGCGGCCAGCGCGGCACCGGCGTTCAGCAGTACGACATCACGCACCGGGCCTGTCTCGCCGTCGACCAAAGCGCGGACGACCTTCGCGTTGTACGTGGCGTCCGCGCCCTTCAGCGCGTCCGCCGCCACGGGCTCGATGCCGAGCTCCCGCGGGTCCAGCGTGATCGGTCCCTCGACCGTCCCGCCGCCGACGACCCACACCTGCGACGTCGTACGCGTGGTCAGCTCGTCGAGCCCGTCGTCGCCGTGGAACACCAGCGCATCGATCCCACGTCGCGCCAGGACGCCGGCCACCAGCCCGGCCACGCGGGCGTCCGCAACCCCGACGGCCTGCGCCGACGGGTCGCCCGGGTTCGCCAGTGGGCCGAGCAGGTTGAACGTCGTCGGCACGCCGAGCTCACGACGGGGCACCGCGGCGTACCGCAGCGCCGGGTGGAACGCGGACGCGAAGCAGAACGTGATCCCGGCCCGCTCGCCCACCTCGGCGACCTGCGGACCGGTGAGATCGAGCGGGATCCCCAGCTCTTCGAGTACGTCGGCGGCGCCGCACGCGGACGACGCCGCGCGGTTGCCGTGCTTCACGACCTTCGCCCCGGCGCCGGCCGCCACGATCGCGGACATCGTGCTGATGTTCACCGTGTGGGCCTGGTCACCGCCCGTACCGACCACGTCCAGCGTGCGGCCCGGGACACTGATCCGGGTGGCGAAATCGCGCATCGTCTGCACGAGGCCCTCGACCTCGTCGACCGTCTCGCCCTTGGACCGCAGCGCGATCACGAACCCGGCCAGCTGCGCCGGCGTCGCGGCCCCGGACAAGATCTGCTCCATCGCCCACGCGGTGGCGGCGGCCTCCAGGTCCTCGTGCCGCAGCAGCGGTCCGAGGACGTGGGACCAGGTGTAGGTCATCAGCCCGGGTCAGGCGGTGGTGGCAGGCAGCCCGGCGACCCGCTGCCGGAGCAGGTCGGCGGTGACCTGGGCCAGCTTGATCGGGTCGATCGGGTGCGAGACCGCGCCCTCGGCCCGCGACCAGGTCGCCAGCCAGGCGTCCTGCGGGCGGCCCGTGATCACCAGCACCGGCGGGCACTGGAAGATCTCGTCCTTCAGCTGCCGCGCGATCCCCATGCCACCGGCCGGGACGGCCTCGCCGTCCAGGATGGCCAGGTCGATCCCGCCCTTGTCCATGGTCTTGATCACGGCCGGCTCGGTCGCGCACTCGACGTACTCGAGCTCGGGCAGATCGGCCACCGGCCGCTTGCCGAGGGCCAGCCGGACGGACTCCCGCGTCGTACGGTCGTCGCTGTAGACCAGGACCTTCAGCGGACGCTCTGAACTCATCGATCCATCCCAAGCTGTGTTCTGAGGAAGACTGGACATTCAAACAACACCGCGCATGCTACCGGGGTGCCTGTTCGGCCCGGCGAGCCTGTTCCTCCAACCGGTCCAGACGCCGGTCCTCGCGGCGCGCCTCACGCTGCGACTCACGCACCCACTGGACGAACAGTACGGCGAAGAACACCACGCCGACGAGGTCGCCCGAGCCCCACAGCAGACCGCCCGCGATGTACTGGTCGTGCAGCGGCGACGGCGGCCAGGACCGGCCGAAGCCGGTGTACCAGTCCTCGGCGATCAGCTTGCCGGCCGACATGATCGTGATCCCGAGGAACGCGTGGAACGGCAGCGTGAGGAACGTCATCATCAGCCGGAACGGGTAGATCACCCGGCCGGGCACCGGGTCCAGCCCGAGTAGCGGCCAGAAGAACAGCGACCCGACCAGGATGAAGTGCAGATGCAGCAGGTCGTGCAGCGAGGTCGACCGCAGCGTCGCGTCGTACCAGCCCGTGAAGTACAGCGCCCAGGGGCTGAGCACGAACAGCGTGAAGCCGATCAGCGGGAAGCAGAGCACCTTCGCCACCCGCGAATGCAACACGGAGAGCAACCACTTCCGCGGCCGCCCGGGCAGCGTCCGCAGTGCCAGCGTGATGGGTGCGCCGAGCGCCAGCGCGAGCGGCGTCAGCATCGACAGGATCATGTGCTGAACCATGTGCACGCTGATCAGCACCGTGTCGTACGTGCCGAGTGCCGACTGGGTGGCGATCACGGCGCTGCCGAGGCCGACACCGACGAACGCGAACGTCCGCCCGCGGGACCACTTGTCGCCCCTCCGGCGCAGCCTGTGGACGGCGTACAGATACAGGGCGCCGAGCAGCACGATCACGGCGAGTAACACCGGTTCGAAGGTCCATGCCGTCAGCAACCGGACCGCCGTGAGCGGCTCGATCCGGTCGCCCGGGGCGGCGTGAAGGGGAAGCACGCTTCCACAGTAAGAACAGCCGGTCGGCGACATGCACGGGGGTGGTCGTAGCGCTGAACGCGAGGACCGACATAATGACCGCGTGGCCACTGCAACCGCGCTCCCAGCGTCTCGTGAACACGGTCATGCCGACCGTCCCAGCATGGTCAGTGTCGGCACGATCGTCTGGCTCTCGAGCGAACTGATGTTCTTCGCCGCCCTGTTCGCGGCGTACTTCACCATCCGGTCGGTGACGACCGCTGCCGCGGCTTCCGGAACGGAGACGCTCTGGCAGCTCATGACGGAGCATCTGGACGTCCCGTTCGCCGCGGTGAACACGACGATCCTGGTGCTGTCGTCCTTCAGCTGCCAGTTCGGCGTCTTCGCGGCCGAGCACGGCCGGGTCGGCCGGACCGGATCGGTGCTGAACCCGCGGGCCTGGGGCATGCGTGAGTGGTTCATCCTCACGTACCTGATGGGCGCGGTCTTCGTGGCCGGCCAGGTGACGGAGTACACCGGGCTGGTGCAGGAGGGCCTGACGATCTCGTCGAACGCGTACGGATCGGTCTTCTACCTGGCCACCGGGTTCCACGCTCTGCACGTGACCGGCGGCCTCATCGCTTTCATGTTCGTCCTGGCCAGGACGTACATGGCTCGTAAGTTCACCCACGAACAGGCCGTCTCGGCGATCGTCGTGTCGTACTACTGGCACTTCGTCGACGTGGTCTGGATCGCCCTGTTCGCGACCATCTACCTGCTCAAATGAGTGAGAAGAGACAACCCTTGTCACCGGCGCGCTTTTTCTCCGCGCGACGACGCCACCGGTCCGCCGGCCTCGTCGTGCTCCTGTTCGGCCTCCTGGCAGTCGGCTCGGCGTACGCCGCCTTCGCCCCTGACAACGCGGTTGCGGACAACTCGCCCCAGTCACAGCAGATCGAGGAGGGCAAGAAGCTCTTCTCGGTCGGTTGCTCCAGCTGCCACGGCCTGGCCGCCGAGGGCGGCGGGAACGGCGCGGGCAAGATGGCCGGCCCGTCGCTGATCGGCGTCGGCGCCGCCGCGGTCGACTTCCAGGTCGGTACCGGCCGGATGCCCGCGATGCAGCCGGGAGCGCAGATGCCGCGCAAGCAGCCGGCGTACTCGCAGGAGGAGATCGAGGCCCTGGCCGCGTACGTCGCCTCGCTCGCCCCCGGCCCGGCCGTTCCGGCCTCGGAGTCGTACGACGTAAGCAAGGCCACCGACGAGCAGATCACCCGGGGCGGCGAGCTGTTCCGCACCAACTGCACGGCGTGCCACAACTTCGCCGGCCGCGGCGGCGCGCTGCCGAACGGCAAGTACGCACCGTCGCTGATGGGCGTCGACCCCAAGCACATCTATGAAGCCATGCTGACCGGCCCGCAGCAGATGCCGGTGTTCTCCGACCAGGTCATGCAGCCGGAGGACAAGCGCGACATCATCGCGTACCTGAAGACACTGCAGAATCAGAAGGACCCGGGCGGCTTCGGCCTCGGCCGGCTCGGCCCGGTCTCCGAGGGCCTGTGGGGCTGGTTCGTCGGAATCGGCCTGCTGGTCTGCGTAGCCGTCTGGATCGGCGCCAAGGGCGTCAAGGCCAAGGGAGCGAAGGCCAAGTGAGTAACGACAACCTGCCGGTGAAGGCGGAGGACGAGGAGCACGGCGCCGTCGAGGTGGCGGAGCCGATCCCGGACCCAGGCCTGGAGCCGCACGAGCCGCGGATCACCGACATCGACAGCAAGGCCGCCGACCGCGTCGAGCGCCAGGTGTCGTCGATGTTCGGTCTGGCGACGCTGCTCGTGCTGGGCGCCTGCGTGGCGTACTTCGCCATTCCGCGGGACTCCTACATCGAGTTCGGCCCGCTGACCGGCAACGCGAACAACATGACCATCGGCCTGTGCATCGGGCTCGCGCTGTTCCTGATCGGTGCGGGCGCGATCCAGTGGGCCAAGAAGCTGATGGTCGACGAGGAGATCTCCGAGGAGCGCCACGACGCGCACTCCTCGCCGCAGCAGGTCGCTGAGATCACCGAGGCGTTCAAGCAGGGTACGGCCGAGTCCGGCTTCACCCGCCGCAAGATGATCCGGAACTCGCTGATCGGTGCCCTCGGCGCCCTCGGCCTGCCGGCCATCATCCTGCTCCGCGACCTCGGCCCGCTGCCCGGCCGCGCGCTGTACAACACGATCTGGGCCAAGGGCATCCGGGTCGTCAACGACGTCACCGACCGCCCGATCAAGCCGTCCGACCTGGTCGTCGGCCAGCTCGTGAACGCGGCCCCGGCGAACCTCGCGCCGATGCAGGACGAGGACCCGGTCGGCTACCAGAACGCCAAGGCCAAGGCCGCGGTGATCGTGGTCCGGATCAAGCCCAGCGAGATCCGTACGAAGCCCGGCCGGGAGAACTGGGGCATCGACGGGATCCTGTGCTACTCCAAGATCTGCACCCACGTCGGTTGCCCGATCTCGCTGTACGAGCAGACCACCCACCACGTGCTCTGCCCGTGCCACCAGTCGACCTTCGACCTGTCTGACAGCGCCAAGGTCGTCTTCGGGCCTGCGGCCCGGCCACTGCCTCAGCTACCGTTGGCAGTGGACGGTGAGGGCTACCTGGTTGCGCAGAGCGGCTTCAACGAGCCGGTCGGCCCGAGCTTCTTCGAACGAGGGTGACAACAGTGTCAACAAGCACAGAGTTTCCCGGACCGGTCAAGTGGTTCGACGACCGCCTCGGAATCGGGAAGATCGGCAAGAAGAACCTCCGGAAGGTCTTCCCGGACCACTGGTCCTTCATGCTGGGCGAGATCGCGCTCTACAGCTTCATCATCCTGATCCTCACCGGCACGTTCCTGACCTTCTGGTTCAAGCCGTCGATGGCGGAGGTCCAGTACCAGGGCTCGTACAGCCTGCTCAAGGGCTTGCACATGTCCGAGGCGTACGCCTCCACGCTGAACCTCTCGTTCGACATCCGCGGCGGCCTGCTGATGCGGCAGATCCACCACTGGGCGGCGGTGCTGTTCATCGCCGCGATGATGGTGCACCTGCTCCGGATGTTCTTCACCGGCGCCTTCCGCAAGCCGCGTGAGCTGAACTGGCTGATCGGCTTCGGGATGCTGTTCCTGGGCATCATCGAGGGCTTCATCGGCTACGGCCTCCCCGACGACCTGCTCTCCGGTACCGGTCTGCGAATCACCAACGGCATGATCCAGGCGTCACCGGTCGTCGGTACGTACATGAACTTCTTCATCTTCGGTGGAGAGTTCCCCGGCGGCGACTTCGTCTCCCGGTTCTTCATCGTGCACGTACTGCTGATCCCAGGCATCATCCTGGCGCTCGTCACGGCCCACCTGTTCCTGGTCGTGTACCACAAGCACACGCAGTACGCCGGTCCCGGCCGGACGCAGAAGAACGTGGTCGGCTACCCGCTGTTCCCGGTGTACACGGCCAAGGCCGGCGGCTTCTTCTTCGTGGTCTTCGGCATCACGGCCCTGATGGGCGCTTTGATGCAGATCAACCCGGTCTGGCTGTACGGGCCGTACAACCCGGCCGAGGTGACCGCAGGCTCCCAGCCCGACTGGTACATGGGCTGGCTGGAAGGCTCAGTACGAATATTCCCCGGCTTCGAGTCACACTTCTGGGGCATCACTCTCAGCTGGAACCTGATCATCCCCGCGCTGATCGTGCCACCCGCGTTCGTCACGCTGGTCGCGCTGTATCCGTTCATCGAGGGCTGGATCACCGGCGACAAACGTGAGCACCACCTGCTCGACCGGCCGCGGGACGTGCCGACCCGGACCGGTATCGGCGTCGCGTTCATCGTGTTCTACGCGCTGCTGTGGATCGGTGGTGGTAACGACGTCCTCGCCACCCACTTCGGCATCTCGCTGAACCACGTGACCTGGTTCCTGCGGTTCGCGGTGATCCTGGGACCGATCCTGGGCTTCTGGGTGGCGCGTCGCTGGGCGATCTCGCTGCAGCGTGCGGACACCGACCGGCTGATGCACGGTCTGGAGACCGGCGTCCTGGTCCGCTCCCCCGAGGGCAAGTACACCGAGCGGCACCAGCCGATCTCGACGTACGAGGCCTACTCGCTGACCGCGCGGGACCGGCTGGTGCCGCACGAGATCGGACCGGACACCGACGACAACGGCGTCCGCGCCCCGCGGCGGGCCCTGAACAAGGCACGCGCCGCTCTGTCCCGGTTCTACTTCGCCGACGCGGTGCAGAAGCCGACGACACAGGAGATCGAGGAGGCGCACGAGCACGCGCACGACTCCGACGAGATCCACGAGCTGACGGAGGACACGGAGACCTACCGCGAGGTCACCAGCGACAAGTCCTGACGTCGCACGACATGGAGAGGGCCCCGCTTCGGCGGGGCCCTTTCCGTTTATCCCAGAGCGTTGGCGACTGCTGTGAGGTAGTTCTTCACGAGAGTCTGCTCGTCGCTGCCGAGCGCCTGCGTGGTGACGGTCAGCCGGTTGAGGAGCGGGCCGAAGAACTGCCAGCCGAGCTCGACCGCACCGTCGGACACCTGGAGGCGGGAGCTGCGACCGTCTGTAGGGCTTCTGAGCCGTTCGACATGGCCGGCAGTCTCCAGGCGGTGGATGACCGCCGTCGTCGCCTGAGAGGTCATTCCGAGCTGTTGAGCGAGCCAGCTGGGCGTGGCCTCGAGTCCGGCGCGTTCGGCGTCCAGGAGGCGTACGAGCGCCCGTACGTCGGTCCCGTGCAGTCCCGTCGTACGGGCAAACTCACCGACCGCCAACTCGAGCCGCAGTGCGACCTCGCGCAGCAGATGCACCACGTCCAGCGCGGCCGCGCGTTCCGGGTCGGCCGGGGTCACTCCTTCACGCATACCCCGGACCTTACCTCACTCAGTGAGCTATTCTTGGCGCATGAGCTTCCGAGAGGCGTACGACGCCCTGCTCGATCGCTGGGGCGTACCGGTCGAACACCTCGACCTGGCCGGCACCCACGTCAACGTCTGCGGCCCGCCCGACGCCCCACCAGCAGTTCTGCTCGCCGGCCACGGAGCCACCGCCGCCGCATGGTTCGCCGTCGCCCCGCGTCTGGCTGACCGGTACCGCGTGTACGCGCCCGACCTCCCCGGCGACGCCGGCCTTAGCACCGCTCCCCCGCCGCGCACTGTCACGGACCTAATGGCGTGGCTGTCCGGTGTCCTGAAGGGCCTCGACGAGCCGCTGCTCGTCGGCCATTCGTACGGCGCCTGGGTCGCACTCACGTACGCGCTCGAGGCGCCGGTCCGGAAGCTGGCCCTGATCGACCCCACAGACTGTTTCACGGGCCTGAGACCCACCTACGTGGCCCGAGCCCTCCCCATGCTCTTGCGCCCGTCAGAAGCGCGCTACAGGTCTTTCATCCGCTGGGAGACTCAAGGCCTCCCAGTCGACCCCGCCTGGCTCCAGGCGGCAGCTCTCGGCTCCCTCGAACCCACAGCCAACCCCGTCAAACCCCGCCGCCCCGCAACCTTCAAGAACCTCCCACCAACAGTCGTCGTAGTAGCCGACCGCACCAAGGCCCACAACCCCCACCAAGTAGCCACCCAAGCCAAGTCCGCCGGCGCCACAGTCACCCACATCCCCCAAGCCACCCACCACTCCCTCCCAGCCCTCCACACCGAGGAACTCCTCGCCGCACTGGGCAATTGAAAACGGCCCCGACACCGGGTTGGTGTCGGGGCCGTTTCAGTTGCTGCTGGGTCAGGCGAGGGCGGAGCCTGCCTTGTACTTGGCCCAGGTGGAGTTCCAGTCGGTCCAGCCGTTGCCGGGCTCCATGTGGCGGGTGGTGCCGGTGACGATGACCGGGTCGCCGATCAGGGTCTGGCCGAAGTACCACTGGGAGTCCTTCAGGCTCATGCCGACGCAGCCGTGGCTGACGTTGGCGCTGCCCTGGCTGCCGGACGACCACGGCGCGCCGTGAATGAACTCACCGGAGCTGGTGACGCGCTGGGCGTACTTCACATCCGGGATGTTGTAGTAGTTCGGGTCGCCGGGCTTGAGGCCGATGGTCGCCGCGTCCATCCGCTTGGTCGTGTACTTCTCCATGATCACCTTCACGCCGCTGCGGGTGGTGAACCCGTCCTTGCCGGCGGTGATCGGGATGGTCCTGGCCAGCTTGCCGTTGATCGTCACCGTCATCACGTGCTTCTTGACGTTGATGTTGCTGACGACGGACTTGCCGATGCTGAACTTGATCGTCCGGCTGGCAGTGCCCCAGGTGTTGTTACCGGCGTTGACGCCCTGCGTGTCGATGTTCACCGTCACCTTGGTGCCGGCCGGCCAGTAGTTCTTCGGGCGGTAGTTGACCTGCTTGCTGTTCACCCAGTGCCAGCTGCCGTCGACCGGGACCGAGGTCTTCACCGAGAGCCGCTTCTCGACCGCGGCCCGGTCCTTGACCGGGTTGTTCCAGTAGACCTGGATCGGGTACGCGACACCGACGGTCGCGGTGTTCAGCGGGGCAACCGATGCCTTCAGGCTCCTGGTCGCCTTCAGGGTCTTGAAGGTCGAGCTGATCGGCACGGTGGCGCCGTCGGTGCCCTCGGCCGAGCCGGTCACCGTGTACGCGGCACCGGGCTTCAGCAGGTCCGCGGACGTCCACTGGGTCTTCTCGGCGTTGAAGCTGCCGGCAACCTTGTCGCCGTCGTCGTCCTTCACCGTGACCGCGCTGAGCTTGCCGCCGGTGGTGGTCACCGTCACCGGCTTGTCCGGCTGCACCGACGTGGCGCCCTTCGCGGGCACGATGGCGATGCTTGTGGCCGGAGCGGTCTCCGACGGAGTGGTCGAGTCATCGGGCGTGCTCGAGGCGCCCGGAGTACTGCTCTGCGACGTGGATGCGCCAGGCGTCGACTGACTGCCGTTGCCGGCGCCGTCGGCCTTCGTGTCGCTACACGCCGTACCGGCCAGCAGCAGGACACAAATCCCCGCCACGGCAAGGCCGTGCTTCCTCACCGAACCGCTCACCATTCCCCAGATCTCCCCTGTTTAGTCAGACCGCGGTAAGGGTAACCTGCCGCGGCGACATTTCCGTGCATCGCCTACAACCCAACTGGTACGGACCACAACCCTCTGTACCCGCACGCACTACACAAGACGCACGAAAACGCCGCCGGGTTCGTTCCCGGACGGCGTTTTTCGTACGACTCTCAACTAGTGAGCGTGGTCCCCGCGGTAATACTCGAAGATGAACCCGCTCACGGTGACGATGCAGATCGCCACACCGGCGATGAACAGCCACCAGCCGAAGACGACGCCGAGCACCATCACGCTCACGGTCAGCGCCACCCACAGCGGCCACCAGGAGTACGGCGGGAAGAAGCCGAGCTCGCCGGCCCCTTCCACGATCTCGGCTTCCTTACGGTCCTCCGGGCGTGCGTCCATCCGGCGCGCAGTGACGCTCAGGTAGAACGCCACCAGCAGCGACAGGAAGAACGTCATCGTCAGTGCGGTCGTACCGGTGGGGTCCTCCGACATCAGCCAGTAGATCGGCGTGACGACCACCAGGAACACACTCAGGATCCCGAAGACCCAGGCTTCGACCTTCACGCCTCGTCCTTCCCGTCGTTCCCGGTAGCGGACTCGGCGTTGCTCTGCTCGACCAGATGGTCGACCCTGCCCTCGTCGTCACCAGCGTCCAGCAGGTTGTCCTTGCCGGCCCGGTTCGCCGGGTACTCGGCAAGAGCGACGTCCGCGTGGTGCAGGTCGAACGCCGGCGACTCCGACCGGATCCGCGGCAGCTTCTCGAAGTTGTGCCGCGGCGGCGGGCTGCTGGTCGCCCACTCGAGCGACCGGCCCCAGCCCCACGGGTCGTCGACACCGACCGGCTTGGCCTTGCGGGACTTGTAGATGTTGTAGAAGAACGGCAGCATCGACGCGCCCAGGATGAAGGCACCGACGCTGGAGACCTCGTTCAGCGTGGTGAAGCCCTCGCTCGCCTTGTAGTCGGCGTACCGCCGCGGCATGCCCTCGACACCCAGCCAGTGCTGCACCAGGAAGGTCGTGTGGAAGCCGATGAACAGCAACCAGAAGTGCAGCTTGCCGAGCCGCTCGTCGAGCATCTTCCCGGTGAACTTCGGCCACCAGTAGTAGAACCCGGCGAACATCGCGAACACCACGGTGCCGAACACGACGTAGTGGAAGTGCGCGACCACGAAGTACGAGTCCGACAGCTGGTAGTCCAGCGCCGGCGAGGCCAGGATGACACCGGTCAGACCGCCGAAGAGGAAGGTCGTCATGAAGCCCACCGACCAGAGCATCGGCGTGTCGAACGACACCGATCCGCCCCAGATCGTGCCTATCCAGTTGAAGAACTTCACCCCGGTCGGCACCGCGATCAAGAACGTCATGAAGGAGAAGAACGGCAGGTTCACCGCGCCGGTGACGAACATGTGGTGCGCCCACACCGCCACCGACAGCACCGCGATACCGAGGGTCGCGCTGACCAGGCCGATGTAGCCGAAGACCGGCTTACGGCTGAAGACCGGCAGGATCTCGGTGACGATGCCGAAGAACGGCAGCGCGATGATGTACACCTCGGGATGCCCGAAGAACCAGAACAGGTGTTGCCAAAGTATGGGCCCGCCGTTTGCCGCGTCGAAGACATGGGCCCCGAGTGTTCGATCCGCCTCCAGCACCAGCAGCGCCGCCGCCAGGATCGGGAACGCGATCAGCACCAGGATCGACGTCACCAGGATGTTCCAGGTGAAGATCGGCATCCGGAACATCGTCATGCCCGGTGCGCGCATGGTGATGATCGTGGTGATGAAGTTGACCGCACCCAGGATCGTGCCCAGACCGGCCATCCACAGACCCATGATCCACAGGTCGCCACCGACGCCCGGCGAACGGACCGCGTTCGACAGCGGGGCGTACGCGAACCAGCCGAAGTCGGCCGCACCACCCGGGGTGAAGAAACCGCTGACCGTGATCAGACCGCCGAACAGGAACAGCCAGTAGCTGAACATGTTCAGCCGCGGGAACGCGACGTCCGGCGCACCGATCTGCAGCGGCATGATCTCGTTCGCGAAGCCGACGAACAGCGGCGTCGCGAAGAGCAGCAGCATGATCGTGCCGTGCATCGTGAAGAGCTGGTTGTAGACCTCTTCGTTCACGATCTGCAGGCCGGGCTTGGCCAGCTCGGCGCGGATCAGCAGCGCCATCACGCCGCCGATCAGGAAGAAGATGAACGAGGTGACCAGGTACATGTGCCCGATCAGCTTGTGGTCGGTCGTGGTCAGGATCTTGACCAGCAACTCGCCCTTGCTGCGCCGCCGCGGTAGTGCGGCGGTGCTACCGATGGCGCCGGAGCGCTCGGCGAAGTCGGTCACTTCTCGCCCTCCCCTGTACCGGGAATGGTGGTGGCGTCGGCGCCACCGGTGGCTGCTCCGGTCTGGCCCTTGGCGGCCAGTTCCTTGAGGTGTGCGTCGTACTCGTCACGGTCGACCACCTTGACGGTGAAGACCATGCGGCTGTGGTAGAGCCCGCAGAGCTCGGCGCACTTGCCGGCGAAGGTGCCGGTCTTGGTCGGCGTCAGCTCGAACTTGTTGGTCCGGCCCGGGATCACGTCGAGCTTGAAGTAGAACGACGGCACCCAGAAGGAGTGGATGACGTCCGGCGAGGTCAGGTCGAAGTGCACCGACTCGTTCACCGGCAGCCACAGGGTCGCGGGCTTGTCGAGCGTTCCGGTCTCCCAGACGCCCTGCTTGCCGTCGACGGTGTCCTTGTAGTTGAAGGTCCACTGCCACTGCTGGCCCACCACGTTCACGGTGTGCTGCGGGTTGGCGTCCATCTTCGTGACCGCGTTGCCGTGCTCGACGGTGTAGAAGAAGAGCACACCGATGATCGCGAACGGGGCCAAGGTGTAGAGCACCTCGAGCGGCAGGTTGTACCGCACCTGTCGCGGGGCCTCCTCGTTGCGCTTGCGGTACCGCACGCTGACCCAGAGGATCAGGCCCCAGACCATCACGCCGATGATCAAGGCGGCGGTCCAGGCACCGATCCAGAGGCTGCGGATCGCCTCGGTCCGGTCCGATGCGCCCTCGGGCAGACCGAGTCGCTTCCACTGCTCAGTGGTCGCCGACGAACAACCGGTCAGCAGCGTGGTGCCGAGCACCACTGCTGCACCGACCAGCAGGCGTCGCTTCGCCGGACGTGTGGCGCCGGCAGAACCTGCCGGTCGCTCCTCCACTCCGGGCGTGCCGTTCGAACCCACGGGGCGCCTTTCCCTTCCCAAGTGAGACTGACGACCAAACACTACTGGACACCATTCTCGGTCCTGCGCATAGGTAGGGCTTAGCGTTTCCCGTGTGATCGAGCGTAGGTATCTGGACGCGGCGTCGGCCGAGCCCATGCACCCCGCGGCGCGGGAGATGTTGCTCTCGGCAGTGGATTCCGGATGGGCGGATCCGGTCCGTCTGCACCACGAGGGACGGACCGCGAGACTGCTGCTGGACAACGCCCGCGCGGTCCTCGCGGACGCCGTCGGAGCCCGGCCGGACGAGCTGTATCTGACCACCTCCGGTACGACGGCGATCCAGACCGGCCTGTCCGCGGTACGGGCGGCCAGGCGACGTGCCGGTACGTCGGTGGTGCACAGCGCGGTGGAGCATTCCGCCGTACTGCACACCGCGGGCGAAGACGGTGTCGAGGTCGGGGTGGATCAGCTGGGCCGAGTGGATCTGGATGCGTTCACAGAGGCGGTACGGCGACCCGGTGTGGCGGTGGCTGCACTACAGGCAGCCAACCACGAGGTGGGGACACGTCAACCCGTCGCAGCAGCGGCGGCTGCGTGTGGCGACGTACCGCTGCTTGTTGACGCGTCCGCGTCGATCGGCCACGACGCCGTACCGGACGGGTGGTCGGTGCTCGCGGCAAGCGCTCACAAATGGGGTGGACCGGCAGGTGTGGGTCTCCTCGCGGTACGCAAAGGCACGCGGATCGCCCCGGCGTGGCCGATGGACGAGCGGGAGGACGGCCTCTCCCCCGGCTTCCCGGACGTGCCCAATGCGCTGGCCGCTGCCGCAGCACTACAGGCGCGGCTCAGCGAGGCAGAGGAGCTCAACAAGCAGCACCGTGCGTGGATCGACGAGGTACGGCAACGAGTGGCCACCGAGATCCCCGACGTGGACGTGGTGGGCGATCCGGACGACCGCCTGGCGCACATCCTCACGTTCTCCTGTCTGTACGTCGACGGTGAAGCTCTCGTCACCGCCCTGGACGCTGAGGGCTTCGCCGTCTCCAGCGGCTCCGCCTGTACGTCGAGCACGCTGCAGCCGTCACACGTACTCGCAGCCATGGGCGTACTGACCCACGGCAACGTCCGGCTGTCTCTCGCACGCGGCACGAAGCACGAGGACGTACTGCGCTTCTGTGCCGTGCTGCCCGGGATCGTGCACCGGATCCGGGCAGAGGTGGGGATGTGAACGTCGACCTGGACTGCACAGGCCTGCTCTGCCCACTCCCGGTGATCAAGCTGGCCAAAACGCTACCGACCGTTGTCGTCGGCGACACGGTCACCGTGCTCGCGGACGACCCGGCTGCCGCCACGGACATCCCGGCCTGGTGCCGGATGCGCGGGCAGGAACTCGTTTCAACCGCGGTAAATCAGTACGTCGTGCGGCGGGTCAGCTGACACACTCCACCGCGTGACCGACTTCGCGCACAAGCCCACGCTGTCCGGGGACCGGGTGACCCTGCGCCCCTTGGACGAGGGCGACTACGAGGCGCTGGCCGCGGCCATGGACGACCCGGACGTGGACCGCCTGACCGGCAGCCACGGCGACATCAGCGAGAACCAGGCACGGCAGTGGATGCGGACCCGCAAGGACCAGACCGATCGGCTGGACCTGGCTGTCGTCGACAACACGTCCGGCGCTGTCGTCGGTGAGGCCGTGCTGAACGACTGGGACCCCGACAACCAGTGCTGCAACTTCCGGATCCTGATCGGCGCGGCCGGCCAGAACCGCGGCCTCGGCACCGAGGCGACCCGGCTGATCGTCGGGTACGGCATCGAGCAGCTCGGCCTGCACCGCATCAGCCTGGGCGTGTACAAGTTCAACCCGCGCGCCCGTCGCGCGTACGAGAAGGCCGGCTTCAAGGAGGAGGGCGTACTGCGGGACGCGCTGCTCTGGGAAGGCGAGTGGGTGGACGAGATCGTGATGTCCGTGCTGGCGCCGGAGTGGGTACCGTCGGAGGGTGATCCGAGCTGACCGCATCGCCGTACTGACCGGAGCAGGTATCTCGACCGCCTCGGGCATCCCTGACTTCCGGGGGCCCGAGGGCGTGTGGACGAAAGACCCTGCCGCCGAGGCGATGTTTGACATCGACGAGTACGTCGACAGTCGCGAGGTTCGGGTGGCGACCTGGAAGCACCGTCTGGCCGTGCCCACCTGGACCGCCGAGCCGAACCCGGGCCACCTGGCCCTCGTCGAGCTGGAGCGGCAGGGTCGCCTGACCGGGCTGATCACACAGAACGTGGACGGCCTGCACCAGAAGGCCGGGTCGTCGCCGGAGCTGGTCCACGAACTCCACGGAACGGTCCGGTACGTCGACTGTCTGCAGTGCGGGCGCCGCCTCCCCATGTCGGATGTACTCCCCCGGCTCGAGTCCGGTGACGAGGACCCGGCCTGTGAGGCCTGCGGCGGCATCCTGAAATCGGCGACGGTGTCCTTCGGCCAGTCCCTCGACAGAGCTGTGCTGGACAGAGCAGTCGCCGCAACCGAGTCCGCGGACCTCTTCCTTGCCGTCGGTACGTCCCTGCAGGTCTACCCGGCCGCTGGTCTCTGTGACCTCGCACTGAACTCCGGCAAGCCGCTGGTCATCCTCAACGCGCAGCCCACGCCGTACGACGAGCATGCGACGACCGTGCTGCGTACGCCGATCGAGACGACACTGCCGGACCTCGTGACCTTACCGTGACCATCGAGCCCTCCTCACGGTAAAACGCGGCCGCTACCGTCCCCGGCAGGTGAGTCGGCGGGGAGGGATGCGTGATGCGCGGATTCAGGCGTTTGACTGCGGGTTTCACTGCGGCAGCGGTGGTCGTACTCGGACTGGGTACGGCGACACCGGCCCCAGCGGCGGAGCGGGTTGTCACCGTCGCGGGCTCGCTGCAGAGCGAGCTGGGTTGTGCGGCCGACTGGGACCCGGGCTGCGACGCGACGAGTCTCGGTGCGGGTGCGCCGTACACGAAGGTGTTCGACGTACCGGCAGGCTCGTACGAGTTCAAAGTCGCGGTCAGCAAGGGCTGGGACGAGAACTACGGCGCCGGTGGCGTCCTGAACGGACCGAACATTCCGCTGCGGATCGAGGGCCCGGCCAGGCTGCAATTTAGTTACAACGACACTAGTCACATTGTCACTGTGACGCCGGTCGATCTCGCCGGTCCGAAGGTGACCGCGGTGGACAGGACCCTTGCAGCGCCAAGCCTGCGCCGCGACCTCACGAAGGAACGCTTCTACTTCCTGATGGCGGACCGGTTCGCGAACGGCGACCCGTCCAACGACGTCGGCGGCCTCACCGGCGACCGGCTGCAGACCGGGCTGGACCCGACGGACAAAGGCTTCTACCACGGCGGCGACCTGGCCGGTGTGATCCAGAAGCTCGACTACATCAAGTCCCTCGGAACGACGTCGATCTGGCTAACTCCGTCGTTCAAGAACCGCCCGGTGCAGGGCGCCGGCGCGGACGCGAGCGCCGGGTACCACGGGTACTGGATCACCGACTTCACGCAGATCGATCCGCACCTGGGCAGCAACGCGGACATGAAGCGGCTGATCGACCTCGCGCACCGCAAGGGCATGAAGGTCTTCTTCGACATCATCACCAACCACACCGCCGACGTGATCGACTACCAGTCCGGCGACCACGGGTACGTCCCGAAGTCCACATCGCCGTACAAGGATGCCCAGGGCAACGTCTTCGACGACAAGCAGTACGCCGCCGGCGACACGTTCCCGCCGCTCGACCGGAACACCTCGTTCCCGAACGTCCCGATCTTCCACAACCCGGCCGACGAGACCGTGAAGGTGCCGGCCTGGCTGAACGACCCGACCCTGTACCACAACCGCGGCGACTCCACGTTCGCCGGCGAGAGCGCGGAGTACGGCGACTTCTCCGGCTTGGACGACCTGTTCACGGAGCAGCCGAAGGTCCGCGACGGGATGATCGACGTGTACCGGAGCTGGGCCGAGTTCGGCATCGACGGCTTCCGGATCGACACCGTGAAGCACGTGAACCTCGAGTTCTGGCAGAAGTTCTCGCCCGCGATCCTGACGGCCGCGCGGAACGCCGGCGCGAAGAACTTCTTCATGTTCGGCGAGGTGTACGACGCGAACCCGCAGTTCATGTCGACGTACACCACCCAGGGCGACCTGCAGGCGACGCTGGACTTCGGGTTCCAGCAGAACGCGGTCGCCTATGCGAAGGGCGATCCAGGGACCAGGCTGCAGGACTTCTACTCCGACGACGACTACTACACCGACACGGACTCGAACGCGTACGAGCTGCCCACGTTCCTCGGCAACCACGACATGGGTCGCGTCGGCACGTTCTTGAAGCAGGGCGGTGCGTCGGGCCAGGAGCTGCTCGCACGGGACGAGTTGGCGCACTCCCTGATGTACCTGACCCGCGGACAGCCCGTCGTGTACTACGGCGACGAGCAAGGCTTCACAGGTCCCGGCGGCGACAAGGACGCGCGGCAGGACATGTTCGCGACCAAGACCGCCGACTACGCGGACGACGAGGTCGTGGACGGCACGGGTACGACAACGATCGGCAGCAAGGACAGGTACGACGTCAACGCGCCCATGTACAAGCACATCGCCGCGCTGGCGAAGCTCCGTACGAAGTACCCCGCGCTGTCGGACGGACGCCAGGTGCACAGGTACTCGTCCAACAGCAACGGCCTGTACGCGTTCAGCCGGCTGGGCGCCGACAACGTCGAGTACCTCGTAGTGGCGAACAACTCGAAAACGACCGCCTCCGCCACCGTGCCGACGTACGGGCACAACACGTGGCTCAAACCGGTCTACGGCGGCAGCAAGGCGTTGAAGACCGACCGTGAAGGCAGGGTGGCCGTCAGCCAAGGCCCTCTGTCCGTAACGGTGTACCAGGCGCAGATGAAGGTCCCGCCGCGTGCCAAGGCGCCCAGTGTCTACATGAGTTCGCCGGAGCTCGGTGCCACGGTAGGTGGACGTGCAGAGATCGCAGCAGCCGTCCCTGAGAACACACCGGCCACCGTGACGTTCGGCTACCGCCCTGTGGGTACGACGCAATGGCAGCGGCTCGGGTCCGACGACAACGCGCCGTACCGGGTGTTCCAGGACGTCAGCGGGGTCCCGAAGGGCACGCTGCTCGAGTACCGCTCCGTACTGCGGGATGCCTCGGGCAACTACTCGGTCTCTGGTTCGTACGGGGTCGTGGGCGATGCCACCGCACCAGGTGGTGGTGGCGGGTCCACGGGCCCGGTCGTCCAGCCGGCCAACGTGTCGGTGCCCGGCGACCACAACAGCGAGATGGGTTGCGCGGCGGACTGGTCACCGGACTGCGACCAGGCGCAGCTGAAGCTGGACCCGAAGGACAACGTCTGGAAGGGCACGTACACGATCCCGTCCGGTGAGCACGCGTACAAGGCGGCCATCGACAAGACCTGGGACGAGAACTACGGCGCGGGTGGTGTCGCCAACGGCGCCAACATCTCCTACACGGCGCCCAGTGGACCGGTGACGTTCTACTACGAGCACGGGCGGCACTACGCGACGTCCAGTGCGCAGGGGCCGATCATCACGGTACCTGGCTCGTTCCAGACGGAGCTGGGTTGCCCAACCGACTGGGACCCGTCCTGCATGCGACCCTGGTTGACCGACGAAGACGGTGACGGGACCTACACCTGGTCCACGAGCGAGTTGAAGGCGGGCAGCTATGAGGCGAAGGTCGCACACAACCTGTCGTGGGACGAGAGCTACCCGGCTCAGAACGTACCGGTCGCGGTCCCGAGTGACGGGCTGGTCGTCACGTTCTCGTACGTGCTCGCAACGCATCAGCTCACTGTGACGACCTCCAAGCCCGGGGCGCAGCCTGACCTCAGCCAGGCGAAGGCGTACTGGCTCAACCGCGACACGCTCGCCGTGCCGGCTGTCGACCACCCGGAGCGGTACCGCTGGCGGCTGCACTGGTCGGACACCGGTTCGCTGAAGGTGGACGCGGACGACATCGGCGGCTCGTCCGCTGCTTTGCGCTACGACTCCGCGGTGGTGAAGCCGGGCTACACCACGTTGCGGCTCGACCATGCCGACGTGGACAAAATCCTGCGCGGCCAGCTCGGCCTGGCCCAGTACGACGACACAGGTCGGTTGCTGGACGCCACGGGCGTGCAGATACCTGGTGTGCTCGATGACGTCTACCGGGGCGCTGCTAACCGCTCTTATGGCGTCACGTGGCACGGCGGGAAGCCGACGTTCGCCCTGTGGGCTCCCACGGCCCAGAACGTCCGCCTCCTGGTGGGCAGCGCAGCCGTCGCGATGCACCGCAACTCGGACGGGTCGTGGGCCGTTGCCGGACCCCGTTCGTGGAAGAACGCGCCGTACCGGTTTGAGGTAACGGTGTACGCGCCCAGTACTGGGAAGGTCGAAAAGAACGTTGTCACAGACCCGTACTCGGTTGCGTTGACCACTGGCTCGACGTACTCCGTAGCCGCGGACCTGAACGACCCTGCGGGCAAGCCGGCGCTCTGGTCGACCACACCGTCGCCCAAGCTCGCACGGGGCGTCGACTCGACCATTTACGAGCTGCATGTGCGGGACTTCTCCATCAACGACAGCACGGTGCCCGCTGCGCACCGCGGTACCTACCTGGCGTTCGCGGACAACGGGAACGGTACGAAGCACCTGCGATCGCTGGCGGCAGCTGGACTCAACACGGTGCATCTGCTGCCGACGTTCGACATCGCGTCGATCCCTGAGACCGGGCAGCAGACACCTGCGTGTGACCTGAAGTCGTTGCCGGCCGACTCCGACCAGCAACAGGCATGTGTGACAGCCGTGGCTGCCAAGGACGGGTTCAACTGGGGTTACGACCCGTACCACTGGCTGGCGCCGGAGGGGTCGTATGCGACTGACCGCGACGGCTTGGCCAGGGTCTCCGAGTTCCGCACCATGGTCGGCGGACTGCACAAGTCCGGGCTGCGTGTCGTACTGGACCAGGTCTACAACCACACACCCGCTGCGGGGCAGGCCACGACGTCGGTACTGGACCAGGTCGTGCCCGGGTACTACCAGCGGCTGAACGCGACCGGCGGCGTGGAGAACTCCACCTGCTGCAGCAACGTCGCCACCGAGCACGCAATGGCCGAGAAGATCATGGTCGACGGCACGGTCAGCTGGGCGCGCAACTACCACGTGGACGGCTTCCGGTACGACCTGATGGGCCACCACACCAAGGCGAACATGCTGAAGATCCGCGCCGCGCTGGACAAGCTGACGCTCGCGAAGGACGGCGTGGACGGCAAGTCGATCTACCTGTACGGCGAAGGCTGGAACTTCGGTGAGGTCGCGAACGACGCGCTGTTCGTCCAGGCCCGGCAGGGCAACCTCGGCGGTACCGGGATCGGCACGTTCTCGGACCGGCTGCGGGACGCGGTTCGCGGCGGCGGTCCGTTCGACGACGACCCGCGGATCCAGGGCTTCGGCTCCGGCGAGGCGAGCGACCCGAACGGCGCCCCGGCGAACGGTACTCCGGACGAGCGGGCGAAGCGGCTCGCCCACGACACGGACCTCGTCCAGCTCGGGCTGGCCGGGAACCTGCGCTCGTTCACCTTCAGGTCGGCCGAATCGGGTACGTCGGTGCGCGGTGACGGCGTCGACTACAACGGCGCACCGGCCGGGTACGCCGATCAGCCGGACGAAGTGGTGACGTACGTCGATGCCCATGACAACGAGACGTTGTGGGACACGCTGACGTACAAGCTGCCGGAGGAACTGCCGATGGTGGACCGGGTCCGGATGAACACGTTGTCGCTGGCAACGACTGCGCTGGCGCAGACGCCGTCGTTCTGGCACGCCGGCGCGGACCTGCTGCGGAGCAAGTCGCTGGATCGCAACTCGTACGACTCCGGTGACTGGTTCAACACGCTGGACTGGACGGGCGCCGACAACGGCTTCGGCCACGGGCTGCCGCCGAAGGCGGACAACGAGGCGAAGTGGCCGTTCATGAAACCGCTGCTGGCCAACCCGGCGCTGAAGCCCTCCGCGGCCGATGTCGCCACCGCCTCGGCGGCGGCAGCGGACCTGCTGAAGCTCCGGTTCTCGTCTCCGCTGTTCCGGCTCGGGTCTGCCGCGCTGATCAACCAGAAGCTCAGTTTCCCGCTCAGCGGTACGACCCCGGGCGTGATCACGATGCGCATCGACGACACCGTTGGCCCGAACGTCGACCCGGCGCTGAAGGGCGTCGTGGTCGTCTTCAACTCCACGAACGCCGCCGTCACCCAGCAACTCCCCGGGCTGGCCGGCGCCAACCTCGCGCTGTCCCCCGTGCAGGCGGCTGGCTCCGATGCGGTGGTCAAACAGACCACGTGGTCGGCTGACAGCGGTACGGCAACGGTCCCGGCGCGGACCGTCGCCGTACTCGTTCAGCGATAACCCGTTCTTAGAGCGTCGCGAAGCGGGCCGCTGCGACGAAGGCCGCCAACGCCAGGAGGACGGTGTTGGCGGCCGTCGACTTCGGTTCGCGTAGTGACGAGTGGGACGTTGCGGCGCCGATCATCACCACGGACAGACCGGTGGCTGCCAGCGGGGTGAGCACGCGGGCAGTGTCCGTCAGCCATGGCGCGAACAGGCCGGCCACGGCGAGGAGCTCGCAGACTGCCACGCCGCGGACCAGCGGCATCGGGAACGGGGCGATACCGGTCTGACCGGTGGCGATCAGCCGCTCGCGGGACATGGTGGCCTTCAACAGGCCGGAGATCGTGAAGACGACGGCCAGCGCGCCGCTGAAGATCCAGGTGATCGTGTACATGCAGATTGCAGACGATCGACAAGCCGATCGTGTGACACTGTCACTGAGAGACTGCCTCGATCGTCTGTGACGGGTGTGATGGAGGAACTCAGGCCACTGCTGCTGTCGATCGCGTACCGGATGCTCGGAACGTTCGGTGACGCCGAGGACGTCGTGCAGGAGGCGTACCTGCGACTGCACCGCGAGCCCACGGTCAAGTCACCGAAGGCGTTCCTGACGACCGTGACGACGCGGCTGGCGATCGATCAGCTGCGCTCGGCGCGGCGGCAGCGCGAGCAGTACCTCGGGCCTTGGCTGCCGGAGCCCGCCGTCGACGAGTACGTCGATCTCGCGGACCGCGCCGCGCTGTCGGACTCGCTGTCCACCGCGTTCCTGGTCGTCCTCGAGCGGCTCTCCCCCGACCAGCGTGCGGTGTTCCTGCTCGGCGACGTCTTCGGCTACTCCTACGACGACCTGGCCGGCATCCTCGGCAAGACACCGGCCAACTGCCGCCAACTCGCCGTCCGCGCGCGTCGTCGGATTGCTGACAATCGACCGCGCTTCGACCCGTCGCCGAAGGAACGCGACGAACTGGTCCGCCGATTCGTCGCAGCCGCTGAACGCGGTGAGCTCGAAGCCCTCGTCACGCTGCTCACACCGGACGTCACGTTCACGGGCGACGGCGGCGGGAAGGGCGGTTTCCCGCGTCCCGTGCACGGAGCAATGAACGTCGCCCGGATGCTGATCGGCGCCTTCGGCAAGTTCGGCGGGCTGCGGACCGAGCCGGTGCATGTCGGTGGCCAGCCCGCTCTACGGATCTACGCCGACCAGACGATCGCGATCTGGTCCTTCGTCGTCGCCGACGCCCGGATCAACGCCATCCACGGCATCGTCAACCCCGACAAACTGGCCCACCTCCAGCCATCAGCACCGCCCCCGCCCAGGTGAACCCCGCCCTACCGCGCCGGATCTGCTGAACCCGCCCTAACCGACCCCGGGCGAGTTGACCCCGCCCAACCGGCCCGAGCGAGTTGACCCCGCCTTACCGGCGCCCCGGCGAGTTGACCGCTTCTTCACGGGACGCGGGTGACGAGAGCGGAGGCGTCGACCTCGGCGGTCAGTGATGTACCTTCGGCGATCGCGTCGCCGTCGAGCTGGCGGCGTACCGTCCGGTCCGCGCGGACCTGGATCCGCTTGCCGGTGAAGCGTTCGACGTGCCGCTCGCGCAAGGACTTGACGACCAGACCGAGCACCAGGCGCGGCCAGTGACTGACGGAGCGGGGCGTCAGCACCACAGCGTCGATCATTCCGTCATCCGGCTCGGCATCCGGGAGCAGCGGGATGTTCGCCTGCAGAGTGCCGACGTTCCCGATCACCACAGTGCGCGCACGCCGACGTACCGGCGGCCGGTCGTCGACGGTGATCTCGACGCGCACGGTCGGATGGTTCAGGTTCTTCAGCGTCGACACCACGTACGCGGCCCAGCCGACCCGCTTCTTCAGCTCGTCCGGCGCGTCGTCGATGATCGCCGCATCCAGTCCGAGCCCGGCCATCACCACGAACCGGTCACTACTCAGCCCGTCCCCCTCGACCTGCACACTGTCGATCCGCCGATCCGAACCGTCCAGCAATTCATGCAGAGCAACCTCGAGCTCGAGCGAGATCCCCAGGTTCCGAGCGAGCAGATTCCCGGTCCCGCCCGGCAGCACCGCCACCGTGATCCCGGTCCGCGCAAGCTCGGCGCAGACGACCCGTACCGTACCGTCGCCACCCGCGACCAGCACCAGATCCGGCTCGTCGTCGATCGCCTGCCGGGCCATCGAGACCCCGGCGTCGTCCGCGGTCGTCTCGAGCCACAGCGGGTCCGCGAACCCGCGATCCGTCAGCGCAGTCTCGACCGTACGCCGGAACCCGTCACCGTCGACCTTGACGGGATTCACGATCACGGCTGCTCGCCTGGCAGAACTCACCTTATTTTTGTCCGTTCGGGGAGATAGCGTGCTGAGGGTGAGCAGACTTTCACGGAGTACGCCAGATGCCCAGGGCCTGTCCGCCGCCGCCCTCGACAGTTTCGTCGGGGCGCTCGACGCCGCCGAGTCCGAGATCCAGACGCTGATGGTGCTGCGGCACGGTCAGGTCGTGCTCGAGCAGTCCTGGGAGCCGTACCGGCCGGACGACCGGCACCTGTTGTTCTCGGTGTCGAAGAGCTTCACCTCGACGGCTATCGGGCTCGCGATCGACGCCGGGCTGCTGTCGCTGGACGACCCGGTGATCTCGTTCTTCAACGCGGACGAGCTGCCCGAGACGGTCAGCGACAATCTGGCCGCGATGACGGTCCGGCATCTGCTGACGATGACGACCGGACACTCCAAGGACACCGTCGACGCGCTCAGCCGGGACCGCCGGATGGTGAAGATCTTCCTCGGCCTCGACGTCGAGAACGAGCCCGGCAGTCAGTTCGTCTACAACAGCGGCGCGACGTACATGCTGTCCGCGATCCTGCAGCGGCTCACCGGCGAGCGCCTGCTCGACTACCTGCGGCCACGGCTGTTCGAGCCGCTCGGCATCAGCGAGGCGACGTGGCAGGTGTCGAAGGAGGGCGTCACGGTCGGCGGCTGGGGCCTGAGCGTCAACACCGAGTCGCTCGCCTGTTTCGGGCAGCTGCTCCTGCAGCACGGCGTGTGGGAGGGCGAGCAGCTCGTGCCGGCCGAGTGGTTCGAGGCCGCCTCCTCCAAGCAGGTCCCCAACGAGAACGAGGAGAACCCGGACTCCCACCAGGGCTACGGCTTCCAGTACTGGCGCGGCCGGCACAACACGTACCGGGCGGACGGCGCCTTCGGGCAGTTCGTCATCATCGTGCCCGAGCACGACGCGGTGGTTGTCACCACCAGCGCGTCCAACAACGCGCAGGAGATCATGAACGTGGTGTGGGACCACCTCCTGCCCGCGCTCGAGGGCAAGGACGTCCCCACGGTCCCACGTCCGGCGAAGCTGGAGCTGCCGCCGCCGAGCGGTCCGGCGCCTGCGGGCGGCGACGGGACGACGTACCGGTTCTCGGAACGTAACAACGCGGGGCTCAAGGCAGTCCGTATCGACGCGGACGGGACCGGTACGTTCAGCTTCGAGGATCCGGACGGCAACGGGACGCACGACCTGGTTTGCGCCGCCGGTGACTGGCGGGAGCAGTCCGCTCCGGACGCGCTCGGCGACGCCGGTGCGGGGACGGGCGACCGGGTCGTGACCAGCGCGGTCGGGGTCGACGGTGCGTTCGTCGCGACGCTCCGCTGGGTCGAGACGCCGTTCCTCGCGTCGCTGTCCTGCCGCGGGACGGACGGCACCATGACGGTCGAGGGCAAGCTCAACGTGTCGTTCGGGCCGACGGAGTTCACGCTTTCTTCGGATTCTTCGGAGGCCATGTCACAGAGCTGAAGTGACGCGTGTCCTCCGGGTCGTAATCACGACGACGGAGGATGACATGAAGGTCTTGGTGGCAGGCGCAACCGGCGGACTCGGCCGGTCGCTGGTCCCGCAGTTGGTCGCGGCCGGGCACGAGGTGACCGGGATGATCCGGTCCGAGTCCGGCGCGGCCGGCGTCCGCGCGTTCGGTGCGGAGGTTGCGTTCGCCGACGGTCTCGACGCGGACGCCGTACGGGCCGCCGTGGAGTCGGTGCGCCCGGAGGTCGTCGTCCACCAGATGACGGCGCTCAAGGGCGGCATCGACTTCAAGCACTTCGACGACAGTTTCGCGACGACGAACAGGCTGCGCACGGTCGGCACCGACAACCTGCTCGCCGCCGCGCAGGCTGCCGGCGTACGACGGTTCGTCGTCCAGTCGTACGCCGGCTGGAACCTGCAGCACGGAGGATCCGCCACGAAGACCGAGGCCGACCCCCTCGACCCGAGCCCGGTGCCCGCGCAGCGCCAGACGATGGCCGGTATCAAGCACCTCGAGTCGGCGGTCCTGAACGCCGACGGGATCGAGGGGGTCGCGCTCCGGTACGGCTCCTTCTACGGCCCCACCGGCGACATCGGCAAGGGTGGTTCGATGGTCGAGCTGATCCAGAAGCGGCGGCTGCCGATCATCGGCGACGGCGCCGGGATCTGGTCGTTCATCCACTACGACGACGCGGCCGCGGTGACGGTGAAGGCGATCGAGAGCGACGTCACCGGCGTGTTCCAGGTCGCGGACGACGACCCGGCGGCGGCCTCGGTCTGGTTGCCGGAGTTCGCCCGGATCCTCGGTGCGAAGGCGCCGCGGCACATCCCGTCCTGGCTCGGCCGTCTTGCCGTCGGCGACGTCGGGGTCGCCGCGTTCACCGAGATCCGCGGCGCCGACAACACCCTCGCCAAGCAAACCTTCGGCTGGCAACCCGGCTACGCCTCCTGGCGAGAAGGCTTCCGCAACGGCCTGTAGTCCCTGTGAGCCCTGGTGTGAACAGTCGGCGGGGGCCGTGAACAGGAAATACCTTGTTCACGGTCCCCGCCGCTTGTCGTCACCCACGGCTCCCGGCGCTTGTCCGCGCCCCCGGCCGGTGTGGCGCTCTAGGGTGGGTGGGTATGAGCCTGACGCCCGCCGAACAGAAGGTGCTGGACCGCATCGACGAGGAGCTGCTCGTCCAGATCACGCAGGACCTGCTCCGCGCCCGCGGACAGAACCCGCCCGGCGACGAGGCCGCCACGGTCGCCGTACTCGCCGCCGCCGCTAGCGACCTGGGTCTCGACGTCCGCACCTCCCCCGTCGAACCCGGCCGCGAGAACGTCTCGATCACCCTTGCCGGCGGCAACGACCCTGGCCTGTTGCTGCTCGGGCACACCGATGTCGTCCCGGTCGGTGACGGCTGGAGCGTCGACCCGTACGGCGGCCTCGTTCGCGACGGACGCATCTACGGCCGCGGCGCCTCCGACATGAAAGGTGGCCTCGCCGCAGCCCTCGCCGCCCTCGCAGCACTCCGCGAAACCCCCCTCGCCGGCCCGGTCGAACTGGCCGCCCTGGTCGACGAGGAAGAGACCGGCAAAGGCATCCGCGCCTATGTAAAGGCTGGTCTGACCGCCGCTGTGGATAACTTTGGTCCGGACGAACCGCCGACGGATAGACTTGAAGCAGAAGGAACAGGGCCGGGACACACCTCACCCGCCTCGCACCGCATCCCCCGCCAGTACGTCGGATGCATCACGGCTGAGCCGACCGATCTGCAGACGATCATCGCGGCACGCGGCGACTCGTACCTGCAGGTCTCCGTCCACGGCCGCGCCTCGCACGCGGGCAACCCGGACGGCGGCGCGAACGCCATCTACGGCGCCGCGGCAGTCGTCACCGAGATCGAACGACTGCACGCCGAACTAGCGGAGTCGCCGCACCCCCTCCTCGGCCCGGCCACCTGGAGCGTCGGCCAGATCAACGGAGGCACCGGCGGCTCGATCGTCCCCGCCGACTGCGTGGTCGTCGCCGACCGCCGGCTCCTCCCCGGCGAGTCCCCCACCGAAGTCCTCGCCGACCTGCAGCGCCGAGTCGCCGCACTCCACCTGGAGGATCGCGGTCTGACCGTCGAGCTGGCGATGCCGATGGAGATGCCCGCTTTCGAGACCGCCGAGGACCACGACCTGGTCCGGATCACCGAGGCGGCCCGCTTCGACGCCGGCGGTCCGCCGATGCCGCTCGCTGGCTGGACAGCCGCCTGTGACGGCGGGTACGTCGCGCGCGACCTCGACGTACCGGTGGTAGTCCTCGGCCCCGGCTCCGTCACCGACCAGGCTCACCGCGCGGACGAATCCGTCGCGATCGCCGACCTGGTCACGGCCGCGCGCGCCTACGCGCTGATCGCGCTGCGGCTCCTGGGTACGGCTGCATGACCCGTCGGCTGCTGCACTCAGGCTCGATTCTCGACGCCGACTCGGGCGACATACGGGCAGGTGACGTCGTACTGGAGGCCGACCGGATCGTCGAGGTGGGAATCGGACTGGACGGTGACGAGGGCGTCGACTGCGCCGGCAGTCTGATCGTGCCTGGGTTCATCGACTGCCACACGCACGTATGTTTCGGGCCGGCGGGGATGGATCCGTTGCGGGTGCCGCGATCGGCCCGCGCGCTGTCATCGGTGCCGGCGTTGCAGACGCTGCTGCGACTCGGGGTGACGACAGTGCGCGACGCCTGGGGCGCCGATGCGGGTGTGCGGCTAGCGATCACGAGCGGATGGATCGAGGGCCCCGACCTGCTGCTGAGTCTGCGCCAGGTCGGTACGACGGGAGCGATCGGCGATGTCTGGGCGCCGCGGACCGGGACGCTCGACTTCTTCGACGATCCGTCGCTGCCGGATCCGATCTTCGACGGGGCGGATGCCGGGCGAGCCGCAGTACGGCGGATGATCCGCGCCGGTGCGGACTGGATCAAGGTGACCGCGACCGGATCGATGGCGCTCGGTACCGGGGTCCACGATCTGCAGCTCACGTTCGACGAACTGGCGGCGATTGCCGACGAGGCACAGCGGCGCGGAGGGCGGCGGGTGATGGTGCACGCTCATGGCGCTCGCGCTGCGGAACTCGCGGCGCGCGCCGGTGCCGCCAGCATTGAGCACGGGACGTACTTGGACGACGCTGCCGTTGGCGCCATGGTCGAGAACGGGACCTGGTATGTGCCGACCTTGTCAGTGACACAGTCCGATCCGGAGCATGCCCCGTCCGGGTCGGCCGAGGCGCATCGGGAGTCGATGCGGCTGGCGATCGACGCCGGGGTCCGGATCGCGATGGGGACAGACTGTCCGGTGCGACCGTATTCGGAGGCGCTGTGGGAGCTGAAGCACCTGGCCGCGGCCGGGTTGGGCGACGCCGGTGCACTGCGGACCGCGACGATCGACGCGGCGCGGCTGCTCGGGCTGGCGGACGAACGCGGCGAGATCGCACCGGGCAAGCGCGCTGACCTGGTGATCCTCGAAGGCTCAGCGCTGGACTGCTCGGACCTGGAACATCGGGTTCGGCAGGTATTCCACAACGGGACCGAGATCAATCGTTGACCCTGACACTGTGTCAGACCGTAGACCTGGCGCATGATCACAGCTGGAGAGATTGCAGAGCGGATTCGTACCGGTCGAACGACGTCGCGTGAGGTGACCGAGCATCTGCTCGCGCGGATCGCGGACGGCACCGAGGTCAACGCTGTCGTCGAGGTTCGGCGCGAGCACGCGCTGGCGGCAGCAGACCGCGCCGACGCCTTGGTCAACGAGTCTTGCGGTCTCGGGCCATTGCACGGGGTACCGATGACGGTGAAGGACTGTTTCGACGTCGCCGGAATGCACACGACCTGGGGCAATCCGGCCTTCGCCGAGTACATCGCCGACCGGGACGCGTTGGTGGTGGAGCGGTTGCAGCGCGCGGGCGCGATCGTTGTTGGGAAGTCCAACGTCCACACGATGCTCGCGGACTTCGGGCAGACGGTGAACGAGGTGTACGGGCGGACGAACAACCCGGCCGACCTGACCCGCACCGTCGGCGGTTCATCAGGCGGTGCCGCGGCCGCTCTGGCTGCGGGACACACCTGTCTTGAGTACGGCTCCGACCTTGTGGGATCGATTCGGCTGCCGGCGGCGTACTGCGGGGTGTACGGGCTGAAGCCGACCAACGGACTCGTCCCGCAGCGCGGCTTCCAGGTTCCGGGGACGTCGTACCTGCCGAGCGAGTTGCCCAACTTGTCGACAATCGGACCACTGGCGCGGAACGCCGCGGACCTACGAATCGCGCTCCGCGTGACAGGTGGTACAGAGACACCGCCGTACTCGTACACGCCGAGCCCTCCGCGGCACGCGCGTCTCCAGGACTACCGCGTCGGCGTGGTCCTCGATCACCCGGCCGCGCCGGTCACGAGCGAGGTCGGAGCCGCGCTGTCCGACCTCGTCGACCGAATCGCCAGCAGCGGCGCGAAGATTGTTGACAATTGGCCGACCGGCGTCGAACCGGCCCAACAGGCCGAGGAATTCGGTCGCCAGGTCGAGCTGTTCTTCGCGCTGCACGGCGGGGAACCAACCGAGCTGACCGTCGACCAACTGCTCGCGACCGAGCGCAATCGCCTGGCGGCCAGGACGAAATGGCAGCAGTACTTCGACGATGTGGACGTGTTCGTCTGCCCGACGAGCTTCACCGTCGCGTTCCCGCACGGCTCGACAGCCATCGACGGACGTCCGTACGAGGCGCAGGCGTTCTGGATCGCCCATGCCGCCCTCACCGGCCACCCCGCGCTGAGCATCCCGATCGGTCGCACCTCACGGGGCCTGCCGACAGCCGCACAGGTGATCGGTCCCTGGCACGAGGACGACACCGCGATCAGCTTCGCGGAACTCCTGGCTGATTGACTGGCCGGCATGTTCGCCATCGGAGAGTTCGCACGGTACGGGCGGGTGTCGATCCGGATGTTGCGGCACTACGACACGATCGGCCTGCTGCGGCCGGCGTACGTCGATCCTGCGACCGGGTACCGCAGCTACACGGCAGCCCAGCTGGCCGACCTGAACCGGATCGTCGCGCTGAAGGATCTCGGGTTCTCGCTCGAACAGGTGGGCACGATGACTGCCGACAATCTCGGCCCGGCCGAGTTGCGCGCGATGCTCACGCTACGACGCGCACAGCTCGAGACCGCCCTGGCCGAAAGCTCCGCGCGACTCGCCCAAGTCGAGTCCAGGCTGCATGGCCTGGAAACCGACGCCCCGGCCGCGGACATCGTCGTCAAATCGCTGCCTGCGGTACGGCTGGTTGGCCTGACCGCCACCGCAGCGAGCTTCAGGCCTGACGACATCACGCCGGTCGTGCACCCACTGTGCGCGGAACTCGGGCGCCGCCTGCCGGACGCGGACGTACGACCCGCTGGACGACTCACCTGCCTGTACGAGCAGCAGCAGGATGCAGTCGCTGTGCGGGCGACGGTACCGGCCGCAGTCGATGCCGAAGGCAACCTCAACGGCCTCAAGGTGATCGACCTGCCCGCAATGCCCGCCGCAACGCTTGTGCACCGCGGCCCGATCGACCAGGTACTCCCGTCCTGGCAGGCCCTGGCCCGCTGGCTGGAGGACAACGGGCGCCGCCCCGCCGACCCCGCCCGCGAGCTCTACCTGGCCACGCCCGAGGACCCAGCCACTTGGGTTACCGAACTCCAACAACCGCTCACAGCCGGCTGAACGACAGCGTCTCCCCGCGCGCCCCACCCATCCAAAGGTCCTGGCAGGCCGCGGCGAACTCGTCGAGGTTCTCGGTGACGGCACCGAACACGTTGCCCGGCACCCATCCCTGATCGCCGTTGATCAGCAGGTTGTTCCGCCCGTAGAACACGGCAAGGTCGACAATCGCACCCTGCGTACCGGTGCCGGTCGTGTTCTCGTACCCGTACGCCGGATTCCCCAGGTCGTCGGAGTCGAACGAGAACCAGCACAGGTCCCCCGGGATCGGCGTGATCGTCGTGTTCTCCTTACCCGGATCCGACGCGAACCCAGGCAGCAACGTGTAGATCTCGTTCCGCGCGTACTTCCCGTGGAACACCGGCGCCGACAGCGGCAGCGCATCCCACACCGCCGCACACGTCCGCGGCGCAACGTCGTCGAGCAACTTCGCCACACAACTGACGCCCCGCTTTTCCAAGCTGACAGTCACGTACTTCATCGCGCCTCCAAGCCGCTCACGGTGGTGTGCCTCATCGCGCCCCCACGCAACTCACGCCGGCGTACTTCATCGAGCCCTATGCCGCTCATGTTGGTGTGCCTCATCGCGCCTCCAAGCTCGGGGTGCGGCGATGCCAGTCGGTCGCCGCCTGATAGGCCTGGCCGACCCGTAGCGTCAGCGCGTCCGTATGCCGAGCGCCGACAATCTGCAATCCGACAGGCAGGCCTGCGGAGGTGAACCCGCACGGCACACTGAGCGCCGGCTGCTGCGTGAGGTTGAACGGATACGTGTACGGCGTCCAGTCGGTCCAGTCCGGCGACTCCGAACCGTCCGGCACGTCCTGCCCAACCGGAAACGCCGTGATCGGCAGCGTCGGCGTGATCAGAACGTCGTACTGCTCATGGAACCGCCCCATCAGCGTCCCGAGCTCCATCCGCACCGTCGACGCGTCGAGGAAGTCTGACGCCGTATAAGCCGCACCCAACTCCGCGACCCGCCGCAGTCCCGGGTCCACCCGATTGTCGACAACGTACGCCGACAAGACCTTCGCAGCACCCGACCACCACAGCACGTTGAACGCATCGATCGGATCCGCGAACCCTGGATCAACCTCTGTCACCTCGGCACCCAGTCCCGCGAGTACGTCGACCGCACCGCGCACCTGCGCCTCGACTTCCGGATCATTGTCAACAAAACCAAGATCAGACGAGAAGGCAATCCGCAGGCCGCCGACCCCGTCGTCGATGCCGTCCAGGAACGACCGTCCCGGCGTCGGCATCGCCGACCAGTCGCGAGGATCGAATCCAGTCACCACATCGAGCAGCGCCGCAGCATCGCGCACGGTCCGCGTCATCGGGCCGGCATGCGACAACGTCCCGAAGGCGCTCGGCGGGAACAGCGGGATCAGCCCGTACGTCGGCTTCAACGCCACCGTGCCGGTGAACGCAGCCGGAATGCGTACCGACCCGCCCCCGTCCGTGCCGAGCGACCACACCCCCATCCCGAGCCCGACGGCAGTCGCGGACCCACCGCTCGAGCCACCCGAGGTCTTCGTCGGATCCCAAGGGTTGCCCGTCGCGCCGTACGTGAAGGAGTCCGTCACGCCTTTCCACGAGTATTCCGGCGTGGTGGTCTTACCGAGGATGACCGCGCCGGTCTCCCGCAGACGCGCGACCGACGGCGCATCAACGTCCCACGGCCCCGCCGGGTCGATCATCGTGCTGCCGCGCATTGTCGGCCATCCTTTTGTCCACAATGCGTCCTTCACGGACGTCGGTACCCCGTCTCCGGGACCGAGCGGCGTGCCGGCATGCCAGCGGGTCTCAGACTCTTTGGCCGCGGCCAAGGCGCCCTCGGCATCGACGAGGACGAAGGCGTTCACCTGCTCGTCGTACCGCTCGATCGCGTCCAGTGCCTGCTGCGTCGCCTCGACCGGGGACAGTGCGCCGGTCCGGTAGGCCTCGACCAACTCGGTTGCTTGAGTCATCGATCTCCTGTCGGAATGTAGCCAAGCTTCTTGTCGACAATGTTCAGCAACGGTTCGCCGGCCACCCAGCGCCGCACGTTGTCCGCGAACTGCGCCGCCAGGGTGTCGCGCCAGCCGATCACGTCTCCGGACATGTGTGCGGTGACGGTCACGTTCGGCGCGTCCCAGAGCGGGTCGTCGGGCGGCAGCGGCTCGTGGTCGAACACGTCGAGGGTCGCCGCGATCCGTTCGCCGGCAAGAGCTTCGACCAGGGCGGCGTTGTCGACAATCGGACCGCGGGCAACGTTGACCAGGTGCGTGCCCGGGCGCATCGCGGCCAGCACGCCGGCATCGACCAGCCCGCGGGTCGCATCGGTCAACGGGGCCGCGATCACCAGATGGTCGGCCCAGCCGACCTCGGCGCGAAGATTGCTGCTGGCAACGATGTCGCCGAAGTCCGGGTCGTCCCCACGCGCGACCCGGCCGGCGCCCTTCACCTGCAACCCAGCCGCGCGAAGCAGCCGGGCAGTCTCACGACCGATCGCCCCGGTCCCGACGACGAGCGCCTTCGCGCCCAGGACACTGCGCGTCTCGCGGTGCTGCCACCGGTGCTCGCGCTGCAGTCCGTAGCTGCGCAGGCTGTCCTTGGCATGCGCGAGCACCGCACCGAGCACGTACTCGGCGATCGGCCGGTCGAACACCCCGTGTGCATTCGTCACCACGACCGCCGAGTCCCGCAGTTCGTCGAACAGCAGCGTGTCGACCCCGGCCGCCGTGACGTGAATCCATTCGAGCGATCCCGCGTCCGCCCAGATGTCACGAACTGCCGTCGAGAAGAAGTCCCACAACAGCAGCCCCCGCGCACCACGCACTGCCTCGCGCAGTCCGTCCGCAGCGCAGTACCGGAACTCGACAGGCAGACCGTCGAGGCCGGGCGGCCGGTCCGTCGCCCGCTCGCAGAGCACCGCGACGACTGGGCTCTGGTGGGTGGCGGACACAGCATCGAGGCTAGGAACTCGCTGGTAGGATTGTCAACAATCTACCTGGGGTCGCACACTGACTCGCATGAGCACGAGCCGTCCCTCCACCAACCCGCTGCCGGCGCCGGTCCCGACGCTGCTCCAGACCGGCATCGGTGTCGTCGCGCCGTACGACTTCGCTCTCGATCGAGAGATCTGGCGCTGGGTTCCCGACAACGTGACCCTGCACATCACGCGGACGCCGTACGCGCCGCTGGCCGCGACCGTCGAGATGGCGGTGCAGATCTCAGATCCGGAACTGATCGCGCGTACGACGTACGACGTGCTCGCGGTCGGCCCATTGGCCGTCGCGTACGCCTGCACCTTCGGCAGCTTCGTCGGCGGGCTGCTCGGCGAGGCCGCGCTGGTGGACGCGATGGTCGGCGCTGGGGCACCGGCCGCAGTCACCACCAGCGGCGCCCTGCTGCTCGCGCTGCGGCGGCTCGGAATCAACCGGATCGCGACCGTCACGCCGTACACGAACGACCTGACCGCCGGCCTGACCGCCTTCCTCGCCCAGGCGGGGATCGAGGTGGTCGCGACCGCCGGGCTCGGGCTGATCGCGCAGATCTGGGCGGTCCCCTACGAGACCACCGTCGAACTCGTCCGCAGCGTCGACAGTGCCGCAGTCGAGGCGATCTTCATCAGCTGCACCAACCTGCCGACGTACGACGTCATCGCCGGGCTGGAAGCTGCGATCGGCAAACCGGTGCTGACCGCCAACCAGGTCACGATGTGGTCGGTCCTGGAGCTCGCCGGGTATCAGGGCATCGGACCCGGGCAGCGGTTGCTGAGTGCGTCGGAGAGGAGCGTTCCCAGTGTCTGAAGTGTCCGACCTGCTCGAGCAGGCGGTCGATCCGGGCGAGTACGCGGGGCGGCTCGCCCGGGTTCGCGCCGTCCTGGCCGACCGCGGCCTGGGCGCGCTCGTGGTCAGCGACCCCGCGAACCTGTTCTACCTCACCGGCTACGACGCCTGGTCGTTCTACACCCCGCAATGCCTGCTCGTCCCGTCCGACGGCGAGGTCCAGCTCTTCGCGCGGGCGATGGACGCCGCCGGCGCGTCGTACACGTGCAACCTGCGCGCGGACCAGATCCACGGCTATCCCGAAGACCTGGTGCACCGGCCCGATCTGCATCCGTACGACTGGATCGCGGGCATGTGCCGGGACCTGATCCCGGCCGGCGCGGATGTCGCGATCGAGGGCGACGCGCACTACTTCACGGCCCGCGGATACCTTGCCCTCAGCAACGGGTTGCACGGTCACCGACTGGTCGACTCGGCCGAACTGGTCAACTGGGTACGGCTGGTCAAGTCACCGCACGAGCTGCGCCAACTGCGGATCGCCGGGTCCATCGCGGAACACGCGATGCGGATCGCGCTCGAACAGCTCCAGCCCGGCCGCAGGCAATGCGACCTGGTCGCCGAGATCCTCGCCGCGCAGGCGACCGGGACCTCCGAGCACGGCGGCGACTATCCGGCGATCGTGCCGATGCTGCCGACCGGTGACGCGGCCGGCACTCCGCACCTCACCTGGACCGACCGGCCGTTCCGTGACGGCGAGGCGACCACGATCGAGCTGGCCGGGGTGTTCGGCCGCTACCACGCACCACTCGCCCGCACGGTGATGCTCGGCGACCCACCGCAACGACTGCGCGAAACCTCGAAGATCGTTGCCGACGGCATGCAGGCCGTATTGTCAACAATCCGACCGCAGACCACCGGCCGAACCGTGCACGCAGCGTTCAACGACGTGATCGCGGCCCACGGCCTGGTGAAAGATTCCAGGATCGGGTACTCGATCGGTATCGGGTACCCGCCGGACTGGGGTGAACGCACCGTCAGCCTGCGCCCCGAGGAGACCACAGTTCTCACCGCCGGCATGGCGTTCCACGTCATTCTCGGGATGTGGATGGACGGCTGGGGGTACGAACTGTCCGAGCCGGTGGTGGTCACCACCGACGGAGTGGAACGACTGACCGGTCTGTCCCACGAACTGACGATCAGGAGGTAGTCCCTTGTCAGCACTCCCGTACGCCGCACGCGCGACCGGACTCGTAGGTTCGGTGATCGACTCCAGTACGTCGTTGCTGCACAAGCAGACCCACGACATCGTCCGTTTCGCGATGGGATCCCCCGCGGCCGAGGCCGTACCGTCGGAGATCCTGTCCGCGATCGCGGCCGACGAGCTGAGTCGTCCCGACGCCTACGACTACGCCGCGACCGAGGGCGACCCGCCGCTGCACGCGGCGCTGCTGGAGATGCTGAGCGGCACCAGCGACGAGACGACCGCCGAGCGGCTGACCGTCACGGCCGGCGGGATGCAGGGCCTGGACCTGTTCTGCAAGATTTTCGTCGACCCCGGCGATCTGGTCGTCGTCGAGTCGCCGACGTACACGAACGGCAGCGCGACGGCCTTGTCATACGGTGCGGAGCTGCTCGAAGTACCGGTGGATGACGCTGGAATGATTGTCGACGATCTACCACGCCTGCTCGACGGGCGGCGGCCGAAGGCGATCTACACGATCCCGACGTTCCAGAACCCTTCAGGCGCAACACTTTCGCTGGAGCGACGGCATCGGCTGCTGGAACTCGCGCAGTCGTGGGGATCGATGGTGATCGACGACGATCCGTACGGGCTGCTCCGTTTCGCCGGCGAACCTCTGCCGACCCTGCGGGAGCTGGGTGCGGGCGATCCGCTGGTGTTCTCCGTACGTACGTTCTCGAAGATCGTCGCACCCGGGCTGCGGGTCGGCTGGGTGGATGCGGATCCTGAGCTGCAGCAGGTGCTGATCAACGCGAAGCAGGCGATGGACACCTGCACGAACCTGCCCGCCCAGCGGTTGCTCGCCGGGTTCCTGCGCGGCGGTCACCTTGCCGAACACCTGGTCCGGCAGCGGGCGGAATACAAGCGCCGTAAGGAAGCGATGCACGCGGCGCTGGCCGAGCACTTCGGCGACATCGCCCGCTGGACCGATCCTGAGGGCGGGTTCTTCCTCTGGGTGACCCTGGAAAACGGCGTCAACACTCAGGACCTGTTCGAGATCGCCCTGGACGAAGGCGTTGCCTTCATCCCCGGCCCCGCCTTCTCCCCCAGCGGTCGCTTCACCGACGCCTTCCGCCTGTGCTTCGCCTCCACCACTCCCGCCCGAATCCACGAAGGCATAACCCGCCTCCGCCAAGCCACCAACAAACTAACCCCACGAACAACCTAAGCCCCACAAGACCCGAAACCCCACCAAGCCGCCCACCCCTACAGGGTCAGATGGTGGGGTGGGGAGGCAGGGACTGGGCTAGTAGTTCGGCCAGGTGTTGGGGGCGGCGGGGGGTGGCTTGGGCTATTTGGGTGCGGCAGCTGAAGCCGTCGGCGAGGACGGTTGTTGTGTCGGGCAACGAACGCACGGCGGGGAGCAGGGTCTGCTCACCTACAGCTTTCGAGATGTCGTAGTGATCGCGTTCGAAGCCGAAGTTGCCGGCCAGGCCGCAGCAGCCGGGAGCGGCAAGTTCGGTGTTGATGCCAGCTGCCGCCATCAGCTTCTGGTCCGCGTCGAAGCCGAGGACCGCGTGCTGGTGGCAGTGCGGCTGGACGAAGGCCTCTCCCCCGACCTGCGGCGGTTCCCAGCCGGACTCGACCAGGAACTCGGAGAACGTACGAATGTTCGCAGTCAACGAGCCGACAAGTGGATTGTCGACAACGAGGGCGGGAGCGTCGTGGCGGAAGGCTGCCGTGCAGCTCGGCTCCAGACCGACGATCGGAGTGCCTGCCTTGAGGTGTGGAGCGAGGACGTCGAGCGAGCGGTTGAGTACACGTCGCGCGGTACTGAGCTGACCAGTCGAGATCCAAGTCAGCCCACAGCACACAGGCTTGTCAGGAAGGACGACCTCGTACCCAGCAGCCTCAAGTACGGCCACGGCCGCCCGCCCGATCTCCGGCGCCAGATAGTTCGTGAAGGTATCCGGCCACAACACCACCCGTCCCCGCCGACCGCTCCCCGACTCCCCACCCTCCGATGCACCGGCGCCCAATGTGCCTACGCCCGACGCGCTCTCGGGCGGCGCGGTGTCGCCCAACGTGCTGGGGTCCGACGTGCTGGGGTCCGACGTGCCGTGCTCCGATGTGCCGCCACCCAAACCCTCGACCGGCGTGGTGCTACCCGACGTACCGCCCTCCGGCACGACGCCTTCCGGCCTGATATCGCCTGGCGCAGGGTCGGCCGGCTTGCCGCTGTCCCGCGTGGCGTTGCCGGACGGCGCAGTGGGGTTCGGCTTGGCTCCGTCCCGAGTGGTGTTGCCGGACGGCGCAGTGGGGTTCGGCTTGGCTCCGCCCGACGTGGTGTTGCCGGGCGGCGTGTTGGCGTTTGGGGTGGGGCGGTTGGCGAACCAACTGGTGAAGGTTTCGCGGGTGAAGGTTGGGACGGTGCGTTCGGCGGCTATTCCGCCTAGGCGCTTGGTCAGGCGTAGGGCGGCGAAGCGGTTCGCGAGGTTTGGTGCTCGTGATGCCAGGCGCGCCCAGACGGGGAGCCAACCCATCGACCAGTGCGACATCGGCCTTGCCCAGGGACGGCGGGCGTAGTGGTGGTGGGTGAACTCAGCTTTGTACGTCGCCACGTCCACGTTCACCGGGCAGTCCGACAGACAGCCCTTGCACGACAGACACAGGTCAAGGCCGTCGCGTACTTCGGTCGATCGCCAGCCGCCCGTGATCAGGTCGCCCTGGAGCATCTCCCACAGCAGGTGGGCCCGTCCGCGCGTCGAGTGCAACTCGTCACGGGTCACCTGGTAGCTCGGGCACATCACGGTGCCCGACGTCTGGCGGCACTTGCCGATCCCGACGCAGCGGCGCTGTGCCTGAGCGAAGTCGTGGTCGTCCTCGGGATAGTCGAAGATCGTCAACAATCTGCGATCCTTCGCGGGGCCGTCGTGCCGGATCGCGAGGTCCAGCGGCGGCGGGGCGACGATCATGCCGGGGTTGAGCACGTCGTTCGGATCCCAGATCCGTTTCAGCTCACCGAACAGTGCGAGCCCGTCCGCGCCGTACATCTTCCCCAGCAGTTCACCGCGCGCCCGTCCGTCACCGTGTTCGCCGGAGACCGATCCGCCAAGCCCGACGACCAGGTCCGCGGCCTGTTCGACGAACTCCCGGTACGTCGCGACGCCCCGCGCACTCAACAGGTCGAAATCGATCCGCATATGCATGCAGCCCTCGCCGAAGTGCCCGTACGACGCACCCGACAACCCGTGTCGCCCCAGCAGTTCGTCAAGACCACGTAGGTAGGCACCCAGGCGTTCCGGCGGTACGGCGGCGTCCTCCCAGCCGCCCCACGCCTCGGCGCCGTCCGCACGCCGCGTCGCCAGGCCCGCGGCGTCTGTACGACAGCGCCACAACACTGCCTGCGCCTTTGGCTCGGTGACCAGCGACATGGTCGCGCCCGAATCCTGCAGTTCCTCGAGCATCACGCGCGCAGCAGCTGCAGCGGTGGACTCGTCCTCGCCACCGAGCTCGACGAGCAGCCAGGCTTTGCCGGCCGGAAGACCGGCGTGCACCGCGGCGTCGCGGACCTCCGTCGGCAGGCGATCGACGAGTTCGTTGTTGATTGACTCGATGGTGAGCGGTGCGTGCCGCAGCACGACGGGAACGCAGTCCGCCGAGGTGATCGAGTCGGCGAACCCGAGCACGCAGAGAACTCTTGCCTTCGGCAACTGGACGAGCCGGACGGTTGCTCGGAGCGTCGCGGCCAGTCCGCCCTCGCTCCCCGACAGCAGGCCGGCGACGTTGTAATCGTCGAGCAGACGGTGCAGCGCGTACCCGGAGATCTGCCGCGTGAACTGCCCGAACCTGCGGCGGATCAGCAACTCGTGACGATCCGCGAAAGCCTGTAGGGCCCGATGCAGCTCACCCTCGCGCCCGGGTCGTGCGGCGGCAACGGCTCGATCGACAGCGGAGTCGACGGTCAGCCGCGTGCCGTCGGCGAGGATCACATCGAGTGATTGCAGATTGTCGGCAGTCGTACCCCAGGCGACCGAGTGGGCGCCGCATGCATTGTTGGCAATCATTCCACCGAGCGTCGCGCGACTGGCCGACGACGGATCCGCACCGAACGCGAGCCCGTGCGGTTTCGCTGCCGCGAGCAGGTCGGTCAGTACGACGCCCGGCTCGACGACGGCGGTCCGTGCGGCAGTGTCGAGGTCGAGGATCCGATTGACATGCCGCGACGCGTCGATCACCACGCCGCCGATCGCATTGCCCGCCATCGACGTACCGCCACCGCGAAGCACCACGGGCGCGCCGGCCGACGCGGTCAGCGCGACAGCTGCTGCGAGGTCGTCCGCATCCGCCGGTACGACGACCAGGTCGGGCACGGCGCGGTAGTTCGAGCCGTCCGCGGCGTAGAGCGCCCGCGTCCGGCGATCGTCGCCGACGTCACCGCGAAGCTCTTGACGCAGTGTGGTGAGCAGCCGCTGGACGTCGTACGGAGAGTTATCCACAGGGTGCTGCGCAGCGGATCCATTCGCCGGGCGCTCTGGGGTTAACATTGTCGACAATCTACCCATTCGGCGCACATCAAGCCAGGAGGTCTGATGGTCACGGTAGGGCTGCTTTATCCCGGACACAGCGCCGAGGACGATTATCCCGCACTCGAGGCGAGACTGAACGGCACGGTCAAGTTGCCGCTCGTGATCACCTCGGTGGGCGAGGATGCGCACCGGGTGGACGCACTCCTCGATCTCGGTCGCGCGGAACGGCTCGCCGAGGGCGCGGCGGAGCTCAAGCAGTCCCACCCGGACGCCGTGATGTGGGCTTGCACCTCGGGAAGTTTCGTCTTCGGCCGCGAAGGCGCGAACATCCAGGCGGGTGGCATCGCCCAGGTGGTCGGCGTACCGGCGTCGTCCACGTCGATCGCCTTCGTCGACGCGTGCAAGGCCCTGGACATCTACAAGGTCGCCGTTGCCGCGTCGTACCCGGAGGACGTCGCGCAGCACTTCGTACGGTTCCTCGCGGCGGCCGGCATCGAGGTCGTGTCGATGGGCAGCAACGGGATCGTCACCGCGGCAGAGGTCGGGACGCTGACGCCCGATCAGGTGATCGACATGGTGAAGGCTGCCGACCATCCGGACGCCGAGGCGGTTCTGGTTCCGGATACCGCGATGCACACGCTGGCGATTGTCGACGATCTCGAGACGGCGACCGGCAAGACCGTACTGACCGCGAACCAGGTGACGCTCTGGAAGGGGCTGGAGCTCGCCGGACGCGTACCTTCGTTGCCAAATCTCGGGACGCTGTTCGAGACAGGGGAGAGTTCGCAGTGAGTAGTTTCATCCAGCCGCTGGCTCAGGAGTCGACGCCGAGCATCATTGCCGACAAACTGCGCAAGGCCATCGGCCACGGGGAGTTCAAGCCGGGTGCACAGCTCGTGGAGGCCGACCTGGCGCGCAAGCTCCACGTGAGCCGCGGGCCGTTGCGCGAGGGAATGCAGCGGCTGACCCAGGAGGGCCTGCTGGTCTCGATCCGGAACCGCGGCCTGTTCGTCGTCGACATGACGCCCGCGGACATCCGCGACATGTACGTCGCCCGCGAGGCGATCGAGCGGGCGGCCGCGCTGCAGATCCTGCGCGACGGCGATTTCGAGACGGTCGGCGGCAAGTTGCTCAAGATCAGCGAGCGGATGCTGGAGGCCGACGGCAATCCGGCTGCGGTCGGCGAGCTCGACATCGAGTTCCACGAGACCCTCGTCCGGCTGGCCGGCAGCCCGCGGCTGTCGCGGATGCATCAGACGTACATCACCGAGACCCGGATGTGCATCCACGCTCTCGAGGAGACGTACGCAGCCACCGACGCACGCGCTCTCGAACACAATCGGCTCGCCGAGGCGATCCAGACCGGCGACGTCGAGCGCACCGACAGCCTCCTGATCGAGCACATGGACGACGCCGTCCAACGCCTCGTCAACCGCTGAACACCGCCCCACTCCTCCCATCAACCCACAGTCGGGCTCCAGCCGGCGTCTCTGCCGGCTGGTTGGTCGTTGGTTGCGATGGGGCCGCGTGTGTCGCGAGGTCAGTCGTTGACGGCTATGCCGATGTACTTGGTTTCGAGGAATTCTTCGATGCCGACGGCGCCGCCTTCGCGGCCGAGGCCGGACTGTTTGACGCCGCCGAACGGGGCGGCGGGGTTCGAGACGACGCCCTGGTTGAGGCCGACCATGCCGGTCTCGATCGACTCGGCCACACGCAGTGCCCGCCGCAGGTCGTTGGTGAACACATAGGCGACCAGACCGTACTCCGTATCGTTGGCCGCCCCCACCACCTCGTCCTCGGTACTGAACGGTGTCAGCGGCGCCACCGGCCCGAAGATCTCCTGGTCCGCCATCGCCGCATCACGCGGTACGCCCGTGAGCACCGTCGGCGGGTAGAAGTAGCCGTTGCCCGAAGCAACCTCTCCCCCGGTGAGTACGGTCGCGCCCCGGCCGACCGCGTCCGCCACCAGCGACCGCACCTTCTCCCGTCCGGCCTCGTCGATCAGCGGCCCGACCTGCACGTCCCGCGCCGTACCTCGGCCGACCTTGAGCGAGCTCATCCGCTCCGCGAGCCGCCGCCCGAACTCGTCGATTACCGCCTCGTGCACAAAGATCCGGTTGGCCGCCGTGCAGGCCTCGCCCATGTTCCGCATCTTCGCCGCGATCGCGCCGGTCACCGCCTCGTCCAGGTCGGCGTCCTCGAACACGATGAACGGCGCATTGCCGCCGAGCTCGAGCGACGTCCGCAGCACCTTCTCGGCGCACTGCTCGAGCAGGACCCGGCCCACGCGCGTCGACCCGGTGAACGACAGCTTTCGCGCCTGTCCGGACCGGATGAGCGGTTCCATCACACCGCCGGCATCCA
Organism: Kribbella sp. NPDC048928; assembly: GCF_043197975.1. Taxonomy (NCBI): domain Bacteria; kingdom Bacillati; phylum Actinomycetota; class Actinomycetes; order Propionibacteriales; family Kribbellaceae; genus Kribbella; species Kribbella sp. NPDC048928. Next base: position 224,358 of record NZ_JBICUC010000003.1, on the reverse strand, counting down.
TTGCGGTGACGCAGTTGACGACTCCAGCCGGCACGCCGGCCTCGGCCAGGATGCCCATCAGGGCGAGCATCGACAGCGGCGTCTGGTGCGCGGGCTTGATGACGCTCGTACAGCCCGCCGCGATCGCCGGGCCGAGCTTGCGGGTGCCCATCGCCATCGGGAAGTTCCACGGCGTGATCAGCAGGCACGGGCCGACGGGCTGCTTGGTGATCAGGAACCGTGCGTTCCCGGCCGGGGCGGTCTGGTAGCCGCCGTCGATCCGCAGCGCCTCGCCGGAGAAGTGCCGGAAGAACTCGGCCGCGTACGCGATCTCGCCGCGGGCCTCCGGCAACGGCTTGCCCATCTCCAGCGTCATCAGCAACGCGAGCTCGTCGACCCGCTCCATCAACAGCCGGTACGCCGCCATCAGCATGTCGGATCGTTCGCGCGGCGACGTACGGGCGAAGTCTGCCTGTGCGGCGACGGCGGCCTCGAGCGCGGCGCGACCGTCCGCGGGTGAGGCGTCGGCGACCGCGCACAGCACCTCGCCGGTCGACGGATCCACGACGTCGAACGTCGAGCCTCGGGTCGCATCGACCCACTTCCCGTCGATGAACAGCCGCTTCTCGACGGCTTCGACCACCGCGGACTCCAGTGTGGACTTGTCCATCTGCACCCCTTCACCGGCCTCGACTGCTGAGATACGCTGATTGTCGACAATCTACCATTTCAAGTGTGGAGGGGAAGTCCGTGGCCGAGCTCTCGCAGATCCTCAAGCAGGCGACCGGTGTGGTCGCCGCCCGCGGTGAGGGCGTCCAACTGTTCGACGAGGACGACCGCCGGTACCTGGACTTCACGGCCGGCATCGGCGTGACGTCGACCGGGCACTGTCATCCGCGCGTCGTGGCGGCCGCACAGGAGCAGGTCGGCCGGATCATCCACGCGCAGTACACGACGGTCATGCACCGGCCGCTGCTGACGCTGGTCGACCGGCTCGGCGAGGTCCTCCCCGACAACCTCGACCGGATGTTCTTCGCGAACTCCGGCAGCGAGGCGATCGAGGCCGCGCTCCGGCTGACCCGCCAGGCGACTGGCCGGCCGAACGTGATCGTGTTCCACGGCGGCTTCCACGGCCGGACCGTGGCGGCTGCGTCGATGACCACCTCGGGGACCAAGTTCCGGTCCGGTTTCAGCCCGCTGATGGCCGGCGTACACGTGTCGCCGTTCCCGGACCCGGGCCACTTCGGCTGGCCGGTCGAGCAGGCGACCGACTTCGCGCTCAGCCAGCTCGACTACGTACTCCAGACACTGAGTACGCCGGCCGACACCGCCGCGTTCTTCGTCGAGCCGGTGCTCGGCGAGGGCGGGTACGTCCCCGCGAACGAACGGTTCTTCGCCGGACTGCGGGAGCGCGCCGACCAGCACGGGATCCTGCTCGTCGTGGACGAGGTACAGACCGGCTTCGGGCGGACCGGGAAGTTCTGGGGTGGCGACCACTTCGGTTCGCGGCCTGACGTCCTGGTCACCGCGAAGGGGCTGGCGTCCGGGTTCCCGCTGTCCGCGATCGCCGCGTCGTCGGAGCTGATGGAGAAGGCGTGGCCCGGTTCGCAAGGCGGCACGTACGGCGCGAACGCCGTCGCCTGCGCGGCCGCGCTCGCGACCCTCGACGTGATCAAGGACGAGGGACTCGTCCAGAACTCTGCCGACCGCGGTACGCAGCTCAAGCAGGCCCTGCAACTGGTCGCCGACAAGCACGACCAGATCACAGACGTCCGCGGGCTCGGGCTGATGATCGGCAACGAGTTCCGGGACGCGGACGGCAAGCCCGACCCCGCGACCGCCACCGCGGCCCAGCAGGAGGCGGCGCGCCGCGGTCTGCTGCTGCTCACCTGTGGCGCGTGGGGCCAGGTGGTCCGGTTCATCCCGGCCCTGGTCGTCTCCCCCGACGAGATCGACGAGGCCGCAGGCATCTGGTCCGAAGCCGTAGCCACCGTCCTGACCTGAGCCCCGGACCCCGGCCGACAAGCAACAGCCCGCCTTTTCGGAAACTATCTCGCGCTGGGTGGCGAAATGTTTCCGGAAAGGCGGGCCGTTCTGCTGTCAGGCCTTCGCGTGCGCCGGTTCGAGTGCCACCGGCGGCGGCGCCTCGTCGGTACCCGGGATCTCGGTGCCGTTGATCGGGCACCGCGACGTCTCGGGAACCTTGGCGAGCGCGATCGCACCCACCACACAGGCCGCCATCATGTAGTACGCCGGGACGAGTGAGTCACCCGTCTTCGCCGTCAGCCAGTCGTTGACCGCAGGCGCCGTACCGCCGAACAGCGACGTCGACACGTTGTACGCAATCGCGAAGCCGGCGTACCGCACATGGGTCGGGAACATCGCCGGGAACGTCGCGGAGATCGTCGCGAGCTGCGGCACGTACAGCAGGCCGAGCACCGCGAAGCCGACGATCGCGCCGAACAGGTTGGTCCCCATCAGCAGGAACATCGGTACGCCGAACACGAACAGCCCGGCCAGCGAGATCCACCACAGCGGTTTTCGCCCGACCCGATCCGACGCACGGCCGGCGAACGGGACGAAGATCATCATTGTCAACATTCCGATGATCGGCACGATCAGCGACTGGTCCGAACTCAGGCCGATCTGCTTCTCCAGGTACGTCGGCATGTACGTGAGCAGCGTGTAGTTCACGACGTTCAGCGCGATCACCATGCCGCCGAGCCGGAGGATCGGAGCCCAGTAGTGGGACAGCAGGTCCTTGAACTGGGTCGAGGTCTGCTCCTCCTTCTGGCCCTTCGCCTCGAGCTCCCGGAAGACCGGAGTGTCCTCGAGCCGGGATCGCAGGTAGACACCCACCAGGCCGAGGGGCGCAGCGACCAGGAACGGGAGGCGCCAGCCCCACGCATGCATCTGGTCGTCACCGAGCACCAGCGAGAAGAACAGCATCAGCAGCGCACCGAGCGAGAAGCCCGCCAGCGTGCCGAACTCCAGGAAGCTGCCCAGCATGCCGCGCTTGCGGCTCGGTGCGTACTCGGCCATGAAGGTCGCAGCACCGCCGTACTCACCACCGGTCGAGAAGCCCTGGATCATCCGCAGCAGCACCAGCAGCACCGGTGCCCAGTACCCGATCGTGTCGAACGACGGGACCAGTCCGGCGAACAGGGTCGCGCCGGACATCATCAGGATCGTGATCGCGAGGACGTGCTTGCGACCGAGCCGGTCGCCGAGCGGGCCCCAGACCAGACCGCCGAGCGGCCGGACCAGGAACGAGACGGCGAACGTCATCAGCGCCAGCAGCGTCTGGCTCTCGGTGTCGCCCGGGAAGATCGCGGCCGAGATGTAGGTGACGCCGTACGCGTAGATGCCGTAGTCGAACCACTCCGTGGCATTTCCGATCGCCGAGGCGGCGATCGCCTTCTTCAATACGTCGGGGGGCTGCTCCTGTTCGGTCGTCGGGGCGTTGGGGGTACCGGAGGTACCAGAGCTGTTGCCGGGCGTGCTCACGGGCGGACGGTCCTGGGGCCGCTGTTGCGGGTCTCCTGGCGGCGGGATCTCGGCGTCCACGATTTCCTCCTGTCGTCATACGGCCTCACCCGGGTGCCCACCCGCACGTAATTCACACGCGCCACGAGTCAGTTCGTAGTTTTGTTGACAATCCGAAGGTTAACCATGTGCATTCGTGAACTACAAGCGGTCGGACCCGGTTCGCTCGGGCAGGCGTAAGCGGGAGCACTCGGTAAGTGACCCGTACCCGACAGTGACTACTTCGTGGCGAGCGCCGCAAGCCCTGCCGTGATGACTGCCACACCGAACTCGAAGCGCTCGTCGAGGTCAGCGCCCGACGTCAGGGCTCCCGCGAGGGCGACAGTGAAGGGGAACCGGTCAGCTGGCAGCGCCGCGAAGAAGTCCCGCAACTCGCCGACGAACCGCTCGAGATCCTCGGGCGTCCACTGTGCGGACGCACTCTGCACGGTCTCCTCGAACGCCACCGCGGTCACATAGAGCGGAATCAGGTCGACCGCCCAGGCCGCCGCCTTGTCGGAGAGGCCGCCGGCTTTCAGAATTCCGAGCAGACATTCGGTGGTACGAAGCGCAGCGTCGCCCAGCGGGATCTCGCCGATCGCCGCGCGCGCCACACCGGGCATCGCCCGCATCGCCCGCAGGATCTCGCGCATCGCGTCCTTCAGCTGCTCCTGCCAGCGCTCCGGATCCGGAGGCGAGGGCAGCTTCATCGTCTCTGCGGCCCGGTCGACCAGGAGCTGGTCGAGCTCCTTCTTGTTCGCGACGTGGGCGTAGAGCGAGGCCGGGCCGGTCTCCAGTTCCTGGGCGACCTTGCGCATCGAGACCGCGTCGTACCCCTGCTCGATCATCATCCGCAGCGCGACGTCGACGATCCGCTCCCGGTTCAGCGGCTCCTTCGGAGTCCGCGCGGGCTTGGCGGGGCTGATCGGCTGCCACGGGGATTGGCTCATGCGAACCACTGTAGCGAACACCGTACTTGACGGAAACACCGTTCGAGCGTAGAACAGTGTTCGTGAACGAACACCGTTCGCATCAAGCAGGACGCCACCACCCACCGCCCAGCAGCACACCAACCGACATCCCACATCAACACGTCCCGTCACGTCGCGCCGACCAACCACGTCAACCAGCACGCAACACCGCAAATCAGCCAGCACCCCACGTCAGCCAGCACGACACGTCAGCTGCCGCGCGACGCCGGCCCGCACGTCCCGGCAGCCAGCACCGCACACCATCAGCACCCCAGGTCGGCCAGCACGTCCCGTCCATCAACACGCCACGTCGACCAGGACGTCGCGTCAGCCACCACTGCACATCAGCCAGCACCCCACGTCACCCAGCGCGACAGGTCGGCCAGCACCCGACGGCAGCTAGCACTGCACGTCGGCAGCACGTCCTGTCGGCCAGCACGTCCGGTCGGCCAGCACGTCCTGTCAAACAGCACTTCACGTCAGTACGTCATCACTCGCCCACACGCAAGGAGACTCCGATGAGCGCCACAGCCGTAGCGAACCAACCCGAAACCACGCCCACGCCCCGCGGCACCCCGTACCGCTGGCGCTGGATCGTGCTCGCGACGATCCTGATCGCCGAGATCATGGATCTTGTCGACGCGACGATTGTCAACATTGCGGCACCGTCGATCCGTGCCGAGCTCGGTGGGTCCGAGTCCGCGATGCAGTGGATGCTGGCCGGTTACACGCTGGCGTTCGCGATCGGCCTGATCACCTTCGGCCGGCTCGGTGACCTGGTCGGCCGCCGGCGGCTGTTCGTGATCGGCGCGGTCGGCTTCACGGTCGCGTCCGCGGTCTGTGGGCTCGCGACGAGCCCCGAACTGCTGATCGGCAGCCGGTTCGCACAGGGCCTGCTCGGCGCCGTGATGATCCCGCAGGGCTTCGCGATCCTGAAGTCGATCTTCCCGTCCGACGAGCTCGGCAAGGCGTTCGCGATGTTCGGCCCGGTGATGGGGCTGTCCGCGGTGGCCGGCCCGATCCTGGCCGGCGTACTCATCGACGCCAACTGGTTCGACGCCGGCTGGCGGACGATCTTCTTCATCAACGTCCCGATCGGGATCGCCGCGCTCGTCGGCGCCCTGCGGTTCATGCCCGAGGTCAAGACGCCCGGTGCCGTACGGCTCGATGCCGCCGGCGTACTCCTGGTCAGCCTCGCGTCCGGACTGCTGATCTACCCGCTCGTCCAGGGCCGCGAGCTCGACTGGCCGTTGTGGACAATCCTCATGTTGACCAGTTCGATTGTCGTCTTTGCACTCTTCGGCTGGCGCGAGCGCCGCTCCGGCAACCCGGTCATCGACCCGTCGCTGTTCCGCAACCGCGGCTACGTCGCCGGACTCGGCGTGATCACCACGTTCTTCCTCGGGATGAACGGCTTCATGCTGGTGTTCAACCTGTTCACCCAGCTCGGGCTGCACTACAGCCCACTGAAAGCCGGCCTCGCGATGGTCCCGTTCTCACTAGGGATCGCGATCGGCGCCCCACTGTCGGCCGGCCTGCTCGCCCCGAAGCTCGGTCGCACCGCATTGCAACTCGGCGTCGCCGTGATGACGGTCGCGATGGCCGGCGTCTGGTTCACCCTGCACACGCAGGGCGACGCGACCACCATCTGGAACCTGGTCCCGGCGACCTTGGCCACCGGGATCGGCGCCGGCATGGTGTTCGCGCCGCTGTTCGACATCATTCTGGCCTCGATCGACGACCAGGCCGCGGGGTCGGCGTCCGGCGTACTGACCGCGATGCAGCAGTACGGCGGGGCGATCGGCGTCGCGGTGATCGGGACGATCTTCTTCCAGCTGCTGCCGGCCCACGCGTTCCTGGGCGCGACCAAGACCTCGGTCCTGGTCGCGATCGGGTTATTCGTCGTCAGCCTCGCGGTGACGTTCCTCCTCCCGAAACGGGCCCGGGAGGAGAGCGTCAGTCACGGCTGACGAAACCCTCCTTCACCAACCAGTCCATGGCGACGTCGGCGGGCTCACGGCCGTCGACGTCGACCTGGGCGTTCAGGTCGATCAGCACCGGGTCGGTCAGCTTGTCCGACACCGGCTGCAGCAGGTCCCGCAGCTGCGGGTACTTGTCCAGCACCTTCTTGCTGATCACCGGCGCCACGTTGTAGGCCGGGAAGTACTTCTTGTCGTCCTCCAGCACCTGCAGGTCCAGCGACTTGATCCGGCCGTCGGTGGTGAAGATCTCGCCGAACCGGCAGTCCCCGTGACTGGTCGCGGCGTACACCGCACCGGTGTCCAGGGTCCGGATGTTGTCCCGCGGTACGCCGGAACCCAGCGGGATCCCGTAGTGCTTGAGCATCGGCTCGAAACCGTCGTTGCGGTTCGCGAACTCCGACTCGACGCAGAACGTCCGCTCCTTCACCGGCAACGATGCGACCTGAGACAGCTTGGTGATGTGCGTCTTCTCGGACTCCTTGCGCGTCATCGCGAAGCCGTAGCTGTTGTTCATCGGCGCAGGCTTCAGCCAGATCAGTCCGTACTTCTCCGCGTCCTCCTTGGCCACCGCGTCGTACTGCTTCTGCTTGTCCGGGATGCCGGTGTCGTGCCCGAGGTACGAGATCCACGCCGTGCCGGTGTACTCCCAGGCCATCTGGATCTGGCCCCCGATCATCGCCTGCCGGGACGTGTCACTGCCCGGCATATTGGTCAGGTCCTTGACATGCGCGCCGGCCGCGCTCATCAGGATCGCCGCGATCTTGCCGAGGATCAGTTGCTCCTGGAAGCTCTTCGACCCGATCCCGATCGTCAGGCCGTCGAGGCTCTTCACCGAACGCAACTCGCCCTGGAGCGCTCCGGACGGCACGAAGCCGCCGCTGGTGCCGAGGCCGCAACCGGACAGTACGAGGAGGAGTGCGGCGCCCGCCGCTACCAGCCGCTTCATCCGAGTCCTCTCGGTCGGGTGACTTCTTCCAGCACACGGCCCGCCCAGTCGATCAGCAGCGCGAGCGCGCCGACCAGGATCGCGCCGCTGATCAGCACCGGGTACCGCAGCAGGCGGATGCCGGTCGTGATCAGGCTGCCCAGTCCGCCGGCGTCGATGAACGTCGCGAGCGTCGCCGTACCGACGACGAGGACCAGCGCCGTACGGATGCCGGCCATGATCACCGGCACCGCGAGGGGCAGTTCGATGCGCCCCAGTACGGAGACGCTCGACATCCCCATGCCCCGCCCGGCCTCGACGAGCGTGCGGTCGACGCCCTGGAGGCCGACGATCGTGTTCCGCAGGACGGGCAGGATCGCGTACAGGCACAGGGCCACGATCGCGGTCCAGAAGCCGAAGCCGAGCCAGATCGCGAGCAGCACGATCAGGCCGATCACCGGCGCGGCCTGGCCGGCGTTGGCCACCGCGACAACAAGCGGCGCGGCCCGGCGGGCACGAGGCCGGGTCAGCATGATGCCGAGCGGTACGGCAATCAGCAGCACGATGATCGTTGCGACGGCGGTCAGCTTCAGGTGCTCGATCGTCAATTGGCCGACGAGCTTCCAGTCCAGCTGACGCTGCTCGATCGAGTCGAGCTCGGCCTGCGAACGCCAGATCGCCCAGGCGCCGACGACGATCGCAACGAACAGCGGCTGGCCGATCAGCGTCCCCCACGAGGGTCGCCGCGCCCGGCTGGTGGCGAGTCCGGCCGCGGTCGCCTTCGCGTCGGCCAGGTTCTCCTTCGAGGGCTGGAGGTCAGGTCCGGGATCGAGCGCGGTCACTGGGCGATCTCCTCCGGCTCCGACTGCGGCCCGTTCCCTTCCTGGATCCGGGCCAGTACGGACTGGAAGTCCACGACGCCGAGGTACTCGTCGCGGCGGCCGGTGACGACCGCGCTGCCGTGGCTGGACATCAGCATCGTGTCGAGCGCGTCGTTCAGCGTCGCGCGCCGGTCGATGGTGACCAGGTCGGTGTCCTCGTGCGGCGCCGGCACCTTCTCGACGTCCGACAGGTCGCTCGTCCACATCCAGTCCACCGGCCGCTTGCGCCGGTCCAGGACGACGACCGAGTCGTCGCCCGCCTGCTTCGCGGCCCGCAGTACGTCGGGGGCCGCGTCGCCGATCTCCGCAACCGTCGGCTGGTTCAGCTCGATCTCGCTGACCCGGCTGAGCGTCAGCTGCTTGAGCGCGGCGCCGGCGCCGACGAAGTCCGCGACGAACCGGTTGGCCGGGTTCGCCAGGATCGCCTCCGGGGTGTCGTACTGCGCGATCTGCGCGCCCTCGGTGAGGATCAGGATCCGGTCACCGAGCTTCACCGCCTCGTCGAAGTCGTGCGTGACGCAGACGATCGTCTTGCGCAGCTCCTCCTGGATGCTGAGCAGTTCGTCCTGCAGCCGCTGCCGGGTGATCGGGTCGACGGCGCCGAACGGCTCGTCCATCAGGATCACCGGCGGGTCCGCCGCGAGACCGCGAGCCACACCGACCCGCTGCTGCTGGCCGCCGGACAGCTCCCGCGGGTAGCGGTTGCGGTACCGGTCGGCGTCCAGCCCGACGAGCTCGAGCAGTTCGTCGACGCGTTCGGCCGTACGTTTGCGGTCCCAGCCGAGCAGGCCCGGGACCAGCGCGATGTTCTGCGTGACGGTCATGTGTGGGAACAGGCTGCCGCCCTGGATCACGTACCCGATCCGGCGCCGCAGGTCGTCGTCGTTCTGCTTGCTGATGTCCTCGCCGCCGATCCGGATGCTGCCGGACGTCGGCTCGATCAGCCGGTTGATCATCTTCAGCGAGGTGGTCTTGCCGCAGCCCGACGGGCCGACGAACATCACGATCTCGCCGGCCGGGATGTGCAGGGACAGCTCCTCGACCGCGGGTTTCTTCTGGCCCGGATACCGCTTGACGACATCGGTCAGTTCGATGTCGACTCCGCTGACTTCAGGTTCGGTTTCAGGCACGGATACCCCTCGAGGTGGTCAGGCGGCCGACGAGCAGCAGCATGGCGTCCAGAATCAGAGCAAGCAGGACAACGCCGATCGTGCCGACCAGCGCGGAGTTCAGAGCGTTCGCGCCACCGATCTGGGTCAGACCGGTGAAGATGAAACTGCCCAGGCCGGGGCCGAGGACGTACGCCGCGATCGCCGCGATGCCCATCGACATCTGGGCCGAGACGCGGACGCCGGCCAGGATCACCGGCCAGGCCAGTGGCAGCTCGATCCGGAGCAGCGTCCGGACCGCACCCATCCCCATCCCGCGCGCCGACTCGATCAGCGTCGAGTCGACGCCGGCCAGGCCGACGACGGCGTTCCGCAGGATCGGCAGGCAGGCGTAGAAGGTGACCGCGATCACCGAGGTCGCGGTACCGATGCCGGCCAACGGGATCATCAGGCCGAGCAGCGCGAACGACGGGATCGTCAGGCCGACGGCACTCACCGCGCCGGCCAACGACGCGATCCGCTGGTTTCGGTGCACGAAAACTGCCAGGCCGACCGCGATGACGGTGGCCAGCAGCACGCACTGTATGACCAGGCTCAGATGCTGGTAGCTCTGATAGAGCAATTGTGATTGACGCTCAGTTATGTAGTCCCACACGCGGTAGCCGGTACCCAAAGGTGAAAAACTCACACATTGGCACGATCGCTTCCGAAGTGCGGACATGCCAAAGCCCCTGGTCACCGAAGTGCCAGGGGCTTTGAACTCTCAGCTCAGTTGAACGAGTCGCCGCAGGCGCAGGACCCGGTCGCGTTCGGGTTGTCGATCGTGAAGCCCTGCTTCTCGATGGTGTCGACGAAGTCGATCGACGCACCCTTCAGGTACGGCGCGCTCATCCGGTCGGTGACGACGCTCACGCCACCGAAGTCGGCCACCACGTCGCCGTCGAGCTGACGCTCGTCGAAGAACAGCTGGTACCGCAGCCCGGAGCACCCGCCCGGCTGGACGGCGACCCGCAGCGCGAGGTCGTCGCGGCCTTCCTGGTCGAGCAGCGCCTTCACCTTGGCGGCGGCTCCGTCGGAGAGGAGAACACCAGTGGCTGTTGCCTGCCCAGCCTGCTCGGTCTGCGCTTCAGTCATCCCTGACTCCAGTCATCTACTCAAGTGCCTGCGCAGTCGCTCCGCCGGCACGGAAGTCTCTTGTCAACACAGACCAACATCGACCGGTCCGCGCTCATTCCCATGGTCGCACACCAATTTCGCAGATCAACTATCCCGGTCACAGGCTGATCAGTTGCCACGGTCACACCCCGCCAGTACGTGTCTCAGCGTGCCCACGTACGCGCAACCCGCTCCGCGACCGTGGCCAGCGATCCGTGCGGGTCGGCGAAGGCCTGGTCCTCACCGACGGTGTCGACCAGTGCGTACGCCGACTCGACGCCCATCGAGCGCATCTCGCGGGACCCGATCAGGACCTTCCCGGCGAGTACGACGCACGGGCGCATCGCGTCGTTCGCGACCTTGGCGACGCCCGCGATCACCTTGCCGTCGCGGGACTGGAAGTCGAATGCGCCCTCACCGCTGATCACCAGGTCGACCTGGGCCGCCTTCTGCTTCAGACCGGTCAGCTCGGCGACCAGGTCGATGCCGGAGACCCGCTCGGCGCCGAGCAGCAGCAGTGCGTACCCGAGCCCGCCCGCGGCACCCGCGCCCTTCTGGTCCGCGGTCTTCCGGTCCGCCAGTTCGGCGAAGTGCGTCAGCCAGCCGTCGACCGCCGGCTTGCGGTCGTCGGTGATGCCTTTCTGGGCGCCGAAGATGTTCGTCGCTCCGCGCAGCCCGAGCATCGGGTTCTCCACGTCGCTGGCCGCGACGAACTCGATGCCGGCCACCCGCTCCCGAGCGGCCGTCAAGTCAACCGAGGCGAGCCCGGCGAGCCCGGCAGCCCCCGCATCCAGCCGTCCGACGCCCGCCGCCTCCGCACCTCCGGTCGGTGACGCCGCGCCTCCGGTCGTTGACGCCTCGGCTGCGGTCGTTGCCGTGGCGCCGAGGGCGGCAAGCAGGCCGGCGCCCGCGTCGTTCGTACCGGATCCACCGAGCCCCAGGATGATCCGCCGCGCACCAGCGTCGACGGCCGCAGTGATCAGTTGCCCCACGCCGTACGTCGTCGCGTCTTCCGGCCGCCTGCTCTTCGGTTCCACCAGGTGCAACCCACACGCCTGCGCGGTCTCGATGTACGCGGTCTCGCCGGCGAGCAACACCGTCGCGGGTGTCTCCTCGCCAAGCGGTCCACGGACTGTCACCGACAACAGCTTCCCGTCGACGACCGCGGACAGTACGTCGATGAACCCCGGCCCGCCGTCCGCCATCGGCGCCACCAGCACCTCGGCCCCCGGGTCGCGCCGCCGCCACCCCTCCTCGATCGCAGCCGCAGCCTCCACAGCCGTCAACGTCCCCGCGAACTTGTCCGGCGCAATCAGAATCCGCATGCGCCACATCCTCCCCTACCCGACCGCCCGCGCCCCGCGATGGTCACCCTAAGGACAGGACGTACTCATATACGCATACGCCGCCGCACGCCTGAACCCGACCGCGGACCTGCCCCGATCCCCCACTACCTCCTGTCGTTAGGCCACTCACGCGGTTAGATCGGTGGCATGAAATCGATCCTGTTCGCGCTGCGGGTGAGCGACCTGGACCGCTCGCTCGCCTTCTACACCAAGGTCGGGTACGTCGATCTCGGCAAGATCCCGTTCGACGACGGCTCCAGCCTGGTCTGGCTCCGTCTTCCCGACGAGCCGTCGGTCTCCCTCGAACTCGTGCATCGTCCCGCCGACGGACCGGTCGTGGTGGGCGGGTTCCAGCACTTCGCGATCGAGGTCGAGTCGCTGGCCGCTACCGTCGCCCAACTGACCGAAGCGGGTCTGGAGCCCGGCCCGGTCGAGCACCCAGGTGGATTGGACGGCCCGAAGACGGCGTGGCTCACCGATCCCGACGGCTACCGGTTCGAGTTGGTCGAGTGGCCGCCCGGCGGCGCCGCGTGACAGTCCTGCCTTCCTCAGCTGCCGAGGCCATCGCAGTCCAGGAGGAGCTGCGCGAGCTGGTCGAGATCGCGGACGTCGGCGAGCCACCGCAGTACGTCGCCGGGTTGGACGTCGCGTACGACGGCGACCGGCTGGCGGCAGCGGTTGTCGTGCTGGACGTGGACACGCTCAGCGAGGTGGATCGCGCCGTCGTCCATGGGGAGACGACCTTTCCCTATATACCCGGGCTGTTCGCGTTCCGGGAGGTGCCGGCGTTGCTCGCGGCGCTGGAGCAGCTCCGGACCACGCCGGATCTGCTGGTGTGCGACGGGCAGGGTCTCGCACATACACGACGCTTCGGGCTCGCGTGTCATCTCGGCGTACTCACCGGACTCCCCTCGATCGGCGTCGCCAAGACGACGTTCGTCGGGACGCACGGCGAACTCGGTCCGGATCGCGGTACGACTGCGGATCTGATGGACGGTGACCAGGTCGTCGGTGCCGCGCTCCGGACGCAGGACGGGGTGAAGCCGGTGTACGTCTCGATCGGCCACAAGATCACGCTGACAACGGCCGTCGCGCAAGTGCTGCGCTTGTCGCCGAGATACCGCCTCCCGGAGACAACCCGCCTCGCCGACCAAGCCTGCCGAAAGGCGCTGCACAATGGTTGATGAGACCCCGCGAGTACCTGGGTATACGCGGCACGAGTACGGCAACCGGATCGGCGCAACCGCCCGCCTCCGGGTAGGCGCAGCCGCGGCGGTCATGGACGGCGAACGGTTGTTGCTGACGCGGCGTACCGACAACGGCGAGTGGTGCCTGCCGGGTGGCGCCATCGAACCCGGCGAACGCCCCGCGGAGGCGGCGGAGCGGGAGACGTTCGAGGAGACCGGGCTCGTCGTACGGGTGACCGGGCTGGCCGGCGTGTACTCGAACCCGGATGTGGTCGTGGTCTACCCGGACGGCAACCGGGTGCAGATCGTCGGAATGGCGTTCTACGCGGAGGCAGTCAGCGGCAAGGCGGGATCCTCGGCCGAGGTGAGCGAGAGCCGATGGTGTACGTCGGCGGAGGCAGCCGAGCTGACTGTGATCGCCGGTCATCGGGCGCTTGTTCCCACGATCTTCGCGGGTGAGCTGTACTTCGACGCGTCAGCGACGGAACAGCCGGCGCAGGACGAGGGCTAGTACAGCGCCGATCAGGTATGGCGCCGCACGTTTGGCAAGCATCGGAAGCAACGTACTACCGAGATCGAGCGCAACCGCCTCCGCCTCGGCAGACTCCTCCCGCCCGGTCCTACCCGACTCCCGCCCAGTCCCGCCCGACTCCTCGCGCACAGTTCCAGCCGACTCCTCGGGCGCACTTCCAGCCGACTCGTCGCCCACTGCCCCAACTGGGTTCTCGCGCTCCGTCTTGGCCGGCTCCCCGTGCGCCGTCCCAGCCGAGTTCTCCCGCGCTGTCCCGGCCGAGTTCTCACGCGCTGTCCCGGCCGACTGTCCGCCCACCGTGCCGGCCGAGTCGTCGTGCTCTGCCTTCGCTTCGGTTGGGGGTTGGTTCAGTTTCGATTTGAGGCAGGTGGTGAATTGGTCGAGGAGCTTGTTCGAGACGTCCTGGATCAGGCCGCGGCCGAACTGTGCCGGCCGGCCGGTGATGGTCAGGTCCGTGTCGACGGTGACTTCGGTGGAGCCGTCCGAGCTGCCGGCGAGTCGAGCGGTGACCCGCGCCGTCGCCGTGCCGTTCCCCCGCCGGTCCTTCCCCCTCGCCTCGATGACAGCGTGATGATCGGACTCGTCCCGCTCCACGAAGCTGCCGGTGCCCGAGTACTGCAGAGACACCGGCCCGAGCTTCACCTTGCACGACCCGGTGAAGTCGTCGCCCTCGTACCCCGTCAGGGTGGCGCCGGGAAAACACGGCACCACCCGTTCGAGATCGTTGAACGCGGCCCACGTCTGCTCAACGGGAGCCGGTACGACGAACTTGTGCTCGAGCTTCACGCCGTACCTGCCGCAGCCAGGACCGCCCGCCGGGTAAGCACCGTCGCAAGATGCCGCCGGTACTCCCCGTCGCCGTTGATGTCACTCACCGGAGACGTCCCGTCCGCCGCCCGTGCGGCAGCTTCCCGTACGGCGTCGGCAGTCGCGGGCTGCCCCACCAGAGCCGCCTCGACCGCGGTCGCCCGCACCGGCGTCGCGCCCATGTTGCCGAGCCCGACCCGAGCCTCCGCGATCGAGCCGCCCTCCAGTCGTACCGCGGCCGCGACCGACACTATCGACCAGCCCTGCGCGACCCGGTTGAACTTCTCGTAGTGCGCGCCCCACCCGGTGTACTTCGGAACCCGCACCTCCACGAGCAACTCGTCCTCCCCCAGCGCCGTACTGAACACGCCCTGGAAGAACTCCGCCGCCGGCACGGTCCGCCGGCCGTCGGCGCCCGCGATCACGAACTCCGCATCGAGCGCGACCGCGACCGCGGGCAGATCGGCCGCCGGATCCGCGTGGGCCAGCGAACCGCCGAACGTGCCACGGTGCCGGATCTGTGGATCGCCGACCGTTGCCGTCGCCAACGCGATCAGCTTGGCGTGCTCGCCCACCAACGGATCCGACTGCACCGTGCTGTGCGGCGTCATCGCGCCGATCACGAGCGCGTCGCCGTCGTCCCGTACTCCCTGTAGATCGTCGATCTTCCGAATGTCCACAATCACCTCGGGCGCCGCGAGCCGTAGCCGCAGTGCGGGCATCAGGCTCTGCCCGCCCGCGAGCACCTTCGCGTCGTCGTGCTCGCGGAGCAGCCCGAGCGCTTCGTCGACCGTCGCGGGAGCGAAGTACTCGAACGCCACCGGAATCATGACTGACCGCCCTTCTCCTGGCCGGCTTGTTGGATTGCCTTCCAGACGCGGTACGGGGTGCAGGGCATCTGCACGTCCGTGACGCCGAGCGGTCGCAGACTGTCGACAATCGCATTGACGACAGCCGGCGTGGAGGCGATGGTGCCTGCCTCGCCGACGCCCTTCACACCCAGTGCGTTCGTGGTCGCGGGCGTCTCGGTGCGGGCCGTCTCGAAGGCCGGCAAGTCAGGGGCCCCAGGCAACAAGTACTGGTCGAACGACCCGGTGACGAGCGTCCCGGAGTCGTCGTGCACAGCTTCCTCGTAGAGCGCCTGCGCGATGCCCTGCGCGAGTCCGCCGTGTACCTGACCCTCGACGATCAGCGGGTTGACCACCACGCCGACATCGTCGACACACACGTACGACCGCATCTTGGTCGCGCCGGTCTCGGTGTCGACCTCGACCGCACACAGATGAGTGCCGTGCGGGAACGAGAAGTCCTCCGGGTCGAGCGTCGCGTCCGCATCCAGCGAACCGTCGCCGACCCCGTCGAGCTTGTGCCCCTGGAACACCGCGAACGCCAGCTCCGCCATCGTCATCCCGGCATCCGTTCCGCGGACGCCGAACCGCCCGGCCGAGAAGTCCAGGTCGTCCGCGTTCGCCTCCAGCAACTGCGCAGCGACCGGTTTCGCCTTCTCGATCACCTTGTCCGCAGCGGCGAGCACGGCCATCCCGCCGACCGCGAGCGACCGCGACCCGTACGTATCGAGGCCACGCACTGCTACCTGCGTGTCACCATGCAGCACCTCGACGTCTTCGAACGCGACGCCCAGCCGATCCGCGACGATCTGGCTCCACGCGGTCTCGTGCCCCTGACCGTGCGGGCTGGTACCGGTGACCACCTCGACCTTGCCGGTCGGCAGCATCCGGATCGACGCGTGCTCCCAGCCGCCGCCGACGTACCCCATCGAACCGAGCCAGCGCGACGGCGCCAGCCCGCACATCTCGGTGAACGTCGAGATGCCGATCCCGAGCTGGACCGGATCGTTGGACGCACGGCGCTGTTCCTGCTCCTTGCGCAGGTCGTCGTAGCCGAACAGCTCGCGCGCCTTCGCCGTCGCGGCCTCGTAGTTGCCGGAGTCGTACCGCAGTCCCGACACCGTCGAGAACGGGAACTCCTCGTGCCTGATCCAGTTCCGTTCGCGGATCTCCAGCGCGTCGACGCCGACGCGGGCGGCGAGCTCGTCCATCAGGCGCTCGATCGCGTACGTCGCCTCGGGGCGGCCGGCCCCGCGGTACGCGTCGGTCCACGTCTTGTTCGTGAACACGTTGGTGATGCCGAGGTGGTACGCGGGGAACTTGTAGATGCCGTTGTACATGAACGCGCCGAGCAGCGGGATCGCCGAGGTGACGAGGCCGAGGTACGCGCCCATGTCTGCGGTCAGCTCGACCTTCAGCCCGGTGACCGTGCCGTCGGCGTTCGCGGCGAGCGTGAGTTGTTGCCACTGATCACGACCGTGGTGGGCAGCCATCAAGGACTCGGACCGGGACTCGGTGTACTTACAGGGCTTGCCGGTACGCCTGGCCGCGAGGACTGTGAGTACTTCCTCCGGGGTGAACTGCAGCTTGCCGCCGAATCCGCCGCCGACGTCCGGCGCGATCACCCGGATCTTGCTCTCCGGGATGCCGAGCACGAGCGCGATGAAGATCTTCACGAAGTGCGGTACCTGCGTCGACGACCAGACGGTCATTTGTTCAGTTGTCGGATCGACGACAATCGACCGTGGCTCCATGAACGCGGGGATCAGCCGCTGCTGACGGAACTCCTGCTCGATCACGATCCCGCCATCGCGGGCGGCCGCGATCGCCGCCTCCACGTCACCGCCGGTGCCGGCCTCGGCCGAGTCGTACGACCAGACCGCGGACACGTTCGTCCCGAGATCCGGGTGGGCGAGTACCTCGTCGCGGGCCGCGGCCTTCAGTTCGAGCGCGGGTTCGAGCTCCTCGTACTCGACGTCCACGAGGTCCGCGGCGTCGTTCGCCTCGGCGGGGGTCCGGCCCACGACGAGCGCGACGATCTCACCGGCGAACGCGACGCGGTCGACCGCCATCGACGGGTGCGCGGGGGCTTTCTGGTCGGGGACGACCGCCCACGCGTTCGGCAATGCGCCTTGTTCGTCGGCGATGTCGGCGCCGACGATCACTGCGACAACCCCGGATGCAGCCTTCGCCGCCTCGGTGTCGATCGAGGTGATGCGGGCATGCGCGAACGGGCTACGGACCATCGCGAGATGCTGCATGCCGGGCAGCACGATGTTGTCGGTCCAGCGCGTGCGGCCGGTGATCAGCCGAGCGTCCTCCTTACGGCGACGCGCCTTACCGACCTCAGCAACAGGACGTTCCTCAGTAGCAGGACGTTCCTCAGTAGCAGTCACCGCACACCTCCGACCGCACTCGGCCCACCCACAGCAGCCGGCTCACCTACACCACCCGCTTCGGCACCCGCCCCACCCACAGCAGCCGACTCACCTACACCACCCGCTTCGGCACCCGCCCCACCCACAGCAGCCGACTCACCTACACCACCCGCTTCGGCACTCGCCCCACCCACAGCAGCCGACTCACCTACACCACCCGCTTCGGCACTCACCCCACCTACTGCGGCCGGCTCGTCTGTGGCGGTCGGCTCCCCTACCGCAGTCGGTTGACCGGAGGCGTTGGCTGTGTAGGCGCGTACCGCTTTGACGATGTTCTGGTAGCCGGTGCAGCGGCAGAGGTTGCCTTCGAGGCCGAGCCTGATCTCGTCGTCGTCGGCATTCGGATTGTCGGCAATCAGATCGAGGGATTGCATGATCATCCCTGGCGTGCAGTAGCCGCACTGCAGGGCGTGGTTCTCGTGGAAGGCCTGCTGCATCGGGTGCAGCTGACCGTTGGTCGCGAGTCCTTCGATCGTGGTGATCTCGTGACCGTCGGCCTGGACCGCGAGCAGCGAGCAGGACTTCACGCTCCGCCCGTCCAGGTGCACCGTGCAGGCGCCGCAGTTGCTGGTGTCGCAACCGACCACGGTGCCCGTCTTCCCCAGTTGCTCGCGCAGATAATGCACGAGCAGCGTGCGCGGCTCCACTTCGTCCGTGAAGCTGCTTCCGTCGACCTTCACCGTGATCCGGGCCATGGCCCCGCCTCCAGATGTCAGTACTCGCCGTAGGTTCGATCCTGCTCCTGTTCGGTTCCTGCCCACAAGGTTCAGTTGCTGAGTTCGGCGACGGATCAGTGGTGAATCGGCCCCGCCGCCGAAGAAAGTCGTTGCCCCGCGCCACCCCAGCGCTGCGCGATGATCTCCGCCGCGATGCTCACTGCGGTCTCCTCCGGGGTGCGCGCACCGAGGTCGAGCCCGATCGGGCTGGCCAGCCGCGCGACCTCGTCCGCGCTCAAACCCGCCTCCCGCAAGCGTTTCAGGCGATCGTCGTGCGTGCGCCGGGAACCCATCGCGCCGATGTACGCGACCTGCGGCAGCCGTAGCGCGACCTCCAGCAGCGGCACGTCGAACTTCGGATCGTGCGTCAGCACGCAGATCACCGTGCGGTCGTCGATCCGCCCGGCCGCGGCCTCGCCGGCCAGATACCGGTGCGGCCAGTCGACAATCACATCGTCGGCAGAGGGGAACCGGGACGCGGTCGCGAACACAGCACGCGCATCGCAGACCGTCACCCGATAGCCGAGGAACGCGCCGAGTCGCGCGACCGCAGCTGCGAAGTCAATCGCGCCAAACACCAGCAAACGCGGCACAGGAGCGTATGAAGAGACGAAAACGCGCATGCCCTCGCCGCGTCGTTGTCCGTCCGGTCCGTACTCCAGCGTCTCGGTCCGCCCGTTCGCCAACAGGCCGCGCGAATCGTCGACAATCGCATCGTCGGCACGCTCCGAGCCGATGCTGCCGTCGTGCCCGCCGGGCCGCACGATCAGCCGCTTCCCGAGCCGGGCCGGATCCGGATGCGCGACCACCGTCGCGACCGCGACCGGTCGGCCTTCGGCGATGTCGGTCGCGACCTCCCCCAGTTCGGGAAACGACGTACGGTCGACCTTCTCGACGAACACGTCCAGGATCCCGCCGCAGGTCAGTCCGACCGCGAACGCCGACTCGTCGCTGACGCCGTACCGCTGCAGCACCGGATCGCCCGACTCCAGGATCTCCTCGCCGAGCTGGTACACGGCGCCCTCGACGCAGCCACCCGACACGCTGCCGACAGCCTCGAGCCCGGGACCGACCAGCATCACCGCGCCAGGCGGCCGGGGCGCCGACTGGAACGTGGCCACAACGGTGCCGACGGCAACCGATTCGCCGGCCTCCCACCACGCCAGCAACCGGTCGAGCACGTCACGCATCGGCCACCACCTCCAGAAGTTCGGCAAAGCTTGCCAGGCTGTGCCCGGCGACGAGATCGTCCAGGTGCGGCAGGACCGCGACGATCCCGGCCTGCACCGGTTCGTACCCGCGCTTGCCGCGATGCGGATTCAGCCAGACCACCCTGTGCGCGAGACTCGCCAGCCGCTGCAACTGCGCACCGAGCAACGCGGCGTCCCCGCGTTCCCAGCCGTCGCTGCACACCACGACGACTGCGCGCCTCGCCGTACCACGCTGGCCCCAGCGGTCGAGGAAGACCTTCAGCACCTCGCCCAGTCGGGTCCCGCCCGACCAGTCCGGTACGACATCACCCGCCGACCGCAGCGCGAACTCGGGATCGCGATGGCGCAGCGCCGGGGTGACGCGGGTGAGCCGGGTGCCGATTGTAAACACTTCGATTGTCCGCGGCGCCTGCTGAACCATCGTGTGCGCGAGCCGCAGCAGACTGTCGGCGTACGGGCGCATGGAGCCGGAGACGTCGATCAGTACGACGACACGGCGCGGACGCACACCGCGGCGGCGGTAGTGGACGCGGGCAGGTTCGCCGACCTGGCGGAGTTGGGCGCGGAGCGTGCGGCGCGGGTCGATGTCGCCGCGGTGGGACGGGCGGCGGCGATTCGCGCGACGGAGCGGGACCCGTGGATTGAGGGTGCCGAAGAGACGAGTGAGTTCGGCGCGGTCGATTGCCGACAATTCTGCGACGTCGCGGTGCCGCAGGAGTTCCGTCGTACTCGCGGATACGTTGAGGGTGCGGTCGCTGTCGGCTCCCTCGCCGCCGTCACCGAGCGCGGCCTGGACGGAACGTTGCGGTGTACGACTCGGCAGCACGCCGCCGCGGCCTGTGCGCTCGCCCGTGAACCAGGCGGCGAACACCTCGTCGTACCTGGCGGTGTCCTCGGGGCCGCTGCAGAGAGCGGCTCGGCCGGCCCAGTACACGTCGGCGGTCAGGGCGGCGTCGAGAGTCGCGACTGCCTCGAAGAAGAGGTGCACCCGGTCCGCCGTCACCGCCAGGCCCGCCTGCCGAAGAGCAGCCCCAAACCCAGCCAGCGCAAGATCCGCAGCTGCCGACGCGTGATCCAAAGGGCCCCGCGCGAGCTCCACGGCGGACCCGCGGTCCGGACGGGTGGGCGCGCGGTCCAGGGCGGCGGGAGCGCGGTCCAGGTGGGTGGGCGCGCGGTCCGGAGCAGCGGGAGCGCGGTCCGGGGCGGCGGACGCCTGATCCGGAGGGGTTGGGGCGGGGTTTGGGGTGGGTGGGGTTGGTTGGTGGGGGTTTGTCATGGGGTCAGCTCGCCAGGAGGCGGTCGAGGGATTCGCGGACGCGGTCGGTGTCCTCGCGGTACTTGAGGACGGCGCCGAGCGTCGCGGCGGCGGTCTCGACGTCGAGTACGTCGGTGCCGAGCGCGTCCAGAGCACGCGCCCAGTCGAGGGTCTCGGCGACACCGGGCGGCTTGAGCAGGTCGAGGTCACGCATTCGCTGGACGGAGCGCGTGACCTGCTCGGCGAGCCGCGCGGACACCTTGGGCAGCCGCGTACGGACGATCTCGATCTCGCGGGCCAGACCGGGATGATCGATCCAGTGGTAGAGACAGCGGCGCTTGAGGGCGTCGTGCACCTCGCGCGTACGGTTCGAGGTGAGTACGACGATCGGCGGCACCTTCGCGGCGATCGTGCCGAGTTCGGGAATCGTCACCTCGTACGTCGACAGCACCTCGAGCAGGAACGCCTCGAACTCGTCGTCCGCGCGATCGATCTCGTCGACGAGCAGTACGGCGGGACTCTCGCGGAGCGCTCGCAGTACCGGCCGGGACAGCAGGAAGCGTTCGTCGAACAGGCTCTTCTCGACCTCTTCCGCGGCCGCCTCGGAGGTCGTCGCCTCGACAGTGCGCAGGTGCAGGATCTGGCGCGGGAAGTCCCAGTCGTACAGGGCCTGCGAGGCGTCGATGCCCTCGTAGCACTGCAGCCGGATCAGCTCCACGTCGAGTGCCTCGGCGAGCGCGCCGGCCAGCGAGGTCTTCCCGGTGCCGGGCTCGCCTTCCAGGAGCAGCGGGCGGTGTAATGCGAGCGCGAGATATCCGACCGTGGCCAAGCCCTCGCCGGCTAGATACCCGGTCGCCCGCAAACACTCGGCAAGTTCTCCTGCCGAGCCGACGGCACTCACTCCTTCAGCATTCACCTACTTCCGGGTATTGCCAACCCTCTCCTTCGCCACCTCTCCGGAAACTATTCGTCGCGTGGTGGCAATTAAGTTCCGGAAAGCGGGTCCTGGGGTGGTGTGTGGCCCGGTGGGAGGTCCTCGACCGTGTCGGCGTCGGTCCCGTTGGCGATGTCCCCGCATTCGACTTTGCCGGCACGGTGCTCGCGCAGGTACGTACGCGCGCCTTCGTCACCGTGCGCCGAGGCGATCACCCCAGCCCAGTGCGCGCGGCCGATGAGCACCGGGTGCCCTGGTTTGCCTTCGTACGTCGCGCGTACAAGCGCCTCCGCGCCCGCCTCCCGCATCACTCGCACAACAGCGCCCTCGGTCAGGCCAGGCACATCAACCGGCACCACGACAACCGCCCCCAGGTCGGACGGAGCATCGGGTTTGCTGAGGGTGGTGAGGCCGGTTCGGAGGGAGGCGGACATGCCCTCCGGCCAGTTGGTGGCTTCGACGGTCTCCACGGGCTCGGTGTCCAACTCGGCCCGCACCTCGTCGGCTGCTGCGCCGACGACCACGACCACGGGCGAGCACCCGGCGGCGGTGAGAAGTCGTGCGGCTCGGACCACCCACGGGATACCAGCCGGATCGCGGACGAGCGCCTTCGGCGAGCCGAGCCGCCGCCCAGCACCAGCAGCCAGCACCAACCCAGCCACCCGAACACGATCCACCCGACCGTCCCCGTGCACACCAGGATCCGACTGCACACCAGGCGGCGCGTCGGGCTCCGGCTCTGGCGCCACGCCTCGTACGGGTTGGGGGTTCACACTGGGAGGGTACTGATTTCACAGTTCGGGCAGTGACGCGTACCACGCGGTCCACGATGATCGGCGTGCGACGATATCTGCCGTGACGACGATCGCAGACGGCTCTAAGTCCCTTCCGTTGCTGTTCCTGGGGCAGAACACCGACCCGCATTCCGAGCGTGGCGTCGAGTGCCCGGGCGCGCTGCCGCCGGCCTCCGACCCGGACCTCGTCGAGCGGGCGCTGAAGGCGAAGGCGGCGCTCGGCGACCAGGTGTTCGTCCTCGGGCATCACTACCAGCGCGACGAGGTGATCCGGTTCGCGGACGTCACCGGCGACTCGTTCAAGCTCGCGCGGGACGCCGCCGCGCGCCCGGACGCGCCGTACATCGTGTTCTGCGGCGTGCACTTCATGGCGGAGTCCGCGGACATCCTCACCAACGACCATCAGACCGTGATTCTCCCGGACCTCGCGGCCGGCTGCTCGATGGCCGACATGGCGCGCATCCAGCAGGTCGAGGCGGCCTGGGACGCGCTCGCCGATGCCGGCGTCGCGGACGTGACGGTGCCGGTCACGTACATGAACTCGAGCGCGGACATCAAGGCGTTCTGCGGTCGCCACGGCGGCGTCGTCTGTACGTCGAGCAACGCCGAGACCGCTCTGAACTGGGCGTTCGAACAGGGCGAGAAGGTGCTGTTCCTCCCCGACCAGCACCTCGGCCGCAACACCGCCGTACTGCAACTCGGCCTGTCCCTCGAGGACTGCGTCGTGTATGACCCACACAAGCCGGGCGGCGGGCTGACCAAGGAGCAACTCCCGGCCGCGAAGATGATCCTGTGGCGCGGGCACTGCTCGGTGCACGGGCGGTTCACCCCGGAGTCGGTCGACGACGTGCGCTCCCGAGTCCCGGGCGTGAACGTGATCGTGCACCCCGAGTGCCGGCACGACGTCGTGACGAAGGCCGATCAGGTGGGCTCCACGGAGTACATCATCCAGGCTCTCGAGGACGCCGAGCCCGGTACGTCGTGGGCGGTCGGTACCGAGCTCAACCTGGTGCAGCGGCTCGCGAAGCAGCACACCGACAAGAACATCGTCTTCCTCGACAAGACGGTCTGCTACTGCGCGACGATGAACCGCATCGACCTCCCGCACTTCGTCTGGGCGCTGGAGAACCTGGTCGCCGGCCACGTCGTCAACCCGATCAAGGTGGACGCCGGCACGGAGCACTACGCGAAGGTCGCCCTCGACCAGATGCTCGCCCTCCCGGGCAAGACCGCGAAGGACTGATCAGAGGAAGGCCCGCAGAGCTCGAACCAGGTCTTCCGGGTTACGTTCGGCGATGTGGTGCGTGGACTTGATGCCGCGCCCCTCGACCTGGCGGCACCACGGCCGCCAGACCGCGACCACATCGCCGTAGAGCTGCTCCATGTCGTCGTCAGTCGACCAGAGCGCCAGCGTCGGGCACTCGATCCGGCGGCCCGCGGCCCGGTCTGCTTCGTCGTTGCGCCGGTCAACGGTGAGGCCGGCGCGGTAGTCCTCCAGCATCGCGTGGACCGTGGCGGGGTTGCGGATCGCTGACAGGAAATCGGCGTGGTTCTCAGGGCCGAGCGCCTGCGGCGAGTTCGTGGTCCACGCGTTGTACCAGGTTTCGGGATCCGCACAGATCACCCGCTCGGCAGGCTTTTCCTGCTGTGCGAAGAACCACCAGTGCCACCACGCCGCGGCGAACTCTGCCCTGCAGCGCTCCAGCGCCTCGACGATCGGCACGCTGTCCATCACGACGAGCTTGCTGACCCGCTCCGGATGGTCGAGCGCGGTGCGGTAGGCGACGTACGAACCGCGATCGTGCCCGGCGACGGCGAACCGCTCGTGCCCGAGCGAGGTCATCAGCCGTACGACGTCCCCGGCCAACTCCCGTTTCGAGTACGGTGCGTGGCCCGCGTCCGTTGCAGGCTTGCCCGACTGCCCGTAGCCGCGCAGGTCCGGACACACCACGGTGTACCCGGCCGCGACGAGCCGAGGCGCCACGGCGTACCAGGTGGTATGGGTGCGCGGATGCCCGTGCAGCAGTACGACGGCAGGTCCGCTGCCGCCGTGCCGCACCCGGATCCGCTGTCCCTCGAGGTCGGCGTCGTCCAGCACAAATCCTTCGAACACGGCCGGCCGGTACCCAGTCCGAGCAGCTCAGAAGCCTGGCAGGAACAGGCAGAACAGGTGGCCGTCCGGGTCGCGCATGACCCGCACTCCGTCCGGCTGCGGCTGATGTTCCTCGACGGTGCCGCCCAGACTCACCGCATGTTCCACCTCGCGGTCGAGGTCGTCGACCTCGATGTCCAGGTGGGCCTGCATCTGCTGGGTGTCCGGCCGTTGCGGCCAGGTCGGCGGAACGTGGTCCTTCTCGAGCTGAAAACTCAGGCCAGGCCGCTCGAGTTCGGGGTGGCGGAGCCGGACCCAGTCCGGGCTGCTGCTCACCACCGTCCAGCCCATCAACTCCCGGTAGAAATCGGCCAGCCGCGGCGGGTCGGGTGTTCCCAGGACGGTTGCAGCGAGATTCGCGGACATGGCGGCCTTTCGGTGATCGGAGGCATCCTGTGCCAGCCGGTACCCCGCCTCAACCGTCAGTCGGCAGCGACGCGGGCGGAGCTGTACCAGCTGGCGAGGAGGTCGGGGAGACGGTCCGGACCCCAGCGGTCGACCGGTGTGATCCGGCCGTGCAACGTTGCGAGTCCACGCGCCAGTCCGCCGACGACGTCGCCCTGCCACGGGACGGTGACGCCTTCGTCGGGGCCGACGATCACCGCCGGTCCACCGCGATCCACGCACACGACCGGGCATCCGGAGGCGAGCGCTTCGGTCACGGCCCAGCCGGCGGCTTCTCGGAAGGCGGGAGCGAGCAGGGCGTCCGCGCGGAACATCGCGGCCAGTACGTCCTCGCGCGGCAAGGCGCCCATGAACTCGACACGGTCGCGGACACCCAACTGCCAGGCGAGGCTCTCGGCGCGTCCCCAGTCCGGGCCGTCGCCGATGATGCGCAGCTCCCAGTTGGCCGCCTCCGGGCGGGCGAGGGCGCTGATCGCCAGCAGTACGCCCTTCCACGGGATCAATCGCCCCACGAACAGGGCCGTCTTCACCCCGGGCGCGCCGAACGGCTCGTACGGCCCGGACGCCGTGAAGCGCCGGATCGCGACGTTCGGCTGAACGACGATCTGCTGTACGTACGGCGCGAATGCCTCGGCAACGTCGTTGTTCTGGGCAACCATCAGGTCGGCGGTCTGCGCCATCCGGCGCCCCGTGAGACGGCGCCGTACGCCGGTGTACGCACGACGTACCAGCTCCCCCACGACGCCGCGCATCCCGAGCCAGTGCGCCATCGACAGCGGCGCGGTCGTCGATCCGCCGACCGGTCCCCAGATCACCTTGGCGGACGATTCCTCGACCACCCCGGCGCCCATCCAGTCCACCGCGAAGGTCAGATGATGGATCACGTCGAACGAGTGCACGGCATGCAACTCGCGCGCCGTACGACGGGCCAGACCCTGCCACAGCGGGTAGTACCAGTACACGTCCGAGGGCCGTCGGCGCAGCCGGAGGATCCAGCGCGGCATCTCCAGCGGTACGACGGTCAGCCCCGGCACCGGCCGGGCCGCGAGCTCCTCGTGGATCTCGTGGACGAACTTGCCACGGGTCAGCAGCCACACGTCGTGGTCGCGCGCCGCGGCCTTCGCCCACGCCCACCCGGCGCCCGGCTCGGACCCGCCCGACGGCCGGCAGGCGTACGCACTGAGCAGCACCTTCGGGCGGTCGGGCATCAGCTCATCCCCTCCAGGAGTCTGCGCAGGTCCGTGCTCGAGGTGGAGGCCGTGTACGGAAAGTAGTGCACCTGTGCGCCGACCTCACCCAGCAGCCGTTCCAGTCTGGTCCCCTTCTCCGTTCCCTTCCAGTCGTCGCCCTTGAAGAGAACGTCGTACCGCAACTGCTGCCACATCTCGAACTTGTCGCTGGACCAGTCGCCGACCACCTCGTCGACGAGATCGAGCGCTCGAATCACGTCCATCCGCTCCTGGTGCGGAACCACTGGCGGACGACCCTTGATCCGCGCCACCACGTCGTCCTCGACGACGCCCGCGATCAGGTGATCGCAGTGCTCGCGGGCGCGCCGAAGGATGTTCAGGTGGCCGATGTGGAACATGTCGTACACCCCGGGCGCATAGCCGACGACCGTCATGCGGGCACCCCCAGCAGGGCCATTTCGCGGTACCACTTGCCGACCGCGGCCGCGAGAAACAGCAGGTTCAGCACGAGCAGCGCGCCGTACAGTACGAGGAACAGCGTCGGCGTACCGAAGGCGAGGAAGACCAGGCAGAGGACGCCGTAGTCGGTCGGTGCGATGAGCAACGACTTGAGTACGGAATCCCCACGCTCGTTGGGCTTCCCGGCCGGGCCGTGCCGCCGGCGCAGCTGGTCGATCAGGATCAGTCCGAAGAACAGCACCGACGACATGCAGACGTACGCGAGCGGGACGAGCAGCACCCACTCGTTGCTAAAGGCATCGAACCGGTAGAACGAGATCAGTACGGCGCTGTGGAGCAGCACGATCTTCACCGCGTCGATCATGTGGTCGAGCCATTCGCCCAACGGCGAGCCGCCGCCGCGCAACCGGGCCAACTGCCCGTCCGCGGAGTCCAGCCCGTAGCCGAGGACGAGCAGCGCGGTCACCAGTATGGCCAGACCGAGCGACGGACGGACGGTTGCCAGCAGCACGATCCCGACCAGCGAGCAGAACCCGGAGGCGAGGCTGACCTGGTTCGGCGTCCGGCGAGCCAGGAACGCCGCGGCCGCGAACACCCGGCCGATCCGGCGGTTCACGAATCGCGAGTACGCGGGCGTACCGGCCGAGGGCTTCTGCGCCTGGGACAGTTGGGCGACTGTCTGTCGCAGCCCACTCATGCGACGTTCGTGCTGCGCGACTGCCGCTGGTCGATCGCGGCACGCAGGATCGGGCTGCGGGATGCCCGGCCGGCGGGCAGGACGGTGATCAGCCGGGCCGGAATCCCGTCCAGCTCGGCCACGCCCAGTACGCCGTCGGTGGCACTCGCAGCGAACACGGTCTGTGCTCCGACGGCATCGGTCAGCCAGTCGGAACGTACGTCGTCCACGGCAACGACCTCGTCGACGCAGCGCAGGTGTTCGATGATCTGGGCCCGCTCGAGCAGCGGCACGAACGGCCGCGCGCCCCAGGCGTCCAGCGCCCAGTCGTCGGACAGCACGCCGACGACCAGCCGATCACACTGCCGCCGGGCCCGTTCCAGCACGTCGACGTGCCCGACGTGGAACAGGTCGAAGACCCCGGCGACACATCCGATGCGCGGCAAAGTACGTTCCCCCAACACGAACTCCTGAATTCCCTCCGGCGTGACGCCGCCCCCTGCGTCAGCCGCGACTTTATACCCGCCGGGCACGACCTGCCCAACGTCTCGTGTGCGACCGGCCGCGGGCGGCGTGCCGGGCGATCGCATCGGTGTAGATCCTTTCGGTGGCCTCCAGGTCACGCTCCGGGGTGAAGCGCTTCAGGTAGACCTCACGAGCTCGTTCGCCGCAGGCTATCGAAGTCACGGGATCAGCCAGCACCCCGATCGCCTTCCGCAGCGATTCCGGATCGCCGGGCTCGGCCAGTACGCCGGTCTCGGCGTCATCGACGAGCTCGGCCAGCGCGCCGAGCCGGGATGCGACCACCGGCACGCCGTGCGCGAACGCCTCCACCACCACAAGACCGAAGCTCTCATACGAACGCGCCGGGACGACGGCGGCGCGCGCGGAGCGCAGCACATCCATGCCGTCTTCCCACGGTAGTTGACCAAGCACCTGAACAGACAGGTCTTTCCGGGCCCGTTCGTCGGCCGCTTCGCGCAACGGACCGTCGCCCACGACAACCAGTTTGCCGAGCGTCGAATCCCACGCCTGCAGGAGATCCGCGAATCCTTTGTCCTCGCTCAATCGGCCGAGGAACACCACCGCGTCCCCGGCGCCGGTCCGGATCGCGCCCTCGTGCGGTACGGCATGTGGCTTCACGACGAAGCGCTCCGCGTCGAAGCCGGCCGCCACGTACCGATCGCGGACGAACCCGGACGGCACGACGAACGTGTCGACGTACCGCTGCCAGGTGTGCAAGGTGTTGTGGACGCCGATGCTCGTCGCCAGCGGCAACGTCTGCACCCGCGATTCCCGGTAGCAACCGTGCCGGACCGCGGCCAGCGGCAATTTGCCGATGCACGACTCGCACGGGCGGCCGTCGCGCTGCAGGACCGCGTTCGCGCAGAGGAGGCGGAAGTTGTGCAGCGTCGAGACCACGGGCAGGTCCAGACGGTACGCAGCGCGCAGAACGGAGGCGCTGAAGAGCGGGAAAGTGTTGTGCACGTGCACCACATCGGGCCGCTGCGCCTGCAATAGCTGTGTTAAATCGTGTTCCGCCGAAAATGACCAGACGGAGCGGAACGGTAACAGTGCGCGATCTTTTCGGCCCAGTTCGGCGATATCGTCGCTGTTCCGGGCGTACAGGTCGATCTCATGTCCTGAGTTACGCAACAAATCAATCGTTTGCGCGACAACCGTGTTCTCACCACTGGGTTGACCGGTCCGGTAACGGTTGTGCAACATGGCGACCCGCATGGCACTACCTTAAGTCCCGCAGCAGTCGCATTTGGCTACACCTGGTCTCTCGCCCGTTCCCAGGAGAACTGTTTTGAGGAAGTTGTGGTTCGTAGCGCTGATCGCCGCGGCGCTGGCCGTCGTCACGATCGCGGTGCCGGTGATCGCCAACGAGAACAAGGCAACGACGACTGCGGCACGGTTCCAGGAGTCGGAGCGGGCGGCGTCACGGGTACTGCCCTCGCATCGTCCCGGCAAGTCGGCCACCACCGCGCCGAAGTCCGGCACGACCGGGCCCAGGTCCACGGCGACCCCCAAGCCGTCGACGCCGCCCCGGACGACCGCGAACCCGACCAAGAAGCCGACGGCGACGACGAGCACGCCGGACGAGCCCGAGCTCCCGAAGCCGCCCGTGATCGTGTCCGACAAGGCCGGTCCCGCGGTCGCCGGATCGTGCAGCGGCGTGGTGATCGAGCCCGGGCAGAACGCGCAGTCGATCGTCAGCTCGAAGCCGGCCGGTACGACATTCTGCTTCGCGGCCGGTGTGCACCGGATCAGCAGCACGATCCGGCCGAAGGCGAACCAGGTGCTCGCCAGTGCGCAGCGTGCCGTACTGACCGGGTCCGTTCCGCTCACCGGGTGGGCTCGCTCCGGGTCCGCGTGGGTTGTGCGGGGGGCGCTGCCGGCGGCGTACGGGAAGAGTGGTGAGTGTGAGGACAACAAGGCGAACATCTGTTACCTGCGGGAGCAGCTGTTCCTGGACGGCACTCATCTGACACGGGTCGCGAGCGTCTCGAAGGTAGGCGCCGGGGCGTTCTACGCCGACTACGCGGCCAACGCGATCTACCTCGGCAGCAACCCCACCGGGCACAAGGTCGAGATGTCCAAGACGGCGACGGCGATCGAGTCGAACGCGACCGGCGTCGTCGTACGCGGCCTGACCGTCGAGCACTTCGCCAGCGCACCGCAGGCCGGCGCAGTCGTGGCCGGGCCGAGCTGGAAGGTGACGGCGAACGACGTCTCCTGGAACCACGCGGTCGGCGTGATGCTCGTCGATGCCGACAAGACGATTGTTGACAAAAACCTGATCCACAACAACGGCCAGCTCGGCCTCGGCCAGTACAGCTCGGCCGCGGCGTCCGTCACCCGCAACGTGATCAGCTCGAACAACACCGACGGCTTCTGGGTCGCCGACTGGGAATCCGGTGGCATCAAGTCCACCCGTTCCTCGGGCACGGTGAGCGGCAACGTGATCAAGGCCAACCGTGGCATCGGGATGTGGGCCGACGTCGCCGACGACGGCCGGTCGATCGTCGGCAACCAGATTGTCGGCAATGCGGCGGACGGCATCCGGTACGAGATCAGCCGCAACGGCACCATCGAGAACAACACGATCACCGGCAACGGCTTCGGCACCGGCCGCGGCTCCGGTACGTCGCTGTGGGACGGCGGTGGGATCAACGTCAACACCTCGACCGGCGTGACGATCAAGGGCAACCGCGTCTCGGGCAACGTCAACGGCGTCACGATCCAGTCCCGCACCCGCGGCAGCGGCCCGTGGGGCACCTACCTGCTGCGCGACGTCCAGGTCAGCGGCAACACCATCGAGATGACCGGCGGCACCCAGGCCACCGGCATGGTCCAGAACTCGGGCGCCGAAGTACCCACCGGCGAAGTCGTCTTCAGCGGCAACAAGTACGTCCTCGACAGCCTCGGCACCCAGCGCTTCGCCCGCTTCGGCACCAAACTGACCGCCGCCGGCTGGCGCCAAGCCGGCCTAGACAAAATAGGCAGCTTCCTCGCCAACTAGGCCCGCACTCCCCACTCCCTCCCGCAGCACTCCCCAGTCCCTCCCGCAGCACTCCCCACTCCCTCCCGCAGTGCTCCCCACGCTCGGCCCTCCCCCAATAGCACCCCCGCGGCAGCCCTGAGCGCGCCCCTCCGACGCTCGCCCCCTCACCACGCCCACAGCTGTGCTCCCGCTGCCGCCCCAGCGCACCCGCGCTCGAGGCCCTCCACGCTCGACGGCTCCACGGTCCACCGCTCCCTCCCTCTCCAAGTCCACCTGCGGCCGCCCCGAGCCTCACCGCCTGTCCGGCGCACCTCGCCCGCTCCCCACCACGCAACGCGCCCGCACCCCCACCTCACGCTCCACAGTCCCCCGCCGTCACACCGTCCCCACGCCCTCAGCCCGCGCTCCAGTCCCGCGCTGACGTCTACGACCACGCACCCGAGGCGCAACCGCTCTCGGCCCTGATCGACCGTCTCCGCCTTGACCAAGACAGCCACCAGACCAGCCCAGTCCCGGCGACCCACCGACCCAGCGATGCACACGACCGCCCGACCCGGTCTACGGCTCGACGGCTCGACGGCTCGACGGCTCGACGGCTCGACGGTCCACTCAACCTTCCCGCCGCCGTCCTTGTGCACGCACCGCTCATTCTCGGCGAGCAGAAACGGTTGACCGGTGCACAAGGTGCTCCCCCCTCGAACCGCAGTCGCCAACCTGAGCACCGTGCTGACGCCTGTCCACAAGTCACAAGCCGAGCCGCCCAGCCAGATACGAGCCGCCTGCATCCGCACTTGCCCGTCATCGGATGCGGTCGATGCGGCGCTACCGCGGTCTGGCCCGGTGCGGCTGCCGGCAGCGCCATGCGGTTAGCGCCGTGCAGCGAGGCCGGAATGTGGCTGACGCCGTGTGGTTGGCGTTCGCGAGCATGTGGTTGGCGTTCGCGGGTGTGTGGTTGGCGTTCGCGGGCGTGCGGTTGGCGTTGGCGGCGTGTGGTTGGCTCCGTGGGGTGGTTGTCAGGGGACCGCTTGCCTTTCGCAACATGTTTGTGCGCTACGTATTGCCATGACTACGTGACGTAGGGGTAACCTGCGTAGCGAAGCCGCGCCATGGGGGGTGCGCTCAGGGCTACCTGTGCCACGGGAGGCTCCGCTATGAGAACAGCGTTTTTGGCAGTAGTTGTCACCGGCACCAGCCTGGTTGCCGTGGGCCCCCTGCCTGCGAACAGTGCGCCGATCGTCGACAATCCAACTGTCGGCAGCCGGGCCGATCAGATGGGCCCGACAACCGAGACAGGCCTAGCTGGTGAGACGGGTCTGGCTGGTGAGACAGCCCGCACGGACGAGACGAGCCTGACAGGTCAGGCAAGTGAAGCAGGCCGCGCGAGCGAGACGGGCGGCGTCAGCGAGCCGGGCCTCATTGGTGAGACGAGCGGCGCGAGCCAGCCGGGCGTCGTCAGCCAGGCGGGCGGCGCGAGCGAGCCGGGCCTCGTTGGTGAGACGAGCGGCGCGAGCGAGCCGGGCGGGGCGAGCGAGGGTGTGGGTACGCCGCCGGCTGATGGGTCGTTCCGGACTGGGCCGGCTCTTGCTCCGGGCTGTAGCGGTGTGACGATCAAGACCACCGACGATGCTGCGTCGATTGTCGACCAGTCGCCGGCCGGCACCACCTTCTGCTTCGCGCCTGGTCTGCACCGCATCGCGAAGACGATCCACCCGAAGGCGAACCAGGTGCTCGCCAGCGACGACGGCGCCGTACTGACCGGCTCCGTCCGGCTCGCGAAGTGGTCCGCGTCGAACACTGCCTGGGTCACCACGGGCGTACTGCCTCCGGCGTACTCACAGACCGGACAGTGCGAGGACAACCGGACGAACATCTGCTACCTGGGAGAGCAGGTGTTCCGCGACGGCAAGCACCTGACCCGCGTTTCATCCCGCGACAAGGTTGCCCCAGGCACCTTCTACGCCGACTACGCCGCGAACGCGGTCTACCTCGGCGACAATCCGTCTGGCCACGCGATCGAAATGTCGAGCACTCCGACCGCGATCGAACCCGGTGGCAACAACGTGACCGTCCGCGGGCTGACGATCGAGCATTTCGCCAGTCGGCCGCAGGACGCCGCGGTGGTGCTCGGACTCGGCTGGCACGTGTACGCGAACGACATTCGCTGGAACCACGCGCTCGGCGCCATGCTGCGAAACGCCGACAGCGCCGTACTCGAGAAGAACAAGATCCACGACAACGGCCAGCTCGGCGTCGGGCAGTACAGCACGCTGAAGGGGACGATCGCCGCCAACGAGGTGCGGGGCAACAACACCGACGGTTTCTGGATCGCGGACTGGGAGTCCGGCGGGATCAAGACCACCTGGTCGACCGGCGGCACGGTGATCGGCAATCTGATTGCAGACAATCGGGGAATCGGATTGTGGAGCGACGCGTACGACGACAGCCGGACGTTCAGCAACAATCAGATCGTCGACAATGCTGCTGACGGCATCCGGTACGAGATCGGCCGCAACGGAGTGATCGAGGACAACGTGATCAGCGGCAACGGGTTCGGTACCGGTCGCGGTTCTGGTACGTCGCTGTGGGACGGCGGCGGGATCAACGTCAACACGTCATCGAACGTCCAGGTCCGGAACAACGTGGTTGCGAACAACGTGAACGGCATCGCGATCCAGTCCCGTACGCGCGGCTCCGGTCCGTGGGGTACCAACCTGCTTCGCGACATCGTTGTCTCCGGCAACAAGGTCACGATGCGCGGCGGCACCACCGCGACCGGCATGGTGCAGAACTCCGGCGCCGCGATCCCGGCGGGCGAGGTCACGCTGAACGGCAACGTGTACATTCTCGACAGCCTCACGGCGGAACGCTTCCAGAAGACCGGCCAGTGGTACACCGCCAAACAGTGGCAAGGCGCCGGCCAGGACACCACCAGCGCCTTCACCCTCGGCAAAGCAGTTCTCGACGCGACCGGCATCCTGACAATCGTCCCCCTCCCCCGCTGAACCTCACCGCCACACCAAGTCGCGAGGCGCCGGCCGTCCAACAGGTTTCTCCTGCCCGACGCGTGCATGGTGTGAAAGCTGCTGCCCGTCTACGGCGAGATCCTCGCCGAGCACGATCCAGCACCCCACCACTCCCACCTCACTAGCCCAGACCAGTCGAGTAGGGCGCCGGTAGGTGGTGGGGTGAGCGTCGGGTGGATTGATGGACGGCACCTGATGGTGAGGGCCGTGTGCGTTGGGGCGATTAATGGACGGCCGCCTGGTTGCGAGGGATTGGGCGTTGCGGCAGATAGACGGCCGCCTGGTTGCGAGGGATTGGGCGTTGCGGCAGATAGACGGCCGCCTGGTTGCGAGGCTTTGGGCGTTGGGGCGATTGATAGACGGCGCCAGGTTGTGAGGGTCGTGGGCGTTGGGGCGGGGTTAAATGCCAGGAGGTGAGTGGGGCGCGCGTGTAGCTTGGGCGGTCATGGAGACGTCCGAGGTGACGCGTGCGATAGGGGCCGCCAGTTCGATTGCTGCTTCGCTTGGTCTTGCGGCGGACGACGCGGTCGTGCTGCACAACTCGAACAAGCTGGCGCTGCGGTTGACGCCTTGCGAGGTGTTTGCGCGGGTTGCGCCTGTGGGGCAAGAGGTTGCGCAGCTCGAGGTCGAACTCGCTCAACGGTTGGCTCAGGTCGGATCTCCGGTGTGTAAGTTGGAGCCTCGGGTGGATCCGTTGGTGTACACGCGTGACGGCTTCGCGGTGACGTTCTGGAGCTATCACGAGCCGCTGGAGCCTCACGTCTCAGCGGTCGAGTATGCGGAGGCGTTGGAGCGGCTGCACGCCGGGATGCGCAAGGTTGATGACGTGGCGGTGCCGCGGTTCACGGATCGGATCACGGAGGCGCAGGGGATCGTCGCCGATCCGGCGCTCTCGCCGGAGCTCGGGGAGGTGGATCGCGGGTTCCTCGGCGGCAGGCTGGATGACGTACGGCGTGCGATCGAGGGTCGTGGTGCTCCGGAGCAGTTGTTGCACGGTGAGCCGCATCCGGGGAATGTGCTCAGTACCAAGTACGGCGCGCTGTTCATTGATTTCGAGACTTGTTGCCGGGGGCCGGTCGAGTTCGATCTTGCTCATGTGCCTGAGGGGGTTTCTGAGCAGTATCCGAACGTGGATCTGGGGCTGCTGGACGAGTGTCGGCAACTGGTGCTCGCGATGGTTGCGGCGTGGCGCTGGGATGTTGGCGATCAGTTTCCGAACGGGCGATGGTTCGGTGAGGAGTTTCTGCGGACGCTGCGCGCGGGGCCGCCGTGGCCGACGCTCGACGCTGTCAACAGTCGGATGAACGATCTGTAGGCGTCGCCGCGATCCCCGGAACTCGGAGGCCGACCTCTCGGCTGGTGGGTTGACCGCTGACATGACGGTGGACGAACCCTCCAGCTCAGAGGTTGACCGCTGAGCTGGAGGGTTTGCGGGTTGCGGGGCGCGGGTTTTTGGGTTTGCGGGTTTGCGGGGCGGGGGTTTGCGGGGGGCGGGTTTCCGGGGCGGGGCCACGCGACCGGTCGGACCCGAGGGGCGGCACGAGCCGGTCCCTCGCGGGAGGACGGGTGGTCCTCGCGGTGAAGGCGACTCCGTGCCTCGCACGAGGACGGATCGCTCCTCGCGGTGAAGGGCCGTTCCGTCCCTCGCGCGAAGACGGGTCGGTCCCGCGGTGAAGTCGGCTCCGTGTCCCGCGGTGAAGTCGGCTCGGTGTCTCGCGGTGGAGTCGGGTGGGCCCTCGCGGTCGGTGGGTCGATAGGTCGGGATGAGGTGCTGGTGGGTGGGTGGGGTTGGTTAGGTGGTGAGGGTGGCGATGTGGGTGGTCAGTAGGGCTCGGAAGGTCGTCGAGTCTTGGAGGTCGGGGGTGAAGATGGTGTCTACGGCCAGGAGGGCGTCTGCGAGTTTGGCGGGGTCTGTGATGCCGGCTACTGCGGCTTTCAGGCGCGGGGCTTGGGGGTCGTCGAGGTCGGGGGTGCGGAGGACGTAGACCATCCAGGCGGCGACGGCGAGTGAGATTGTGTGCGGTTCGGCGCCGGCGGCCAGGCGGTCGCGTACGGTGCCGAGCATGCGGACGGGGAGCTTGACCGAGCCGTCCATCGCGACCTGGCGGGTGCGGTGCTTCAGGGCCGGGTTCTCGAAGCGCTCCAGTACGGTCGCGCCGTAGGCTGCGAGGTCCAGGCCGTCGGGTGGGGTCAGGGTCGGTACGACGTCGTCCGTCATCAACTGCCGGGCCAGTCCGCCGAGTTCTTCGTCGCGGACCGCCTCGGCGATGGTCTCGTAGCCGCGCAGGGCGCCGAGGTACGCGAGCATCGAGTGGGTGGCGTTGAGCATCCTGAGTTTCGCCTGCTCCCACGGGGCGACGTCGCCGGTGAGGACCGCGCCGCCGCGCTCCCAAGCGGGACGAGCGCCGGCGAAGTCGTCCTCGATCACCCATTGCAGGAACGGTTCCGCGACCACGACGGCTTCGTCGCGAACGCCGAGCATCCGGGCCGCGTCGTCGCGGTCCGCGTCGGTGGTGGCCGGGACGATGCGGTCGACCATGCTCGCCGGGAACCTGGTCGACTCGAACGTCGGCGGGACCTTGCCGAGCGCCTCGAAGTAGTCGGCCACCAGTTTGCGCAGGAACGGGCCGTTCGCAACCAGATTGTCGCAAGAGAGGATTGTCAACGATTCTTCCCGGCGGGCGATCGCTGCGGCCAACTGGCCGATGACGGTGCGCGGCGGGCGGCCGGTCAGGTCGGCCTTGATCTCGGGGTCGTTCAGGTTGAGTCCGTCGCCGGACGCGCGGTAGCCCTTCTCCGTGACGGTCAGCGTCACCACCGAGACGCCCGGGTCCGCGATCCGCTCGACCACGGCCTCCGGGTCCTCGGGTGCGGTGAGTACGTCGCGGATGCTGCCGATCACCTGGATCGACGGATCGCCCAGTCCGCGCTCGAGAACGGAGTACAGGCCGTCCTGGGGCGCCAACTGGTCCCGGACCGTGGTGGAACGCTGGCTCACGCCGGCGATCCCCCAGCGGGTCTCGCCGGTTTCGGCCGCCGCGCGTTCGGTGACGACGGCCTGGTGGGCGCGGTGGAACGCGCCGATCCCGAGGTGGACGATGCCGACCGACAACGCCTTCGGGTCGACCACCGGGGCGGCGGGGAGGTTGGTGAGACTCAGCCTGGTCAAGCGACAACACCTTTCCATCGAACGAACGCAGCTGGACGGACGAGCCCTTCGGGCCGACTCTCATCGCAGCCGACGCTTCGGACCTGCTCGTCGGGTCGGCTCTTCGGGGCCAGCTCTTCGGGTCGGCTAGTCGGAGGGTTCTTCTTTTACTCGGGCGACGAGTTGGGTCGGGTTGACGAAGCGCAGCGCCACCACGAGCAGTACCAGCATCATCGCTGTGTACATGATGGCCATCGCGTCGACCGACTGCTGGGCACGGATGCCTGCGGCCGACATCGAGTAGTACAGCGCAACCACGAGCGTCTGCGAGTCGGGGCCGGCGGTGAGGAACGTCAGCTCGAACATCCCGACCGTGCGAACCAGCACCAGGATCCCGGAGGCAAGCAGCCCGGGGACGAGCAGCGGCGCGAGGATCTTCAGGAAGACCGAACGAGTGCCCGCGCCGAGCATCCGGGCCGCGTCCTCGATCCGCGGGTCGACCTGTTCGATGAACGGCGTCATCGTGAGGATCACGAACGGCACCGACGGCACCAGGTTCGCCAGCACGACCCCGGACAGATGCCCCGCGAACCCGAACTTGTAGAGCACGGTCGCGAGCGGGATGCCGTACGTGATCGGCGGCATCAGGATCGGCAGCAGGAACGTCAGGTACACGATCCGCTTGCCGGGAAAGTTCTTCCGGGCCAGCACGTACGCGGCGGGCGCGCCGACGAGTACGGACAGTACGACGACCAGTGCGGACACGAGCAGCGTGACGACGATGACGTGGAACAACGTGAACTCGTGCCACGCGTCGCCGTACCACTTGGTGGTGAATCCGCTCGGGAACCAGGTGTCGAACCACTTCTGGCCGAACGAGCTGACCAGCACCGACAGTACGACGCCGGCCAGGTTGACGAAGAAGAACGCCACGACGGCCCAGATCACCCAGCCGAGTGGAGTGGCGCGAACTGACCTCATGCCGGACCTCATCCCTTGCCTCCCGTGGATCCGGTGTAGAGCCGGGACCGCCAGATCAGCACGATCGCGACCACGATCAGCTCGACCGCGCCCATCACCATCGCGATCGCCGACGCATACGAGTAGTCGTACTGCTCGTACGCCGCCTGGTACGCGGCCAGCGAGATCACGCGCGTAGAGCCGGCCGGGTTGCCGACAAGGACCGCGGACGGGAACACCGAGAACGCCAGTACGAATGTCAACAAAAAGGTTGTCGCCAATCCCGGTGCCAACAACGGCAGCGTGATCCGGCGGAAACGCTGCGCCTTGGACGCTCCCAGCGTGGCCGCGGCCCGTTCCAGGGTCGGATCGATACCGGACAGGTACGACAGCACCAGCAGGAACGCGAACGGGAACCCGGTGATGACGAGCGAGAAGAACACGCCCCAGTAGTTGTTCGTCAGGCGGATCGGATTGTCAACAATGTGCAGGGCCATCAGCAGCCGGTTGAACCAGCCGGTCGGGCCGAGGTAGTTCAGCAGGCCCTGCGCGGTCAGTACGGTGCCGAGCGTGATCGGTACGACGAGGATGGTCGTCAGCAGCCGCTTGCCGCGGAACCGGCCGCGCAGCCGGAACGCGATCGGCACCGCGGCCAGTACGTTCAGCAACGCCGCGGGCAGCGCGATCTTCAGCGTGGTTGCGATGGTGTCGCGCTGGTACGCGTCGCTGAAGAACTTGGAGTAGTTGGCCAGCACCCCGCCGCCCTTCATCGGCTGGAACGACAGGCTGAGGCCGTACAGGAACGGGTAGACGAACAGCAGCAGCACGAAGATCGTGGCCGGAAGCAACAACCACAGCCGCCGATCCACACCACGCTCGGCCAGCCGATGCTGCCACGCCCGCCCGCCACTCCCCTGCCCGCCGTGCGGCCGGCCAGCCGGCTCGCCGCCCGATCCACTGCCCGGTCCGCTGCCTCGCCTGTCGCCGGCGTCGGTCACCGCGCTCATGACGGGTACACCAGGAGCCGTCCGGGGGTGACGGCCAGGGCGACCTGGTCCCCCGGCTCGACCCGCTGCTCGCTGCGAATGTGCATCTTGAGGTCGCCGTCCAGCACGACCTCGATCGCCCGCTCACGGCCCTGGTACTCGACGACCTCGACGAGACCCTTCACGCCTTCGTCGGCGATCTTCACGTCCTCCGGCCGTACCGCCGCGATCACGTCGTCGCCCTTGGCAACAGGTCCTTGTGCCGCGCCGCGGATCGCCGTACCGCCGAGGTCGACCGTGACCTGGTCGCCGTTCAGCTGGGAGACCTTCACCGGCAGCAGGTTGCGGTACCCCATGAAGTCCGCGACGTGCCAGGTCGCCGGCTTGGTGTGGACCTCCTCGGGCGTACCGATCTGCTGGACCTTGCCCTGGCGCATGACGACCAGGCGGTCGGCCATGCTGAGCGCCTCCTCCTGGTCGTGCGTCACGTACACCGTGGTCAGGCCGAGCGACTGGTGCAGCCGGCGGATCTCGGTACGCATCTCCAGGCGGAGCTTCGCGTCCAGGTTGCTGAGCGGCTCGTCCATCAGGACCAGCGACGGTTCGAGTACGGTCGCGCGGGCGATCGCCACCCGCTGCTGCTGACCGCCGGACAGCTGACCGGGCAGCTTGCTCACGTGCTCGGTCAGCTGCACCATCTCGATCGCCTCGGCGGTACGCCGCTGGACGTCACCCTTCGGCAGGCCGCGCATCCGCAGCCCGAAGGCGATGTTGTCCCGGACCGTCAGGTGCGGGAACAGGGCGTAGTTCTGGAACACCATCCCGAAGCCGCGCTTCTCCGGCGGCAGCGTGTCGATCCGGGTCTCGTCCTGCCAGATCGAACCGTCCGTCAGCGGGAGCAGCCCGGCGAGGCAGTTCAGCGCTGTCGACTTTCCACAACCGGACGGCCCGAGCAGGGCGATGAACTCGCCCCGCTCGATGGTCAGATCGAGCCCGGACAGCGCATCCGCCGTACCGAACCTCCGGGTGACGCCGTCGAGCCGCAGTTGGGTGAACTCGGTCATGGGGCCTCCCGGTCCGGACTGAGGAGCGGAGGGAGCCCGGTCCTGGGGCCTCCCGTTCTGGACTGAGGAGCGGAGGGAGCGAAGCGACTGGAGCGACGAGGGAAGAACGGGAGTGACAGCCCCAGGACCTGCCGCGACGGAGTCGCGGCGTTCAGTCCAGCGACCGGAGCGACGAGGGAAGACCGGGAGGTTGAGCCCCATGACCCGCCGCGACGGAGTCGTGGCATCAGCACTGTCACGAGCCCTTCACCTTGCTGCCGCCTACCTCGCGGTCCCACTTGTCGAAGGCAGCCACCAGCGCCTTCGCGTCCAGCGGTACCTCCGTAGGATTGTCAGCAATCAGTTTGTCGTATTCCGGACGACCGAACTGGTTGATCGCGTCCTGGCTCTCCTGCGGCGCCTGCGACAGCTCGACACCCTTGATCGCCGGACCCGGGTAGAAGTAGCCCTTGTCGTACGCCTTCGCCTGCTGCTCCGGCGTCAGCATGAACTGCAGCAGCTGAAGGATCGCGGCCTGCTTGTCGGTCGAAACACCCTTCGGTACGACGGCGTAGTGCGCGTCGGTCACCCAGTGGAAGCCCTGGATCGGCGTGATCGCAGCCTCCTTCGGCACCGTGCCGAGAACCCGCGGGTTGATGTCCCAACCGGTCGTCGAAGCGATGATGTTGGCCGAACCGTTGGCCAGCGCCTTCATCGTGTCCGCGGTACCGGACGGGTAGAAGTCGACGTACTGGTTGAGCTCCTTGAGGTACGCCCAGGTCTTGTCCCAGCCGTTCACCGGGTCCTTCGGGTCCTTGTCCCCGAGGATGTACGGCAGGCCCATCAGGAAGGTCCGGCCGGGGCCGGAGTTCGCCGGGCGGGCGTACATGACCTTGCCCTTGTTGGCCTTCGCGTAGGCGAGCAGGTCTTCCGCGGTCTTCGGCGGGGACGGCACCTTCGACGGCATGTACTCGAGCAGCGGGCCGGACGGGTAGTACGTGACCGTCACGCCCTCCTTGCCGGCCAGCTCCTGCATCTTCTGCGCGGGCGGCAGATAGTCCTTCATGCCGGGCAGCCGGTCGGAGTACTTGGTCAGCAGGTCGGTCCACAGGCCCTGCTCGTGGCCGGCCGACAGTCCGTCGGTGCCGGTCAGCACCAGGTCGATGTCGACCCGGTTCGCGGCCTGCTGGGCCTTGATCTTGCCGGCCAGCTCGGGTGCCGGCCCCTTCGAGTACGTGACCTTCGAGATCACGTCCGAGTGCTGCTTGACGAAGTCGTCGATCATGCCCTGCGTCAGCTGCAGGTTGCCGGCCACGTCCAGGATGTTCAGACTCACCGCCTTGGAGGGCTTGTCCGGTACGTCGCCACCGCTGTCGGCGGCGGGTTTGTTCGGCGTCGGAGCGCCGCATCCGACCAGCACGGCCAGCAGGCCGGTAGCCGCGATCAACTTCCGCTGCAGGTGCATCGGGTATCTCCTCGGGATCAAGGCGGTCCCGGAACGGCGCGAACGCCGGCCGGTTCGATCACTTCTGTGGTGCGGGTCCGGTGGACTCCCGGACGATCAGCTCCCCGTGCAAATCCCCGTGATTCGCGGCGGTGCCCGGCCAGCCGGGCAGGCCTGGCCGGCCCTGGTCCCCGCCCAGGTCGCGGCCCAGGTCCCGGCCCCGATCCGGGTCGTCGAGCATCGCGAGCAGCAGCTCGACGGCGAGCCGCCCGGCCTCCTGTTTCGGCAGCCGGACGGTGGTCAGCGCCGGCCGCGCCATCCGGGACATCGCGATGTCGTCGACGCCGACCACGCTCAGCTCGGCCGGGACCGAGATGCCGCGGCTGTGCAGCCGGGCGAGCAGCCCGATCGCGACCAGGTCGTTGTACGCGACCACCGCGGACGCACCGGTCGCGACGACCTGGTCTGCGGCCGCCATCCCGCCCTCGTACGTCGGGGCGAAGTTGCCGACCGGCGCCAGCTCCGCGCCGAGTGCGGCGGCCGCGTTGGCCAGGCCCAGACCACGGTGCTGCGTCGACCAGGACGAAGCCGGTCCACCGACCCAGGCGATCCGGCGGTGGCCGAGGGCAACGAGGTGGGCGACGGCCTGCCGCATCCCGTCCTCGTTGTCGTAGTTGACGCCGGGCAGCCCTTCGGCCGCCCGGTTCACCAGGACGACCGTGGTGTCCTGGGCGATCGCTGCGAGCTCCTCGTCGCTCGCGCGGGGCGAGCACAGCACGACGCCGTCGACCTGCTTGGACAATGCCCGTACGAGCCCGGCCTCGGCGGCCGGATCCTCGTCGGTGTCGGCGACGAAGACCGCGACGTCGTGATGCCGGGCGCGCGCCTGGATGCCTTTGGTGACGCTGGCGAAGAACGGGTTCGCCAGGTCGGGCACGACCAGGCCGATGGTGCCGGTCCGGCCGGTGATCAGGCCGCGGGCGGCCCGGTTCGGCTCGTACCCGAGCTGCTCGACGGCGGCCGCGACACGGGCCCGGGTGGCGGCGTTCACCATCTCGGGCAGCGAGAGCGCACGCGAGACGGTGGACGGCGATACGCCGGCCAGCCGCGCCACGTCCCGGATCGTCGCCGCCACGCCGGTCTCCTCGGGGTTCGTCTCGTCAGGGGGTCGGGGTTGAGTCTGCAATCGGTTGCAGCTTGTGTCAAGGATCCGTCCCCCGGACCGTCCCTTGTGCTGACAAGTAGCTCCTGCAATCCTTTGCAGGACTCGTTTCACGTTCCGCTCAACGGAGGACCCATGCCGAAGGCCTTGCAGCCCCATCCGGACCGAGCACTGCCGGCCGGCCCCGCGCGTGACGTCGCGCGCCGGATCCATGCCTCGACGAAGGACCTGCCGCTGCTCTGCCTGCACGGGCACGTCGACATCGGGCTGTTCGCGACCGACGCGCCGTTCGGCGACCCGGCCGAGCTGCTGGTCGTCCCGGACCACTACGTGACCCGGATGCTGGTCTCCCAGGGCGTCTCGCCGGACAAGCTCGGCCTCCCCCGCCGCGACGGCAAGCAGAGCGCCGAGCCGCGCGAGATCTGGCGCGAGTTCTGCGCGAACTGGCACCTCTTCCTCGGCACCCCCAGCCGGTACTGGCTGGAGCACGAGTTCGCCGAGGTCCTCGGCCTCGACGTGCACCCGTCCGCGGAGACCGCCGACGAGCTGTACGACCAGATCATGGCGCGGATCGCGGAGCCGGAGTTCCGGCCGCGCGCGCTGCTCGACCGCTTCAACATCGAGCTGATCTCCACCACCGACGCAGCCTCCGACGACCTCGCCCAGCACGCGAAGCTCGCCGCCGACCTGCCCGGTCGCGTGGTCCCGACGTTCCGCCCGGACGCCGCCGCGCACGTCGACCGCGACGGCTGGCCGGACCTGATCACCAAGCTCGGCCAGGTGGCCGACACCGATACCTCGACGTACGACGGGTTCCTGCAGGCGCTACGGCAGCGGCGGCAGGCGTTCATCGCGGCAGGTGCACGGGCAACCGACCACGGGCATCTCAGCGCCGCCGCCGTACCGCTCAGCGACGCGGAGGCAGCACGTATCTACGCCGGCGCCTTGAAGGGTGACGTGACGGCGGAGGACTCCGCCGCGTTCGCGGGGCACATGCTGTTCCAGTTCGCGGTGATGTCGGCCGAGGACGGGCTGGTCATGCAGCTGCACCCGGGCGTACTGCGTGACCACGACCCAGCGATCCTCGCGACGTACGGGCCGGACCAGGGGCACGACATCCCGGTCGCAACCGAGTTCACGCGGTCGCTGCAGCCGCTGCTGGAGCGGTTCGGGCACGCGGACGGGTTCCGGCTGGTGCTGTTCACCGTCGACGAAACCGTGTACTCGCGGGAGCTCGCTCCGCTGGCCGGTGTGTACCCGGCGGTGCGGCTGGGTGCGCCGTGGTGGTTCCTGGACAGCCCTGACGGCATGCGGCGGTTCCGGGAGCTCGTCACCGAGACAGCCGGCTTCTACAACATGTCAGGCTTCGTCGACGACACCCGTGCGTACCTGTCCATCCCGGCGCGGCACGACCTGGCACGCCGGATCGACGCCGGGTACCTGGCGAATCTGGTCGTACAGCACCGGCTGGACGAGGACGACGCTCTGCAGGTCGCCAAGGCGCTCGCGTACGACCTCGCCAAGGACACGTACCTCTCCAACAGGTAGTCTCACGCAATCTTGTTCACCGGGGGCGGTTGAAGG
The DNA here is from genome assembly GCF_043197975.1 of Kribbella sp. NPDC048928. NCBI lineage: Bacteria > Bacillati > Actinomycetota > Actinomycetes > Propionibacteriales > Kribbellaceae > Kribbella > Kribbella sp. NPDC048928. The sequence continues at coordinate 180,020 of NZ_JBICUC010000003.1, read as the reverse complement.
GATTGCGATGAGGCGTGGGGCCGTCGCGGCTGCTGGTGCCGCGGTGCTGCTGGTGTCGGGCTGTTCGGCGGACCCGGGGAAGGCTCCCGCGCCGACCAGCGGCCCGACGGTAACGGTGACCGTCCCTACCGCTCCCCCGGCCGCTGCAGCCGCCGTACTCGGACCGACCGGCCCGGGTACGGCGAAGCCCTGCAGCGGCACCGCGATCCCGGTCGGCACCGACCCGCAGCCGATCATCGACGCCGCGCCCGAGGCGACCACGTTCTGTTTCGCGAAGGGCGTGCACCGCATCACCCGCGCAATCCAGCCCCGTGAAGGCGACACGTTGGCCGGCAACGAGGGCTCCGTACTGAGTGGCGCCGTCCGCCTCACCGGCTGGAAGCGCACCGGGACGACCTGGGCGGTACAGGGCGTCCTGCCGCCGGCGTACCCGCTCAAGGGGCAGTGTGAGGACAACAAGACCAACCCTTGCCAGCGGGGCGAGCAGCTGTACGTCGACGGCAAGCACCTGACGCGCGTGATGAGCCTGCCCCAGGTGAAGCCCGGCACCTTCTACGGGGACTACAAAACCAACACGGTGTACGTCGGCGACGCCCCGGACGGCCACGTACTGGAGATGTCCCGCACGCCCACGGCAATCGACAAGTCCGCGGACAACGTGACGGTCACCGGTCTGACCATCGAGCACTTCGCGAGCCGCCCGCAGGCCGGCGCAGTGCAGGCCGGTCCCGGCTGGAAGGTCACCGCGAACGAGGTCCGCTGGAACCATGCGGTCGGGATCATGGTGATCGAGGGCGACAAGGCCGAGGTCACGCGGAACACGGTCGCCGACAACGGACAGCTCGGCATCGGGCAGTACAAGTCGGCCGGGGTCCGGATCAGCGCGAACCTCGTCACCCGGAACAACACCGACGGGTTCTGGATCGCGGACTGGGAGTCCGGCGGGATCAAGTCCACCCGGTCGTCCGGCGACATCAGCGGCAACGACATCGTCGGGAACCGCGGCATCGGGATGTGGAGCGACATCGCGGAGTACGACCGCCGGATCACCGGGAACCGGATCCGGGACAACGCCGCGGACGGCATCCGGTACGAGATCAGCTACGCCGGCGTGATCGACCAGAACGTTGTCGAGCACAACGGGTTCGGCACCGGGCGTGGGTCCGGCGGGACGCTCTGGGACGGCGGCGGCATCAACGTCAACACGTCGTCCGACGTCCAGGTCCGCGGCAACCTGATCCAGGACAACCGGAACGCGCTGTCGATCCAGTCCCGGACCCGTGGCGACGGGCCGCGCGGCAAGTACGTCCTGCGCAACGTGCTCGTCGAGGGCAACCTGGTCGTGATGACGGATCCGTCCTCGACGCTCGGCGTGGTGGAGAACAAGAAGTCACCGACGGGTCCCGGCGCGATCACGTTCCGCCGCAACAGCTACCGGGTCGAGGGCGGGCAGGACAGGTTCTCGTACCACGGCAAGACGTTGACCTGGTCGCAGTGGCAGGAGTCCGGCTTCGACAAGGACTCAGTGAGCAGCTGACAAACGTTTTCGATGTCGTAGCCGGTCTGCGTCGCAGATCGCGGCGGCCACGAGCAGGTGCACCGTCATCGAGGACAGGTCGGACAGGCCGCTCTCGTTGAGCGACGCGGTGGTCACGTACCCGAGCAGCAGGGCGCCGCAGGCCTTGACGTACGGCGTGGGCGCGCGGAGGACCGCCACCCACGCCATGATCAGCGCGAGCGCGACGATCGCGACGGCGAGCAGCCCGGTCTCCCAGTACAGGCCGAGCCAGCTGTTGTCGATCGCCATCACGTCGATGTCGCCCTCGCCGCGTCGCAGCAGGACCCGCTTGTTGCCGAGCCCGTGGCCGATGATCGCGGTCTGCGTCGACACCTTCTCGTCCAGGACCGCCTGCCAACTCGTCGTCCGGCCGCTCAGCGAGGTGATCTGCTGCGTACCCTGACCGCGCAGCAGCCAGGTGTGCAGCGATCCGATGGTCAGGAACGCGATCCCGAGTAACCCCGGTACGACGAGACACAGGATCCGCCCGCCCCAGGTCTTGCGGGTGATGATCAGCGCGATCACCAGCCCGAACGCGACCGCGGCGGCCGACGTGCGTGTCCGGCTGGCCGCGATCAGTACGCCGCCGAGGACGATCAACGCCACCGCGGGCAGCGTGGACAGCTTGCGGCAGATCAGCCCGATCAGGGCCAGCCCGAGCACGATCGCGCCGACCTCACCGACCCGCGGCGGCAGCATCGGGATGATCACACCCTGCAGGCGGTACCCGGCGCCGAGCGAGTTCAGCGGGCGCCACGCCTCCGACGGCGCGTACGCCAGACTCAGCACAACGGTTGCCGCCAGCAACAGATGTGCCCAGAGAGTCGCGCGGACCAGCCGCTCCGGTACCTGGATCAGCGGCCGCCAGAGCAGGAAGACCAGCACGAGCCCGATCAGGAACCGGGCCAGCCGGGTCAGCGGCCCCAGCGGCTCGGCCAGCAGGAACGCGGTGGCGCAGGCGAACAGCACGTACATGACGTACAGCCAGCTGGCCGGATTCACCCTGGTCCGGAAGCCTGGCTTGGTGGCCGCGAGCGCCACCAGGAACACCGCACCGAGCAGCAGGCCCTTGGCGATGCTGTTCGTGGACCCAGTCGTACCTTGCGGGGCCGCGACCCGCGACGACCACGGCTGCACGCCGAGGACGAACAGGCACCACAGCATCAGCCAGAACCAGGCCGGTCGCTCGTCCGCCTGCTCGACCGTGCCCGGGACAGGTGCCGCCAGGGTCGTCTGCACGCCCTAGTCCAGCGGCTTGTAGTTCAGGGGGATGCCGAGGGTCTCGTCCTGGGTCGCGGTGCCGATCAGCACGATGCCGAGCACCGGTGCGCCCGCGAACTGCAGCGCCCCGGTCAGCCGCGCGACGTCCATCTCCTTGTCGAGGCCGACCTGGACCACCAGCACGGACGCGTCGACCGCGGCGGCGAGCGGCGAGATCCCGTGCCGTCCGACGGAGGCCGGGCCGTGGATCACCACGGAGTACCCCGGCGGGAGGTCGGCGACGATGCCGGGCACCAGCGACGGGCCGACCGCCTCGGCGGTCTCCTCGTGGTTCAGGCCGGGCGGCAGTACGTACAGGTCGGCGACCGTACCGGGGCGGAACAGCTTGCGGGCGCGGATCGCCCTGGTCGCGGCCGGCTCGTTGACGAGGTCGGTGAGTCCCTCGTGGCCGGTGAGGTGCGGGAGGACCGGCGTACCTTCGATGTCGGCCAGGACGAGCAGGGTCTCGCGGCCGTCACGCGCATTCGCCTCCGCCATCGCCAGGGCGATGCCTGCCGAGTTCGGGGTCGGGGAGGCCGACACCACGAGCAGCGCGCCAGGGCTGCCGCCGGCGAGGGCGCGCGGGTTCAGCTCGCGCCGCGCCAATGCGCCGCTCGCCTCGGCGCCGAGGGCCGTTATCTCGTACTGCGGGAGCTCCGGGGCCGACCGCTGCCAGAACCGGCGGCGATGCCCCTCGGACGCGGCCATCACGGGCGCGCTGGCCGCGCGCGCCGCCTGGTCACGAGTCAGGATGTACGGCGTCAGGTGCGACCGCAGCAGCGCCAGGCCGAAGCCGAGCACCAGGCCGAGGATGCCGCCGACGAGGATGTCGCGGGCAACCATCGGCGACGAGCTCGCAGTATCGGTCGTGGCGGGTGTGACCAGCTGGCTGCCGGCGCCGACGGTCGACAGTGCCTTCACCATCGCTGCCGCGTCGTCGGTGGCCTGCCGGGCCTCGGTGGCCAGCGTGACCCGCTGGTCCCGGAACGCCGCCGCGGTCTGGTTGTCGCCGCGCTGAACCGCCTCGTCGATCTGGCTCGCCAGGCCCCGGGACTGCTGGGCCGCGGTCTTCGCCCGGGCCTGTGCCTGCTCGGCAAGGTTCGTGAGCAGGGCCTTGGCCTCGTCGTTGCGCTGCTTCAGGTAGATCGCGGAGATCGCGTTCGCCCGGTCGACCGCCTTCTGCGCGGTCGGGCCGTCGGTGGTGACCAGGTAGGCGTTGTCGGTGACCGCCTTCACCCGAGTCACCGAGGCCAGCTGCTGGATGGTCTTGTCGTCGGTGGGCATCCCGAGCTGCTTCACCACGGCGGCCAGCAGCGTCGGGCTGGCCATCACACGGGCCTGGGTCTCGGCAGGCAGGTCCATGCCCAGCGGGCCGCTCTTGTCAGCGCCGTCCGACAGCTTCCCGACCAGGGCCGGTGGCACGGCCGGGCCGATCACGAGCTGGCTCGAGGCCGTCCAGCGGGTGGTCTGGGAGAGCGCGAACACCGAGGCGCCGAGCAGTCCGAGCAGCACGCAGCCCAGGATCAGCCATTTCTGCCGCAGCAGTGACTGGGCGGTCTCCCGCCAGACCACGGTGCCCGGTTCCATTCAGTGACCTCACTCGCTTCGTTCCCACGCCGGCGACCCAGGATATCCACAGGGGCGGGCGGCCTGCGTACGCGATCTCGCTCCGGTGCCCTACTCTCTGTCTGGGGGAGCTTCAAGAGAACGGTGTACGGCGTCGTGAGGCGGCGCCGGATTTGTCCTAGGGGGGACATGACGCAAAGACGGCTGTTCACGCGCCTGGGGATCACCAGCGCCTTGCTGGCGATCGCAGGAACGCTGCTCATCGCTCCAACCGCACACAGTGTGGAGGCTTCACTCGCCGCGACCGCCAGTTCGAGCTGGCAGACCAACGCCAGCGTCCAGGGCATCGCGGTCGCCGACGGCAAGGCGTACGCCGGGGGCCGCTTCACCAGCGTCCGCCCGCCGGGCGCCGCGGCCGGGACCGGCGAGGTCGGCCAGGCCTACCTGGCCGCCTTCGACGCGAGCACCGGCGCACTGGTCAGTACGTTCAATCCGGTGCTGAACGGCCAGGTCTACGCCGTGGCCGCGTCCGCGGACGGGTCCCGGATCTTCGTCGGCGGTGACTTCACCACCGTCAACGGCCAGACCCGGAACCGGATCGCCGCCTTCGACACCGCCACCGGTGCCCTGGTCACGAACTGGAAGCCCTCGGTCTCGTACCGCGTGAAGACCATCGCCGTCTCCGGGACGACGGTGTACTTCGGCGGCTCGTTCGGCCTGGTGAACAACCTGACCCGCAACCGGCTGGCCGCGGTCAGCACCGACACCGGTGCACTGTTGCCGTGGGCCCCGTCGGTCAACGGTGACGTGTACGCGGTGGACGCTGCCGACGACGCGTCGAAGGTGTACGCGGGTGGTCAGTTCACCAGCGTCAACGGCACCAACCAGAACACCGTGACCAGTCTGGACCCAGTGTCCGGCGCCGTGCTGCCCTTCCCGGGCGCATCGGCCGTACCGCCGCCCAACGGGTCCTGCCTGACCCGGGTGAAGGCCATCGACGCCAGCGGCGGCACCGTGTACTTCGGCAACGGCGGTGACGGCGGCGGGTGCTTCGACGGCACCTGGGCGGTCGACATCGCGACCAACACGCTGAAGTGGAAGAACCAGTGCCTCGGTGCGACCGAGGCGGTCAAGGTCGTGAACGGCTGGCTGTACAAGGGCTCGCACGCGCACGACTGCGCCAACCAGGGCGCGGGCGGCTTCCCGCAGGGCTTCGGCTACCGCTTCCTGCTCACCGAGAAGCTCACCGACGGCACGCTCGGGCCGTGGTTCCCGAACACCGACGCCGATCCGAACAGTGCGACCAACGTCGGTCCGCTGGCGTTCGCGACCGGCGGCAACGACCTGTGGGTCGGTGGGGACTTCCTGCACGTGAACGGCGCCGGCCAGCAGGGCCTGACGCACTTCACCAACGCCACACCCGGTGCGGCCCCGGCCAAGCCGGCCAAGCTGCTGCCGTACAGCGTCCAGCCTGGGGTCGTACAGATCCACTTCCCCACCGTCGTCGACAACGACGACAGCACGCTGACGTACCGGCTGCTCAAGGGGTTCAGCAACACCACGATCGCGACCTGGACCGCCAAGTCCACGCCGTGGGACCGGCCGTGGCTGAGCTACACCGACACGTCGTCGGCGCCGGGCGAGGAGACGAACTACCGCGTCGAGGTGACCGACGGCAGTACGACGATCCGCGGCAACTACTCCGACCCGATCACGGTCGCCTCGGCCGCATCGACGGCGTACGACCAGATCGTCAACGCGGACGGGCCGCAGGCGTACTGGCGGCTCGGTGAGCCGGCCGGTACGACGACCTCGGTGGACTCGTCGGGGCAGAGCAACAACGGGCCGTTCAGCGGTGTCACGCTGGGCGCCGCTGGTGCGATCGCCGGGAACACGTCGATGACAATCAGCTCGAGCAGCGGGCGGATGGTCGGCGAGAAGGCGTACAGCATGCCGCAGCAGTTCACGGTCGAGGCGTGGGTCAAGCAGAGCGGGTTCAACCGTGGCGGCCGGATCATCGGCTTCGGCAACTCCAAGACCACCAACAGCGGCGGCGGTGGCGACCGGATGCTGTACATGCGGACCAACGGGGCAGTCGTGTTCGGCGTCAACGACGGCGCGCAGCGCACATTGACCAGCCCGTCCGGCAAGAACGACGGCACCTGGCACCACGTCGTCGGTACCTACGACAGCGGAAACATGAAGCTGTACGTCGACGGCGTGCTCAGCGGCAGCGCTGCCGTGGGCTCCGCGTCGGTGTACTACGGCTGGTGGCGGGTCGGGTACGACCTCACGAACTCGTGGCCCGGCGGCGGTGCGACACAGACCGGGATGGGCATCGACGAGGCCGCCGTCTACCCGTACGCGCTGACAGCGGCGCAGGTCCAGTCGCACTACGCAGCAAGGTGAAAAAGCGTCTCTCTGCAAGTTCTGGCACAAAGTTGTAACGCAGATGGGAGGCTCGCTTCCGGTGGGCCTCCCACAGCGGTAATGTCCGCCGCTGGTGCGTGATGAGGCACGCGCTGTTCGACCCCGCCTGTTGAAGGACACAAATGAAGAAGTTAGTGCTGGCCGTTGTCACCGCCGCGGCTGTTCTGGCCGCTGCGCTGATCCCCTCGGGACCGCCGGTGGAGGCGGCGACACCGGGCTTCGCGTCCGCTGTTTCCGCGATCAAGCAGCCCTCGTGGCAGACCAACAACAGCGTCAACGCGCTGGCAATCTCCGGGAACACGGTGTTCGCGGGCGGCCTGTTCACCAGGCTCCGGCAGCCGGGGAAGGCGTCCGGCCAGGCGCCGGAGACGGTCCGTACGTACCTCGCCGCGTTCAACCGCACCACCGGGGCCCCGACCGCGTTCGCGCCGACCCTCAACGGGCCCGTCTACAGCATCGCCACGAGCCCGGACGGCAAGTGGGTCGTCGTCGGCGGTGACTTCACGATGGTCAACGGCATCCGGCGCAGCAAGATCGCGATGTTCAGCGTGGTCACCGGCAAGCTCGTCGCGGCCTGGGACCCGGTCGTCGCGGCCCGCGTCAAGGCACTGGCGATCTCCGGCAGCACCGTCTACATCGGCGGCGCCTTCGGCAAGATCGACGGCGTGGCCCGCAACCGGCTCGGCGCCGTCCGGCTGCTCCAGGGCGACCTGCTGCCGTGGAACCCGAACGCGAACGCCGATGTGTACGCGGTCGACGTCTCCGACAACGGCAGCCGGGTCTTCGTCGGCGGACCGTTCAGCACCATCGGCGGCAAGGACCACTACTCGCTGGCGATGCTGAACACCACGACCGGCGCGGCCTACAGCTTCCCGGCCGCGGCGGCCATCCCGAAGCCGACCGCGACCTGCACCACGCGTGTGAAGGACATCGACACCCTCGGCGACAACGTGTACGTGTCCAACGGCGGCGACGGGTCCGGCTGCTACGACGGCGTACTCGCCGCGCAGGTGTCGACCGGCAAACTGCTGTGGCAGAACAAGTGCCTGGGCGCGACCGAGGCGATCAAGGCGATCGGCAACTGGGTCTACAAGGGCTCGCACGCGCACGACTGCACCGCGTCCCCGAACGGATTCCCGAACGGCACCGGCACCCACTACCTGCTCGTCGAGAGCGCGATCAACGGCAACATCGGGCCGTGGTTCCCGAACACCGACGCGAACCCGAAGAGCACCACGAAGGTCGGCCCGCTGGCGATGGCCGGCACCGCGACGGACCTGTGGGTCGGCGGCGACTTCCTGCACGTGAACGGTGCGATCCAGGTAGGCATCGCCCGGTTCACCAACGCCCCCGGTGGCGCCGCACCCCGCGTTCCGCCGCGGCCGACCGTGGTCGCGACGACCGCCGGCCGCGCGTACGTCACCTACCCGGACTCGTACGACCTGGACAACCTGACGCTCACGTACAACGTGTTCCGCGGCGCGCTGAACATCGGCTCGAACAAGTACACGTCGTACTTCTGGCAGACCCGCAAGAAGTACCAGGTCATCGACCGCGGCCTCAAGCGCGGCTCGACGTACTCGTACCACCTCGAGGTCCACGACGGCCGCAACATCATGAAGGGCGCCACCGCCACCGTCAAGGTCCCCTAACCAGCAACCCACCGCCGCCCCGTAGCCAGCAACCCGCCGCCGTCCCCCTGACCAGCGAACCCACCAGCTGAGAGGTTGACCTCTGAGCTGGTGGGTTCGGCCTGTCCATACCAACGGGCCAACCCACCAGCTCGGCGGTCAACCTCTCAGCTGGTGAAGTGCTTCGGCGCGGTTATCCACAGGGTGTCGGCATCACGTTGGCGCCGGGCTGTGGTGATGACCGATCCTTGGCGCGTGAATCGCATGCTGGCGGCCGTCGCCGAGAGTCAAGGTGGCGTGTTCAGCCGTGCCCAGGCCCTGGACTGCGGATACACGGCCCAGGGAATCCGCGACCGGATCCGCAGCGGTCGTTGGGAGCGGGTGCGGTACGGCCAGTACGCCGAAGCGTTGGACGTGAGCGTACTCGCCCCGTGGGACCGCGAACTCGCGGTATACCGCCGCTCGGCCTTCGCCGCACTGAACGCGATGCGACCGGGATCTGTTGCCCTCAGCCACCAATCGGCGTTGGTACTACATGGTCTGCCGGTCTGGGGCCTCGACCTCTCGAAGGTGCACCTCACGCACCTGAACGAACGCAGGCACGGCGGTGGCGTCGCCGGTGTCAAGTACCACCGCGGCCGGCTGGCGTCCGGCGACCTGACCGAACTCGACGGCAAGCTCGTGACCGCGGTTCCCAGAGCAGTCGTCGAAACTGCTTGTACGGCGTCGTTCGAGGCCGGCGTAGTGAGTCGCGGATGCGGGTACTCATCCACGACTTCGGCCTGCCGACCCCGGACCTGCAAGTTGAGTACTACGACGATGACGGCTTCATCGCCCGCGTCGACTTCGACTTCCCCGGACGCGATGCGATCGCTGAATTCGACGGCCGGATCAAGTACGCCGGTGCAACCGCCGATACCTTCGTCGCCGAGAAGACTCGCGAGAACCGGCTGCGGGGCATCGGTCTCGCGGTCTACCGGGCTGACTGGACCGACCTCAACCACCCGCACCGCACCGCCGCCCGCCTGACCCGCGTCCTGACTCCAAACCGCCGCGCCGCCTGACCCACCCCCAAACGCCCCGCCAACCCACCCGCGGGCACACCGGCGGGCACACCGCTCCACGCACCCGCCGTTGCACCCCGCATGTTCGGCGCCTGACACCGCCTGCCCCGCGCTCACCATGTCAGCGATGGCGCGGAGGTGACGTGGCCCGGGCCGACGGGCGGCGGGGCGGGCGCTGCGGCAGCCCGCGGACAGGGCAGGTGCTGCGGGAGCCCACGGACGGGCCGGTGCTGCGGAAGCCCACGGAGGGCGGCCGTTAGTGGGTTTGGCGGTGGGCGGCGATGGCTCGGTGGGCTTCGTTCCACCAGAGGAGCAGGGTGGCTGAGGAGGCGCCGGCCAGACCCCAGGCGGCGCCTCTGGGGCCCCAGAGGTAGGCGCCGGTCACTCCGCAGGTGATCAGGATGACCGAGGAGATCAGCCGGACGCGGAGCCCGCGGGTGGCTGCGGTGAGAGCGCGGAGGATCGCGAAGGCACCGGCGTTCGAGGCGCCGAGGGCCTGCAGCAGGATGACCGGGACCAGTACGCCGTGCGCCTGAGTCCAAACGCCCGGTCCGAGCAGTTGACGCCCGACAACCGCGGGGAGCAGGAGGAAGACCGCGCCCCAGGCCAGGGCGCCCGCGCCGACGCCGAACGAGATCGCCAGGCCGACGAGCCACAGCCGCCGGTACGAGTGCTTCAAAGCCCGGGCCGCCTCCGGCACCGAGATCATCCGGATGCCCTGGTTGAGCACGTTCACCGGGCCGAGTAGGACCTGCGCGCCGCGAATTCCCGCGGTGGCGACCAGGCCCGCGGCCGCGGTGATGCCGAGCATGTACACCTGGATGGTGCCGGAGACCGCGAGCATCTCACCGACGTACTTCGGGCTCAGGTCCCAGTTCCGGCGGATCCACTCCCGGATAAGCTGCCGGCGTGGCGCCACTCCGGCCTGGAAGCGCCCCGCGATCGCGGCGATCACGGCACCGAGTCCCCACCCGAACGTCAGCGAGAACGCGGACGTCGTACCGGTCAGGTAGAGGCCGCCGAAGATCGCGAGCATGGCGACCAGCCAGATCAGGTCGTTGACGAACGCCTTCTGGCCTTCGCCGACGACGAAAAACGCCCAGCGCCAGGCATCCTGCAGCAGTAGTCCGGGCATCGTGATCGCGAACGCGAGCAGCACGCCCCGCGACGGAACACCAGGAAACGCGGCGATCGCGAGCCCGACCAGCAAGGCGAGCAGACCGCACAGGATGGCGGTCGCGGTGCTCGCGCGGACCGCTCTCTCCCAGTCAGGCGTGCGGTCGCCGGAATGCCTGACTGCGAGCGGCTCGGTGGAGACCGCACGGGAGACGTTGAGCGCGATCGTGTAGCCGCCGAACGCCAGCGCGTACACGCCGAAGTCCGCCACCGTACTCGAGCGCGCCACGACCACCCCGACGGCAAGATTGCTCAAGCTGGACAGCGCCTGGTCGGCCAGACCCCAGGTCGCGCGGCCGGCCGGACCGGCCAGCCGACGTAGCTTCGGCCGCCGGATCTTCACCGCCCCAACCTAGACGACACAGGCTAGATAGGCCGGGGCGGATGGCGGAGGACGCCCAGGAGAAAGCGTGGAATGCCCAGCACGTAACGCTTCCAGAGCCGGCGGGGCTCCTTGTAGAGCCGGTAGCTCCACTCGAGCCCGGCGCGCTGCATCCAGCGTGGCGCGCGGTCGAGCCGGCCGGTGTGGAAGTCGAACGCCGCACCGACGCCGATCAGGATCGTCGCGTTCAGCCGATCGCGGTGGTCGGCCATCCAGCGTTCCTGCTTCGGCGCGCCGAGCCCGACCCAGATGATGTCCGGTCGCGCCTCGTTCATCCGGGCGACCGTCTGCGCGTCCTCCGCGTCGGTCGGGGCGCGGTACGGCGGGCACTCGACGCCGACGACCTTCAACGCCGGATGCCGGTCCTGGAACCGCTCGCGCAGCTCCTCCGCCACACCCTCGGCGCCGCCGTAGAAGTACTGCGTCCAGCCACGGTCGGACGACTCTGCGAGCACCCGCTCGAGCAGATCCGGCCCGGCGACCCGGTCCATCTCCTCGAACCCGGCCTTCTTGCCGGCCCACACGAGCGGCATCCCGTCCGGGACGGTCAGGCCGGACGTGTTGTAGACCTCGGTCAGCCGGGCGTCCGCGCGGGCGTGCAGCAGTGCGTTCATGTCAGACACGCAGACCAGCTGCCGTTCGCCGTCGTCGATCCAGCGCGCGAACGTCTCCACCGTACGGTCCAGATTCGTCACGCTGACGTGGATCCCGAGCACGTCCACCCGGCTCATGCGTCCTCCCCCGTCAGCTCGGCGAGGTCGGCGTCGACCATGATGCGGACGAGCTCGGGCACGTGCACCTGGGCCTTCCAGCCGAGGTCGCTCGCGGCCTTCGAGGCGTCACCGATCAGCGAGTCGACCTCGGTCGGACGCTCGTAGCGCTTGTCGTAGTCGACGTACCGCTCCCAGTCCAGGCCGACGTGCTCGAACGCCAGCGCGACGAAGTCCCGTACGGAGTACGACGTACCGGTCGCGATCACGTAGTCGGCGGGAGTGTCGTGCTGCAGCATCCGCCACATGCCCTCGACGTACTCCGGGGCGTACCCCCAGTCGCGGGACGCGTCCAGGTTGCCCAGGTACAGGCGCTCCTGCCGGCCGGTCTTGATCGCCGCCACCGCACGGGTGATCTTGCGCGTCACGAACGTCTCACCGCGCCGCGGTGACTCGTGGTTGAACAGGATCCCGTTCACCGCGAACATCTCGTACGCCTCGCGGTAGTTGCGGGTCATCCAGTACCCGTAGAGCTTCGCGGCACCGTACGGCGACCGCGGGTAGAACGGGGTGTCCTCGTTCTGCGGTGGGGGTGTCGCGCCGAACATCTCCGAGCTCGACGCCTGGTAGAAGCGGCAGTCGAGCCCGATCATCCGGATCGCCTCGAGCAGCCGCGTCGTCCCCATGCCGGTGGTGTCGCCGGTGTACTCCGGCTCGTCGAAGCTCACCCGGACGTGACTCTGTGCGGCCAGGTGGTACACCTCGGCGGGCTGGATCGACGCGAGCAGCGTGACGAGTCGCGAGCCGTCGGTGAGGTCGCCGTAGTGCAGGAACAGCCGCTTGTCCTGCGCATGCGGATCCTCGTACAGATGGTCGATCCGGCGCGTGTTGAACGTACTGGCGCGGCGGATCAGGCCGTGCACCTCATAGCCCTTGGCCAGCAGCAGTTCGGCCAGGTACGAGCCGTCCTGGCCGGTGATGCCGGTGATGAGCGCCTTCTTCATGCCATCTGCTCCTGATACCAGGCGTAGGTGGCGGCCACACCGTCTTCCAATGAAATCGAGGGTTTCCAGCCGAGCGCCAGCAACCGGCTGACGTCGAGCAGCTTGCGCGGGGTGCCGTCCGGCTTGGACAGGTCGTTGCTCAGGGCACCGGTGTAGCCGACCACCCGGGCGACCAGCTCGGCCAGTTCGCGGATCGTCACGTCGGCGCCGACGCCGACGTTGATCGGCTCCGGCTCGTCGTAGTGCTCGACCAGGTGCAGGCACGCGTCGGCGAGGTCGTCGACGTGCAGGAACTCGCGCCGCGGCGTACCGCTCCCCCACAACACGACCTCGGGCGCGTCTGCCTTCCGAGCCTCGTGGAAGCGGCGGATCAGCGCCGGCAGGACGTGCGACGAGGTCGGGTCGAAGTTGTCGTTCGGCCCGTACAGGTTGGTCGGCATCGCGGAGATCCAGCGCAACCCGTACTGCCGGCGGACGGCCTGGACCTGCATGATGCCGGCGATCTTCGCGATCGCGTACGCGTCGTTGGTCGGCTCCAGCTCGCCGGTCAGCAGGCTCGACTCGCGGATCGGCTGCTCGGCGTACTTCGGGTAGATGCAGGATGAGCCGAGGAACAGCAACCGCGGCGTCCGGACCTCGAGCGCGGCGTCCATCAGGTTCACCTGGATGCGCAGGTTGTCGCTGAGGAACTCGGTCGGGTGGTCGCGGTTCGCGAGGATGCCGCCGACCCGGGCCGCGGCGTCGATCACCAGCGCCGGCCGGTGCGTACGCAGGAACTCCAGCGTCTGCTGCCGATCCCGCAGATCCAGCTCGGCGGACGTCGCCCCGATCAGGTTTGTGTAGCCGGCCGCCTCGAGACGGCGCCAGAGGGCCGACCCGACAAGTCCACGATGGCCGGCGACGTACACCGGTGCATGCAAATCCATTAGTACGCTCCCGCGCCGTAGATCACCGCGCGCACGGTCTTCCAGAGAATCAGCAGGTCCAGCGTCATCGACCAGTTGTCGACGTACCGGAGGTCGAGGCGCACGGACTCGTCCCAGGACAGGTCGCTGCGCCCGCTGACCTGCCACAGACCGGTCATGCCGGGCTTCACCAGCATCCGGCGCGAGTCGTCGGCCGCGTACAGCGCGACCTCCTCGGCGAGCGGCGGCCGCGGCCCGACCAGGGACATGTCGCCGCGCAGGACGTTGAACAGCTGCGGCAGCTCGTCCAGCGAGAAGCGCCGGATCCAGCGACCGAGCGGGGTCATCCGCGGGTCGTTGCGCATCTTGAAGATCACGCCGTTGCCGTCGCTCAAGGCGTACAGGTCGCTGAGTCGTTGCTCCGCGTCGACGTACATGCTGCGGTACTTGAGCATCGTGAACTCGACGCCCCCGCGGCCGACGCGCTGCTGGCGGAACAGCACCGGACCGGCACTGGTCAGCTTGACGGCGAGCGCCAGCCCGGCCAGCAGCGGCGACAGCAGCACAATGATGCCGAGAGCAACGATGCGGTCGAAGACGGCCTTCATCAGGTGCGGTCCGCCGCTGACGGACGGGCGCTCCAGATGCAGCAGCGACAGGCCGGCCACCGGGCGGACCGAGATCCGCGGACCGGCGACCTCGATGATGCCCGGGGACACGATCAGCTCGACGCCGCGCTGCTCCAGCGCCCACGACAACCGGCGCAGCGACTGACCGGCCAGCTCGGGATCGGTCGCGATCGCCACCACCTCGACCGCGTGCCGGTCGGCGGCGGCGAGAATGTCCGGCTCGTCCAGCTCGTCCGGCAGCAGGGAGGCGTTGTCGTCCTCGCGCGGGCGGCACGTCGCGACCACCCGGAATCCGTCGGTCGGACGGCTCTCGAGGTGCTCGCACAGCGTCGCGGCCGGGCCACTGCGCCCGACCACGAGAACTCTGTGCATGCAGCGACCTCTGACCCGGTGCCGGTGCAGGTCCTTCCGCAACGCGTACCGCAGCAGGAGCGCCGCGACCACCATCACCGGGATCGCCAGCACCACGAACCCGCGGGCGATCTGCGCCTTGGTCACGTACGACGTCATCGCCACCGCCGCGGTCAGGCCGACGCCCGCGCGCAGCAGGGACCGGAACTCGTCCGGTCCGGCGCCGAAGAACCGCGGGTCGTACCCCTTCGACAGGGCGACCACCGCGACCCAGGCCAACGGCAGCAGACTGCTGACGACCAGGTAGCTGGAGCCGACGTGGTACCCGAACCGGGTCAGCAGCGCGATCGAGACGCCGAGCATCGCGGCGAGCAGATCACCACCCACCGCAGCCCACCGGTAAACCCCGACCCAGCGCGGCTCCGTCGACCGGGACGGCAACGGAACAATCGCCGGAACCTCATGCGGGACGACCCAGAGCGGCCGACGGCTGTCCACAGCGTCCGGCGCTTCTGCTCCGCTCACAGCGGTCCTCGTCCCCTCCCGCATCCGCCCCGTCACTTACAGTGTCCGGCACCGCATGCAGTGTGTCCTTGTTAACCCGCGCGTCGGCGCGGAGTCACCGAACATTACTACGCGAGGTGGGCCCCAGCGACCGGCGGGCCGACTTCCTTGTGGAGAAATTGCATTCCCCAAGACGAACTGGTGGACGGATAACGAACCGGTGGACAAGTGGTTGCCTGGCTACCCTGCCTAGACTGTTGCTTTGGGGGTGGGGCGTGTCAACTGAGGACGAAACACGTGTCATTGCCGGTGCGCGGCCTGCGCTCACGCCGGGTCTTCGCCGCCCGGTCGTTGTCCTGGCCGCAGTCGGCGCCGTACTACTCGTCGTACCGGCGGTACTGCTCAGCGGTCACACCGGACCCAGCCGGGTCGACGGGCGGGTACAGCGCATCGTTGACGCCTCACCAGCTGCCGTGTGGAACCTCATCCGCGGACTGGACTGGCTCGGCGATCCGCTCGGACGTGCATCGCTGACCGTTGCTGTCGCCGGACTCTGCCTGATCGCCGGTCGTCGGCTGCTGGCCGTCACGACGCTGCTCGCGATGGGACTGAGCAGCGTGCTCTGCTCGGTCCTCAAGGAGGTCGTGGATCGCCGGATCCACGACGGCTTCCTGTCCTATCCGAGCGGCCATACTGCCGCCGGCACAGTGAGTGCGACGATCGTTGGTCTGTTGCTGGCCGACGTGCTGCACACCGGTCGCCTCGCCGGTACGGCGATCACCGTCGCGCTGGCTGTGCTGGGTGGCGGCGTGATGGCGTGGGCGCAGATCCACCTGACCGCGCACTACCCGACCGACACCCTCGGCGGATTCGGCTGCGGGCTCCTGGTGGCGACCTCCGTGGCCTTCCTGGCCGACCGGATCGAACAACGCCGGAAGGCCTGGCCGGTGCCGCGATAACACCGGCCAGGGCAGTCAGGCGAGCGCCTCGTGCGGCGTGTCGAAATCGGCCACCACGTCCGCCGGGACATGGTTCAGGTCCCGGACACGCAGGTAGTCGCCCATCGTCGTACCGGTGCATTCCGAGTCGATGTTCGGCGCGGCGCGCCCGGCCGTCGCGTCGCCGAGGTGCACGGTGCGCAGGTCGATGCTGAACCTGGTCCGGCCCGACGAGTTCGGCACGCTCGAGTGCAACTGCGCCCCGGAGAACAAGATAACCCCTCCCGGCTTGCAGATCGGCCGGATCTGCGGCACCAGCTCCACATCCTCCTCGGGCACCGGTTGCACACGGGTGTCGATGCCGATCTGGGTCGCGGCGATCTTGCGACTGGTCGCATTCCACTCCGCGTAGTTGTAGCCCCGCGAGCTGTTCCGCAGTGGGGTCTGCCAGTACTTCGGGTGAAAGGCGAGCCCGTTGTCGGCGCCGATCGCGAAGATCGGCAGCCACCAGTTCAGCTGGACGTACGGTGCCGAGTACCAGGTGTCGCGATGCGGATGGAACGCGAACGCGATCCCAGTGGTGAGGTAGTCGTCCGACGTCGAGCTGCGCATCCGGGGCACGTCGAAGTACACCTGCTCCGGGTCGCACCCGAAGTCGGCCAGCATCAGCTGGATCAGTCGCTTCGACTCCGGGTGGTGGATGAACCGCGGCTTCAGGTCGGCCAGCAGCGCCGCGTACTCCTCGACGGCCATCTCGAACTGCGCGGTCTCCGGGTCGAGTGGCGCAAACGCGGACTGCGCCATCGCGGCGGCGAACTCGGTCAGCGCCAGCGTCGAGGGCCGCGGCGAGTAGACGAACAGGTCGCCGTCGTACAGCTTCTCCCTGCGCTCGTCGTCACCGATCTCGGCGTCGACGTAAATTGAATGCATCGTTCTTCCCCCTTGCTGCGCCGGTCGTTGCCGCCGCCGTTCTTTGTAGCCAGTTCTGTTCCGCCGCTATGCGTAGCGGCGGAAGACTGGTGCCACCGGACGGCCGCCGGTCCAGGACTGCGGATCTCCGGCCTCCAGCGCCTGCCGATAGGTGGCGCAGGCATCGGCGACGACTTCGACGGTCCGTGCGATGTCGGTGCTCGTCAGTGCCGCACTCACCACGAAGGACGGCCCGAGTACGCCCCCGAGGATCAGTTCCCGGAGGAACAGCGTGCGGTACTGCTGCGACGGCGCGAAGTTCTCGTCCAAAGTCGCGAAGACCAGGTTGCTCGGCCGGCCGCGGAGGACGACATGGCTCCCCACACCAGCCGCCTCTGCGGCTTGCCGCACTCCCACGGCGAGCTCAGCACCGATCTCGTACAGCTGTGCCGCGACGTTCTCCTCGGCATAGATACCCAGGACGGCGACGGCCGCTGCGAGTGCGTGTGTCTCGGCACCGTGGGTCGTGGACAGCAGGAAGACCCGCTCGCGGTCGTCGCGCAGGCCGCCGCGCTCCATGAACTCGCGCTTGCCCGCGAGCGCCGCGACCGAGAATCCGTTGCCGAGCGCCTTGCCGAACGTGGACAGGTCCGGTGTCACGCCGTACAGGCCCTGCGCGCCCGCCGCGGAGAACCGCAGGCCGGTGATCATCTCGTCGAACACGAGCAGGGCACCGTGCCGGTGGGCCAGGTCGCGGAGCTGTTCCAGGTAGCCGGCGGGCGGGTCCTGATGCGTCGCAGCCTCGAGAATCAGGCAGGCGACCCGGCCTTCGTGCCGGACGAAGAGTTCTTCGGTTGCTGCCAGGTCGCCGTACGGGAACGCCACCGTGAGCTCGTCGATCGCGTCCGGAATGCCGGCGTTCATCGCGGTCCGGGTGATGAACCAGTCGTCCACGGAGAAGAACGCGTGGTCCGAGCAGACGGCGACCAGCGGGCGGCCGGTGACCGCACGCGCCAGTTTGATCGCCGCCGTGGTCGCGTCCGATCCGTTCTTGCAGAACTTCACCATGTCGGCGGTCGGCACCGAGGCGAGAAAGCGCTCGGCCGCCTCCAGTTCGAGGATGCTCGGGCGGACGAAGTTGCTGCCTCGGTCGAGCTCGCGACGCACTCCCTCCAGGACCTTCGGGTGCACGTGGCCGAGGCTGACCGCGCGCAACCCGGCGCCGTACTCGATGTACTTGTTGCCGTCGAGGTCCCAGACGTGTGCCCCGTTGCCGTGATCGATCACCGGCGCCATACCCTCGGGAAACTGGTCGACGCCCTTGGCGTAGGTGTGCGCACCACCGGGGATGACGTCGTGCAGTCGCTTGTTCGCGGCGTCGGATCGCGTGAACGACTTCATCGTCAGAGCCTCGTGGTCGCCAAGGCGAACGATGCCGCCGCCTTGTCGCGTTCGGACATCAGCGTGACGGGCAACGGCCACGGGATGCCGAGGTCCGGATCGTCGAACCTGATCGAGACGTCCTCGGCAGGATCGTGGGCGCGGTCGATCCGGTAGGACACGTCGGCCGGTTCGGTCAGCGCCTGGAAACCATGCGCGCACCCGGCCGGTACGTAGACCGTCACCTGGTTGTCACCGGTCAGGTCGAACACCTCGCGGTTGCGGTAAGTCGGTGACTCGGGGCGCAGGTCGATGACGACGTCGAAGACCGCGCCGTAGGAGCATCGCACCAGCTTCGCCTCGCCCTCGCCAGAGCGGACGTGCATGCCACGCACCACACCCCGTCTGGACCGCGAGATGCTGTCCTGTACGAACGCGTCCGGATCCAATCCGGCCTGCCGCACCACGTCACGGTCGAACGTGCGCGAGAAGAACCCCCGCTCGTCACGATGCGGCGCCGGCCTGAACAACAGCGCTCCGGTGATGCCAGCTATCTTCTCGACCTGCATCTCGGCCTCCGTCTAGCTCGATCCTGGCACTGCGGACCGTTGCTTGCCGTCCGCAGCGGCGAACAGGGTGGTGGACAACAGTGCGTACTGCTCTGCCAGCAGCTCGCGATTGTGGCGGTTCCGCTCGAGCAGATCGGTCCGCAACGGGCCGGCCATCTGCTTCACCGACTGGAACTGCTTGATCAGGAGCGGAACATCGAGGGCCTGGATGTCCTGGCAGAACTCGCCCAGACCCATGCTCTGCATGACCATGTCGTTCTTGGTCCCGTAACCGATCGAGATCGTGGGCTTCGCGAGTTTCAGTCCCGCCACGACGTTGTGGAAGCGGGTCGCGACGACGACGTCGACCTTCGCCATCCGCTCCAACAGGCTCGCCAGGTTCGGTGCGAACTCGGTGCCGACGCGGTCTTCGGCAAGATCCGGGCGATGCAGCCTCACCGACGAGGTCAATTCCAGCGCGACGGCCTCATCTTGCTGGTCCCCGGTGAACAGCCGCACCCGGTACCCCTCGTCGACGAGCCATTCCACGAAGGCGGTGATCCTGGAGACATAGGTCGCATAGATCTCGTCGGCGCGATGCCGGTCGCGATAGGCGCCGGAGTACGACATCACGCCGACGCCGATGGTGTTCGACTCCGCGGTGTCCGTCGGAGGTACCGGCAGACCGAACGCCAGATCCGGGAAGACATGGTCACGGCTCGTGTCGACGCCTGCCTTCTGCATCGCTGCGCGGGAATTCTCGTCGCGGTACGAGCGATAGGTCGCCAGTGATGCGGCAACGCTCATCACGCGGCGGGTGACCGTCTCGTTGACCTTGTCGGCGCCGACGCTGACGAACGCCACCTTGGTACCGCAGAGCCGACCCCACAGCGTGACGAGAAGCAGCGCGTACGGCAGACCCCACGGGCGAATCGGAACGCCGGCCTCGAGCACTCCTGATCCGGGGATCGCGACGACATCGAACCTGCGGATCCAGCGGAGGGTGCGGAAGGCGTCGATCAGCTTGCCGAGCGCCTTCAACGAGTACATCCGGACCGGCCGGGCCTTGTCCTGTTCGGTCGGGTTGTACCACCACATCGAGAATGCTGGGATGCCGAACTCCTGCTGCACGTCCTCCGGACCGGCGCAGACACAGGTGACCTCGGCATCGCTGTGCACGTCGTGGAGATACCGCAGCATCGCGTCGAGGGAGCCGCCGTTGCCGAGGTTGCCGGAGCCGAAGAGGCCGAACAAGGCAATTCTGAGTGGACGCGTCATCGCGACGGCACTTCCTCCTGATCGTTGCTCACGCGAGCAGCGGTACTGGCAAAATCAGATCGGTCGGCGCTGTCCTCGATCCGTCGAGGGCCTGCAGGTACGACCCGGCTGGCCATCCACTGCGCGAGGTACCGGTAGCACCGCCGGCGCTCGGCGGACGGCAGCGGAGCGCGCCGGACCGCACCGATGAATCCGCCGATGTACTCACCGACGAGCCGGGCCTTCGGGTGCCGGAGCTTGTCCCCGCGACGAGGATCGAGGTTCGCGCAGCGCGCCCGCATGCTCGGCGCGGCGCGCTCGGCCCGGTCCGGGTGATCGCGGCGGAAGAACAGCAGCTCCGGCACCTGGTAGAAGCGCCCGTGCAGTGCGATCTCGGCGACGATCGTCCGGTCGGCGTGGTGATAACTCTGCTGGAGTGCGGTTCTCCGCAGGACGTCCGTCCGCATGATGCCGTAGAAGTCGTCACCGCCCACCGTGAACAGCAGGCTCCGGAAACGTTCGGACGGGCGCGGGTCGTCGGTCGCGAGCGGGTAGTCGATCGACAGGACGACGTCACCATGCTCGTCGATGATGGCCTGCCACGCATGTGCGAGGACGACGTCCGGCTGGGCTTCCAGAGCCTCGACACATCTGAGCAGCAGGTCGCGCCCGTAGAGGTCGTCGTGGGACGCCCACTTGAAGAGTTCGCCGCGCGCCTCCCGGACCACGGCGTTGTGGTTGGGTGCCGCGCCGAGGTTGACCGGCTGCCGGATGTACCGGATGCGGGAATCCTTGGCGACGTACTCCTTGCAGATCCGTTCGGTGCCGTCGGTCGAGGCGTTGTCGGAGATAATCAGCTCGAAGTCCTCGTAGCTCTGCCCCAGCAGGGCGTCGAGGGACTCGGCCAGGTACTTCTCTCCGTTGTACACCGGAAGGCCGATGGTCAATCTCGGCGTTGTCATCTGCTCCTCGTCTCAATCATGTCCTGCTTGTCCTCAGGTACCGCAGGTACGACGCCGGCAGCCAGCGGCGACTCGGCGATCGGCGCACCCTGCGTACTGCCGGTACTCGGGAGCACCGGCTCGATTGCCTGCCGGTGCTCCCGAACACCGGCACGCAGATACCACCACCAGAAGATCGCCCCGACGAACGTCGCGGCCGCGGAGCCCCACGCCGACCCCAACGCACCGCCGACAGCGCCGCCGCCGACGCCGCCGATCAGGTACGCCGTCGACGCGTACAGCTGCGCTCGGAGGCTGCGCCGCGCCACGCCGAGCGCGCGCAGGCCGGCAGCCGCGCCGGTGGACATGCTCGCGCTGGTCACGGACAGCGTCGCCGGAATCAGCAGCGCCGATGCCGAGGCCCACACCTCACCGAGCAGTGCATGCCCCCAGGAGTCCGGCAGGCCGACGACCAGCAGGAACCCCCACAGCAGCGCCGCCACCGCTTGCGCACCACCCAGCAACAGACAGAAGAGCGGCAACCGGCGTACCGAGCGTTTCAGGACTCGGGCAGCCTCCGGCACGGCGACCAGACCGACACCGGACAGAACGATGGTGAAGGGCCCGAGCATCATCTCCGCGCCACGAACGGTACCGACCGCGGCGATCCCCGCAAACGCTCCCAGGCCGTACATCTTGAACTGGTACGCCCCGCTGATCGTCACGTTCTCGACCAGGTAGCGCAGCCCGAGGTCACGGTGGTTCCGCAGCCAGTCGCGAGCCCGGAAAAGGCGGGGTACGACGCCTGCTTGCAGACCGCTGACCAATGCCGCGACTGCCGCCGCGGCACCCCAGGCGAGGACGAACCGCGTCACGCTCGGAGTCCGCGTGGCCAGCCAGAGCAGCGGAATCAATGCCAGCGCCCAGGTGATGTCGGCGATGAAGGCCTTCCCGCCCTGGCCCGAAGCGAAGAACGCGAACCGCCAGCTGTCCTGCAGCATGAGCCCCGGCAGCACGACACCCAAGGCAATGAATCCGGAGCCGCCGCGGCCACCGAGGGCGAGACCGACGGCCACGCAGATGGTGCCGGTTGCCAGGCCGACCGCGATCGCCATCCCGGAGGACTTCGCAACGGCGGTCTTCCAGATCGATCTCTCGACGCCGCTGAACCGGACCGCGAGTGGGTCGGTCGCCAGGCCGCGCGAGATGTTGACCACCACGCCGTACGTGACGAAGGCCAGGCTGAACGCGCCGAATTCCAGCGCGCCGAGCGACCGCGCCACGACGATGCCCACGATGAAACTGACCAGGCTGGTCACCGCCTGGTCAGCCAGCCCCCAGGTGAGCCGGCGCAGAACACCACGCATCGTCAGCGCCCCCTCTCGTGGGGTTCGGGGAGGGGGACGAGGTAGGTCGTGCCCCAGCCGCCGTCGGCTTCGAGTTGCGCGATGATCTCGTCGGCGATGTCCCAGGTGAGGACGAGGACGACGTCGGGCTTCGCGGCCTTCAGTTCGTCGATCGGGCGGATCGGGATCATCTTTCCGGGGACGCCACCGGGGATCCGGCGGCCGTGCTTGCCGGGCGCGAGGTCGACAGTGAACGGCAGGAGGTCCGTTGTCACCTTGCTCAGGTCGAGGAGGACCGGGGCCTTGGACGGGGCGCCGTAGCCGAGGACGGTACGGCCCGCTGCCTTGTGCCGGACCAGCTCGTCGTGGAGCGCGCCGGCGGCATGCCAGGCGGCTTCTTGCAGGCTGCCGAGCTGTACCTCGTCGGCGATGCCTGCCGCGTCCTCGTCCTCGAGCACGACGTCGACCGACTGGTCCGGCTGGACGTCCGCGGTGTGCCGGAGCATCACCATCAGGCTGCCGCCGTACATCTCGACCTGTTGCACCGACTCGACCTTGAGGCCGTGCAGTGCGGCGATGTTCTGTAGGGCGCGTAGTGAGACGTACGCCCAGTGGCCGTGGCGGACGGTGTCGAACTGGTTGCCGACGAACAGCGGCAGCAGGTGGTGGAACTCCATCACCAGCAGGCCGCCGGGCGCGAGCCGGTCCGCGCGCAGCTTGAGCATCTCGCCGTACTGCGGCTCATGCACGATCCCGTGCACGTCGACGACCAGGTCGGCCTTGTCGTCATCACCCGCGAGCCTGGCGCCGGCCGCGTACAGATGGTCAAGCCAGGAACCGCCGTGGGGACTGCCGAACTCGAACACCACGCCATTGCTCAGTTCGGGATGGTCGCTGAGGATCTCCTTGACCGAGGCCTCCGCGTGCGCCCGGCTGGTCGCTGACTCGACCGCGAGCGGCTCCTCGGCCAGCTGCGGCTCGACCGGTCCGAGCTGCACCAGGGTGCACTCCCGGCAGAGCCAGAGCGCCAGCGGCCAGCGTGGATCGGGCCCGGGAGTCTCGGCGGGCGGGAAGTAGTCGGCGCACGGCTGCTCACCGAGGTCCACCACGGGGACGACGTTCTCCCCCGCGCACCCGCGACACTTGAAGCTCACTGCGTCCCCCTCGTTCACCATGTCAGCGTGGCTTTGGCCGTGGTGAAGGCCTCGGCGTACGGCGCCCTGCACTCCATCCCCCGCAGCCGGGCCAGGCCGGCGAACACCTCTTCGTCGAACCAGTCGTGCGGGACCTGGGACGGGTACGCCTTGTGCAGCAGCGCGACCTTCTCCCGGAGCTGGTCCTCGGTGAGTTCGACGTACAGCCACGGGCGGCCGAAGTCGCCGTCCCACTTCGGGATCTCGTAATGCAGCACCAGGTGGCTGCGCCAGACCGTCGGGGCCAGCTCAGCGATCAGGCGGTGGTCCTGGTGGGCGTCATGCTTGCTCGGGGCAAAGACCAGGTCGGCGCGGCGGCTGCCGCGTGCCGTTGCCTCCAGCAACTCCTTGGTCTGGTTCCAGTACGCCGGGAGTCGTCCGTCCGGCAGCTCGGCCGAGGTGACGGTCACCTCGCACTCCGGGAGGAACAGCTCTGCCGCGCGGCGAGCCTCCTCCAGGCGTACTGGTGTGCCGGTCGCGATCACGAACTCGGCGGTCAGCTCCGGCACCGACTCGGCCAACTTCAGCATCGTGCCGCCGCAGCCGATCTCGATGTCGTCCGGATGGGCGCCGAGGGCAACCAGATGGACCGGCCCGTCGATCAGCCCGAGCTGGAACGGAAGCATCAGATCGCCACCACAACCGGATCCTGGCCAACAACCCCATCGTCAACCACCCGATTGTCGACACTCTGCGCAGCAGCCGGCTCCGTGGTGGGAGGCTGCGCGGCGGCGGGCCGATTGTTGGCCGGTGAATTGTCGACAGTTTGCGTGTCGACGATTCGGCTGTGTTGGTCGCGGTTCTCGTGGCTCCACAGGGCCCAGGGCTTTTTGCCCGATCGGTAGAGCTCCTCGAGCTGGCTGCGCTCCTTGAGGGTGTCCATCGGCGCCCAGAACCCGTGGTGCGGGACCGCCTCCAGCTTCGACATCGCCGCGAGCCGCGGGAACGCGTCCCCGACCAGGTCCTCCCCCTCGCCCAGAACGTCGAAGATTTCCTTCTTCAGGACGAAGTACCCGCCGTTGATCCACACGTTCAGATCCGAGGCCGACCGCAATCCGGTGATCCGTGAGTCCGCACCGAACTCGACGACGTGGAACGACGCCTGCGGCGGGACCGCGAGCAGACTCGCCGTCACATCGCTGGCAATCACATTGTCGACGATCTTGTCCATCGGCGCATCGGTGAGCACGTCACCGTAGTTCGCCAGGAAGACGTCATCGTCCTCCAGATACGGGCGTACCCGGCGCAGCCGCTCACCGATGCTCGTGTCGACGCCGGTGTCCACGAACGTGATCTTCCATTCGCTGATGTCGGAGTCGAGCAGTTCGATCTGCTGCCCGCCCTTGGTCATCACGAAGTCGTTCGAGACGGTCTCCTCGTACCGCAGGAAGTACTCCTTGACCGACGACCCACCGAACCCCAGCGGCAGGATAAACTCGGTGTGCCCGAAATGCGCGTAGTACCGCATCACGTGCCACAGCACCGGCCGGTCGCCGATCGTCATCATCGGTTTCGGCGCGGAGTCGACGCCGCTGCGCATCCGCAGCCCGTGCCCCCCGCAGAAGATCACGACCTTCATCGTGGTTTCCCTTCCCCCCAAGGCTGTTTCAGATCCCAACAAGTCAGAGAACAGTGAGCTTCGGGATGGGTACGACGAACTTCGCGCCCCACTCCCGTGCGTAGCCGAGCTGGTGAACGATCTCCGCGCGCAGGTTCCACGGCAGGATCACGATGTAGTCGGGGCGCGTCTCGGCCAGGCGCTCCGGGTCGAAGATCGGGATGTGCGTACCGGGCAGGAACATCCCGTGCTTGTGCGGGCTGCGGTCCACCGTGTACGGCAGCAGGTCCTCGCGGATGCCGCAGTGGTTGAGCAGCGTGTTGCCCTTGCCCGGGGCGCCGTACCCCGCCACCGACTTGCCGTCGCGGCGTGCCTGGACCAGGAATTCCAGCAGGTCCGACTTGATCGTGAACACCTCGTCGGCGAACCCGAGATGCCCCTCGATTGTGTGCAATCCGGCGTCCTGCTCGTCCTGCAGCACCTTCTTGACCAGCTCGGACGGCTCGCCTGCGGTCTCGGCCGGCGTCGACATGACGCGCAGCGACCCGCCGTGGCTGGCCAGCTCCTGAACGTCGACCACCTTGAGCCCGGCCTTCTCCAGCGCGAGCGCAGCGGTCTTCAACGTCAGGTACTGGTAGTGCTCGTGGTAGATCGTGTCGTACTGGCGGTTCTCGATCAGCCGGAGCAGATGCGGGAACTCCAGCGACACCAGGCCGTCGTCCTTCACCAGTGCCCGCAGGCCCTTCGCGAAGTCGACGATGTCCGGTACGTGCGCGAACACATTGTTGCCGACGACAAGATCCGCCTGGCCGTGCCGCGCTGCCGCGTCCTGGCCGGTCGCCTCACCGAGGAAGTAGCTCTCGGTACGGATGCCCTTCTCGTTGGCGATCTTCGCGATGTTCGCGGCCGGCTCGATGCCGAGCACCGGGATGCCTTCGGCAACAGCATGCTGCAGCAGATAACCGTCGTTGCTCGCGGCCTCGACGATCAGGCTGTTCGCATCGAGGTTCAGCCGCTCCTGCATGTCGGCGACGAAGCGGCGCGCGTGCTCGACCCAGCTCGTCGAGTACGACGAGAAGTAGAGGTAGTCGCTGAACACGTCGTCGGCCGCGACGTACGCCGGGAGCTGCACGAGCAGGCAGTTGCCGCAGATCCGGACGTGCAGCGGGTAGAACGTCTCGCCGCTGTCGAGCTGGTCGGCGCGCAGGTAGCTCTCGCACGGCGGCGACATGCCGAGATCCACGAAGGTCTGCGTCAGCGGCTCACCGCAGAGCCGGCAGGCAACTGCGTCCGCCATCACTGCATCTCCTTCGGGCCCGGGAACTGCGCGTCGGTCTGGCGGCGCAGTTGATTGTCGACAAGGTTCGCGCTCAGCAGCTGCTGGATCCGGCGCAGCCGGACGAACTGCGCGGAGTTGAAGTCGTCGAGCGTGAGGCCGTGCCGCTGGTACGCGTCGTACAGCTCCTCGACGCCCTTGCGGACCGACCATTGCAGCTTCAGGTCCGGGAACGTGTCGTTGAGCTTGGCGAAGTCGACCTTGTAGTTGCGCAGGTCCGGGCCGGCACCGTCGGCAATCGACAACGTCGAGCCCGGTACCGCTTCGCGAACCATCTCGGCGATGTCGCGGACCTGGACGACGTCCTCGGACCGGCCGACGTTGAACGCCTCGTCGTGGATCGTCTCCCGCGGCGACTCCAGTACCTGAAGGAATGCGCGGCTGATGTCCTCGATGTGCACAAGCGGCCGCCACGGGGTGCCGTCGCTCTCCAACCGCACCTGCCCGGAGGTCAGCGCGATGGCTGTCAGATTGTTGACAACGATGTCGAGCCGCAGCCGGGTGGATGCGCCGTAGGCGGTGGCGTTCCGCAGGTACGTCGGGCTGAAGTTGTCGTCGGCGAGCTTCGACAGCTCCTGCTCGGCGAGTGCCTTCGTCTCCCCGTACGGCGTGACCGGGAACATCTCGGCGTCCTCGGCGACCGCCTCCGACCCCGCTGCTCCGTACAGGCTGCAGGACGACGCGAACAGGAAGCGCTCGACGCCTGCATCCTTGGCGGCCCGGGCGACGTTGAGAGTCCCGTCGAGGTTCACGGAGTATGTCGCGGCCTTGTCCAGGTTGCCGAGCGGGTCGTTCGACAGCGCGGCCAGGCAGACCACCGCGTCGTACCCAGCGAGCTCCGCCGCCGTCACGTCCCGCATGTCCCGCGGCGTCCGGCCACTGATCGGCTCCGGCCCGCCCAGCAGGTCACACCCCTCGTACAGCCCGGTATCCAGCCCGTCCACCTGATGCCCCGCACCCCGCAGGAACGGCACCATCACCGCACCGATATATCCCCGATCCCCGGTGACCAGAACCTTCATCAGCCATCCCCTCACCCCAGCACAGTCCCGTCGCCCAATACAGAACCGCCGAACCCCCCGTTGATACAGCCAATTTCGCCGCACCAGTGAGGCGCTGGGTGCTGACCTCTCGCATGATGGCCGGTCACGCTGCGCGGAGGTGACGCAATGCGCACACGCACTGACAGGAAGAGGATGCTGCGGGAGCGCCCCGAACGACAGCAGGACGGCATTCGATCGCACCCTCGCGCTGCGGCCGACGTCGGGCCGTCCTCCGCCGGCAACACCTTGCAGCTCACGGGACGGAGTGCCAAGCGTTCACCCGAGGCGTCGGCCTGCGATGCCGGCCGGATCCTGCGTCCGGTGCGCGAATACGATCGGCTGCCGGTACGGCTGAGCACCGAGATCCGGCACCACCCGCCCGTCCTCCACCTTCGGCAAGGCGTCGAACTCCCGATTCACCAGCCGATGCGACGGACCGCGCTCATACCCACCGCAAGTGAACTCACCGATCCACAGGAACTTTCAGCTCCGCACAGTCCCGCAGGTCGTACGACTGCGGTCCGTATCCGGGTACTCGGCGCCCAACTTGTTGCTCTCTTGCCTGAAATCCTGATGGACCATCAGGTGGTAGGTGGTCACTGCTTGCCGGGATCAGCCGGCGGCTCGTACGGCGGGACGTCGAGGTCCCAGCCGCCCTCGCGCGCCGCGTCCTCGAAGGACACCCACTGGGACGGGTCGTCGTTCGCAAGGCGCTGGCGGACCAATTCCTCGCGGCGGCGGTCGTCTTCAGCGTCTTCCTTGAAGGTCTCGTACTCGGCCCACTGTTCGAAGGAGATGACGACGCCCTCCGGCCGGGGGGTGTCGCCGAAGAAGACCGGTTCAGCCGGGCCGGAGCGGAAGAGTTCGAGGACCCGGCCGAGGCTCTGACCGACGGTGGCGGTGTCGATGACGCGCACCCGATCGCCGTTGGGGAGGTCGTACAGGGCTTCCATGGGTTACTCCGATTTCGGGAGGGCCGGACACGTTCCGTGATCCAGGATAGTTTCCGGGCCGTCTTCGAGGTGGGAGATTTCCACAGGGGTGTATCAGGGTGGTGGTCTGGTCGCGGCGGCGGGTTGTTCGCTGGATACCGGGTTGCACAGCAGGCCAGGCATCGAACAGCCCGCCATTGGCGCGGGCCACCAGGTCAGCGTTCTTCGGAGCGCCCGGTGCCGGGTCCGCGGGCCCGGTTGACATTCGCCTGCGGCGCAGACGCCGGCTTCGGCCCGCTACCAGCCGGCGGGCTGTCACGAAGGATCTGCTGCAAAACGTCCTGCGGCATCGGCAGTCGATGCGGTGTGGTTTGCACGCCTGACCGCTGCGGGCCGACGTCAGGACGACCGCCACCGGTGAGGCCGTGCAGGTTCCTGTCCTGTTGCCCCCGGATGCGTCCCAGCCGCTCCCCGGCGATCGCCGCCGGATCGTCACGGCGATGGTTGAACGCCACGATCTGCCGGACCGGCTGCGCGTTCGGATCATGTACGACCGCTCCGTTCTCGACCTTCGGCAGCGGGTCGAACTCGCGGTACACCATTCGGTGCGACGGCCGGGGCCGCTCAGGTGTACCGCCCTCGGCGAAGACGTCCACCTTGATTTCCGCGGCATCCCTGAGATCGTGCGACGACGGTCCGTAGCCGAGCTGCTTGCCGATGTAGTTGCCTTCGTTGCCGTCGCGGAGTGCCGTCATCGCGTCGCGGAAAGCCTCGAACTCCCGGCCGGAGTCAGAAGACGGGTCTGCCTTCCACGCTTGGTAGAGGCGGTTGACCTCCTGCCGAAGCTCGGGGTGCACAACCAGCCGATAGTTCACCGTTTGTCACCGCCGTTCTCCGGTTCGTCCAGCCCCCACTCCCGCAGCATCTCGTCGTACGGCACATAGTCCTCGGGGCGGGCGTTGGCCAGTCGCTCGCGGGTGATCTTCTGCATGCGATGGTCGGTTTCCGCATCTTCCTTCAGGGCTTCGTACTCCGCCCATTGTTCGAAGCTGATGACAACGCCCTCGGGCCGCGGCTGGTCACCGAAGAAGACCGGTTCCGTGTCGCCGGAGCGGAAGAGCTCGAGGACTCTGCCGAGGCTCTGGCCGACCGTGGGCGTATCGATGACCCGAACTCGGTCGCCGTTCGGGAGGTCGTACAGGGCTTCCATGGGTTACTCCGATTTCGGGAGGGCCGGACACGTTCCGTGATCCAGGATAGTTTCCGGGCCGTCTTCGAGGAGGGAAGTTTCCACAGGGGTGTATCAGGGTGGTGGGGTGAGTGCTCTCATGGGCGCTGGGGTGTGGGGGAACCGTGTTTTGAGCCTGTGGGGGGCGTTATGAAGGTTGCCGTGTTCGGCTTGGGGTATGTGGGGTCGGTGACGGCGGCTTGTCTGGCTGCTGCCGGGCATGAGGTGTGGGGGGTGGATGTCGACACCGCCAAGGTCGAGCCGATCTCGCAGGGACGCAGCCCGGTGGTTGAGCCGGGGCTGGACGAGCTTGTCGCGGCGGGTGCGGCGTCGGGGCGGTTGCATGCAACGACCGATCCGCGGCTCGCGCTGGAGCGCGCCGACGTCTCGCTGATCTGCGTCGGTACCCCGTCGACCGCTGCGGGCAGTACCGATCTCACCTACATCAAGCGTGCGGTTCGCGACATCGCCGAGGCAGCTCGGGTCGTCGTACGGCCGGAGTCCGGGTTCCACAGCATCGTGGTGCGCAGCACCGTTCCGCCGGGCACGGTCGACGAGGTGGTCGCGCAGGTGCTGGCCGACGTACCGGCACCGGACGGGCTCACGTTCGGTACGGCGATGTGCCCGGAGTTCCTGCGCGAGGGATCCGGGCTCGTGGACTTCTACGAGCCGCCGTTCGTGGTGGTGGGCACCCGGAGCGCGAAGGTCGGTACCGCTCTGACCGACCTGTTCTCCTTTCTGAACGTCGACATGCAGATTGTCGACGTTCGGACAGCCGAGGCGCTCAAGTACGCCTGCAACGCCTTCCACGCCACGAAGGTCTCGTTCGCGAACGAGATGGGCCGGATCTTCCGGCACTTCGCGGTGGACTCGCGCGAGGTGATGAAGATCTTCGTGCAGGACACCAGCCTGAACATCTCGCCGTACTACCTGAAGCCGGGCTTCGCGTTCGGCGGCTCGTGCCTGCCCAAGGATCTGCGCAGCGTGCTGCACCTGGCGCGGATGAACGACACGGAACTCCCGCTGCTGTCCGGGGCGCTGGCCACCAACGAGCGCAGCGTCCGCGACGTCGTCGACCGCGTGATCGCCGGCCCCGGTCGCGAGATCGCACTCCTCGGGCTGAGCTTCAAGCACGCCACCGACGACCTGCGGGAGAGCCCGAACGTGGAACTCGCCGAGCGCCTGATCGGCAAGGGCTACAACCTGCGGATCTACGACGCGATCGTGAACCCGACCCGCCTGGTCGGTGCAAACCTGAGACACGTCCAGTCCAAGCTCCCGCATCTGCAGCGAGTACTCACCGGCGACGCGAACGCGGCACTCGCCGGCGCGGATGTGGCCATCGTGTCGGCCACCGACAGCCGCGCGATCAGCGCCCTGCTGGAGACGCCGCCGGCGCGCACCATCGACCTCAGCGGCCGGCTCGGCGCCGCGGTCGAGGCGTTGCCCGGGTACGAAGGAGTGGGCTGGTGACCGGTCCGCGGGTACTGATCATCATCCAGAACCTCTGGGTTCCGTTCGACCGCCGGGTCTGGCTGGAGTGCCAGGCGCTGGTCGCGGCCGGGTACGACGTCACGGTCGTCTGCCCGAAAGGTCCGGGCGATCCCTCGTACGAGGTGATCGACGGCGTGACTGTCCACAAGTACAAGGCGTACGCGCCGGGTGGCAGCAAGGTCAGCTTCGTCTGGGAGTACGCGTACTCGTTCCTGCTGACGCTGCGCCTGGTGTTCCGCGCTCGGAAGGCCGGCCGGTTCAAGGTCCTGCAGGCGTGCAACCCGCCGGACATCTTCTGGCCGATCGCGATGCTGCTGCGCCGCCTGGACGGCACGCGGTTCGTGTTCGACCACCACGACCTCTG
Source organism: Kribbella sp. NPDC048928 (assembly GCF_043197975.1). Classification (NCBI taxonomy): domain Bacteria; kingdom Bacillati; phylum Actinomycetota; class Actinomycetes; order Propionibacteriales; family Kribbellaceae; genus Kribbella; species Kribbella sp. NPDC048928. The sequence continues at coordinate 148,383 of NZ_JBICUC010000003.1, read as the reverse complement.
CCCCGAACTGTTCCAGTCGCGCTTCGGTGGTACGACAAGCCTGCCCTACAAGGGATTGCGCTTCCTGGAACGGATGACGCACCGCACCGCCGACCATGTCACCTCGACGAACGACTCGTACCGCCGGATCGCGATCACCCGCAGCGGCAAGGCGAACCACGACGTCACGGTCGTCCGTACCGGGCCGGACCCGGACAAATTGCTCCGCGGCGCAGCGGACGAGTCGCTGCGCCGCGGTCACCGCTATCTGGTGACGTACATCGGCGTGATGGGACCGCAGGACGGTGTCGACATCGTGGTCCGAGCCGCCGATCACATTGTCAACAATCTGCACCGGACCGACATCGCGTTCACGCTGATGGGCGCCGGCGACTCGTTCGACGACGTGGTCGCGCTCCGGGACGAGCTCGGACTCGGCGAGTACGTCGAGTTCACCGGCCGGGTGCCGGACGAGACCGTGCGCGCGGTGATGTCGACCGCGGACCTCGGCCTGTCGCCGGATCCGAAGAACCCGCTGAACGATGTGTCGACAATGAACAAAACCATGGAGTACATGGCCTTCGAGCTCCCCGTCGTCGCGTTCGACCTGGTGGAGACGAAGGTGTCGGCCGCCGATGCGGCGGTGTACGTCGAGCCCAACGACGTCCGGCAGTACGGCGACGCGATCGTCGAACTGCTCGACGACCAGGTCCGCCGCCGCCGGATGGCGAAGCTGGGTCGCGAACGCGTCGAGCGGGTGCTCGCGTGGAAGCACCAGCAGAAGGCCTACGTCGGGGTGTACGACCAGCTCACCGGGCACGTCAGCCACATCGGCCCGGCGGCCACCCGGATGACGAACGCCACGGGGTCCTGACGTGTGCGGGATCGCCGGCTGCTACCAGCAGCACGACGGCTTCGCGCTCGCGGAGGCGATGAGCGACCGGATCGCGCACCGCGGCCCGGACGCGGATCGCGTGTACGCGTTCGACGAAGGCGATGTCCGGGCCTTCCTGGCACATCGTAGATTGTCGATCATCGACTTGTCGGCAGCCGCGGACCAGCCGTTCAGCAAGCGCGGCCTGACGATCTGCTACAACGGCGAGCTCTACAACTACAAGGAACTCCGCGCCGAACTCTCCAAGAGCGGCGTCCACTTCCGGACCAGCTCCGACACCGAGGTGGTGCTCGAGGCCTGGCGTCGCTGGGGTCCCGAAGCACTCACGCGGTTCCGCGGAATGTTCGCGTTCGCGATGCTCGACGAGGACAGCGGCAGCCTGTACCTGGCCCGCGACCCGCTCGGCATCAAGCCGCTGTACTTCCTCCGCCGGCACGGCGGCGTGATCTTCGCGTCCGAACTGAAGGCCCTCGTCACGGCGGTCGGCTCCGAGCTCCGCACCGAGCCCGGCGCCCTGATCGCGTCGATGCTCTATTACTGGCTTCCAGAGCAGCGCTGCGCGATCGACGGCGTCGACAAGCTGCCACCGGGTTCGTGGGCGGAATTCCGGCCGGACGGGAGCAGCCGGCACGAGACGTACTGGCGGGTGAGCGACATCGCCACCGAGGCCGCGGCCGGTCCGCGGCCCGATCTGCGTCAGGTGATCGAGGAGTCGGTCGCCGCGCACCTGGTCGCCGACGTACCGGTGTCGACCTTCCTCAGCGGTGGCCTGGACTCGAGCCTCGTGACCGTACTGGCGAAGCAGATGGATCCCGGCGTCGACTCGTACACGATCACCTTCCGCGCGCAGGACCAGAAGCTCGAGGCGATGCCGGACGACGCGATCTACGCGCGCAAGGTGGCGCAGCAGTTCGGGATCGACCTGCACGAGATCGAGATCGCCCCCGATGTCGTCGACCTCCTTCCGCGGATTGTTGACAATCTGGACGAGCCGATCGGCGACCCCGCCGCGATCAACACCCTGCTGATGTGCGACACCGCACGGGATGCAGGGGTAAAGGTCCTGCTGTCCGGGATGGGCGCCGACGAGCTGTTCGGCGGCTACCGCAAGCACCTGGCCTGTGTGATGGGAGCGCAGTACCAGCGGCTCCCCGGCGTACTGCGCAACGGCCTCATCGGCCCCACAGTACGAAGGCTCCCGGTCACCGTGAACGGCCGCGGCCTGCGCTACGCGCGCTGGGCGAAACGCTTCGAGACTTTCGCGAACCTGCCCGAGGAAGAGGCGTTCCGCCGCAGCTACACGATGTACGACGCGGACCAGCTCACCGGCCTGATCAGCCCCGACCTCGAGCCGTACGTCGGCAAGCTGCTCGCCGAGCACAGCGACATCTACCACGACAACGCCCTCGACGATCACGTCAACCGGATGTGCCTCGCGGACTCGCGGATGTTCCTGCCCGGCCTCAACCTCACCTACACCGACCGCGCGAGCATGGCGGCGTCGACCGAGGTACGGACACCGTTCGTGGACCCGGTCGTCGCGCGCGCGGCGTTCTCGATCCCCGGCAGCGAGAAGATCCACCGCCGGGTGAGCAAGCTGGCGTTGAAGAAGGCGGCCGAGGCCTGGCTGCCGAAGGAGATCATCTACCGGCCGAAGGCGTCGTTCAGCGCGCCGCTGCGCGCCTGGGTACGGAACGACCTGCGCGAGCTCGTCGACGACACGCTGCTGCGCGGTGAGCTCGTCGGCAGCGGGTTCCTGCAGCAGGCCGCCGTACAGAAGCTGGTCGACGACGAGCGAGCCGGCCGGGAGGACTACTCCAAGCAGATCTGGCAGTTGCTGACGCTGGAGACCTGGACCCGCCACATGCGGTCCCTCGGGGTCACCATCACCTCCCTCTGACCAAGACACCCAGTGAAGGACGGCTATGAAGCAGGTTGCGCAGAACTACAAGTCCGGTGAGCTGGCGGTTCTCGACGTGCCGCCGCCGGCTTGTGCGCCGGGTGGGGTGCTGGTCCGTTCGCTGTACTCACTGATCTCCACCGGGACCGAGCTGATGAAGGTCGGCGAGGCGAAGCTGTCGCTGGTCGGCAAGGCGAAGGCGCGGCCAGATCAGGTACGGAAGGTGCTCGACACCGTCGCCCAGCAGGGCGTGATGAGCACCTACAAGAAGGTGATGAACAAGCTCGACTCGTACACGCCGCTCGGGTATTCGCTGTGTGGCGTCGTGGTCGAGGTCGGCGCAGGCGCCGAGGAGTTCAGTGTCGGGCAGCTGGTCGCTGCCGCGGGCAACGAGTTCGCGTTGCACGCGGAGTACAACTGGGTGCCCTTGAATCTGTGCGTTCCGGTGCCGGACGGCGTACCGGCCGAGCAGGCCGCGTTCTCGACCGTCGGCGCGATCGCGATGCAGGGCGTACGGCAGGCCGAGGTCCAGCTGGGCGACACAGCGGTGGTGATCGGTCTCGGCCTGGTCGGGCAGCTTGTCGTACGGCTGCTCGTGGCCGCCGGCGTGCGGGTGTTCGGGATCGACACGGTCGAGGACCGGTGCCGGATGGCGGAGAAGGCGGGCGCGCTGCACTGCTCGTCCCCCGACGAGGCCGGCGTCGCGACCCTTGAGCGATCGTTGCTGGAGGCATCGAACGGCCTCGGCGCGGACCACATCCTGCTGGCCGCGGGCGGGCACTCGAACGGTCCGGTCGAGACCGCCGCCCGGCTGGCCCGCGACCGCGCCCGGGTGGTGGACATCGGCAAGACCAGGCTCGATCTGCCGTGGAACGCCTACTACGACAAGGAGCTGGACGTTCGCTTCTCGCGCTCGTACGGCCCGGGCCGGTACGACGACCGATACGAGCTGCAGGGCATCGACTACCCCGCCGGGTACGTTCGCTGGACCGAGCGGCGCAACCTCGAGTGCTTTGTGGACCTGATCGCCCGCGAGCAGATCGACCTCGCGCCGCTGATCGCCAACACGTTCCCGATCGCCGACGCGACCGACGTGTACCAGAAGCTGAGCGCCGGCACCTACCCCGGCGTCGGCTTCCTCTTCGAGTATCCAGACCTGGTCGAGCCCGTCGCACCACCGGCGCCGGTCGCGGCCCGGCCCGCCGCGCCGACGAGTGGTGGCGTGCGGCTCGGCTTTGTCGGCGCGGGCAACTACGCGTCGAGCATGCTGCTGCCGCACCTGCAGAAGGACGAGGACGCCGTACTGGCCCGCGTGGCGACCAACAAGTCGCTCTCGGCTGCCAATGCGCAGCGCAGGTTCGGTTTCGAGGCAGTGTCGACGGACGCCGACGAGGTGCTCGGCGACGCGAGCCTGGATGCGCTGTTCGTGGTGACCCGGCACAGTTCGCATGCCGAGCTCGCCTGCCGCGCGCTGGAGACCGGGAAGGCAGTCTTCGTCGAGAAGCCGCTCGCGCTCACCGACGAGGAGCTGGACCGGATCATCGTGACCGTCGATGCCACCGGCAACGACCGGTTGATGGTCGGGTTCAACCGCCGGTTCGCGCCGCTGCTCACCGACCTGCGGGACCGGTTCGGCACGCCCGGCGGCAACTTCTCGCTCCGGTACCTGGTGAACGCGGGCAAGCTCGACTCGACCAGCTGGTACCTCGACGCCGGCAAGGAGGGCAGCCGGTTCGCCGGGGAGGGCGGTCATTTCATCGACACGCTGACCTGGTGGCTGAACAGTCTCCCGACCGAGGTGTACGCGGTACCGGGCCCCGACGCGGGCGACGTCCTGGTCACCCTCAGGTTCGCGAACGGTTCCGTCGGCACGATCACGTACGTCGGTGGCGGCAACGCGCGCTTCCCGAAGGAGACGATCGACATCACCGGCGGCGGCCGCAACGCGCGGTTCGACAACTTCCAGAGCGCCTCGGTCTGGGCGGGGCGCAAACCCACGACCCGCAAGTCCCGCAGTACCGACAAGGGCCAGCGGACCGAGCTCGAGCGCTTCGTCGCCGCCGTGAAGTCCGGCGGCCCGATGCCGATCCCGTTCGACCAGCTGGTCGCCACCACCCGCGCCACCATCGCAGTCGACCGCAGCCTCGCCTCAGGTACAGCGGAGAAGGTGTGACTCGCCAGCCTTTGGGCTGGTACGTCCGCCGCCTGCGCCGGATGTCCCCCACCGAACTCATCCAGCGCACCAGCGATGCAGGACGGCGTTCTGCCTGGGCCCACCGTCAGGTGCGGCCCGGGCAGGACGTGAATCAGAAGCTGCCGCTCCGGACCGAGCGGACGTTCAGTACGACGCTGCAGACGCAGACGGCGTGCACCGTACCGGAGGACGCCCGTAAGGCAGTGATCGCCCAGGCCGACGCGATCCTGGCCGGGAACCTCCAGGTACTAGGTGTCGAACGCACCGACCTGGAGAAGCCGGACTGGTTCTATGATCCCGTCACCGGCCGACGGTCCGATCCGGCGCAGTATGTGTTCAGGCTGAACCACCGCAACGAGCAGGCTGTCGGAAACATCAAGCAGGTGTGGGAGCTGTCCCGTCACCACCACCTGACCCAGCTGGCTGCTGCGTGGTACCTGACCCACGACGACCGGTACGCCGATCGCGTGGCCGAGCACCTGAACGACTGGTGGCGTACGAACCCGTTCCTGTCCGGGGTGCACTGGGCGAGCGGTATCGAGGTCGGCCTGCGCCTGATCAGCTGGACGTGGATCCGCCGCCTCCTGAACGACTGGCCGGACATCACCGACCTGTTCGAGCACAACGACCTGGCGCTCCGCCAGCTCTACTGGCACCAGCGCTACCTGGCCGCGTTCCAGAGCCACGGGTCCTCGGCCAACAACCATGTGATCGCTGAGGCGGCAGGCCAGCTCATCGGAGCCTGTGCGTTCCCCTGGTTCACCACGAGCGACCGCTGGCGTGCAGACGCTGCCGTACTGCTGCAGAAGGAACTGGACGCCAACACGTTCCCCTCCGGCGTGAACCGCGAGCTGGCCACCGACTACCACCGCTTCGTCTCGGAACTGGGTCTGTACGCCGCTCTGGAAGCAGATGCGGCCGGCCACCCACTCAGCCAGGACACGTGGGCGCTACTGACCCGCACGGTCGACGTAGCAGCAGCAATCGTCGACACGAATCTCCGACCACCACGTCAGGGTGACGACGACGAGGGCATGGTCCTGGTACTGGACCCACCAGACGCGAGCACGTGGTCGGCGTACATCTCACTGGGTGCAGCTGTCGTCGGCCGGGAGTCCTGGTGGCCGGACAGCCCAGCTACGGCCACCTCAGTGCTCGTCGGGTCGCTGGTGAAGGGCCGGCAACCGGACCGCCCCACAGAACGTCCCGGCCACTTCAGAGACGCCGGCCTGACCATCCTGCGCAGCCAGGACCCCGGTCCGGAGATCTGGTGCCGCGCGGACGCCGGCCCGCACGGCTTCCTCTCGATCGCCGCGCACGCCCACTCCGACGCGCTCTCCCTCGAAGTACGCGTGGACGGCGTCGACATCCTCGCCGACCCGGGAACGTACTGCTACCACGGCGAAGAGCAGTGGCGGAACTACTTCCGCTCCACGATCGCCCACAACACCGTCGAGGTGGCCGGCACCGAACAGTCCCTCTGGGGCGGCCCGTTCCTTTGGTTGCGCGGGGCAACAGGCACCGTACGTCGACACTCCCCCACAACCTGGGAAGCCGAACACGACGGGTACGCCCCCGTGACGCACCGGCGCGCCGCCGTACTGGAGAACGGCGTCCTGCGGGTCGAGGACAGCCTCGACGCGACCACCGACGTACGAATCGCCTGGCACCTCGGCCCGGACGTCGACGTCGACCTGGCCAGCGGACGGCTGGAGTGGCCAACCGGATCGGCCACCATCGAGTTGCCGCCCGGACTGACCTGGACCGCGCACCGCGGCAGCGACAATCCGTCGCTGGGCTGGTACTCACCGCGATTCGGCCACAAGGTCCCAACCACAACCCTGCTCGGAACCGGAAAGCTGACAGCAACCGGCCCGGCGATCAGCACCTTCCGTTTCCGCGCTTGACGGTGTATCAGAGGCGGCCCGTAGGCCCTCTATTACCGGACACAGTTCGGCGTTCATCTGGAGGGGACCGTGAGCGCACAGCAGCTCGACGTCAGGAAGTCGTGGCGCGCCATTCGCAGGCACCGCCTGATCGTGGCGGCCGTGGCAGCCGTCGGCTTGCTCGCCGGGATCGCGTACGGATTCGCGGTACCGGCCTTGCACACCGCCACCTCGCTCGTCGTCCTGCCACCACCGGCGGCGAACGCTCCACAAACGGCGACCGCGAACGGAACCGGCACCCAGAGCATCGAGACCCAGGTCTACATCGCCGAGAGCGAGCCGGTGCTGAACAGCGCCGGACAGAACCTGACGCCGGCGCTGCCGACCGAGACGGTCCGCAAGCGGGTCAAGGTCACCGCGGTCACCGACGACGTCGTCAAGATCGAGGCACAAGGCACGACGGCCGCACAGTCGATGCAGCTGGCGAACGCTGTCGCCGAGGTGTACCTGGTCTTCGTCACGACCGACCAGAAGCTACCCGGTGACCTGGGGAAGAAGACCGGGGCTCGCGTGCTGGAGCAGGCGACCGCCGCACGCGGCGGCAATCTACTCGTGCACCTCGGCATCCTGGGTCTGCTCGGCGCGCTGGCAGGTGCCGTCGCCGGATCGATCGGTGTGCTGGCCAGGGCCAGAGGCGACCGGCGGTTGCGGCTGCGCGACGAGATCGCGGACGCGGTCGGTCTGCCGGTCCTCGCGTCGGTGTCGTCGTACCAGGCGCACGACATGTCGGACTGGGCCTACCTGCTCGAGCACTACTCCCCGACCGCCGTGGAGGCCTGGAGCCTGCGCAAGGCCCTGCACCATCTGGGGCTGGACGTCCGCGGCGGGAAGCCGGACACGCTGACCGTGCTGTCCTTCGCCGGCGACGACAACGCTCTCCCGCTCGGACCGCAACTGGCGGCCCTCGCGAACTCGATCGGGATCTCGGCCTCGATCGTCATCGACGGCCACCACGAACCGCCCGGCGAGTCGGCGCTGACCATTCACCTTGTCGTCGTGGATCGTGAGGCCCCGCACCTGGGTGAGGCCGAGGAGACCACGAACACGATCATCGCGCTCTCGGCCGGCGTCGTGACGGCCGAGGAACTCGCCCGGCTCGCGGTTGCCTCCGCGGCCGACGACCGGAACATCGACGGCATCGTGGTTACCGATCCGGATCCGACGGACCGCACCGTCGGCCGGGCGGCGTCCCCGGTACGCCGAACCGGCTCACGTCTGCCGACGCTGCTGACCGGTACGGCGAGGAGGACCAAATGAGCAACCAGCCGTACAACGAACCCGCCACCCGCGAGCCGGTCTGGGCGGACGACGACGAACTGTTCGACAACGAACGTTCCGGATCGTTCCCCCCGGACGCACTGGTCACCTTCCGGTTCCTCCGTGACGCCCTCCGCCGGCACCTGCGGATCTGGCTCGTCCTCGCCCTGGTCGGCCTGGCCGCCGGTCTGGCATCGGTGGTCGTACTGCCTTCACCGAGCACATCGCAGACCAGGCTCCTGCTGACGCACCGCGACGGCGAAGACCCGGCGAAGGCGATGGCGACCGACGTGAGCCTGGCCACCACCCACACGGTCGCGCAGAGGGTGATCGACCTGCTCAAGCTGCCGGTGTCGCCGGACGACCTGCTGAAGCGCTACACGGTCGTCGCCTCGACGGACCGCGTCCTCGAGGTGACGACCGCGGCCAAGACCGAGGCGGAGTCGACCAAGCTCGCGACGGCTGTCGCACAGGTGTTCCTGCTCTACCGCAGGGAGCAGATCAGCCTGCAGGACGCCCCGTTGCGTCGGGACCTGGCGGCCGCCCAGAACGAGTTCGCACTGGCCGAGCAGGCCGTCCGCGCGGCCGGTGACGACCCTGACGATCCGAAGCGCCCGAACAGCGTCGACGGCGTCCGGCTCAGCGCCGCCCGGGACAAGGTGCAGTTCGTGCGGCAGCAGCTGCTCGATCAGCAGACCCAGGCGTCCCGGATGAACAGCAGCCGGGTGCTCGATGCGGCTGCTCCGGTAGCGGCCTCGACGAAGCGGATGGTTGCGCTCAACGGCGGCACCGGACTACTGGCCGGGCTCTTCCTCGGCCTGGGCTTCGTCATCATCCGCGCGCTGATCTCGGACCGGTTGTGGAAGCGGCAGGACATCGCCCATGCACTCGGCGTCCGGGTCCGGCTCAGCAGCGCGCGGGCCCCTCGGTGGAGACTGCTGCCGAAGCCGGCGATTCTGCGCGACAGCCAGCGCCGGAGTCCGCAGAACCAGCTCATCGTCCAGCACCTCGACCAGCGGATCTTCTGGGGCGAACGTCCGACGTCCACGCTCACTGTGGTCGCGGTCGACGACGACTACACCTGTTCCCTGGCGGTCGCCTCACTCGCGGTGTCACTGGCTGAGGACGGCAGGCAGGTCCTGGTGGCCGACCTGACTCGATCCGGGACGCTCGGCCGGCTGCTCGGTGTGACGACGCCGGGCACCCACGAGTCGCGCTTCAGCGAGCCCGGACGGCGAATCGACGTACACCTGGCCGACCCGGACGCCGGTCCCGCAGAGGGCGCGTACCTGCGGCTGCGTGAGAACAGCAGCCGGCCCGGACGCTCCGACAACGTCGCGCTCGACGCGTCATGGGAGGTCGCCGACGTCGTGCTGAGCCTGGCCGACCTGACCCCGGAACTCGGCGCCGACCACCTCGGCACCTGGTCCTCGCACGCGGCGGTCGTCGTGACGGCGGGACGCTCGACCGCAACCGCGATCCAGGCCACCGGCGAGATGCTGCGGCTGGCAGGCCTCGAACTGGACACCGCTGTCGTGCTGAACCCGGATCGTACCGACGAGAGTGTCGGCGTCACCGAGGCCGAGGCCGGCCGGACCCGCGCCGTCGACCTCGAGATGTTCGGCAGATGACAACCTCCGCCACCCGAACCGCCGATCGACCGGCCGCCCGGCTCGGCCGGCGGCCGACACGGCGAGTCGTTGCCCCGGAGGTCCGGCGACGCCGGCGGGTACAGCTGGCCTGGGCGTTCCTGGTGCTGAACGTGATGACGTTCTTCCCAGGCGCCCCGCACCTGCTGCCGATCCCGGGCTCGCTCGGCAAGCTGATCGCCCAAGGGGCACTGATCGGCGCGCTGGTGATGGCGCTGTCGGTGAACCGGCCGCTGCGGATCCGGCCGAGCGTGTTCGTCGTACTGCTGATGACGCTGGCCGCCGAGGCTCTGTTGTCCAGCATTCATGCGGAGTTCCTGCTCGGTGCTCTGTTCCGCGCCGCCCGGCTGTTCGGCTTCGCCCTGGTGCTCTGGCTCCTGACGCCCTGGTGGACGCGCCGCGATCTGCTGCTGGTCCGCACGCACCTCCTGGTGCTGTGGGGCATCGTCGCCTCGGTGGTCGTCGGACTGCTGGTTGCGCCTGGACTGGCAATGACCGAGGACCGGCTCGGTGGAACGCTCTGGCCGATCCCACCCACACAGGTCGGCCACTACTCCGCGATGGCCATCGGTCTCACGATCGTGCTGTGGATGTCCGGACTGCTGAAGCGTGGTGTCGCGCTTGCCAGCGTGCTGGTCTGCGTTCCGGTCCTGCTGCTCACCCACACCCGGACCGCGCTCGTCGCCGTTCTCGCCGGGGTGACGATCGCCGGCCTCAGTCTGTTCACCGCGCGATCGCGGGTCCGCAAGGTCTTCGCGGTCGGCGTCGTCGTGTTCACCCTCGGCGCACTCACCCTCGGCTCGGTGGTGACCACCTGGCTGGCCCGTGGTCAGGACACCGAGGAACTCGGTGCACTCACCGGCCGGAAGGCGGTCTGGGACGCGATCCTGGCCCAACCACGGTCGACCGTGGACGTGCTGTTCGGCTTCGGCCTCTCGAACAAGTCCTTCAACGGCCTGCCGATCGACAGCAACTGGCTCGGCACGTACTACGACGTCGGCCTGGTCGGCTGCGCGCTGACAGTCATGCTCGTCCTGTTCGTGCTGATCGCCGCCTGGTTCAAGCCGCAGGGACCGCACCGCGCTCTCGCATTGTTCCTGGTCGCGTATTGCGTGATCGCATCGTTCACCGAGAGCGGCCTCAGCGAGGCCTCTCCGTACCTGCTCGAGCTCACCCTCGCCGCGTCGCTGGTGTACAGCGCGCCTGCTCGTGAAGGACTCCAATGAAGATCCTGCTGGTACACAACAGGTACCGTTCGACCGCTCCGAGCGGCGAGAACCACGTCGTGGATCAGGAAGGTGCCGCCCTGGCCGCTCGTGGCCACGACGTCCACCAGTTCGAGCGCCACAGCGACGACATCGAACGCTGGGCGGCCTGGCAGAAGGCGACGCTGCCTGTTCGCGTGGTGTGGAACCCGGCGAGCCGGCGCGACCTCGCTGCAACGCTCAGCGAACTCCGGCCAGACGTCGTCCACATCCACAACACGTTTCCGCTGCTGAGTCCCACGGTCCTGCTCGCCTGCCGGGACGCACAGGTGCCCGCTGTCATCACCCTGCACAACTACAAGTTGCTGTGCGCAAGTGGTGACTTCTACCGCGACGGGGAGGTCTGCCACGACTGCGCTGGCGGGAACCCGGCCAGCGCGGTCCTGCACCGGTGCTACCGGGGATCGGCACTGGCGACGGCCACCACCGTGCTGAACTCGCGTGGTCACCGCCGGAACTGGCGCAGCCTGGTGTCCGCCTACATCTTCATCTCCGAATCGCAACGCCGCCTGATGACCGGACTCGACCTGGACCCGAGCCGCACCTTCGTGAAACACAACCTCGTGCCGTACCAGGGCGTCACGACCGCACCTCGTCGCCGGCAGGTGGCCTATGTCGGCCGGCTCGATGCCGCCAAAGGCGCTCCCCTGCTGATGAAGGGCTGGGACGCCTACCGGGCGATCGCCGGTGACGACGCGCTCCGGCTGGTGATCGCGGGCGGCGGCCCGCTGCTCGACGAGGTTGTCACCTGGGCCGCCGACCGGCCGTCGGTCGAGCTCCGTGGCCTGATGAGCAAGCCCGAGGTCTTCGAACTGATCGGGCAGTCGCGGGCCGTGGTCCTGCCCTCGGAGTGGGAGGAGACGTTCGGTCTGGTCGTCGTGGAGGCGATGGCCGTCGGCGTACCGCCGGTGGCGTCCGCACACGGGTCGTTCCCGGACCTGATCACCGACGGCGTCGACGGCGTGCTGTTCGCGCCGGGTCGGCCCGAGTCGATGGCCAAGGCGCTCCTGGACGTCGACACCTCCCCGGAGCGCTATGCGGAACTGGGGCGCCGCGCCCGGGCGACGTACGAGACCGCGCATCAGCCCGAGCAGAACGTCGAACAACTACTGGACATCTACAACTACGCGATCAACCACCCGGTAGCCCCCCACCGCTGAGTCCGAGGCCACATGTACCCCGAAGAAGGCCCCATGCAACGCCACGTCTCGCCGTCCGCGGGCGCCCGCGTGATCTGGTTCCGGCGTCCACCGGTCCTCGCTGCCCTGATCCTGCTCGTCGTGGGCGCGCTGGTGACGCTGGCCGTCACGGTGCGGAACCGCGACGACGCCCCTGCCGGCAGTCTCGGCTCCGCTCCGTCGGTTGCCCCCGCCACGCAAGCGCCGGTCACCGCGCCGACCGCACCGCCGGCCAAGATCTGTGGCAACGCCAAGGCTCTGGCCGGGCCGGCCACCGCACCCGCGGGTGCGATCGTGGTCGGCACGGGTGACGACCTCGACGACCTCACCACGAAGAACCCTCCGGGCACGACGTTCTGGCTGACGCCCGGACTCCACCGGCTCGGCACCGGCGCATACGCGCAGGTGATCCCGAAGGACGGGAATGTGTACGTCGGAGCTCCGGGCGCGATCCTCGACGGACGCCGGCTCAACCGCTATGCCTTCACCGGCTACGCCACCGGTGTCACGGTGAAGAACCTGACCGTACAGAACTTCGGACCGAAGCGGACCAACAACGACGAAGGCGTCGTGAACCATGACTCCGCCGTCCGCTGGACGATCGAGGGCAACACGATCAAGGACAACGCCGGCGCCGGGCTGATGGTCGGCGACCACAACGTCGTCCGTGGCAACTGTCTGCAGAACAACGGCCAGTACGGATTCAACGCCTACAGCCCGCACAAGGTCGCCGGGATCGCCATCGAGCGGAACGAGATCGCCGGCAACAACACCGACAACTGGGAGTCGCTGCGGGACGGTTGCGGCTGCACCGGCGGCGGGAAGTTCTGGGCGGTGACAGGCGCGGTGGTGCGCGGAAACTGGATCCACGACAATCTCAGTACAGGGTTGTGGGCGGACACGAACAACACCGGCTTCGTGATCGAGGGCAACTACATCTCCGGCAACGAGGCCGAGGGCATCATCTACGAAACCAGCTACAACGCGGGGATCCGCGGCAACACCTTCGTTCGCAACGGGCTCGGCAAGGGGCCTGCGAACCGCGGCTTCCCGACGGCAGCGCTCTACATCTCCGAGTCCGGCAGTGACGCACGGGTCACCGGGGTGCACAACCAGACCTTCGAGATCAGCGGCAACGTGTTCACCGACAACTGGGCCGGCGTGATCCTGTGGGAGAACGCCGACCGTTTCGCGGGCTCGCCGGCGAACACCAGCACGGGATCAAGCACGCTGGTCAACCCGGAGGTCGTCACCGCGAAGACCTGTACGGCGGCCACGGTCCACAAGCAGCCGTACCTCGGTGACTGCCGATGGAAGACACAGAACGTCCGCGTGCACGACAACGTGTTCTCGCTGGACCCGGACGCGATCGGGAGTACGTGCGGATTCCGCAACGGCTGCGGCTTCAACGGCCTGTTCTCCAACTGGGGCACCTTCCCGGCCTGGTCGCCGTACCTGAAGGGTGCCGTGCAGGACGCCATCACCTACCACCAGGGGAACCGGTTCTTCAACAACACCTACGCGGGACCGTGGAGCTTCGTCGTGCACGAGCAGGGCAATCGGGTGAACTGGGCCGCCTGGCAGGGTGCGCCGTACGGGCAGGATCACGACAGCGTGATCAAGGTGCAAGGGCAGCGCTGAGCCATGATCGTGCCTCCGCAAGACGCTACGGGCATGCAGATCGCGCTGCTGCGTTCGGTCGGGTACGCCGCTTTCCGGCAGCATGAACGCGAGCTCGACGTACTCGACGTGGTCTTCGACAGCCTGGTCGACGCTCCCGGCAGCGAAGACGCACGACGGCTGCGGTTCGCCGGTCACGGCCTCACCCTGGACGTCGAGGTGCACGGGCTGACCGACCTGACGATCGAACTGCGAACCTCCATGCCCGGCCCGTTCGTGGTGGAGCCCCGGGGGTCGGAATGCCGCGGGCCGGCCCGCCTGGTCAGCTTCCTGCTGCGCTGGCCGACTGGTACCCAGCGACCGGTCCGGACGGCGTGGATCGTCCTGTGACGGTCGTCAGACCTTGCGCAGGAGGTAATAGGCGTACCGCTGGTCGAGTTCGTTCTGGGGCACGAGATAGCAAGCCTCCGGCTGAAGTCCTCGGGCCGCCATCGCGGACCAGAACTCGTCGATCCGGTACGACGTCATACTCGCCGCCGTGGATCCGCGATAGCTTCGGCGACGGGATCCGGTGTTCCACCGACAGGTGTCGTACTTGACCTGAACGAACGCCAGGCCGCCGGGACGCAACAACTGTTGCGCACAATCCATCACCCGCAACCCGTAGTTCGGGCTCGGCACCAACTCGAGCACGTAGACGCAGAGAAACAGGTCGCACGGCTCGATCCGCGACAGCGCCGCCTCCGGATCGGACACGTCGACCACCACACCGGAGAACGGTGTGCCGGTCACCTCGGCCACCTGACGGCGGCATTCCTCGACGCTCTCCGACGTGACGTCGACGCCGACGAACTCCACCTCGCACTGCGGTGCGAAGGCAACGGCGTTCGACCCGCCGCCACATCCCCACTCCACAACGCGGTCCAGCCGCCGGCCGGAGCCGGCGGCTGGATCGCAGACCCGGGCCAGTCGTTCGAACAGCCGCCAGTGCTCCGCGCCGACCGCCGCCCACGAGACGTCGGCGAAGACCGACCCGTCCCGGAAATGGGAGTCGTTGCGCCACGCCTGCCCGCCGGCCGCGCCGGTCCAGTACGCGGCCGCGTCCCCGGCCAGCCTCTCCTCGGAATGGCTGAGCCCGACCTGGACCGCAGCCCGGTCGCCAACATCGCGAACCAGGCTCTTCAGCCTCCTCGCCAGACTCATGAAGCAAGCAGCAGTCTTAGTTTGTCGAGGCAGCGGCCTCTGATGGGGCCGATGCTTCCGATCGGGATGCCGATCGTGGCGGAGATTTCGGCGTACGGGGTGGGTGGGTCGGACATCAGCATGCCGAGTAGTTGCTGCCAGCGGTCCGGGAGGCTCTCCAGGGCGCGGCGGACGTCGTCGGCGCGTTCGCCGGCGAGCAGTTCGGCGTCCAGCTCGGGCTGGTCGCCGGCCACGTCCTCGAACGCTGTTGCCTCATAGGTCAGCAGTACGCGCTTGCGGAACGCCAGCACCCGCAGGCATTCCCGGCGCGTGGTGACGACCAGCCAGGCGCCGACCCGTTCGGGATCGACGCGATTGATGTGTTCGAGCAGCCGCAGCCAGACCATCTGGGATACGTCAGCGGCGTCGCTGTCGCTCAGCCGGAAGCTGCGGGTCACGGCCCAGACGAGCCGCGCATAGTGGTCGACCAGCCGGCTCCATGCCCCCTGGTCCCCGGCCGCGGCCTGGACCACCAGGGTCGCGGCTTCGGAACGAGCAGTCGACCTTTCCATTACTGCAGTCACGAATTCCCCCCTCGGGAATTGCAGATCCCTGAAACACACACCGCTCAGTACGCGCCGTCGCTCCCCAGCACGGCGCGCGCGGTCTTCCACAAAATGAGCAGGTCCAGCGCGATCGACCAGTTGTCGGCGTACCGCAGGTCGAGCCGCATCGACTCCTCCCACGTCAGGTCGCTACGTCCGCTGACCTGCCACAGGCCCGTCAGGCCCGGCTTCACGAGCATCCGGCGGGCGTCGTCGATCTGGTACTGGGCCACCTCGGCCGGCAGTGGCGGACGCGGGCCGACCAGTGACATCTCCCCCCGGAGGACGTTCACCAGTTGCGGCAGTTCGTCGATCGAGAACCGTCGCAGGTACCGGCCGATCCTGGTCACCCGCGGGTCGTCCCGCAGCTTGAACAGGATCCCGTTGCCTTCGTTCAGCGCGTGCAGCTCGGCCTTGCGTTCCTCGGCGTCGACCACCATCGTGCGGAACTTCAGCATCCGGAACTGCTCGCCACCGCGGCCGACCCGGGTCTGCCGGAACAGCACCGGACCGCGGCTGCTGAGCTTCACCATGATCGCCGTGAGCAGCAGCAGCGGCGAGAGCGCCACCACCATCAGGCCACCGACCACCCGGTCGAAGATGCTCTTCAGGACGTGCGGCCCACCACTCACCGACGGCCGCTCCAGATGCAGCAGCGACAGTCCGGCGACCGGGCGGATCGAGATCCGCGGACCTGCCACCTCGACGATGCCCGGCGACACGATCAGGTCGACACCGCGCTGTTCGAGGGCCCAGGACAGTTTCCGCAGCGAATGGCCGGCGAGCTCCGGGTCGGTCGCGACCGCGACCACCTCGACGTCCCACTCGTCGACCGCCTTCAGGATGTCCATCTCGGCGCGGCCCAGCCGCTCCGGTTCGGGTTCCTCGAGGACGTCACCGCGCGGCAGGCAGTTCGCCACCACCACGTACCCGTCGGTCTTGCGCTCCTCCAGGTGCCGCCGCAGCGTGGTCACCTGATCGTTGCGCCCGACAACGAGTACCCGGCGCATGCAGCGGTTCAGGAACCGCCGCTTCGAGATCTGCCGGTGCAGCAGCCAGCGGGCGAACATCGCCGCGAAACAGGTCATCGGCACCGCCAGCACGACAAAGCCACGCGCAACCTGGCTCTTGGTCGCGTACGACGTGACGGCGACGACGGCGGTCAGTGCGACCGCGGCCCGAATGATCGAGCGGAACTCCTCCGGGCCGGTGCCGAAGTAGCGGGTCTCATAACCCCGCTCGAGGGCCACACACGCCAGCCAGGCGATCGGCAGCGCGGCACCGAGCAACACGTACCAGAGATTGATCTGGGCCCCGAACCGGACCACAAGCGCCAGCGACACACCGAACAGCGCAGCCCCCAGGTCGCCGGCGAGCGCCGCCCACCGGTACTTCGCGACCCACCGCGCCTCCGTGAACCGTGCCGAGCGCGGCACGACCGCCGGTACCTCGTCCGGAACCACCCAGACCGGCCGACGACGCTCCCCCGACGGCGCCGGCCGTAGATCAGCCGGATCGGCCAACCCCTCCGACATGACAAATTCAGTCACGCACAGTCACCCCCCACAGGTGAAAAGCGAACCCCGTGACCAACCCACACCCCGTCACGGACTTCGTTGAACGCCGCCCCCACAACGGCGTGACCCAGACAGTACTACGTGAAAGACGCTGGTAGAAGCACTTCGGAGAGAGTGTTTACCCGCGCGCAACCCGACTCCCGGGTTCCGGAAATGCGCGAGACCCCTGGGACCGGTTTCGGTGATCCCAGGGGTCTCAAACGACTACTTCAAGTGATCGTCCGCCGGGTCGGGGCAACGATCGGGCAGTCGGTGTCAGCCGGCGATGAGGCCGTCGCCGCTGATCAGTTCACGCATCTCGGCCAGCGAGCTGTCCGACGGGGGCAGGATGGCGTCGGAGTCGTGCAGCTCGTCGTCCGGCACCTTCTCGCCCGAGCGGACGAAGTCCAGCAGGGCGGCGAAGGCGGTCTGGTACGCCGTCTCGTCACCGGACGACACGGCCTTCTCCAGGTCGCCGTCGACCGCGTTCAGCGCGTCGAGCTTGTCGTCGGCCAGTCGCCACTGGCCCTCACTCATGATCCGAACGATCACCGAACATCTCCGTCCTGAGGTCGCGCCGGCTCCGCGGCAGGTTGCTGGACCGGCTGGGCCGGCTGCTGGGCGGACTGCTGGGCCTCACCGGAGAGTTCCTTGGGCGTACTGCTGCCGCCGGACAGCTGGGCCTTCATCGCGGCCAGCTCGCTCTCCACGTCGGAGCCGGACGACATCCGGTCCAGCTCCAGGGTGATGTTGTCCTTGACCGTGCCGCTGGCGTCGTCGAGCGCGCCGGAGGCGAGCAGCTCGTCGATCGCGCCGGCCCGGGCCTGCATCTGCTGGGTCTTGTCCTCGGCACGCTGGACCGCGAGGCCGACGTCGCTCATCTCCTCGGAGATGCCGGAGAACGCCTCGTTGATCCGGGTCTGCGCCTCGGCCGCCGTGTAGGTGGCCTTGATGGTCTCCTTGCGGGTCCGGAACGACTCGACCTTCGCCTGCAGCCGCTGGGAGGCGAGCGTGAGCTTCTCCTCCTCACCCTGCAGCTGGGCGTGCTGGGTGGTCAGGTCGTCGATCTGGCCCTGCAGCCCGGACTTGCGGGTCAGTGCCTCCCGGGCCAGGTCCTCACGGCCCATCGACAGCGCCTTCTGCGCCTGCTCCTGGAGCTTCGACGACTGCGACTGGAGCTGAGACGCCTGCAGCTCCACGCGCTTGCGGCTGGTGGCCACGTCGGCCACGCCGCGGCGGACCTTCTGGAGCAGCTCGAGCTGCTTCTGATACGAGTAGTCAAGGGTTTCGCGAGGATCCTCGGCCTTGTCCAGGGCGGAGTTCGCCTTGGCCTTGAAGATCGTCGACATCCGCCTGAAGATGCTCATCGATATCCGTACCCCTTCTGTGCCGGAGTGACGACCCGGCGTGCGTGCGTTCCACCCTATGTCCCTACGGGTCATCAGACCATCAGGACCGGCCCCGATAAAGTAGGCGAAAGGTCCGGGGACCACCCCGAGTCGCGACCTGCCCTGCGAATGAGGTTCTGCCCCGTGTTCCGTCGTACCAAGTCTGAGACAGCTACCACCGTACCTGCCGACCCCCAGGGCAAGCCGGGCGGCAAGGGCCGTCCCACGCCGAGCCGCAAGGACGCGGAGGCGGCCCGCAAGGCCGCGTTCAAGAAGCCGCGCAACCGCAAGGAGGCCTCGGCGATCCGGCGGGACAAGATGCGCACCGAGCGGGCCAAGATGCAGGCGGCCATGCAGACCGGCGACGACCGGTACCTGCCGGCCGCCGACAAGGGCCCGGTCCGGCGGTACGCCCGGGACTTCGTGGACGCGCGCTACTCGGTGATGGAGTTCGCGCTGCCGATCCTGCTCGTGGTGTCACTGGTCGGCGTGGTGTTCTCGCCGCAGTTCCCGTGGCTGGCCGGGATGGTGAACCTGCTGTTCCTGTTCATGGTGCTGCTGATCGCCGCCGACTGGTTCCTGCTCACCGGGCGCCTGAAGAAGCAGGTCGCGATCAAGTTCCCGAAGGAGTCGACCAAGGGCATCGCGTTCTACGCGGTCCGGCGGACCATGCAGATGCGCCGCTGGCGGCAGCCGAAGGCGATGGTCAAGCGCGGCGAGAAGCCTGCCTGAGTCGCACCACCGTCCGGGGCGCCGCACAGTAGGGTCAGGGTATGGACTTCCGCTATCTGGGCAACAGTGGTCTCAAGGTCAGCGAGATCTCGTACGGCAACTGGCTGACGCACGGCTCACAGGTGGAGAACGAGCAGGCCAAGGCCTGCGTCCGGGCCGCCCTCGAGGCCGGCATCACGACGTTCGACACCGCCGACACCTACGCGAACACCAAGGCCGAGTCGGTGCTCGGCGAGGCGCTGGCGGGCGAGCGTCGCGAGTCGCTGGAGATCTTCACCAAGGTGTACTGGCCGACCGGCCCGTTCGGGCCGAACGACACCGGCCTGTCCCGCAAGCACATCCACGAGTCGGTCAACGCTTCGCTGAGGCGGCTCGGCACCGACTACGTCGATCTCTACCAGGCGCACCGGTTCGACACCGAGACGCCGCTCGAGGAGACGATGGAGGCGTTCGCCGACGTCGTCCGGCAGGGCAAGGCGCTGTACATCGGCGTGTCGGAGTGGACCGCGGAGCAGCTCCAGGAGGGCCACCGGCTGGCCCGCGAGCTGCGCATCCCGTTCGTCTCGAACCAGCCGCAGTACAGCATGCTCTGGCGGGTCATCGAGGGCGAGGTCGTACCGGCTTCGGAGGAGCTCGGCATCGGCCAGGTGGTGTTCTCGCCGATCGCGCAGGGCGTACTGACCGGCAAGTACCTGCCGGGACAGCAGCCGCCGGAGGGCTCGCGAGCCACCGACGCGAACGGCGCCAACATGATCAAGCGGTTCCTCAACGACGACGTGCTCACCCGCGTCCAGGAGCTGAAGCCGATCGCCGATGAGGCGGGGCTGTCGCTGTCGCAGCTGGCGATCGCGTGGGTCCTGCAGAACCAGAACGTGTCCTCGGCCATCATCGGCGCCTCCCGGCCCGAGCAGGTCACGGAGAACGTCAAGGCGTCCGGTGTGAAGCTGGAGGACAGTCTGCTGAAGCGGATCGACGAGGTGCTCGGTCACATCGTCGAGTCCGATCCGGCGAAGACCGCGCAGAACTCCCCGCAGAAGCGGCCGAACTCGTGAGCTGGAGCTGGCGGTTCGAGACCGCGACCGGTGCGCTGGTCGACCCGGGTGAGGTCGGCGGCGCGGAGTTCTCGGCCCAGGGCGACGCGGAGAGCTGGCTGGGTGAGGTCTGGCGGGACCTGGCCGAGCACGGCGTCGGACAGGTCTTCCTGCTGGAGGACGGCCGCGAGGTGTACGGCCCGATGAGTCTCTCCTCGGCAGAGTAGAGTTCGGTCGAACCACACGCCTGCGTCACAGGGAAGCCGGTCCAAGTCCGGCGCTGACCCGCAACCGTAGGCCGTCCCCGGCATCCCGGGGACGGCAAGCCGGAACACTGGGACACAGGCAGTCAGGCTCAACTACCCGCCGTGGTCCGCGGGTGGAGCCCCTACCCTGCCGGTGCAGGCGGGACCTCCTCCACCGGGCTGCGGCCCGACCGAGGAACGACCATGACTGCATATCGGACCGTACGACTGGTCCTCAGCCTGCTGGCGGGTCTCCTGCTGGCTGGGACCGTTGCCGCCGCCACCACTGTCACGGCAGGCGCCGCGCAGGCCGAGGACGGCTACCGCTTCTGGGGCTACTACCAGTGGACCAGCGGACAGTGGGCCTTCTCACAGAAGGGCTCGGACGCCTTCGTCCCCGCCGACGGCGCCGTGGAGGGCTGGAGGTACGCCCTGGGCGGCGCCAAGCCGCGGGTCCCCCGGGCGGCCGGCGACTTCGAAGCGATCTGCGGCAAGACTCCTGCCGAGACCGGGAAGAAGCGCGTGGCGCTGGTCGTCGACCCCGGTACGCCGGAGGACGCCACCACCGGTGACACGCCGGGTCAGCCCAGCGGGACCTGCGTGGTGACCGCACCGAAGTCGACCGGGGCACAGATCCTCGCCGCGGCCGGACCGGTGCGGATCGAGAAGGGCCTGACCTGCGGCGTCGCCGGCTACCCAGCGAAGGGCTGCGGCGACCAGGTGAAGAACATCAAGGTCCCGGCGACCGAGGCGCAGGTCACGCTGCTGATGCGGCCTGCCGTCGGATCCAGCGCGGCCCCGTCGCCTGAGCCGATGGCATCCGACTCGTCGTCCGACAGCGGCGCTCCGTGGACCGGCATCATCATCGCGATCGTCGTGGTCGTACTGCTGGCCGGCGGCGGGTTCTTCCTCAACCGCCGGCGAGCCGCAGCCAAGTAGATGCGCGCCGTACACCACCTGACACTCCCCCGGGCACTCCACCCGGGGGCCTGGTGGCTGTGGGCGCTCTGCATGGCCGTGGCTGCCAGCAGGACGCGTAACCCGGTCCTGCTCGTCCTCATCCTCGCCGTGACCGGTTTTGTCGTCGCAGCGCGCCGCAGCGACGCACCGTGGGCGCACAGTTTCACCGCGTTCCTCAAGCTCGGTCTGCTGGTCATCGGCATCCGCGTGGTGTTGCAGGCGTTGCTGTCGACCCGCTCGCAGGGCAACACCGTGCTGTTCACGCTGCCCCAGATCCCGTTGCCTGACTGGGCCGCGGGCGTGAAGCTCGGTGGTGACGTGACAGCCGAGGCACTGGTGACCGCTCTGTACGACGGTGGTCAGCTGGCTGTCATGCTCTGCTGCGTAGGTGCGGCCAACGCACTGGCCAGCCCACGCAAGCTGCTGAAGTCGTTGCCAGGGGCCCTCTACGAGATGGGTGTCGCCTGCGTGGTCGCCCTGACCTTCGCACCGCAGCTCGTGACCGACGGACGCCGCATCCGCGCGGCTCGGCGGCTCCGCGGCCGTACCCGTGCCTCCTTCCGTACGACGGCGATGCCGGTACTGGAGGGCGCACTGGACCGATCGGTGGAGTTGGCGGCTGCGATGGACTCCCGCGGCTACGGCCGTACTGCGCAAGCTTCTCGCGCCCAGCGGCGGCTGACGGCGCTCTGCGTACTGCTGGGGTTGCTGGGAATCCTCCTGGGCGTGTACGCGCTGCTGACGGACTCCATGGCGTTTCCGTTCGCAGCGGCGACGCTGGCGATCGGCGTACTGCTGGCTGTCGCTGCGATGGCCGTGGGACGGCAGCGGGTCAGTCGGACGCGTTACCGGCCGGATCCGTGGGCGCTCCCCGAGTGGCTCGTGGTCGCGGCCGGTGTGGTGGCGGCTGGTGCCATGGTGACCGCAGCGGTTCGTGGCGTGAACGGTCTGCTGCTGGCCGGCCCGTTGGTCGTCCCACCGGTACCGGTGTTGCCAGTCGTCGGCGTACTGATCGGACTGGTGCCCGCTCTGGTCGCGCCACCGTTGAAGAAGGTGGGGACATGATCGAGTTCGACCAGGTGACGGTGACGTACGACGGGGCGCGGGAGCCTGCTCTGCGCGACGTGAGCTTCACGGTGCCCGAGGGCGAGCTCGCACTGGTGATCGGGCGCACCGGGTCCGGCAAGTCCACGTTGCTGCGGGCAATCAACGGCCTGGTGCCGCACTTCACCGGCGGCACGCTCGCCGGGCGGGTGCTCGTCGACGGCCGGGACACCCGCGAGTACCGGCCGCGGGACCTCGCGGACGTGGTCGGGATGGTCGGGCAGGACCCGATGGCCGGGTTCGTCACCGACACGGTCGAGGACGAGTTGGCGTACAGCATGGAGTCGCTCGGGGTGGCCCCGGACGTGATGCGCCGGCGCGTCGAGGAGACGCTGGACCTCCTCGGCCTCGCTGACGTCCGCGACCGGGCGCTGACGTCGCTGTCTGGCGGTCAACGCCAACGCACTGCGATCGGCGCAGCCCTTACTTCGCATCCCGCCGTACTGGTGCTGGACGAGCCGACCTCCGCACTGGACCCCCAGGCGGCCGAGGAGGTGCTGGCCGCACTCCAGCGACTCGTCCACGACCTGGGCGTCACCGTGGTGATGGCTGAGCACCGCCTGGAACGTGTGATCCAGTACGCCGACCGTGTCATCGAGGTACCGGGTGGAGCCGCGGCCGTGTCGACAGGCCTGCCTGCCGAACGCATGGCCACAGCACCGGTCGCACCGCCGGTAGTGGAACTGGGGCGGCTCGCCGGCTGGTCACCGCTCCCCCTGTCCGTACGAGACGCCCGACGTGCTGCAGCGAGCCTCCGCTCCCGGCTGGACGCTCCGCCGCC
Organism: Kribbella sp. NPDC048928; assembly: GCF_043197975.1. Taxonomy (NCBI): domain Bacteria; kingdom Bacillati; phylum Actinomycetota; class Actinomycetes; order Propionibacteriales; family Kribbellaceae; genus Kribbella; species Kribbella sp. NPDC048928. The sequence goes on along the minus strand of NZ_JBICUC010000003.1, from coordinate 124,916 downwards.
GGCACGTACCGGCGTGCCGCTGGGTGAGGTGCTTGCCCAGTGCAAGGACCTGGTCGTGAACTACGGCGACATCACAGCACTGCGCGGGGTGTCCTTGAGCATCCAGGCCGGTGAGGTGGTCGCGCTGATGGGCCGCAACGGCGCCGGCAAGTCGACACTGCTCAACTCACTCGTCGGCCTCCTCCCCGCTCGCTCCGGTAACGCATCAGCAGCCGGTGTCGACCCACGACGTACCAAGCCGAAGCAGCTGGTCAAGGCGGTCGGTCTGGTACCGCAGGAGCCTGCTGACCTGCTGTACGCCGCTACTGTCGCCGACGAGTGCGCCAGCGCAGACGCGGACTTCAAGGTGCCCGCTGGCAGTTGCCGGGCGCTACTGGAGCGGCTGGCACCTGATGTGACGCTGGACGTCCATCCGCGCGACCTGTCCGAGGGACAACGCCTCTGCCTCGCCCTGGCCGTCGTACTGTGCGGAGCACCGCCCCTGCTGTTGCTGGACGAGCCGACGCGTGGGCTGGACTACGGGGCGAAACGGCGGCTCGTAGCGATCCTCCGGGAGCTGGCTGCAGCTGGGCATGCAGTGGTGTTGTCGACGCATGACGTCGAGATGGTCGCCGAGGTCGCGACGCGGGTGATGGTGCTCGCCGACGGCGAACTGGTCAGCGATGGCGGGACGGCCGAGGTGATCGCCGGGTCGCCGGCGTTCGCACCGCAGGTGGCGAAGATCCTTGCACCGCTGCCGTTCCTGACCGTCGGCGAGGTCGCAGAGGCTCTGGACCGTGCGTCATGAACCTGGTCCGCTTCAGGCCCCGCAGCGCTGCCACCTTGCTGGTCGCGTCGTTGGTTGGTGTGCTCGCGTTCGCGTGGCCGCTGTTCTTCCGGACGGCACAGGAGGGCGCGTCGGCGATCGGACACACCACCGACGCCCCGTGGTTGTTCGTCCTGCTGCTGCCGCTGCTCGTCGCCGTCGTTCTCGCAGAGCTGTCCGAATCCGGGATCGATGCGAAGGTGATCTCGCTGGTCGGCATGCTCGCGGCGGTCGGCGCGGCGTTGCGTGCCCTCGGCCCTGGTACGGCGGGTCTCGAGCCGGGGTTCTTCTTGCTGGTGCTCGCCGGGCGGGCGTTCGGCGCCGGGTTCGGGTTCGTGCTCGGGGCCGTGTCGTTGCTCGGTGGGGCGTTGATCAGCGGCGGGGTCGGGCCGTGGATGCCGTTCCAGATGTTCGCGTGCGCGTGGGTCGGATGCCTGGCCGGCCTGCTGCCACGGGTCGGCGGGCGCCTGGAGTTGCTGCTGCTGGCGGCGTACTCGCTCGTGTCCGGGGTGTTGTACGGCGTGATCATGAACCTCTGGTTCTGGCCGTACGCGACGTTCGGGAGCGACTTCTCGTTCGTCCCCGGCGACTCGCTGGCCGAAAACCTGCACCGGTACTTCCTGTTCGTGGTGGCGACCTCGCTGGGCTGGGACATCCCGCGCGGGATCCTGTCCGCAGTCCTCGTCCTGGTGCTCGGGCGGCCGATCCTGAACGCGTTCCGGCGGACCGCGCGCAAGGCCGCGTTCGAGGCGCCGGTGGTCTTCGAGCAGCCGGGCATGGTCGAGGAGCCGGCCGTGGTCGAGGAGCCGGGCGTGGTCGAGCGCGGGAGGACCCGTGGCTGATCAGCGCACGCTTGTGCTCGGCGGGGCCCGGTCCGGCAAGTCGATCGCGGCCGAGCGGCTGCTCGCCGACGTACCGGACGTCGTGTACGTCGCGACCGGTGGGGACGACTCCGGCAACTCCGAATGGGCCGAACGGGTCGCCAAGCACCGGGCCCGCCGGCCGGTGTCCTGGGGTCTGGCGGAGACGATCGACCTCGTCGGCCTGCTGGAGGTTCCCGGACCGCCGCTGCTGATCGACTGCCTGACGCTCTGGCTGTCGCGGACGATGGACGTCGCCGAGGTCTGGTCCGACCTGTCGCGGGCGGAGCTGGTCGAGCAACGGATCGCGGAACTCGCTGCCGCCTGGTCCGCGACACCTCGCCACGTGGTTGCCGTTAGCAACGACGTCGGCTCCGGGATCGTCCCCGCCGACCCCGGTACCCGGCTCTTCCGCGACCTGATGGGCCGCTTGAACACCACCATCTCTCTGTCCTCCGACCAAGTCCTCTGGACCGTTGCAGGCCGAACCCTTCCGCTCACATGAACGGCCCGCCTCCGCATGGGACGTGGCGGGATGCAGCCCGGCTCTCGGTGGGGACCTTGTCGGTGCTTCCGGCGGGCGTCCCGTCCCGGATCGACCGGATCGTTGGTGGCAGAGCGATGCTGCTCGCACCAGCGGTAGGTCTGCTGGTCGGTGGAATTGCCGCCGGGGTGGTCGCACTCGTTCAGCTCGTGCGCCCCGACGCGGACCTGCTGAGCGCCGTCCTCGGAGTCCTCGTGGTCGCGGGCTTGTCGGGCGGGCTGCATCTCGACGGCCTCGCGGATTTCGCGGACGCGCTCGGCAGCCGGCGGGATCGCGAGACGATGCTGCGGATCATGAAGCAGAGCGACATCGGCCCGTTCGGTGTGGTCGCGATCGTCGGCGTACTGCTCCTCGACACCGCCGCCCTCACCGCGTGCCTGCAGGCGAACTTCGGCTGGCAGGCGGTCCTGATCGCCACCACCGCAAGCCGCCTCACCCTCCCCTGGTCCTGCCGTACGTCGGTCCCCGCCGCCCGCCCCGACGGCCTCGGCACGCTCGTCGCCGCCACGGTCAGTCCACTGATCGCAGCCGTCACCACAACCGCAGTACTCGCCGCAACCCTCGCCTTCACCTCCCTGTCCCAGCCAACCGACCTGCTCCGCCTGACAGGCACCGCAGCCACCATCCTCCTGGCCGTCCTGACCAGCTTCGTCGTCGCCAGGCGAGCCCGTCGAACACTCGGCGGAACGACCGGCGACGTCCTCGGCGCAACGGTCGAACTGGCCCTCCCCATCAGCCTCCTGACACTCGCGCTGACCGTGTGAGCGCTCACCTCCGCGACGCTGTCTGCGGGGTGGTCTACTGTCGCCGGTGGGACGTTCTAGTGGGGTAGTGACGGCGAGGTTGCAGATGATGTTGACGGTTCACGAACTGTGGGCGGCCGGGTACACCCCGCGATCCGTTATCTTTATGTAATGAACGCAACTCGCCCAGCCCCGGGCTCGCAGGCTTCGCTGCGCGAAGCCAACCGTGCGCGCGTTCTCGGTGTCGTCCGGCAGCACGGCCCGCTCACCCAGGTCGAGATCGCGGCTGCGTCCGGCCTCTCGGCGGCCACCGTCTCGAACATGGTCAAGGAGCTCGACCAGGCCGGCATGGTCGGCCTGTCCCGGAGCATCCGCAACGGCCGTCGCGCCGTACTGGTCTCCCTGTCCTCCGGCGGCGGGCTACTGGCCGGCGTCGCGTTCGGCGAGCGGGACGTCCGCGTCGCGGTCGCGAACGGCTCCCGCGAGATCCTCGCCCAGCAACTGATGCCGCTGCAGGCCGACCACGTCGCCGACGAGGGCATGGAGCGCGCCGCGCGGCTGCTCGCCGACCTGGCCGAGACGGTCAGCTCCGGCGTCGAGGACATCTCCGCGATCGGGTTCGGGCTGCCGATGCCGGTGGATGCGATCAGCGGCGAGGCCGGCTCCGACGCGGTGCTGCCCGGCTGGCGCGGCGTGAACGTCACCGACGCGATGTCGGCGTACCTGCGGGCCCCGGTCGCGCTCGACAACACCGCCAACCTGGCTGCGCTCGGCGAGCTCCGGGCCGGTGCGCTGCGCGGTGTCCGGAACGGCTGCTACCTGAAGTTCTCGTACGGCGTGGGCGCGGGGATCGTGATCGACGGCGAGGTGTTCCGCGGCTCGGCCGGGACGGCGGGCGAGATCGGGCACGTCACGATCGACGAGAACGGCCCGATCTGCCGGTGCGGGAACCGCGGCTGCCTGGACACGTTCGTCGGGTCCCGCGCGCTGATCAGCAGCCTCGCCGCGTCCCACGGACCGCTGCGTCTGAAGGACATCGTGTCCCGTGCGCGCGGCGGCGACCTGGGCTGCCGGCGGGTGATCGAGGACGCCGGTCGACGCGTCGGCGTGGCCGTGGCAGGCGTGGTGAACCTGCTGAACCCGGAGGCGATCGTGGTCGGCGGTCTGATGGCCGAGGCCGGTGAGATCGTCCTCGGCCCACTCCGCGAAGCACTCGACCGCTGCGCGATCCCGAGCGCCGCCGCGACCGTCGAACTGCGCCCCGCCGAGCTCGGCGACGAGGCGGACATCGTCGGCGCGATCCACCGCGCGTCGATGCTGAGTCACACCAATATCTCTATTTCTTGAATTCAAGCCTTGACGTCAAGACCTTCGCCAGCTTGACTGCGGGCAGGCCAATCGGGCCGCCACGTCAAGGAGTCGCTCTATGTCTGTATCCGCATCACGTCTCATCGGGATCGGCATGGCCGTCTCGGCCCTCGCCGTGTCCCTGGCCGCCTGTGGCTCCAACGACGCCGGCGACAGCGGCGACGCCAAGAAGGTCGCGCTGCTGCTCCCCGAGTCGAAGACCACCCGGTACGAGGCACTCGACCGCCCGCTGTTCACCGAGGCACTGAAGGCCGCCTGCGCCAAGTGCGAGCTGATCTACAGCAACGCCGACCAGGACGCCGCCAAGCAACAGCAGCAGGCCGAGGCTGCGCTCACCCAGGGCGCGAACGTCCTGGTTCTCGACCCGGTCGACGGCAAGGCCGCCGCCGCGGTTGCCGCCTCCGCGAAGGCCCAGAACGTCCCGGTGGTCGCGTACGACCGCTTCATCGAGAAAACCGACTACTACGTGTCGTTCGAGAACGAGGCGGTCGGCAAACTGCAGGCGCAGACCCTCGTCGACACCCTCAAGGCGGCCGGCAAGACGTCCGGCAACATCGCGATGATCAACGGCTCCCCCACCGACCCGAACGCCGCCGACTTCAAGAAGGGGGCGCACAGCGTGCTCGACTCCAGCGGCTTCAAGATCGCCGCCGAGTTCGACACCCCGGACTGGAGCCCGGACAAGGCGCAGGCCTGGATGGAAGGCCAGCTGAGCGCGATCAAGAACGGCCTGGTCGGTGTGTACGCCGCCAACGACGGCACCGCGGGCGGCGCGATCGCGGCCCTCAAGGGCGGTGGCGTGACGCCGCTGCCGCCGGTCACCGGGCAGGACTCGGAGCTGGCCGCGATCCAGCGGATCATCGCCGGCGACCAGGCGATGACCATCTACAAGGCGGTCAAGCCGCAGGCCGAGGCCGCCGCCAAGGGCGCGGTCGCGCTGGCGAACGGCGACAAGCCGGAGTCCACCACCGAGAAGAACGGCGTACCCTCGACAATCCTCGACCCGGTCGCGGTGACCAAGGCCAACATCAAGGACACCGTGGTCAAGGACAACATCTACAAGATCTCCGACATCTGCACCGCGTCCTTCGCGGCGGCCTGCTCCGCGGCCGGCCTGAGCACCAACTGACCGCCAACTGACCGCCCCTTCGGCGTTGCCCCGCAGTGAGGTGCGGGGCAACGCCGGGCGGGTTCCGGAACCGGCCAAGCCTGTTCGGCATCGCCCCGCCGCCGGATCATGGCCCTGTTCGCCAAGCCCAGGAGGCTGATCGTGTGACTGTTACCCCGACTCTCCCCGACGTCGGTGCGGGTACGGTGCTGACCCTGCAAGGGATCTCGAAGCGGTTCGGTGCCGTGCAGGCGCTGAAGAACATCGAGCTGGACGTCCGGGCCGGCGAGGTGCTCGCGCTGGTCGGCGACAACGGCGCCGGTAAGTCGACGCTGGTGAAGACCATCGCCGGCGTCTACACCGCCGACGACGGCCAGATGGTCTTCGACGGCCGTCCGGTCCGGGTCGGCAGCCCGGCCGAGGCCCAGCAGCTCGGGATCGCCACCGTGTTCCAGGACCTGGCGCTCTGCGACAACCTCGACGTGGTCGCGAACCTGTACCTCGGCCGCGAGCTGCTCACCGGCGGCGTCCTCGACGAGGTCGAGATGGAACGCCGGTCCTGGGACCTGCTCCGGCAGCTGTCCGCGAAGATCCCGTCGGTCCGCATCCCGGTCGCCAGCCTGTCCGGCGGCCAGCGGCAGACCGTCGCGATCGCGCGCAGCCTGCTCGGTCAGCCCAAGGTCGTGATGCTGGACGAGCCGACCGCGGCGCTCGGCGTCGCCCAGACCGCCGAGGTACTGAACCTGGTCGAGCGGCTCCGCGAACGCGGCCTGGCCGTGATCCTGATCAGCCACAACATGGCCGACGTGATGGCGGTCGCCGACCGCGTCGCCGTCCTGCGGCTCGGCCGGAACAACGGCGTCTTCGTGGTCAGCGAGACCCGGACGCAGGACATCATCGCCGCGATCACCGGCGCCACCGACAACGCCGTCTCCGAGCGCGCCGCGCGCCGGAGCCGGGAGGAGGGACCCGCATCATGACGGTGCAGGATTCCGTACCGGACACGAGTGACGGTCCGGGCCAGGAACCGGCTGTGGAGGCAGCGCAGCTGCCGGCCGATCTGCAGGACGAGCGGCTGATCGCGAGCCACGGCTTCAGCGGCGCGGTCGGAGCGTTCACGACCCGGCTGCGGTCCGGTGATCTCGGCTCGGTGCCGGTGGTCGTCGGGCTGATCATCATCTGGGCGGTGTTCCAGATCGCGAACGGCTCGTTCCTGTCCAGCCGCAACCTGGTGAACCTCACCCTGCAGACCACCTCGGTCGGGGTGATTGCGCTCGGCATCGTCCTGGTGTTGCTGCTGGGCGAGATCGACCTGTCCGTCGGCTCGGTCAGTGGCGTGGCGGCCGCACTCGTCGGCGTCACGTTCGTCAACGAGGGCTGGCCGCTCGTGGCTTCATTGGTCGCCGGCGTCGCGCTCGGCGTACTCATCGGCTTCTTCTACGGCCTGCTCTACACCCGCTTCGGCGTACCGAGCTTCGTGATCACGCTCGCCGGTCTGCTCGGCTTCCTCGGACTGCAGTTGCTTGTCCTGGGCAAGGACGGCACGATCAACCTGCCGTACGACTCCGCGCTGGTCGGCTTCGCGACCCGCAGCTTCCTCTCCCCCGCAGTGGCGTACGCACTGGTCGCCCTGGTTGTTGTTGCCTACACCCTGACCCGCTGGCAGGGGCGCAACGCGCGTGCGGCGGCCGGGCTGTCCGCGGCGCCGATGTCGTTCATCGCGCTCAAAGCGGCCGGCCTCGCGCTCGTGCTGCTCATCCCGGTCCTCGTACTGAACGGGGACCGCGGCGTCTCGTCGATGTTCCTGCTCTTCGTCGCACTCGTGGTGGTCACCGACATCGCCGTACGCCGGACGCGCTGGGGCCGCTCCGTGTTCGCCGTCGGCGGCAACGTCGAGGCCGCCCGCCGAGCCGGTATCAACGTACGGATGATCTACGTCTCGGTCTTCGCTGCCTGCACCACGTTCGCGGCCGTCGGCGGCATCCTGGCGGCCGCACGACTGGTCGCGGTCGGGCAGTCGAGTGGTGCGACGGACACCAACCTGAACGCGATCGCGTCGGCCGTGATCGGCGGTACGAGCCTGTTCGGCGGCCGCGGTTCGGCGTACTCCGCGCTGCTCGGCGCACTGGTGATCACGTCGATCTCGAACGGTCTCGCACTGCTGAGCCTCGACTCGAGCGTCCGCTACATCATCACCGCGGGCGTCCTCCTGATCGCCGTCACGGTCGACTCCCTGAGCCGCCGCAGCCGCCAGGCCCACGGCAGGGCGTAAAACAACCCTGCGAGACACGCAGGACATGAGAAAGCCCCCGTCGCCGTTGACGGGGGCTTTCTCCGTTAGATCACGCGGTGGCGGCGGTCAGGTCGACCTTCGGCTCCGCGAAGTGGCAGGCGGCCGTGTGGCCGGCGCTGGACTGCGGCTTGATCTCCAGCAGCGGTTCCTGGGTCGCGCAGATGTCCTCCGCCTTCCAGCAACGGGTCCGGAACCGGCAGCCGCTCGGCGGGTCGATCGGCGACGGTACGTCGCCCACCAGCCGGATCCGCTCCTTCGGCGGGACACCACGGATCGTGCCCAGGTCCGGAGCCGCGGACAGCAGCGCCTGCGTGTACGGATGCTGCGGCGCGTTGTAGATCTGGTCCCGGGTGCCCTGCTCGACGATCTTGCCGAGGTACATCACCGCGACCTCGTCACAGAAGTGCCGGACGACGCCGAGGTCGTGCGCGATGAACACGAACGCGATGCCCAGGTCGCGGCGCAGGTCCTCGAGCAGGTTCATCACCTGGGCCTGGATCGACACGTCCAGTGCGGACACCGGCTCGTCGGCGATGATCACCTCGGGCTCCACAGCGAGCGCCCGGGCGATCCCGATCCGCTGCCGCTGCCCGCCGGAGAACTCGTTCGGGTACCGGTTGTGGTGCTCCGGGTTCAGGCCGACCCGCTCCAGCAGTTCCTGGACGCGGTCGAGCTCGCGGCCCTTCTTCACCAGGTTGTGGACGCGCAGCGGCGTACTGATGATGTTGCTGACCGTCTGCCGCGGGTTCAGCGAGCTGTACGGGTCCTGGAAAACGATCTGCAACTGCCGGCGGAACGGACGCAGGTCCCGCTCCTTCAAGCGCGCGATGTCCGTGCCCTTGAACACGATCTCGCCGGCCGTCGGCGTCAGCAGCCGGGTGATCATCCGCCCGGTCGTCGACTTGCCACAGCCGGACTCACCGACCAGGCCGAGGCTGCCGCCGGCCTTCAGCTCGAAGGACACGCCGTCGACGGCCTGCACGACCTTCTTGGTCCGGCCCAGGCCCGCCGCTTCCTTGATCGGGAAGTGCATCTTCAGGTCGCGGACCTGCAACAGAGTTTCGCTCATAGCTCCTCAGTCCCCTCGTCAGCCCAGTCTCGGCGCGACCTCGGCCTCGTACACGGAGGCCTTGTCGTGCAGGTGGCAACGGGACGTGTGTGCACCGGCGCCGTCGACCGGCAGCAGGTCCGGAAGTTGCGTCGTACAGAGCTCGCCCTTGACCCGGTCCTTGTAGGGGCAGCGCGGGTTGAACGAGCAGCCGTCGGGCAGGTTCAGCAGGCTCGGCGGCAGGCCCTTGATCGGGCGCAGCCGCTCGTTCGCCGCGGAGACCGTCGGGATCGACTCGAGCAGACCCCAGGTGTAGGGCATCCGCGGGTTCGCCAGGACGTCTTCTGCGGTGCCGTACTCGACGCAGCGCCCGGCGTACATCACCAGGACGTCGTCGGCCATCTCGGCGACCACACCCAGGTCGTGGGTGATCAGCACGATCGCGGAGCCGAACTCCTTCTGCAGGTTGTTCAGCAGGTCCAGGATCTGTGCCTGCACGGTGACGTCGAGCGCGGTGGTCGGCTCGTCGGCGATCACCAGCTTCGGGTCGTTGATCAGGCTCATCGCGATCATCGCGCGCTGCCGCATACCGCCGGAGAACTCGTGCGGGTACTGGGCGAAGCGGCGCGGCGGATTCGGGATGCCGACCAGGTCGAGCATCTCCAGGGCGCGCTTCTTGGCAGCGACCTTGGAGACCCGGTGGTGCACGCGGTACGCCTCGACCAGCTGGTTGCCGATCGTGTACAGCGGGTGCAGCGACGACTGCGGGTCCTGGAAGACCATCGACGCCGCGTCGCCACGGATCTTCATCAGGTCGTTCTCGCTGAGGCCGACGATCTCCTCGCCACCGAGCATGATCGATCCGGTGATCTGGGTCCGCTTGCGGTCGTGCAGGCCCATCACGGCCATGCTCGACACCGACTTGCCGGAGCCCGACTCGCCGACGATCGCCAGCGTGCGGCCGAGCGGCACCGAGTAGCTCAGCCCGTTCACGGCGCTGACCAGCCCGTCGGCGGTCGGGAACTTCACGTTCAGGTCCTCGACCGCCAGGTACGGGGTCTCACCGCTCGGGTTGGTCGAGCCCACGCGGCGTTCGCGGGTGGCGACCGACGGACCACGCTTGGCGGCGCCGGAGTCAGCTCCGGTGGCGTCCGCAGCAGTGGCATCGCTCTCGGCCATGCTGTCCTTCCGGTCTTCGGGGGCGGGGGTGCTCACGTCAGCCTCACCCGCGGGTCGATCAGGCTGTAGCCGATGTCGACCAGCAGGTTCATCACGACGATCAGCACCGATGCGACCAGTACGGTGCCCATGATCACCGGCAGGTCGTAGCTGTTCAAGCTGTCGAGCACGAGGACACCGAGGCCGGGCAGGTCGAAGATCCGTTCGGTGAAGATCGCGCCGCCGAGGCTGCCGGCGACGTCCAGGCCGAAGATCGTCACGACCGGGATCAGGCCGGAGCGGAGCGCGTGCTTGTAGGTGACCACCCGGTCGGACAGGCCCTTGGCCCGCGCGGTCCGGATGTAGTCCTCGCTGAGCGCCTCGACCATCGAGCCGCGCGAGTATCTGGCGTACGAGACGCAGTTGTAGACGCCGAGCACCAGCCAGGGTGTCAGCAGGCCGGCGACCCACTTGCCGGGATTCTCCGACGGCGGTGTCCATTCACCCCGCGGAAGGATCGGATACAGCACGGTCAGGTACAGCGCGACCATCAGCGCGACGATGTAGTACGGCACCGAGCTGATCACCAGCGTGCTGGTCATCAGGGCCCGGTCGCGCAGGGTCCCTCGACGTTTCGCGGCCATCGAGCCGACGAATACGCCGATCGTCAGCACCAGGACCGCGTACCCGACCACCAGCGACAAGGTCACCGGGAACCGGGTCTTGATCATGTCGGTGACCGGCCGGTCGTTCTTGAACGAGAAGCCCAGGCACGGCACCGCGCAGTGCTGCTTGACGCCGGAGGTCGTGAAGTCCCGTCCGGTGAAGATCCCGCCCGCGTAGTCGGCGAACTGCTTCACCTTCGGCTGGTCGAGATGCAAGTTGGACTTGATCTCGTTGTAACGCTGCTGCGAGCACTGCCGCTCGCCGCAGATCGCACCGGCCGGGTCGGTCGGTGCAATGAAGAACAGCGCGAAGGTCGCGATCAGTGTTGCCAGCACGACACTGAGCGCGCTGACCAGCCGACGCGCCACGAAATAGAGCACGGGATTTGTCTCCTCACCGATCGGCGTGGCGCCCGGACTTGTGGTCCGGGCACCACGCCACCGTTCAGTGGATCAGATCAGGACTGCTTCAGGAACATCGACGTGAACTCGAAGATGCCCTGTGTCGGGTCGTTGATCGCGTGCCCGATGTTCGTGCCTGCCGGCATGTTGCTGGAGCTGTAGTAGAGCGGCAGAACCGGGAGGTACTTCTCCAGGATCTCCTTGTCGATCTTCGACCACTCCTTCAGCTGGTCGTCCGGGCTCTTCGCCGTGATGGCGTCGATCTCGGCGTCCAGGGCCTTGTCCTCCAGCTGACCGACGCTGTTGCCCAGCGGGATCGCGTCGGACTTGAACAGCACCGGGAACCAGCTGGTGCCGCTCGGCCAGTCGGAGCACCAACCGGTCGGGGTCTTGCCGATGTTGACCGGAGCGTCCTGCTTGCCCGTGTAGGTACGGATCTGGGCCTTCGGGACACCGATCGCGCGGACCTTGAAGCCGGCCTTCTCGAACGCCTGCTTGCGCAGCTGGGTGGTCTGCGTCGAGATCTTGTCGTCGATCGAGTAGTACCAGCTGAGCTCGAAGTTCGACTTGCCGATCTTGGCCAGCTCGTCCTTGACCTCCTTGGCGACCGCCGGGTCGTCGGCGCCCTTACCGGTTCCGTTCAGGCCCGGCAGCTCGTACTTCTCGTAGCCCGGGACGGCCGGCGGCAGGATCGTGGACGACGGCGGGTCGTCGGTCGGGTTCAGACCGGCAACCTTGCGCCACGAGTCGTACGGGTGCGCCTTGGCGATCAGCTTGCGGACGTCCAACGGAATCTTCCGGGTGTCCATCGTGTACATGATGTTGCACGGGGACTGACCCTTGACGAGCTGCGACTGGTCCTTGACCTCAGGAAGCAGCGAGACGTCCAGGTTCTCGTAGTTCACCGCGTTCGCGTCCGGACCGGAGCTGGCCAGCACCTGGCGCTGGGCCTTGATCAGGTCCTGGCTGAACTTGAAGTCCCAGCCGTCGACGTACTGGTGCCGCACCGGGTCGGTGTTCGGGTCCCAGCTCGGGTTCTTGGTGAGCTTGAGCTCGGTACCCGGGGTGTACGACGCGACCTGGTACGGGCCGGTCGTCATCGGGTGCTGCTCGTAGTTCTTCTGGGTGTCCTTCGCCTTCGGGATCGGCGTGAACATCGGGAAGGCCGCGTAGTACGGCAGGTCGTCGAACTTCTTCGCCAGGTGGATGACCAGGGTGTGGTCGTCCGGCGTCTCGACGCCGTCGTACTTGTCGCCGCCGGCGACGTACGGGCCCTTGTAGGTGTCGCCGTCCTTGAAGAACTGCAGCTGGTACGTGGGTCCGGCGTCGTACAGCTCGTGCGCGAACGACCGCTTGATCGCGTACGCGTAGTCCTCGGCCTTGACCGGGGTGCCGTCCATGTACTTGATGCCCTGCTTGAGCTTGAACGTCCAAGTCAGGCCGTCGTCCGAACGCGTACCAAGGTCCTCGGCGAGGTCCGGAACCAGTACCGGCTTGTGGTCCGGGCCGTCCAGGCGGTACTGGGTCAGACCGCGGTAGAACAGCTTGCCGATCTGGTTACCGTCGACGTAGTAGATGTTCGTCGGGTCGAAGGTGTCCGGAGTGGTGTCGGACAGCACGGTGATCGTGCCGCCCTTCTTCGCGCCGTCTACGTCAGGGGCCGGACCTTTTGCAGTGGGGTCCGTAGCCTTGATTTGGGCGCCGCCCACATTGTTCGTGTCGCCCTTGTTGCCGCTGTTCGAGGACGGGCTGCCACAGGCCACGGCGGCCAGCATGACCGTCGCCGCAACCGCGGTTATCCGTTTCCACTGCATGGTCGGGTTTCTCCTTTTCTGCCGCTGGGGCAATCGCCGAACTACCGGCGAGTCTTGGGGTCGAAGGCGTCCCGGACCGCGTCTCCGAGCAGCGCCAGCGAGAGCACCAGACCGGTGATCCCGACAACAGGCAGCCACAGATACAGCGGGTCGGCCTTGAACCAGTTGGTGGCGACGGAGATCGTCTGGCCCCAGGAGGGCTTCGGTTCGACCAGTCCGACACCGAGGAACGACAAACCAGCCTCTGCCGTGACGTACGCAGGCAGCGACAACGAGGCCGAGATGACGATCGGGGCGACCAGGTTCGGCAGCAGCTCCTTGAACAGGACCTGCCGGGTCGGCACACCGATTGCCTTGGCGGCGAGTACGAACTCACGTTCGCGCAACGACAGCACCTCGCCGCGGATGATCCGGGCCAGGCCGGCCCAGCCGAAGAACGCCAGCACGAAGATCAGTACGTAGAACCGGATGTTCGCCTGATCCTCGGGAGTGAGGTTGAACGAGCCGCCGCGCATCGACTCGACGATCGGCACCAGCGCGATCGCGAACAGCAGGTACGGCAGGCTCAGTACGAAGTCGATCAGCCAGGAGATCACCCGGTCGACCCAGCCGCCGAGGAAGCCGGCCAGCAGGCCCATCACGACACCCACCGCGGTACCGATGACGGTCGCGACGAACGCGATGATCAGCGACGGCTGCGCGCCGAACACCCAGCGCGCGAAGTTGTCCCGGCCGGTCTTCGGCTCGACGCCGAACCAGTGCTGGCCGGTGATCCCGATCGTCGGGTAGCCGTACTCGTCGATCAGGTCGGTGTTGAACGTGTGCACGTCCTGACCCTCGAGCCGGGTCAGCAGCGGCGCCAGCACCGCGATCAGGATGAAGAACAGCACGACCGACGCGCAGATCACCGCGACCCGGTCCTTGCGGAGCCGGTCGAAGGCGATCCGGCCCGGGGACTTGCCGTGCGGAGTGGCGGCCGTGCGGGCCGGCTCCGCCGAGGCCGGGTGTTCTTCGACCCCTACGGTCGAGTCGGGCGACCCAATACTCATTCGCACTCCGTCGGTTCAGTCGGCTGGATTTCGCCTCGGTTGATCCGGCACTTATCGGTGGATAGCGTGCCGGGCCTTTGCTGTGTGGCTTTGCTGTGTGGCGGGCTCTCGTCAAATCCCCTTGACAACCGAATCCCCCACAACCGCGCGCTAGCTTGCCTGACACTGTGACACCAAACCAGCGGTGCCCGGCACCAGTGCACGAATCGTTACCGGAACGGGTACTCGAACGGAACATTTGCCCCGTTTCGTCACCCAGTGCAGTCAATCCTTCGCAAAACGCGTCGGCACAGCACCGACAGTGGCCATTTTGTGCCAGGTTCTTACACAGTGTGACGAACTGACGCGTTCGGTCGCAGTCAGTGGCACCGGTCGGTTAACGCACATGAACCGTCACGAACGGCGGTTTCACGACGTCGAAGATTTCCTGCCGGCCGCGGATGTCGACACTCACCTGATCGCCCTCTTTCACCGCCGCGTCGAGCAGTGCCAACGCGACGCCTTTCTTCAGCGTCGGTGAGAACGTTCCCGAGGTGACTTCACCGAGTGCCGTCCCCGATTGATCCAGAACGGCCATGTGCGGCCGCGGAATACCGCGCCCGGCGGCGCGCAGACCGCGCAGGATCCGGGCCGGCCCTTGCTCCTTCTCGGCGCGCAGCGCGGCGTCGCCCCAGAAGTGCTCCTTCTTCCAGCCCACGGCCCAGCCGGACCGGGCCTGGACGGGCGTGATGTCCGGCGAGATGTCCTGACCGTGCAGCGGGTAGCCCATCTCGGTCCGCAGCGTGTCCCGGGCGCCCAGTCCGGCCGGGACGATGCCGTACTGCTCGCCGGCCTTCAGGAGCGCGTCGAAGACCGCCACCGCGCCTGCGTTCGGTACGACGAGCTCGTAGCCGCGCTCGCCGGTGTAGCCCGTACGGCAGACCACAACCGGCGTACCGCTGACATCGGCGGTCGCGAAGGCCATGTAGTCGTGACCGATCGGCAGGCCGATCGCGGAGACCACGTCGTCGCTGTGCGCGCCCTGGACCGCGAGGATCGCGTAGTCGTCGTGCACGTTCGTCACCTCGACACCCTCGGGGGCGTCGGCCTGGAGCAACCGGACCACCTCGGCGGTGTTCGCCGCGTTCGGGATCAGGAACACGTCGTCGTCGGCGTGCAGGTACGCGATCAGGTCGTCGACCACTCCCCCGCGCGCGTTGCAGCACAGTGTGTACTGCGCCTGGCCGGGTGCGATCTTGCCGAGATCGTTGGTCAGGCAACTGTTCACGTACGCGGCGGCGCCCGGACCCTTCACGGTCGCCTTGCCGAGGTGGCTGACGTCGAAGACGCCGACCGACGTCCGGACCGCAGTGTGCTCGGCCACCACGCCGCTGTACTCCAAGGGCATCTCCCAGCCGCCGAACTCGGCGAACTTCGCGCCGAGCGCGACGTGCCGCTCGTGCAACGGGGACTTCTTCAAATCGGTCGACTCGGTCATGGAGCGCAAACTACCCGACGCGTAGCATGCGGGAGCAGCTTGCACGTACCGTCACGACCGGCCGTCTGAGTCGCCGGTCAAGGAGGACTGAGGATTTCGTGACCACCATCACCCTGAGCAAGTCCGATGCCGCCGGCGTCAAGACCGACGCCGTGGTCATCGGCGTGGTCAAACTCGGCGGCGCCGTCACTCTGCCGGCCGGCACCGAGTCGCTGAACGCCGCGTACGGCGGGAAGTTGGTGGAGGTGCTGTCCGGCCTCGGCGCCACCGGCAAGGTAGGAGAGGTGACCAAGGTGCCCGGCGCGAAGCCGGGCAGGTCCGCGACGCTGATCGCGGTCGGTCTGGGTTCGGCGCCGGACGATTCGCTGAAGACCGAGGACCTGCGGGCCGCGGCCGGCACCGGCGTGCGCGCCGCGAAGACCTCGCAGTCGGTCGCGTTCGCGCTGCCGGCGCCGGACGCCGAGTGCGTGCGGGCGATCGCCGAGGGCGCGCTGCTGGGGCGCTACGCGTTCACGGCGTACAAGTCGGGTGACGGTGCCGACGACGTACCGGGCAACCTGATCGTGCTCACCGACCTGGCCCGGAACAAGGACGCCAAGGCCGCGCTCGAGCGCGCCCAGGTGACCGCTGATGTCGTCTCCCAGGTGCGTGACTGGGTCAACACGCCGCCGTCGGACCTGCACCCGGCCGAGTTCGCCGCCGACGCCGTCAAGCTCGGCAAGGAGTACGGCGTCAAGGTCGAGGTCCTCGATGAGAAGGCGCTCGCGAAGGGTGGCTACGGCGGCATCCTCGGCGTCGGCCAGGGCTCGGTGAACCCGCCGCGGCTGGTTCGCCTGACCTACACCCCGCGCAAGGCCGTCACGCACCTCGCGTTCGTCGGCAAAGGCATCACCTTCGACTCCGGCGGTCTCTCGCTGAAGACGTCGAACGGCATGGTGAGCATGAAGTCCGACATGGCCGGTGCGGCCGCGGTGATCGGCGCGACGCTGGCGATCGCGCGGCTCGAGCTGCCGGTCCGGGTGACGGCGTACGCGGCGATGGCCGAGAACATGCCGTCCGGTTCGGCCGCGCGGCCGTCCGACGTCCTGACCATGTACGGCGGCAAGACCGTCGAGGTGCTGAACACCGACGCCGAGGGCCGGCTGGTGCTCGGCGACGCGCTGGTCCGGGCGTCGCAGGACGAGCCCGACCTGATCGTCGACGTGGCGACGCTGACCGGCGCCTGTGTCGTTGCCCTGGGCACCAAGGTGGCCGGCGCCTTCGGGAACGCCGACAGCGCCCGGGACCGGGTCGTGGACGCGGGCCTCGCGGCCGGTGAGTCGCTCTGGCCGCTGCCGATCCCGGGCGAGATGCTCGACAAGCTGAAGTCGCACTCCAAGGTCGCGGACCTGGCGAACATCACCGGCGAGCCGTGGGGCGGCGCGCTCGCCGCGGCCGCGTTCCTCGGCGACTTCGTTGCCGATGGCATCGACTGGGTCCACCTGGACGTCGCCGGTCCTGCGTTCAACGACGGCGGCGCGTCGGGATACACCCCGACCGGCGGCACCGGTTATGCCGTGCGCACACTCGTAGAACTCGCCGCTTCGGCCGGCTGACATTGCGGCCGGGTCTGACCGCTCTGGTCAGGCCTGGCCGTTCCTCTTCATGCGGGCGTTGTACTCGCGCATGCGGGGCGGGTAACCGACCACGGCGGCGTCGTACGACGGGATGCCGAGGCGGTTCGCGAAGTCGTGGGCCCATTTGACCGACGGGACCCGGCGGCGGGTCCACTCACCGTCGATCGCGACGAGCAGCAGTGTGTACTCGGTGACCGCGGTGCGCGGCTCGACGAACCCCTCCACGCCTTGCCGGGTCTGGGCGAACTCACGCAGGTGCGCCTGGTCCGGGGAGTCCGCCCGGCGCATCGTTCCGGCCTTCCGCCGGCGACCGAACCACTTCATGGGTGTAAGTGTCCACTATCTGTGCAAGTCGGGCCCGGAATCCTGGATAACGGTTGCGCCTGCTCGCGGCGGGCACGCCGGGACCGGCCCGGACGTGGATCCGGACGGAATCGGTGAAAAGATGACGCCGGGCCGGCCCCGCGATCCGGGGACCCCCGCCTCGACCAGACCCACGGAGGAACCTGTGACTGACACCCCGACGAGCAGCGGCACGACGTACGACCTGGTGATTCTCGGCGGCGGCAGCGGGGGCTACGCCGCCGGACTGCGCGCCGCGACGCTCGGCCTGTCCGTGGCGCTGGTGGAGAAGGACAAGGTCGGCGGGACCTGTCTGCACCGTGGCTGCATCCCGACCAAGGCGCTGCTGCACGCCGCCGAGGTCGCGGACTCCGCGCGCGAGGGTGAGCAGTTCGGCGTCCGGACGACGCTCGAGGGCGTCGACATGGGCGGCGTGAACAAGTACAAGGACAGTGTCGTCGACCGGCTGTTCAAGGGTCTGCAGGGACAGTTGAAGTCCCGCGGCATCACCGTGATCGAGGGCGAGGGGCGACTGACCTCCCCGACGACGGTCCAGGTCGGTGACACGACGTACACGGGCCGCAACGTCATCCTTGCCTCCGGCTCCTACTCCCGGTCGCTGCCCGGTCTCGAGCTGGACGGGAACCGGGTGATCGCGAGCGAGCACGCCCTGACGCTGGACCGGGTTCCGGAGTCGGCAGTGGTGCTCGGCGGCGGGGTGATCGGGGTCGAGTTCGCGTCCGCGTGGACCTCGTTCGGCACCCGCGTGACGATCGTCGAGGCGCTGCCGCGGTTGGTACCTGCCGAGGACGCCGACAGCTCGAAGGCCCTGGAGCGTGCCTTCCGGAAGCGCAAGATCACCTTCAAGACCGGCACTCCGTTCGAGTCGGTGCAGGTCACTGATTCTGGCGTACGGGTAAGCCTCGCGGGCGGTGAGGTGATCGAGGCCGAGGTGCTGCTGGTCGCCGTCGGCCGCGGCCCGAACACGGCCGGCCTCGGGTACGAAGAGGTCGGCGTCACGCTCGACCGTGGTTTCGTCACCGTCGACGCGACGCTGCAGACCAGCGTGCCCGGCGTGTACGCGGTCGGCGACATCGTGCCGGGGCTGCAGCTCGCCCACCGCGGGTTCCAGCAGGGCATCTTTGTCGCGGAGCACCTCGCGGGCCTGTCGCCGACCCCGATCGACGAGTCCGGGATCCCGCGGGTCACGTACTCCGAGCCCGAGGTCGCATCGGTCGGACTGACCGAGGAGCAGGCGCGGGCGAAGTACGGCGAGGTCGACGTCCTGAACTACCCGCTCGGCGCGAACGGCAAGTCGCAGATCCTGAAGACGACCGGCTTCGTGAAGCTGGTCCGGGCGCGCGACGGCGCGGTCGTGGGGCTGCACATGGTCGGCTCCCGCGTCGGCGAGCTGATCGGCGAGGCGCAGCTGATCTACAACTGGGAGGCGTACCCCGCCGATGTGGCGCCACTCGTCCACGCCCACCCGACCCAGAACGAGGCCCTCGGCGAGGCCCATCTCGCACTCGCCGGGAAACCTTTGCACTTCCATGACTGAGCCTGCTGGAACCTTTGAGTAGGTTTGGAGCTGCTGGGCGTGCAGGGCCTCGTGACCCGGATCCTGCCCGCTCCGGCGGCACCGTAGGCTGACACTCGACCGATCAGACGAAGGAGCAACGACCGTCATGCCGACCTCTGTATCCCTGCCGGCCCTCGGGGAGAGCGTCACCGAAGGAACCGTCACCCGCTGGCTCAAGCAGGTCGGTGACACCGTTGCCGTCGACGAGCCCCTGCTGGAAGTGTCGACCGACAAGGTGGACACCGAGATCCCGAGCCCTGTCGCCGGCACCCTGCTGGAGATCAAGGCTGCCGAAGACGAGACCGTCGAGGTCGGCGCCGAACTCGCCGTCATCGGCGACGCCGGCGAAGCCACCTCCACCCCGGCCGCCGCCGAGCCTGCAGCTGAAGCCGACCCGGCTGAGGCCGCTCCGGCTGAGGCCGCTCCCGCTGCTGAGGCTCCGGCTGCTCCTGCTGCTGCCCCGGCTGCCGCTCCGGCACCTGCTGCTGCTCAGGCTGCGGCTCCTGCTCCGGCTGCTGAGGCTCCTGCTGCGGCGCCCGCCGCTGCTGAGGCTGCTCCTTCTGGTGGTGCTGCTTCCGGTACTTCGGTGACCCTGCCGGCCCTCGGCGAGAGCGTCACCGAAGGAACCGTCACCCGCTGGCTCAAGCAGGTCGGCGACGACGTAGCCGTGGACGAGCCCCTGCTCGAAGTCTCCACCGACAAGGTCGACACCGAGATCCCGAGCCCGGTCGCCGGCAAGCTCCTGGAGATCAAGGTCGCCGAAGACGAGACCGTCGAGGTAGGCGCCGAACTCGCAGTAGTCGGCTCCGGCAACCCTGCCGCCGCACCAGCTGCCGCTCCGGCCGCCCCCACCGAGGCAGCCGCCGCACCAGCCCCGCCTGCACCCGCTCCGGCCGCTGCACCCGCTCCGGCCACTGCACCTGCCCCGGCCGCCGCTCCTGCACCGGCTCCGGCCCCTGCCCCAACTGCCGCACCCGCTCCGGCTGCCGCACCCGCTCCGGCTCCCGCCGCGGCGCGCGCTGCCGCTCCGGCACCTGCTGCAGCTCCGGCACCTGCTGCAGCTCCGGCACCTGCTGCGCCCGCCGTACCGGCTGCCGCTCCCTCCCCGAACGGTGCTGCTGCCGACGGCCCGAACTACGTCACCCCGCTGGTCCGCAAGCTGGCCGCGGAGCACGACGTCGACCTGAACGCAGTACAGGGCACCGGCGTCGGCGGACGGATCCGCAAGCAGGACGTGATCTCCGCTGCCGAGGCGAAGAAGGCCGCCGCGGCTGCACCCGCCGCTCCGGCTGCCCAGGCCCCTGCCGCCGCGGCCGCGAAGGCTCCGACGATCAGCCCGCTGCGTGGCACGACCGAGAAGATGAGCCGGATCCGCAAGGCGATCGCGGCCCACATGGTCAACAGCCTGAAGGTCTCCGCCCAGCTGACCACGGTGGTCGAGGTCGACGTGACCGAGATCGCCAAGCTGCGGAATGCGAAGAAGGCCGAGTTCGAGGCCCGCGAAGGCACCAAGCTGTCGTTCCTCCCGTTCTTCGCACTCGCTGCGGTCGACGCGCTGAAGCAGTACCCGAAGCTGAACGCGTCGATCGACGACGAGAAGGGCGAGATCACGTACCACGCCGCCGAGCACCTCGGCATCGCGGTGGACGTGGAGCGCGGCCTGATGGTCCCGGTCGTGCACAACGCAGGCGACCTGAACATCGCCGGCCTGGCGAAGAAGATCGCCGACCTCGCCGAGCGCACCCGGAACAACAAGGTGCTGCCGGACGAGATGGCGGGCGGCACCTTCACCATCACCAACACCGGTAGCCGCGGCGCGCTCTTCGACACCCCGATCCTGAACCAGCCGCAGGTCGGCATGCTCGGGACCGGCGCCGTCGTGAAGCGCCCGGTCGTCATCACCCACCCGGAGCTCGGCGAGACCATCGCGATCCGCCAGATGGTTTACCTGGCCCTGACCTATGACCACCGCCTGGTGGACGGCGCCGACGCGGCCCGTTACCTGACGGCGGTCAAGCAGCGCCTCGAAGAGGCCCAGTTCGACGTCTGATCCGCTCGGGCACCGGCGCCGGCGACTGTCTCCCTCGGGGACGGGCACCGGCGCCGCTGCATTTCCCTTCCTGACAAGGAGCAGAGCCGATGAAAGAGCAGAGCCGATGAAATACGTGCTGGCCGGCGCCTCCGGCTTCCTCGGCAAGGCGCTCACCCGCGACTTGGTTGCCGACGGCCACCAGGTCCTCCGCCTGGTACGCCGCACCCCGTCGGCGCCGGACGAGATCCGCTGGGATCCGGCCCGCGGTGACTTGGACCCCGCCGCACTCGACGATCCAGACGTCCTGGTGAACCTGGCCGGCGCGAACATCGGCCGCCCGTGGACACCGACGTACCGCCTCGCGATCCGCGAGAGCCGGATCAGCACCACCTCGACGCTTGCCGCAGCCGCGACCCAACTCGACCGCCGACCGGTATTCATCACCCAGAGCGGCATCGGCGGATACGGCATGGACCTCGGCGACCGGATCCTCACCGAAGACTCCGAACTCGGCGAAGGCTTCCTCTCCGACGTCGTACGGCTGTGGGAAGGTGCCCTCGAGCCCGCCCGCGCCGCGGGCAGCAGGGTCGCGGCACTCCGCACGGGCGTCGTCCTGGACGGCAAGGCCCCGGCGTTCCAGTTGATGTCCATCCCCTTTCGGCTCGGCGTCGGCGGGCGACTCGGATCGGGAACGCAGTACTTCCCTGTGGTCTCGCTGACCGACTGGATCCGCGCCGTCCGGTACGTCGCGGACAACGACAGCCTCAGCGGTCCGGTGAACGTTGCGCTGCCGACGCCCGCAACGAACATCGAGTTCACCGAAGCGCTCGCCACTGCGCTGCACCGGCCGTCGTTCGTGCCGGTGCCGGCTGCGTTGATGAAGGCAGCCCTCGGCGAGTTCGCCTGGGAACTGCTCGGCAGCAAGCGCGCGCTGCCGACTCGGCTCCAGGCCGCCGGATTCGCCTTCCACCACCCCACCGTCACCTCCGCACTCTCGGCAGCTCTGGCTTAACCGGTCCTCTTACACATCCCCTTCGGCTCCGCAGGTTTCAGCAGTGACTTGTCGTCGATCGGGCTGGCGACTGGAGGCTCTCCCGGCTAGTGTTCTGGCGGGGCGCCTCCAGGGTTCGCTGGGCGCCCTCCCCGGTACCGCCACTTCTACCGGGAAGGAGCGCCTCTGATGGTGCTTGACCAGCTCGTTGTCACCGAGTACGACCTCGGTACGCTCACCGCCGTTCGGCCGCTGTTCTCCAGCGTCAACGAGACGTACGCCGTCGAGTTCGGCTCGACCAGGTACGCACTGCGCGTTCACCGCGCCGACCCGTGGTGGATCGCGCACGAGGACGAGCTCCGTTTCGAACTCGACCTGCTCCGCCATCTGGACCGGAACGGGATTGCCGTGCCGGTCCCGATCGACCGCACGAACGGTGATCCGCTCGGTCGGCTCGAGGACGGCCGTTACTACACGCTGTTCAGTTGGGCGCCAGGCCGTCCCGGCGAGGGGAGCCTGAAGCGGGTACGACTCGTGGGCGAGACGCTCGCCTGCATCCACGTCGCGTCAGACGGCTTCACGAGCCCGCACCGCCGGTACCACCTGGATCAGGCCAACCTGCTCGACCGCTACCTCGCCAAGCTTCGCCCGGATGCCCCTCAGGCCGCTGTCATCGAGGAGCACGCCGCCGCGATCCGGCGCCGGCTCGCGGCGTTCGACCCCGGGCCAACCGGCTGGGGCGTCGTGCACGGTGACGTGCAGAGCCTGGACTTCCACTTCACCGACGACGACCGGATCACGTTCCTCGACTTCGACCTGGCCGGGTACGGCTGGCGCATCTATGACATCGCGTACTACGTGACCCGCATCCGGGAGCAGCACCGGCGGCCGTTCCTGAACAGCTACGAGTCCGTCCGGCCGCTGACCGACGCCGAACGCGAGATGATTCCCACGGTCGGTCGGCTCGCATGGATCCGTGAGGAAATCGGTGCGAGAGAACTGGTCAAGAGGCTGCGCAAGCCCTACATGACGGATGCGTGATTCGCTCTGCCTCCCACAGCTATTACGGGTCACCGCCGCTGTACGCCGCGGGTCCTACCTGGCTACATGGACTACACCGTGTTACGTCTCAGGACATCGCGGCCGCTCTGGGGTCAGCTCCGGCCGCTCCAGTTGATTCCTCCGGGGCGATATTGCGAATCGCACAGGATGCTGTCGCCGGGCTGCCACGTGCACAGGTAGAGCTGGTTGCCGTCGGGGTCGGACAGCACCCAGGCGGACGGTGCGCCCTCGTCGCTGACGAGGGCGCCGCCGGCAGCCAGCGCGGCGTCGATGCGTGGCCGTACCTGGCTCGGGTCGACCCAGATGTGCGGATGCCAGACTCGCTGTGAGGATCGAGCATCTGCGGTCTGGAACCAGATCATCGGCAGCCCCGTACGGGGGTCGCCGACATCACCCCACTCTTCGGTGCCGATGACATGGTGAGAGTCCAGCACAGCGGCCCAGAACGGCGCGATCTTGTCGTAGGCCGCCGTGTCCAGGCCGAGCTCGATTCGGGTGAGGCTGCCGCATTCGAGTTCCACGCCGGCGGCAGCGGCGATCTCGGTGACCTGACGCGCCAGCATCACGTCGATGTCGGTCACGCCGCCGCCATCACGGCTGGACAGCCGGACATCGACTTGAGAGCGCCGCAGGTCAAGCTCTGCGTGATGGCCGAGGGCTTCGGCGGCCTGGCCGATCGACCCCACCAGCCGGAGCCCTTGGGCGAAGCTCTCGGTATGGATCCGGGTCTCCAGGCCGCCCTGCCCGAACGACAGCAGCAGGGTCCAGCCGTCGAGTCCTGCTACGGCGACCTGCTGCCCGGTCAGCACCTGTGTGGTCATGAATGGTCTCCCTCTCGCTGCCCCACATCCGGGCCGGATCGCCCGGACGTTCTGAGACCGTACGAAACAAAACCGGCCAGCCGTATGTCCTGTTTTTCTGCTAATTTGCCGATATGCGCGCCGAGCGCCTGGTGGCGATTGCGCTGCTGCTGCAAGCGCACCGAAGGATGACCGCACCCGAGCTGGCGCGGCGCCTCGACGTTTCCGAGCGAACGATCCGCCGAGATCTGGAAGCGTTGCTGCTCTCCGGCCTGCCGCTGTACTCCGAACGCGGCCGCGGGGGTGGCTGGGCATTGCTCGACGGTCCTGCGATCAACCTCTCGGCGTTGACCGCGCAGGAGGCGCAGGCACTGTTCTTGGTGACCGGGCCGGAACTGCTGGCCGGCCTCGGGCTGGAACAGGGGATCACCTCGGCGGTCCGCAAGCTGCTCGCAGCCCTCCCGGCCAACACTCGCGAGCAGGCCGACCGGACTCGGCAGGCCATACACATCGACCCCACCCGGTGGGGGCGACCCGCGCAGCCTGCGCCTTCCACGCTCCTGCCGTTGCGCGACGCCGTGATTGCCGGAGTCCAAGTAGACCTCACCTACGCCCCACCAGGAGCCGATGCCGCGGTGCACCGCGTCCATCCGTACGGGCTGGTTTCCAAGAGCTCTGTTTGGTATCTCGTCGCCGGCGCGGCGTCGGGCCTGCGAACCTTTCGCGTCTCCTGGACCACCAATGCCGGCATCACCACCGAATCCGTCGAGCGGCCCGACGACTTCGACCTCATCCGGGCCTGGGAGGACGTCAACCGCCGCCATGTGCCCTGCTCGAGCAATCGGGTCGAAGTAGAGTTCCAGGTTCGCCCGGCAGATCTTGGCCGAGTCACGTTGGCGCTTTCGGAAGACACCCAACTCCGGCCGATCGACACCGGCACCGGCACGGGACACCGGTTCACCGCGACCTTCAACTCGGTCCGAGAGGCGGCCTGTGAGCTGATCTACCTCGGCGAGGGCGTCCAGGTACTCGAACCGGCGTCCGTACGGGCGGAGCTGGTGCGAATCGGCCACAGGCTGATCGCGGCACATACCCCGAAATGGTGACGGCCGACCAGCGAACGCACCTTGCCGACCCGGCTCCAGGCCGGCGGATTCGTCTTCGACCATCCCACCATCACCTCCACACTCTCGATTGCCCCAGCTAACCAGATTTTGCGTAATCGAACAAATGTTCTAATGTCGTCGCATGACAGCAGTCGCCGATCCGACGCAGGAGCAGCCCTCATGGCTCACGCCTGCCTTTACCGCTCGGATGACTGCCGAACTGTCGGCCGAGTCGGCCGCGATGGAGGCCGTCGGTGCATCGGTGCCCCCGGCTGATCTCTGCGTCCCGGGCGGTCGCGATGAGGAGAACGGCCTGTGGTTCGTGGACTGGGAGGACCCTTACAACGACCCGTACGACGAGTTGCCGCCGATGTCGCGGGTCGATGCGTTGGAGTGGGAGTTGTGGGCAGGTGTTGAGCAGGACGAGGCCGAGCGTGAGATGTTGCGCCGCAGGGCGCCGGCGTGGGTGTTCCTGCCGCCGGGCGGGGAACTGGCTGCGGAGCTGGAGTTGCTGCGTCCGCAGTGTGAGTCGCCGGTCGCGTTGATCGAGGCGATGAAGGCCGCGGCGCGGATGGAGGCCTGGGCGGCCGCGATCAAGGCCGCCGCGATGGCCTCGTTCTACCGGCAACGCAAAACCCAAGCGGCCGAGATACCGCGCCCGGCCCGGCTCGACTCCTCCGGCCGCCCGGTCGACCCCGAACGGTCCTGGACCGCCGAGATCGGCGCCGCGCTGCACCTGTCCGAGCCCACCGCCGGCCGGCACGTCGACACCGCCCTGCACCTGACCAGCACCCTGACCGCCACCCACACCGCTTTGCGTTGTGGTGCGCTGACCTGGTCCAAAGCACTGTCCATCTCCGAAGCCACCCGCGACCTGCCCCGCGACGCCGCCCAGGCCGTCGAATCCCACGTCCTGCGCCGCGCCCCCGGCCAGACCCACCGCAACCTGCAAGCCTCCCTGCGCCGCCAGGTCGCCAAACACGCCGCCAAAACCGAGGCCGACGACCACCAGGCCGCCGCCGCCGAACGCACCTGCAAAATCGTGCCCCTCCCCAACGGCATGGCCGGCCTGTGGATCGTCCACACCGCCGACAAAATCCAGCAAGCCTGGATCGCCATCCAAGCCATCACCGACCTCACCAAACGCGAAACCCCCAACACCCCACCCACCGGGACCGCCACACCCACCGGTACCGCCACACCCACCGGTACCGCGCAGTCCGCCGCACCCACCCGACCCGCCCGACCCGCTGAGCCTGCTGAGACCGCTGAGACTGCTGAGCCTGCGGAGACTGCGGAGTCGGCTGAGACCGCCGAGTCGACAGTCACCAACTCCGCACGCTCACCGCGACACACCAACGACGAAGACAGCACAGACACCAGCACCAGCACCAGCAACGGCAACGGCACTGCCACCGGCAGCGGCAGCGGCAGCGGCAGCGGCAGCGGCAGCGGTAAGGACGCCGGCAAGCGGACTGCGCCACAACGCCGCGCCGACGTCGTCGCCGACCTGTTCCAGCACATCCTGCACAACGGACTCGACTGGCTCGAACGCCGACTCCCCGACCAACACCGCAGACGCCCCCACATCGAAGTCCTCATCCCCATCACCACACTGATCGAGATGGACAACGACCCCTGCGAACTCACCGGCTACGGACCCATCCCCGCCACCATGGCCCGCCGCATCGCCACCGACGGCACCTGGCGCCGACTCCTCACCGACCCCACCAACGGCACCATCCTCGAAGCCTCCACCACCCGCCACGACCCCGGCACACTCGTCACCGAAACCCTCCTCGCCCGCCACCCCACCTGCGCCTGGCCCGGCTGCAACCGCACCTCCAGAGAATGCGACCGCGACCACACCACCCCGTTCACCCAAACCAAACAAACAACCCTCACCGGCCTCGTCCCCTACTGCGAATACCACCACGTCATCAAAGACACCCCCGCCTGGGGATGGAAAACCACCAGCCACCCCAACGGCTCCGTCACCCTCACCACCCCCACCGGCCACCGCTACACCACCGTCCCACCCGCCCGCGGCCCCATCACCCCCAAACCCACCCAACAACCACCCAGCAGCCCAGCAGACGACCCGCCGCCCTACTGACGCAACAGACCGCCGACCTGACTGCTGGTCGAACGGGATCCCCCCATGGCCGACCACATACCGCCACTGGCGTCGACCCAACGCTCAGTCATGGTGTCGATTGAGCGCCTACACCTCCGAACCGCAGCAGCTCCAGTGCAAGCACACGATCCAACCCAACGGCTTCAGACCGGCGGTTCTCGACCAACTGCTCCACCAGGTAGATGCGGTGGTCGCCCCAACGGTTCTCGCGGGGCTCCTGAGCCAACGGTCATAACCAGCAATTCCCAAGCCAGCAGTAGAAACCAGCGGTCGGCGATGTGCCTGGGCCAAGACTCGGAGCGGCGTTTCCTCAACCTCCGTCTACACAGATGCCGAGTGCCCTCGGAGGTTCTGCTGGCGCGAGGTCAGGCCTGTGTGATGGTGCTGATGCGCCATGTCGGAGTGGCCCGCGTCTCAGGTTGCGTTGGCGTGGTGGTCAGCGTGATGAGTCGGGTTGTCGGACGGCCGGGCGGGAGTGGAGTCTTCGTACCGGCGTGATCGACAGCCTCGCCGGCCGTCAGGCGGTCGGTTGTTCTGAGGGTCACCGTTGTCGCCGTGTGGCGGGTGATTACGGTGCGGTCGATCGTAATCCGGAGCCCTCGAACGCGAACGTTCTGCTTGCGGTACTTCGACAACAACGCGCGGTCAGCGACCCATGGAGAACTACCCGGTACGTAGATGTCATCGAGAACATCCAGGTCGAGAGTCCAGAAAGCCCCTGACCGCTGGGCATCCAGCGCCTCCAGCGTCCGGATCCACGCCGCCACATCGGCAGAGGAACTCGTGGGCCCGACCGACGGGTTCTCAACCGTCGACGACGGCCGCGCCGGTGTCGGCATCAGCGGGCTCGCCGGCGTCGACGGTTGTGCGGATGTGGCGAGCCTGGTCGGCTGGCTCGACTGTGCAGTTGTGGGCTGCGTCGCCTGCGTCGGGTTGGTGTCTAGCGGCTGGGTTGGCGCGGGCGGTGTCGAGTGCCTGGCTGCGGCGCCGGTTGAGGGCGCGGGTTCCGTCGGGAGCGCGGACGTCCACCGTGCCGTGGACTGAGTTGATGCCGACGCCGGTTGTGCGTCAGCAGCGGTGTCGACCGTCCGTACGGCCGCGATCCCGATCGCGAGCACCACGACAGCGCCCGCAGCAGCCGCCGCGAGAACGCCGTACGCCGGATGTGCGAACCGGCCGAAGGTACGCCCACCGACCACCGCCCGACCACGCCGCCGCCGCCGACGACGTAGCCCGCCCCGGCCCCACATCCCATCACCACCGCGCAGTCCCCCACCGCTACGCGCAATGTGCCCATGACGCGCATCTCCACCCGCACGCGGATCACCATCACCACCAGGATCTGCGTCACCGCCAGTGCCAGTGCCAGGGACAGCGCCAACACGTCCGTCGCCAACTGCCCCCGAGTCACCATCACCACCAGCAGGTACGTCACCACCGGTGCAAGGGGCAGCGCCAGCACGTCGGTTGCCACTTACACGCGGGTCAGCATCGGCACGCTCGTCGGCACTAGCGCCCAGGTCGCAACTGGGACCGGCGTCGACGCCAGCCTGCACGTGGACATCAACCGTGTCGTCAGCATCAGGATGTACGTCGGCGCTAGTCCGCGGATCACCACCAACAGGTACGTCGGCGCTGATTCGTGGATCCGCAACAGCGTGTTCCGCGCGCCCAGCGCCTGGAGCGGCAGCACGACGCTCGGGGGCACCGGTATGTACGTCGCCGCCGCCTACGTCGCGGCCACCGCTCACGTCAGGGCCACCGCTTACGTTGGCACCACCCTTTACGTCGGCGGCACCCATACGCGCCGCAGCTGAGGAGTGCGTGCCGGCATCAGTGTGCGGGGCGGGGTTGCCCGTGTCACCTTGGGGTGCAAGTGGTGGCGCGGTGCGCGGTGGGGTTCCTGCTGCGTGTCCGTTTGGACTGCTGTGGGGTGGATTGGCGGAGAGTTGGGCGTTGGTGTGGGGCAGCGGGGCGTCGTGGGGTGGCGCGATCGTCCAGGTGGGTGCGTTGAGGCTGGGGTGAAGATCGGCTTTGGGGAGAAGGTCGGCTGCGGAGGAAAGGTCAGCGCTGGGCTGAGCGTCTGCCTCTGGGGCGGGGTGAAGGTGGGCTTGGTAGGGGGTTCGAGCGGTGCGGGTGGTGCGGATCGCGCGGCCTTGGCGGGTTTTGGTGCGGCGGGTGGTACGTGGGCGCTTCATGCCGCGCTTGCTGGTTGTTGCGGGGGCGGGATCGGAGGGTTGGGATCCGGCGGTTGGGGTTGGCCGGGAGGTCGGGGCGTCTGACGGAGGTGGGGCCAGGGGGCCGCGGGAGATGGCTGGTGCCTCGTCATCGTCAGTTGGGTCGTCGGGTGAGGACGGCGGCCGTTCGTGGGTGGCGTCGGCGGGGCTGGGTGAGGTCGAGTTCTGCTCGGGGTTGGGTGATAGCTGGTCACGAGGAAGGCCGGGGGTGGACGGGTCGGGGGTGGACGGGGCGAGCGGGTGCGTGGCGTCGCCTGCAGATGCAGCCGGGCCCGTGCGGCGGACAGGTCCGGTAGGAGGGTGGGCCGTCAATGGTGAACCCACGATTGGGCTCGGAGGTTGCGATGCCGTAGGCAGGTGCGGTGCTGAGGGCAGGTGCGGTGCCACAGGCAGTTGCGGTGCCGAGGGCAGTTGCGATTGCGACGGATGTAGCGCTGCTGGTGGAGCCTGCGGTGTCGGTGGAACCTGCGGTTTCCATGGATGTTGCGGCTTCCACGGATGGGTGGGGTGCGCGAAGTCGTCTGCGGGGTCGTTGGGCCGCTCGTTGGAGTTTGCCGGCGCGCCTGGCTGCTCGGCGGACGCAGCAGGTGCGTATGCCACCCAGTCAGAACCGGGCTGTGGACTTTGCGGGGCACTCGATCCGGCAGTTGCGTCCGGTGCGGTGCCAGAGGTCGCGGGTGCAGTCGAGTCGTCGATTGAACTGGTGCGCGCGTCCGATGCTCCGTTGGGTGCGCTTGAGCCCGTGAACTCGGGGGTTGTCCCAGGCGCGGTGGGTGGCGTGGATGCGGTTGGTGACTCAGAGACGGTTGGTGACTCAGAGGCGGTAGGCGGCGCAGAGACGGTTGGTGACTCAGAGGCGGGTGGGGCAGAGGCGGTAGGCGGCGCCGAGGCAGTAGGCGGCGTGGCGGGGGTGGGTGCGGTGAGTGGGGTCGGGGTGGGGATGAGGGGGGTGGGTGGATAGAGACCTTCTGGGGGGATTTCTAGTTCTATGGGGGCTGGTGGGGAGAGGGTCAGGAGGCGGGCAGGGACGGTTTGGAGACGGGCCGTGGTGAACAGGGCGGGTGTGAAAGGGCCGGGGTCGGCGGCTGCTTGGTGGGCGAGGGTTGTCAGGGCTTGGATGTCGGCGGTGGGGCTGCCGGGGTGGAGTACGGAGTCGGTGAGGATGGGGCGGCCATCGGCGTCGAACAGGACGTTGGTGGGGGTGAGTGAGCCGTGGTTGAGGCCAGAGTCGTGAAGGTGGGACAGGGCCGAGGCGACGGGGGCCAGGAGGGTGACGAGCTCGCCGCGAGTCAGCGGGGCACGGCGGGTGAGGAGGGCGGCGAGGCTGCCTGCGGCCAGGTGCTGGCTGACCAGGATCCAACCGGTGTCCGTCTCCCGGAACTCGAGCAGCCGGGCCACGTGTGGGTGGCGGAGGCGGGACAGCATGCTGAGGTCCTCGCGGAGCCGGCGGCGGTCGGGAAGAGCGCTGATCGGGATGTGTTTGAGCACCGCGTTGCGGCCGGTCGCGCGGTCCCGGACCTGCCAGACGGTGCCGGCCGATCCGGAACCGAGCTGCCGGCGCAGGCTGTAACCGGCGAGGTCTGCGAGATCCATGTCCAAGAGGATGCACCGATCGCGACTTCCCCCGCGGAAGTTATCCACAGCCCCGGGCCGGAGCGCGTGCGGGCGGCGCCTACACTCGAAGGCGTGAGGGCTATCAAGTACGTGGAGGCCGGCTTCGGCGCCGATGCGGTGGACTACGAGACCGCGTGGGCCGAGCAACGGCGTCTGCACGCGGAAGTTGCCGAGGGCACCGGTTCCGACACGGTCATCCTGCTCGAGCACCCACCGGTGTACACGGCGGGCAAGCGTACCGAGCCGCATGAGCGTCCCCTGGACGGGACGCCGGTGGTCGACGTGGACCGTGGCGGCAAGATCACTTGGCACGGCCCCGGGCAGCTCGTTGGGTACCCGATCGTCAAGCTCGCCTCCCATGTGTACGTCGTGGACTACGTCCGGCGGCTCGAGGAGGCGCTGATCGGCGTCTGCACCGAGCTCGGCGTGAAGACCGGGCGGGTCAAGGGCCGCAGCGGCGTCTGGGTGGCGGCCGACGACCGCGGCCGGGAACGCAAGATCGCCGCGATCGGCATCCGGGTTGCCCAGGGCGTGACGATGCACGGCTTCGCGCTGAACTGCAGCAACGACCTGACCTGGTTCGATCGGATCGTCCCGTGCGGAATCTCCGATGCCGACGTGACCACGCTCTCCCAGGAGCTCGGGCGCGAGGTCACGATCGCCGAGATACTCGAGCCGGTCCGGCGCCATCTCGGCGAACTCCTCGCCTGGGACGAGTACGAGCGCAGCCCGGACATCGACCACCACGAGGAGCCACCCACGGCGATCACCTACGGGCTGACCGTCTGACGCTCCGCACCACCGTTGCACCCGCAGCCGCCCGGTGACCGGGCCGCGGGTGACAGACGGCTGGGCTAGTTGGGCGGTGTTGTGGCGCGGCGGGTGGCTTGGTTGGTTTTGGCTTGGGTGTCGGTTTGGTCGGGGTCCAGGAGCTGTCTCAGTTCGGCGTCCAGGCGCTGCACTAGTTGCGTTTCGGCAGCCAGGTCGTGGAGTTCTTGTGGGTCTTCTTCCAGGTTGAAGACCTGTGGTGCGTGACCGGCGCCGTAGTAGCAGTACTTCCAGGGGCCGGACTTGAGCATGAAGCCACCGTCCGGCATGCCTTGCGCGTGATACTCGGACAGGACCGGACGGTCTTGGGGGTCGAGGAGTGACTCTCCGGGCAGGGTTGGATCTGGCGACAGCCCGGCGACATCCCTGAGGGTGGGGAGGATGTCTACCAGGCTCACGTGGGCGCTGGTGCGGGCCGGTGCGAGCGCGGGGTGGCATAGCAGCAGTGGGATGTGTACGGCGGGCTCGTAGAAGCACTGCTTCTGCCAGATGCCCTGGTGACCGGCCATCTCGCCGTGGTCACTGGTGTAGATGACTACTGTGTCGTCCGGTACGGCGGCTAGCAGCCGGCCGATCTGATGGTCGAGGTGGCTGATCAGCGCCCAGTAGCAGACCGTGGCCTCCCTGATCTGGTCCTCGGTCAGCGGCTCGTCGTTGCGGAAACCGTGCCGGAGCAACGAGATCACGGGGTGTTGTTCGTCGGCGACCACAGGTACCTCCACGTCGGCGGCGTCGTACAGCGCACGGAACTCCGGTGGTGCGACCAACGGGAAGTGCGGGTGCATGTAGCCGACGTACAGGAGGAACGGGTCCTCCCCCGGGTCTTGCAGGAACTCCAGTGCGGCATCGGTTGCGGCTACGTCGTGCTGGGTGTGTACGTGCTCGCCGGTGCCTTGTTCCGTGACGTGGGAGTTCGTGGGGCGCCGCCAGTCTGTCGTACGGCGTGGTGGGCGGCCGCTGTGGTCGAGCCAGAAGTCCAGGTCGTCGGTGAGGCGGCGGTCGAAGCCCAGTAAACGGTCTGGTCCGTTGAAGTGCGTACGGCCCGCCAGTACAGAGGTGTAGCCCGCCTCGCGCAGGTGATGACCCCAGGTGCGGTAGGTCGCGTCCGGAATCACGCCGTTGTCCCAGGCCCCGATCTGGTGCACGTACTTGCCTGACATCAGCGACAGCCGGGACGGAACGCACATGGGGCTGTTCGTGTACGCGTGGTCGAACGCAACGCCCTGTGCGGCCAGGCGATCCAGATGCGGCGTACGTACCTGTGGGTGGCCGGCCCAGCCGGCTGCGGCGGCAGTGTGCTCGTCGGACAGGACAACGAGAATGTTCGGAGGGCGCATGGCCCTAGCTTAGGGAAGCGGTTGCCCGTCAGGGACGTGCCGAAGTGTCTGCGGGGTGTGACGGCAGTTCGTCGCTACCTTGGGGGTGTGTCCAAATTTCTTGGGTTCTTGCTCGGCGTAGTCGTTGCCCTGGCCGGACCGGCCGTGTTCGGAGTCCTGGCGGCGCCGGGTGGTATCGAGCTGAACGCTAAGGAGATGGCGCTGGCCTTCGGCCTCGGCGCGCTGATCTTCTGGGCCGTCGTGTCGTACTTCTCCGGCGCCGGTGCGCTCGGGGCGTTCGTGGCGTTCGGCACGCTGATCTACTGCTGGGTCTGGATCCCGAACCGGACCACGAACTTCCTGAACGACGTCCCCGGCGTCACGAACGGGATGATCGAGGGGTCGAAGCAGTACACCCAGAACGGCGTGGTGCCGATCCTCGGCGTGATCTCGCTGGTGTACGCGATCCAGCTGATCGTCCGCGGCGTGCAGCGTCGGCGGCGCGAACGCGCTGAGGCCGAGCGGCTGCAGCGGGAGCAGGAGGCCGCGCAGGCGCAGCAGGAGGCGGACGTCGCGGCTGTGTATCCGGTTGCCGCGGGCACCTATCAGGCGGCGCCTGCTTATGAGACCCACAGCCGGTACGACGATTTGTTCGACGAGCCTGCGCCGGCGCAGCCGCGGAACCAGGCTGATGAGCAGACGCGTCAGTTCCCGGTGGGCGATGCGGAGGAGTACGAGCACACTCGTGCGTTCCCGGGTCCCGATGCCGAGAGCAACGAATCTGGCGAGGAGACGGTCGCTGCGTCTGGCCCCGCGGTGGACCACTACGACGAGCCGACTCAGTCGGCCGAAGAGCCGACGGTCCAGTCCCACACGCAGGCACCTGCCGCAGAGCAGCCGGACGTACCACAGCAGCAGGCGGAGGCGCAGGTCTCCCCCGCAGCGCAGGCACCCGCAGCGCAGGCACCCGTAGAGCAGGCACCCGTAGAGCAGGCACCCGTTGAGCAAGCGAAGGCACCTGCAGGTGAGGAGCAGAGTGCGGAGGCGGCGCAGGAGGCCTCGGTAACACCAGCACAGACACCTGCTCCAGAGACCACCACGCCGGAGACGCCTGCGGCAGACCAGCAGCCGGCCGAGGACACGGCGGGTCAAGGGCC
The DNA here is from genome assembly GCF_043197975.1 of Kribbella sp. NPDC048928. Taxonomy (NCBI): domain Bacteria; kingdom Bacillati; phylum Actinomycetota; class Actinomycetes; order Propionibacteriales; family Kribbellaceae; genus Kribbella; species Kribbella sp. NPDC048928. The sequence goes on along the minus strand of NZ_JBICUC010000003.1, from coordinate 90,765 downwards.
GACGGCGCAAGGTGGGGCCGGTCAAGGCATGGCTGCCGGCAGCGGGGCTGCTCAGGGCGAGGCGGCTGCGCCGAGTAAGCCGGCACAGCCGGTTGAGGCTGCTCAGGACGAGGCGGCTGAGGCGAGCAAGCCGCCGCAGCGGGGTGAGACGGCTGAGAAGGACGAGTCGGCTCAGCGGGTTTTGCCTCGGGAGCAGGTTGGGTCTCAGTATCGGGAGCGGATGGAGGACCCGGAGGACACCGGGGAGTTCTTCCTGTCGTCGTTCGAGAATCCGGCGGTCAAGCCGGCCTAGCGCTTACGCGACGTGCATGCGTTGCTGGTGTTCGCCCCGGCGCGCATGCTCGGTGATTGCTTCGTCGTACGCCGCATTGGCCATGGCGAGTACGTCGCCGGCCATCTGGGCGCGGGGTGAGTCGGTGCTCCAGGCGAGGACCAGCTTGCGGTGGATCGGGTCACCGGCGAGCGCGCGGGTGGTGACGTCCGAGGAGAGCATCCGGTACGAGGTCGGCGAGATGAGTGCGACGCCCTGACCGCTGGTCACGAACCCCATCAGTACCGACGTGTCGACCGAGTGGTGCTCGACCCGCGGCTGGAACCCGGCAGCCTCGCACGCGGCCCGGAACAGCACGTGGAACCCGCTGTCGTCCGGCGGCTCCCCGATCCACTCCTCGTCGCACAGTGCGGCCAGGTCGAGCTCACCGCGCGTACGGGACGCCACGGGGTGGTCCGCGGACAAGGCGACGTACGCCGACTCGGACTCGACGACCGTGGTGGCCTCGACGCCGGAGGGCAGCCGCAGCTCGAACCCGGGGAACTCGCGGAGCAGTGCAAAGTCCAGCCGCCCGCTCTCGAGCTGCTGCAGCAGCACGCTCGAGGACCATTCGACCTCGATGCTGACCTGCTCGATCTCGCCGTGGGCGCGGAGCCGGGACGCGATCCCGGACATCGGCGCGGTCGGGAATCCACCGAGTCGTACGGCCGACGACTCGACCGCGGTCATCGCGGAGACGGTCGCGGACAGGTGGTCGACGTCGACCAGGATCGCCCGCGCACGGTCGACGGCGTACCGGCCGAGGGCCGTCGGGGTGACGCCGGTCCGGGATCGTTCGAACAGCTCACCGCCGAACGCCGCCTCGATGCGCTTCAGCTGCGCGGTCAGGCTCGGCTGGCTGACCTTGAGCCAGCGGGCGGCCCGACCGACGGACCCCGCTTCTGCCACCAGGACCACCACCCGCAGGTGGCGCAGCTCGACGTTCATGCGTTGAGACCGTAGTCGAGGTCGACGCACAGCACACAGGCGCCCAACATTGCGGTTTCGTCACAGCCGAGCCCGAACCTGTAACGCCGGGCCCGGCAGTGACGATGTGTTACGACGCCTTGAGTGCGATCGCCTCGCGATAACCGAGCCGGCGGCCGGTCTGGAGCAGCGTGCGCTCGTACAGCCGCGCGCCGAGCCGGACGATCAGCACCGTGGTGGCCAGCAGGATCGCGATCGCCACGAGCGGCTGCCAGATCGGTACGTCCTCGGTGAGCATCCGCCCCGGCATCGACATCGACGACGCGATCGGTACGAACGACGCCACCGTCTTGGCCGACGACCCCGCGAACACCGAGAAGAAGAACGGGATCATCAGGATCATCTGCCCCGGCAGCGTGGTCGACCCGAGGTCCTCCTGCCGCGTCGCCAGCGAACCGGCAACCGCCCAGAGCCCGGCCAGCGCCACGAACCCCAGGACGAAGAACACCACGAACCATCCGGCCACCGGTGCCACCACCTCGAGGATCCCGGCCTGATCGGTCGCGAGCAGCCCGATCAGCGACGCCGCGGCGATCACCACGATCTGCGTCAGCGCGAGCACGGTATTGCCGAGCACCTTGCCCCACAACAGCGACCGGATCGGCACCGCGGCCGCCAGGATCTCGACGACCCGGCTCTCCTTCTCCTGGACGACGCTCTGCGCGATCATCATCCCGAAACCGAGCGAGGTCATGTAGAAGACGAGCGCCAGACCGAGATTCACCAGGTACGTAACCACCTCCGGCAGCGGGCCTGGTTTGAGCAGTGTGACTTCGATCTTCGTACCGGCCCGCAACTGCTCCGGGGTGAGCCCCACCTTCGCGGCGTTCGCTTCCATCCCGACCGTCGACGCCGCCTGCCGCAGCGCGCTCTCGATCCCGCTGTCGACACTGTCCTTGCCCAGTACGGAGTACCCGTCGGTCCCAGGTACCAGCGCCGCCTTCACGTCGCCGTCCGTCACCGCCTTCTCCGCAGCGGGCCGGTCCGCGACCTTGCGGACCTCGAAGCCGGCGCCGCCCTTCGCGGTCGAGGCCTGCTGCACCACCCGCGCCGCGGCGTCGTCGACGACCGCGATCTTGTCCGGGCCGCTCTTGCCGTTGAGGAGCGCGGGGATGAGCACCGCCGCGATCACGATCACGAGCATCACCACGGTGGAGCCGATGAACGTCTTGTCCCGCAACTTGGTGCTGATCTCGCGCTCCGCGATCAGCATCCACGGCCTGTCGAGGTTCATCGGGTCGCCTCCCGGAAGATGTCGCTGAGGGCCACCCGCTCGGGCCCGAATTCGAGCACCGGTCCGCGGCTGATCGCCTCCTGAAGAATCTTCTGTTCCACCGCGTCGTCCAGTACGTCGAACAGCGCCGTACCGCCGGCCACGTCCCGCACCTCGACGCCGCGGACGTCGCGCAGCCAGCCCGCGTCGCCGTCGATGACCAGCCGGTACGTCGTGGAGGCGCCGGCCGCCAACTCCGCGACCGGCCCCGCAGCGACCACCTTGCCGCGCGACAGTACGACGAGGTCGTCACACAGCCGCTCGACCAGGTCGAGTTGATGGCTCGAGAACAGCACCGGCACCTCCGGCGTGACCTCCTCGCGGAGCAGGTCGACCATCGCGTCGACGGCGAGCGGGTCGAGGCCGCTGAACGGCTCGTCGAGCACCAGCGCGATCGGCTGATGCACCAGTGCGGCCGCGATCTGCACCCGCTGCTGGTTGCCCAGCGAGAGCGTCTCGAGGATGTCGGTGGCGCGCTCGGTCAGCCCGAGCCGCTCGAGGATCCGGTCGGTTCGCTGCGCGGCCCGCTCCGGGTCGAGCCCGTGCAGCCGGCCGAAGAACACCAGCTGGTCGCGGATCTTCATCTTCGGGTACAGCCCGCGCTCCTCGGGCATGTAGCCGAAGTCCCGGCGGACGTCCTGCGTGAGTGCCGCGTCCTGCCAGCGCACCGCACCGGAGTTCGCGGCCAGGACACCGAGGATGATCCGCATCGCGGTCGTCTTCCCGGCCCCGTTGGCCCCGACGAATCCGGTCATCCGTCCCGGTACGACGTCGAAGGTCACGTCGTCCAGCGCCAGATGATCACCGAATCGCCGGGTGAGCCCACTCACGCTCAGCATGTGTCACCGTTCCCATCAAGGTCAGCCCTCAGCCGGGCTGGTCTACCCGACGATGACCAAGCTAGTGAGCCCGGACGTCGCCGCACGTCGCCCGTGGGACGGATCGACCAGGTCATCCGCGGGGCGGATCTGCAGGTCCACGCCTCAGCTGGAGGCGTCGTCCCCGGGGGTGACCAGGCCGCATTCGTACGCGAACACGACCGCCTGGACGCGGTCGCGCAGGCCGAGCTTGAGCAGCACGCGGGAGACGTGCGTCTTCACGGTCGCCTCGCCGACGTACAGCTGGGCGGCGATCTCGGTGTTGGTGAGGCCGCGGGCGATCAGCCCGAGCACCTCACGTTCGCGCTCGGTCAGCTCCTCGATCAGGTCCGGCCGGTACACGCGCTCACCGGCGCCGGCGAACCGCTTGATCACCCGCCGGGTCACCTCCGGCGCGAGCAGCGCATGCCCGGAGTGCACGATCTGGATCGCCTCGACCAGGTCCTCCGGCGCGGTGTTCTTGAGCAGGAAGCCGCTGGCGCCGGCCCCGAGCGACTCGAACAGGTAGTCGTCGCGGTCGAACGTGGTCAGGATGACGACCTTCCCGGCGTCCTCGGTGACGATCCGCTGGGTGGCGCTGATCCCGTCCATCCCCGGCATCTGGACGTCCATCAGGACGACGTCCGGGCGCAGCGCCAGCGCCAGCTCGATCGCCTTCTCGCCGTCGGACGCCTCGCCGACCACCTGGATGTCCGGCTCCACCGACAGGATCATCCGGAACCCGGCACGTACCAGGTCCTGGTCGTCCACCAGCAGCACCCGCATCGGGTCGTCAGTCACCTGGAACTCCAATCGGCGTGCTCAACGGGATCCGGACCCGGACGCGGAATCCTCCCACGGGCCGCGGGCCGATCTCACTCTCGCCGCCGAGCAGGCCGACCCGCTCCCGGATCCCGACGTGGCCGAGCCGGCTGCCGACCGGCGCATGTTTGGGGCGGCCGTCGTCGAGTACCTCCAGCTCCACCGCGTCACCGAGGTAACGCAGCGTGAGATGGGCGTTCCGGGCCGTCGAGTGCTTGCGGACGTTCGACAGCGCCTCCTGGGCGATCCGGTACACCGAGACCGAGACGGTTTTCGGCAGCTCGGCCGGCGCCCCGATCTGGTGGAAGCCGACCTCCAGGCCGAGGCCGTTCGCCTCCGCGATCAGCGCCGGCAGCCGGTCCGCGCCCGCCTGCGGTGCCTTCGGGTCCGGCGTACCGACGTCAACGTCAGGATCCGCAGCGCGCAGCATGCCGAGCAGCTGGCGCATCTCGTTCACCGCGGTCCGGCTGGAGTCCTCGATCACGTTCAGCGCGTTCTTCGCGGCCGCCGGGTCGGAGTCCATCACGCGCCGCGCTCCCCCGGCCTGGATGCCGATGCTGCTGATGTGGTGCGCGACCACGTCGTGCAGCTCGCGGGAGATCCGCAGCCGCTCGTCGATCACCGCGCGCCGGGCGTTCGCCATCTGCTGGGTGGCCAGCTCGGTCGCCTGGTGCTCCAGCTCGGCCCGCTGCCGGGCGGTCGCCCACGCGGTCCGGCCCCAGAAGTACGCGCCGAAGAAGTACGCGACGTTCAGTGCGACGCTGATGATCACGCTGGATACGTACGGCGAGAACAGGGCGTGGTTCGGTCCCTCGATCGCGTTCGCCCGCAGCGCCTGTACGAAGTTCAGCGCGAGCCAGCCGAACATCCCCACGAACACCAGCGCGACCGCGGCCTTCATCAACCGCCGGTCCCGGGCCCAGGCGACCGCCGCGTAGATCGCCATGAACATCGTCGACTGGGTCACCAGGTTCCCCGCGAACGAGAACACCGCACGCTCCCCGTTCACCACGAACAGCACCGCGACCACCAGCAGCACCGGGATCGGCCACCGGCGCCGGAAGCAGAGCGGCAGGGCGACCGCCGCGCTCAGGACGTACGCCTCGACGCCGCCGATCCCGAGGTCCACGTGCGTCGGCGACCCACCGCGGGCGAGCTCGGTCCCGAGCAGCCCGGCCAGCGCCATCCCGACTCCGAGCAGTACGTCGTAGCGCAGCTCGCGGGCGCTCGGCGCGGGACGGGTCCACATTCTCATCAGCCTACGGGTGAAACCGCGCCGACCAGGGACGCGTACCCTGGGAGGCGTGACGATCGCCCCAGAAGGACGGAAACTGCTCAGGCTCGAGGTGCGCAACGCGGAGACCCCGATCGAGCGCAAACCCGAGTGGATCAAGACCCGCGCCAAGATGGGCCCGGAGTACCAGGCGCTGCAGAAACTCGTGAAGTCCGAGGGACTGCACACGGTGTGCCAGGAAGCCGGCTGCCCGAACATCTTCGAGTGCTGGGAGGACCGCGAGGCCACCTTCCTGATCGGCGGGGACCAGTGCACGCGGCGCTGTGATTTCTGCCAGATCGACACCGGCAAGCCGGAGGCGCTGGACCGCGACGAGCCGCGCCGGGTCGCGGAGTCGGTGCGCACCATGGGCCTGCGGTACGCGACCGTGACCGGTGTCGCCCGCGACGACCTGGACGACGGCGGCGCCTGGCTGTACGCGGAGACCATCCGCCAGATCCACGAGCTGAACCCGGGCACCGGCGTCGAGATGCTCGCGCCGGACTTCAACGCCGTACCGGAGCAGCTCGCCGAGGTGTTCTCGTCGCGGCCGGAGGTGTTCGCGCACAACGTCGAGACGGTGCCGCGGATCTTCCGCCGGATCCGCCCCGGCTTCCGCTACGAGCGCTCGCTGGACGTCATCACCCAGGCCCGCGACTACGGCCTGGTCACCAAGTCGAACCTGATCCTCGGCATGGGCGAGACCCGCGACGAGGTCAGCCAGGCACTGAAGGACCTGCACGCGGCCGGCTGCGAGATCATCACCATCACGCAGTACCTGCGGCCCTCGGTGCGGCACCACCCGGTCGAGCGCTGGGTGAAGCCGGAGGAGTTCGTCGAGCTGGACGCCGAGGCCCAGGAGATCGGATTCGCCGGAGTCATGTCCGGTCCGCTGGTACGGTCCTCGTACCGCGCCGGCCGGCTGTACCGCCAGGCCGTCGAGTCACGTATGAACAACCAGGACAGGTAGAGCAGGTAGAGATGGCCAAGAACGACGCGCCCGAAGAGAAGACCAGCCGGCTCAAGCAGATCGCGTCGGCGTACAAGCTGACCCGCAAGTCCGACCCGACGGTCGGTCTGGTGCTGGCCGGGATCTTCCTCGGCATCGTCGCCCTCGCCGTGATCGGTGGGCTGCTGGTCGGACCGCTGCTGATCTGGCTCCCGCTCGGTGTCGCCCTCGGGTTCCTCGCAGCCACGATCGTGTTCGGCCGCAAGGTCGAGAAGGCCGCGTACAGCCAGATCGAGGGTCAGGCCGGTGCGGCCGCCTCCGCGCTGCAGACGCTCCGCCGGGGCTGGAACGTGGCGCCCGCGGTCGCGGTCACGAAGAACTCCGACATCGTCCACCGCGTCGTCGGCCGGCCGGGCATCGTGCTCGTCGGCGAGGGCCAGGCGAGCCGCGTGAAGAACCTGCTCCAGGCCGAGGCCAAGAAGCACAACCGGGTGGCCGGCGGGGCGCCGGTGACGCAGATCGTCGCCGGTAAGGGCGAGGGCGAGATCGACATCCGCAAGCTCACCAAGCACGTGATGAAGCTCCCGGCCGTCATGCAGCCGTCCGAGATCACCGACCTGCTGCAGCGGCTGAAGGCGCTCGACGCGGTCCGTCCGCAGGTGCCGATGCCCAAGGGTCCGGTGCCGAGCAGCCTGAAGGGCGCCCGGCAGGCAATGCGCGGTCGGTGATCAAACTGTAACCAAGAGGCATCTCGGCAGTTGATCTGTGCAGAGATGCGCCGTGGGGAGGCTGGTTGCCCTTAGGGTGCGACCAGGACGGATTACAGGGGAACTGCTAAATGACGGATCTGATGCCGGGAGTGCAGCATCCGGTGCACGAACCGGTGCCCGAGACGTGGCCGACACTGGCTCGCCCGCGCTCCAATCCGGTCCGGCGTTACGGCGCGGCGACCGCGATCCGGCTGATCGCCAAGGACCTGCCCGCGACGATCCATCTGGACAGCAATCGGTCCTACGGTCTCGGTGGCCCCGCGATGCGCGTGCACCGTACGGCCGCGTTCCTGGACCGCCTCGGCCAGGACGCCGGGTCCGGATTCGGCGAGGCGTACTTGGCCGGCGACTGGGATCCGGAGCCGGGTACCGACCTGTCCGACCTGCTCGTCCCGTTCGCGGAGCGGTTCAGCAACGAGGAGACCCGGCACCTGCTGCCGAAGTGGGCGCAGTCGCTGCGCTGGCTGGTGACCAGGTCCCAGCCGGGCGACCAGGAGAACGACCGGGCCGGCTCCCGGGAGAACGTCAGCCGCCACTACGACCTGAGCAACGCGATGTTCTCGGAGTTCCTGGACCCGTCGCTGACGTACTCGGCTGCCTACTTCGGCGATACCGGCTTCGGCGACAACGCGACCGCAGATCTCGCCACGGCCTCGTACGACGAGCTCAACCACGCGCAACTGCGCAAACTCGACTCGATCCTGGACGCGGCCGGAGTGCAGTCCGGGTCGCGCGTACTGGACATCGGCTGCGGCTGGGCGAGCCTGGCGATCCGCGCCGCCCAGCGCGGCGCGTGGGTGACGGCGATCACGATCGCCTCGCAGCAGGCGTTGCTCGCGCAGCGCCGGATCGCCGACGCCGGTGTCGGCGACCGGGTGCAGGTCGCGCTGCGCGACTACCGCGACCAGATCGGCGAGTTCGACGCCGTACTGAGCGTGGAGATGATCGAGGCGGTCGGCGAGAAGTACTGGCCGGTGTACTTCGACGCGATCGAGCGCCGGCTGGCGCCCGGCGGGGTCGGCGTCGTACAGGCGATCGTGATGCCGCACGAGCGGATGCTCGCCACCCGGAACACCTTCACCTGGGTGCAGAAGTACATCTTCCCCGGCGGCCTGATTCCGTCGGTCGAGGTGATCGAGGACGTCACCGCGCAGCACACCGGTCTGCGCGCCGAGGTGATCCGGCACCTGGGCGCGGACTACGCGCGGACGCTGCGGATCTGGCGGAACCGGTTCATCGAGCAGTGGCCGGCGATCGCGGCGCTCGGGTTCGACGACACGTTCCGGCGGATGTGGGAGTTCTACCTCGCGTACTCCGAGGCGGGCTTCCGGACCGGTTACCTCGACGACGTCCAGCTGCTGCTCACGCGCCGCTGATCAGCCCTGACTATCGCCGTACGACGATGGTCCTGGCGGCCAGGTCGTGCAGGCCGCGGCGCTCGCGGTCGAAGATCGCCGCGGGGATGACCAGGCAGATCAGCAGCGACCGGATGACCCCCGCGATCAGGCCGGGCTGCACCGGGAACGTCTTGCTGTCGCGGACCGGCAGCACCCGCAGGCCACAGAGCCGGTGCCCGATCGTGCTGCCGATCAGCCCGGTCAGGATCGCGGACATCGCGAAGAACACCGTGGTGTGCATCAGGTTGTAGTTGTTCCCGCCGGCCCACATCGGGCGGCCGGTCAGCGCCGAGGCGATCAGGGCCGCGATCAGCCAGTCGACGAGCAGCGCGAGCAGGCGGCGGCCCCAGCTCGCCACGGAGCCCGGACCGTCCTCGGGCAAACCCAGCCGGCTGCCCGGACTGCGTCGTTCCTCTTTGGGGAATTCTTCGGAGGGTCCGGTTGCGGCGCCCGCGGATGATGCCATGATGTCTAGCCTACGGACCTGCCCGCGGCAGCCTGTGACGGGCTGCGAGATCTCAGGGCGTCACCGCCGTACACCAGTGGGTCAGCGCGGACACGCTGGGCGTAACATCCGCGAAACATCAGGGTCACGACGGAGAAACCGGCGGGCCCTACGTTCAGATGCAATCTCTGAGCCACCCTAGGAGTACGTATGTTTTCCAGCGCGGAGGAGCTGCTCGCCTACGTCAAGGACGAGGGCGTCGAGATCGTCGACATCCGGTTCTGTGACCTTCCGGGCATCATGCAGCACTTCACCGTCCCGGTCTCGTCGTTCGGCCCCGAGGTCTTCGAGGAGGGCCTGGCCTTCGACGGTTCGTCGGTGCGCGGGTTCCAGCAGATCCACGAGTCGGACATGAAGCTGCTGCCGGACCCGACGAGTGCCTTCATCGACGAGTTCCGGACCGCGAAGACGCTGGTGGTGAACTTCTTCGTGCACGACCCGCTGACCGGCGAGGCGTACTCGCGTGACCCGCGCAACATCGCCCGCAAGGCGCAGGAGTACCTGAAGTCGACCGGCATCGCGGACACCGCGTTCTTCGCCCCCGAGGCCGAGTTCTACGTCTTCGACGACGTCCGGTTCGAGACCAAGGCGAACTCGGCGCACTACTCGATCGACTCGGTCGCCGGCGCCTGGAACACCGGCCGCGTCGAGGACGGCGGCAACCGCGGGTACAAGGTCCGCTACAAGGGTGGCTACTTCCCGGTCGCGCCGACCGACCACTTCGGCGAGCTGCGCGACGACATCACGCTGGCGCTGGAGCGGTCCGGCCTGATCGTCGAGCGCGCCCACCACGAGGTCGGGACCGCGGGTCAGGCGGAGATCAACTTCCGCTTCGACGAGCTGCTCAAGGCCGCCGACGACGTGATGAAGTTCAAGTACATCGTCAAGAACACCGCCTGGAAGGCCGGCAAGACCGCGACCTTCATGCCGAAGCCGATCTTCGGCGACAACGGCTCGGGCATGCACTGCCACCAGTCGCTGTGGAGCAACGGCGACCCGCTGTTCTACGACGAGTCCGGGTACGGCGGCCTGTCCGACACCGCCCGCTGGTACATCGGCGGCCTGCTCAAGCACGCGCCGTCGCTGCTCGCCTTCACCAACCCGACGGTGAACTCGTACCACCGCCTGGTGCCAGGCTTCGAGGCGCCGGTCAACCTGGTCTACTCGTCGCGGAACCGTTCGGCCTGCATCCGGATCCCGATCACCGGCTCGAACCCGAAGGCCAAGCGCATCGAGTTCCGCTGCCCGGACCCGTCGGCCAACCCGTACCTGGCGTTCGCCGCGCAGCTGCTGGCCGGCCTGGACGGCATCCGCAACAAGATCGAGCCGGCCGACCCGGTCGACAAGGACCTCTACGAGCTGCCGCCGGAGGAGCACGCGGGCATCGCCCAGGTGCCGACCTCGCTGCCGGCCGTGATCGACGCCCTCGAGGCCGACCACGACTTCCTGCTCGAGGGCGACGTGTTCACCATCGACCTGATCGAGACCTGGATCGACCTCAAGCGCGAGCAGGAAATCGCCCCCATCCAGCTCCGCCCGCACCCCCACGAGTTCGAGCTCTACTACGACGTCTGAGTTCGTAGTCTCTTCGGCGAAGCCCACCCGGTCTGTCCGGGTGGGCTTCTTCGTTTTTCAGAGGGCGTCGAGCTTGGCCAGGGCTTCGGGGTTCAGGTGGACGTCGGCGGCGCGGAGGTTGTCTTCGAGGTGGTCGACGCTGCGGGTGCCGGGGATGAGGGCGGTGTGGTCGTCGTGAGCGAGGATCCAGGCCAGGCAGACTGCGGCTGGGGTGGCACCGGTCTGGGTGGCGATCTCCTGGACGATGGGGTGCTCGGTCGGTGACGGGATCCGGTCGAAGGCCGAACCGAGTGGGAAGTACGGGATCCAGGCGATCCCGTTGGTCGCGCAGAGTGCGAGCTGCTCCTCCGACGAGCGGTCGATCACGCTGTAGGCGTTCTGCACACAGACGAGGTCGGCCGGCAACGCCTGCCGGAGCTGCTCGGTACTGACGTTGCTGAGGCCGATCGCGCCGATCAGGCCTTCGTTGCGCAGGGCAATGAGTTCGGCGAGCTGGTCGTCGAGCGGGGCGACCTGGTCGGCCTCGGCGATCAGGCCCGGCCCCTGGTCCGCGCGCCGCAGGTTGACGACCGGCACCTGCTCCAGGCCGAGCGAGGTGAGGTCGAGGTGCACCTGCTCGCGCAGATCCTCCGGTCGTTGCGCGAGAGCCAGCGGCACCGGCGCGTCCACGCGGCGCGCACCGACCTTGCTCACGATCACGAGGTCATCCGGGTACGGATGCAGCGCAGCGCGGATGTGCTGGTTGACCGTGGTGTGCCCGTAGAACGACGCGGTGTCGAGGTGGTTGATGCCGAGCTCGACCGCGCGGTGCAGGACCGTCGCGGCCGCCTCGGCCTCGACGTGTTCGAGCTGCATGGCGCCGTACCCGATCCTGGCGATCTCGTGCCGGCCGAGTTTCACGGTTCCGCCCGGTCGTTGGGATGTCATCAGTGGTGTCCTCAGCTAGAGTCGATGAAAACGGAGGTTTCTCCGTTTCAATCGACGATAGCACTAAATGGAGGTTTCTCCACTTATGCGGGTGGATGCGGCGCGCAAGCGCGAGCAGGTGGTGGCGGCGGCAGGCGACGAGCTCGCCGATCTCGCCGTGGCCGCGCGGAACGGCGAGGCGGTCCGGCTGTCGCTCGACAAGGTGGCGGCCCGGGCGCGGGTCGGTGTGGCCACCCTCTATCGGCATTTCCCGACGCGTGAGGCGCTGCTCGAGGCGGTCTACCGGCAGGAGCTGACCCGGTTGTGCGAGGCAGCGCCGGGCCTGGCCGCGGAGTCACCGGCCGACAAGGCGCTGCTGGCGTGGATGCATCGCTATCTCGACTTCGTCGACTCCAAACGAGCCATGGGCATCGACCTGCGCGCGATGGTCGCGTCCGGCGCCGTGACGCAGTCGGACACCCGTGCACGACTCACCACGGCAGTCGAGCCCTTCCTGGCTGCGGGTACGGCCGCGGGAACACTCCGCGGCGACGTACCGCCCGGAGATGTCGTCGCCGCGATGGCCGGCGCGGTGATCGCCGCCGCTCCGGAGCAGCAGCGCGAGCAGACCGAGCGCCTCCTGGCACTGCTGATCGACGGGCTGCGGCCCTAGGACAGGCTCAGGCGCCGGCCTGGAGCGCGGTCAGCCTCTTCGATGGTGGGTTGGGCCTTGGCATGCAGCAGGCTGACCCACCATCTCGAAGGTCAACCGCTGAGATGGTGGGTCCGGCCGTGCCGTGCGGGGTTGATGGGGCGGCGGCCTACTTGTACGCCGCGGTGACGCGCCGGCCTACTTGTACGTCGCGGTGACGTGGTAGACGCGGCCGCCCCAGCCGTCGTCGGGGAACGAGTCGGAGATCCGGACATAACTGGCCTGCCCTGCTCCGCCCCCGAGGTACGGCGTCAGGTCGAACGTACGCACGTCCTTGTTCTGACCGTCGTGGTACTGGTTCGTCTCGGTGGCCACCGTCGTCCAGTTCTGCCCGTCCGCGCTGAGCTGGACGGCGAACTCATTGTCGATTGTCAACGATACGGATGCCGACGATGCGTCGGACGGGAACGGGAAGCGGTACACGAAGTACGAGTGCCCGTCCGCGAACCGGTTCTGCAGGCCGTTGCTCTGCGAACCGTCGGCGTCGTACAGCCACGGCGTCTCCTCCGGCGAGCCGGTGTCGAAGTCGGCCCCGTGCGCGATGAGGATGTCGGACCGGGTCGTGTACGACAGTTGCGGCCCGGACGACACCGCTGCGGTCACCGAGTGCAGGCCGTCCGCCGTACCGGCGGGAATCGTCACATCGAGGTCGACCGACGTGTGCACCGGTACGGCGTTGCCGCGGGTCCGCAGCGTCACGTTCGCCTTGGCCGGCGTCACGGTCCATCCGGACGGAGCCGCTGCCCGCACAGTCGCCTGGATGCGATCACCGACCGGACCCGTTGCCTGGACGTCCACCTTCACCTTGACGTGGGTCCCGCTGCCGGTCGCCGGCATCACCACGGGCAGCGATGGATCGGTTGTCGCGGACAACGATCGCACCGGCGGTGTTGCCGGTACGGCGGCGAGCAGGGCGCTCAGTGCGCTGGCCTGAGTACGCCAGTCGAAGACGTTCGGAGTCGCACCGGACCACCGCTCCCCCAGCCGGTCGGAGGCGTCCCGGTCGTTGTCCCAGACCGTGGCGGCCTGCTGCGCGACGAAGTCGGTGTAGCGGCGGTCGTGCGTGGTGTCGGCCAGATCCATCCAGTACCGCATGAAGATGCCCTTGAACTGCTTGCCGTTGTCGTCACACGTCCGGCCCGGCGCATCGCAGTACTCCGTGAGCACGCCGTCCGTGACGAGACCACCGGGAGCGATCGCGGCATCCGCGAGACGACGAACCGTGGTCAGCAGTTTGGGGTCGTGGGTGGCGCGCCACAACTCGAGGCCCGCACCGATCGCGAGGCCCTGGTTGTAGCTCCAGACCGTGTCGCCGTTGCTCTCGCAGTTGTCCTTCAGCCCGTCGTTCACGAGGCCGCCGGAGTTGATCATGCCGCTCTTGGTGAACCAGTTCCAGCCTTCCGTGGCGCGCCCGAGCCAGCGCTTGTCGTGCGGCATCCGGTTGTGCAGCTCGGCGGTGAGGCGGATCCACAGGCCGTTGGTGACGGCGTTCTTGTACGTGCGTTCGCCGTTCCACCACACGCCGCCGCCGCACGAGCTCGGGTCCCAGTAGCCCTCGACGTACTCCGCGATCTTGACCGCCATGTCGAGGTACTTCGGGTTCTTCGTGAGGTCGTACGCCTGGATCCAGGTCAGGCCCCACCATTCCGAGTCGTCGATCGCGCGACTGGTGAAGTTGCCGAGCAGCTCGTCACCGGACAGGTAACCGGCCGGGAACGCGCCCTTGTCCTTCTCGAAGGTGTTGTCCAGCTGTGGCAGGTAGCGGCGGTCGCCGGTGCGCTGCATGTAGTCGCCGATTGTCTGCAATGCGACAGCCGAGTTCCACCAGCTCGACGGGAACCAGGCCTTGTTCGGCTCGTACGAGCTCATCAGCTGATCCGCAGCGACCCGGGCCCGGGCGACGGCGGTGGGGCCGGCGGACGGCCCTCCGTCGGGCGGTCCCGAGGCCGGCGCCGCCGACGCGGCCGCCGGCGCCAGGGCCGCTGCGGCCAGGCAGGCGCCGGCCACGAGCAGGCGGAAAGTACCACGATTCACGACCATGGGCGGATCTCCTCGAGGTGCTTGGAAACGTTTCACCGAGCTTCCGAGGAAGTATCGTCGTCGGGCCAGACAACGATGTCAATGGGTCGTCCTACTGCAGAACGTCGACAATCTGCTCGAGCTGCGCTGGCGTCAGCGGTCCGTACTGCACCGCGCCGGCGTTCTCCTCCACCTGCGCAACCGTCTTGAACCCCGGAATCGGCACGAACGCCTCGCTGCGCGCCCACAACCACGCCAGCGCACCCTGCGCGAGCGTCCGCCCGTCGGAGGTGAGCACGTCACGGATCGCATCCAGCCGGCGCAGCGACTCGGCCTGGTCGCCGGTCCGGAAGTTCCAGCCGTGCCGTACGTCATCCTCGGGCAGGCTGCTGTCCTGGTCGAACTTCCCGGTCAGCAAGCCCATCCCGAGCGGACCGCGGACGATGCTCGCCAACCCGCGCTCCTCACACAGAGCGAGCACGTCGGCGTTGCCACCGAACACGTTGAAGTGCTGCTGGATCGCCTTGCAGTTCGGGCTCTTCGCGAACAGGGCCGCCCGTTCCGGGTCGTCGGTGCTCCACCCGATCGCCCGAACCTTGCCCGCGGCAACCAGTTCCTCGAAGACCGCCAGCACCTCCTCCGCCTTCGCCAGGTCGTACCCGCCGAGGTGGAACTGGTACAGATCGATCCGGTCGGTGTTCAGCCGCCGCAGCGACTCGTCACACGCCCAGCGGATGTAGTCCGGGTCACCGTTCTCCCCCGGCGCTTCCCGGGTTTCCTCGACGTACGTGTAACCGGCCTTCGACGCGATCACGATCTCGTCGCGAACGTCCCCGAGCGCCTCGGCGATCAACTTCTCGCTGTGCCCGCAGCCGTACACGTCAGCAGTGTCGAAGAACGTGACGCCCAGGTCGTAGGCGCGGCGCAGCGCACGCTTCGACTCGTCGTCGTCGATCACACCCCAGCCCACCGGACTCCCCTGCCGAGCATGCGGCCCACCGATCGCCCAGCACCCCATTCCGAGCGCGCTGACCTCCGACCCACCGACACCCAGCGAACGCTTCGTCATCTCGACCTCCAGAACGGGAACGTTTCCAGCATGGTCGTCGCTGGACCCGACCCTGTCCAACAACCATCCCTACTGACCCCAACAACTCCAGCCAATGAGTCACCCCGAGACCCTGCAGGCAGCGCGAAACGGGGAGACGGGAGCGGGAGGCAGGAGCGGGAGGGTGGGAGCGGGAGGGTGGGAGCGGGCGGGTGGGAGCGGGCGGGTGGGAGCGGGCGGGTGGGAGCGGGAGATCGGAGTGCGGTGGTCGGTGCCGTACTTCGGTGGTCAGACGCCGGTTCGGGCTTCTACGCGGCCGTCGCGGACTGCTGCGGCGAAGGTCGTGTGATCGGCCTCGTTCTGGTCGGCATAGGTAGTGGCGAAGGCAGTGATCGCCTGGTCGAAGCGATTCGACTTGCCCAGGTAGGCCGCCAGCGCGAAGCGATCGCCTGATCGGGCGTGCGCCCGCGCGAGGGTCCAGCCGCACAACCGTGCGTACAGACCCATCGCCTCGGGATTGAGGGTTTCGATGTCCGCCGACACCTTCCAGTCGCGCAACTGGCGGACGTAGTAATCCTGCTCCCCGTCGGCAGCGTCCGCGCGCAGCCAGCCGAGGAAGATGTCGCTGGCCGCCTGCATCAGGCGCTGCCCCACGACCACGCGCTCCCCCTGGTTGACGTGCGCGGATGGACGGACGTGCGCCGACGGATGGACGTACGTCGACAGTACGGACGGCCCGGCCTGCTTGGCCTGCAGGAGCAACGCTTCGTCGGCGACCGTCGACTCGAGCAGCATGATCCAGGCGCGGGTGCCGACACTGCCGACTCCGACGACCTTGTGCGCGATGTCGGTCAGCCGGAAGTTGTCGAGCAGATGCCGGCGATCCTGCTCCAGCGTGCCGCGGTACCCCTTCATCAGGTCCTGGAGCCGCCCGAGCACGGCCGATCCGTCGATGTCGGTGAGCTGATCCATGGGGACCACCAACGGTGGGTTCGCGACGATCCGGCGACGGTCGCCGTCGACCGCGGTGAGTTTGCCGATCGCCTGCATGCTGTTGCGGGTGTACGCCTTCGCCAGCTTGCCCTCGGCGGCCTTCAGTTCCTTGCGCTGCCGGGTACCGGACGACAGCGTCGCCTTGTACCGCTTGACCAGGTCCTCGATGTCCAGCCGGGCGTACCAGACCGCGAGGATCGGCCGGCCGGCGAACTCGCGGATCGCCTCGCGGTAGCTGCGCGCAACGGTCTCCACGACCGCGCGGCACTGCTTCGCCTTGAATCCGTTGTCGCGGCCGGCCACCACGAAGCTCGCCGCGAGCCGTTTGACGTCCCACTCGAACGACCCCGGCAGCGTCTCGTCGAAGTCGTTGATGTCGAACACGAGCCTGCGATCCGGAGACGCGTACGCGCCGAAGTTCGACAGGTGCGCATCGCCGCACAACTGAACCTCGAGACCCGTCGGTGTCGTCGCGGCGAGGTCGGCCGCCATCACTACTGCGGCGCCGCGGTAGAAGGTGAACGGTGAGACGAGCATCCGACCGTTCCGGATCGGGACCAGCGAAGGAACCCGCCCCTCGGCCTGGGTGCGCAGCAGACCGACCGGGTCGCGGGACGCGCTCAGCCGGACCTCGGCCTGCGCTTCGAGTGGCACCTTCTTGCGCGCGGCCTTCCCCCGCGCCGCGCGTTGCTCCGCGCTGAACTGCTCGCCGGCGGGTCGGTCTGCCATCTCCTCAGAGTCGCCCACCCGGCCCCGATCCGCCAGCACCGCCACGACCACGTCGCGAGACGCTCAAAGTAGACTAAATGAATAGACTTACTGTTCAGGGTATGACTTTGCTCTGGTACATCCCGAACCAGGTCGACCCCGGCCATCGCGGGGACGACGCCGTCCAGGGACACAACAGCATCGAGCGGCTGACCGAGCTGGCCCGGCTCACCGAGGACCACGGGTGGTCCGGCGCGCTGCTCGGCACCGGCTGGGGGCGACCCGACACCTTCACGGTCGCGACCGCACTCGCCGCGCGGACGACGACGTTCCAGCCGCTGGCCGCGATCCGCCCCGGGTACTGGCATCCCGCGCACTTCGCGTCCGCAGCGAGCACCCTCGACCAGCTCAGTGGCGGGCGGCTGCTGATCAACATCGTCTCCGGTCAGGACAACCTCGCTGCGTACGGCGACAGTGAGGGCGACCAGCCGCAGCGCTACGCCCGTACGAAGGAGTTCCTCCAGCTGGTACGGCGACTGTGGACCGAGGAGGACGTGACGTACGACGGCGAGTACTTCTCCGTCACGGGATCCACCGTCGCCACACGACCCGTTGCGCGAGAGGGTCGTCCGCATCCCAAGCTGTACTTCGGTGGCGCGTCGGACGCCGCCCAACGCGTGGCGGCGACGGATGCCGACGTACAGCTGTTCTGGGGTGAGCCGTTGGACGGGGTCGCCGCGCGGATCGCTCGACTGCGGGAGCTCGAGGAGGAGCTGGGGCGCGCGCATCCGCCACTGGAGTTCGGGTTGCGGATCACGACGCTCGTCCGCGACACGACCGAGCAGGCGTGGGCCGACGCGGAAGCGAAGGTCGCGGAGATGGCCGAGAAGCACGGCTCGCGGGACCAGCGCTGGTTCAAAGCTGTCGGTCAGCAACGTCTCCTCGACCTGGCCGAACGCGGCGAGGTCCTCGACGACAACCTCTACACCGCTCCCGGCAAGTACGGCGGTGGCGGCGCCGGCACCACCTGGCTCGTCGGCTCCCCCGCCGATGTCGCCAAGTCGCTGCACCGCTACCGCGATCTGGGCATCACGCACTTCATCCTGTCCGACACCCCGTACCGGGAAGAAACCGTCCGCGTCGGCGACCAGCTTCTCCCCCTGCTGACCTGAGATCTATGCGAATCGCATACAATCGCTCCCATGGATCTCGAGGGAGCGATCAATCGCTGGCACCAGCGCGTGAACGAGGGCGACCCGGCGGCGGTCGCGGAGGTGGTGACTGATCCGGTGGTGGTGCTCGGGCCGAAGGGTGCGGGACCGATCAAGCCGGCCGGGTTCGCCGACTGGGTCGACCGGTCACGGATCAGGTTGGTGCCGCGGTCGTGGCATCCGGTCAGCGAGCGGTTGATGGTGGTCGAGGAGGACGCGAGCTGGCCGGAGAGCACGGAGCCGACGCGGGTGGCGACGGTCTTCCGGGTGACCGGCGACAAGGTTTCCGCGGCGCTCCGGCTGCCGGATCTCCAGCAGGCGCTGGAGCTCGCGTACATCTGCCGCGAGCTGGCCGCGACCGAATGAGCGCGGGACCGGGGCAGGTGTTGTTCGAGTTCGTACGGCACTGGTCGCGACGTACCGCGCCCGACGTTGCCGAGCAGGGGCGTTTGGTGATGGTGGTCGAGTCGGTGCATGCCGTCAGCGGGCGGCGGGCCGCGACGGTCAACGCGGTCGCGCACGAGATCGGGATCGACCAGAGCGGTGCGTCGCGATTGGTGAAGGAGGCGGCGGCCGCCGGCTACCTGGTACTGCGCGCCGCGGACGGCGACGCACGACGCCGCGAGGTCGACGTGACGCAGGCAGGACACGAGCTGCTCGAACAAGCCCACGCCTGGCAGGAAGAAGTCTTCGCACAACTCACCACAGGCTGGAGCGAACGTCGCCGCACCCAGTTCCGCAGGGACCTGCTGAGCCTGCTCGAACGCTCGCACCCCTCGGCCTGATTGGATGTGATCAGTGCTTGACCCACGCCCTAGCGTGATCGGTTGATTACCGAGCGCCAGCGGTGGGTATGTGGCGCTGTGAAGCATGTGAGGAGCCCTGTGAGGAGCACTGAATGGTCGAATATCTGCCCCGGTCCGCGTGGAACGCGCGACCGCCGAACTCCGGGCCGGGCAACCTGACGCCGTCCCGGGTCCAGGGTGCGGTCATCCATTGGCCGGGCACCGGATCGACGAAGGTCATCCACACCAAGGCCGCGGTCGCGTCCGCGTTGCGCGGCTGGCAGGACTACCACATGGACACCCGTGGCTGGTCGGACATCGCGTACCAGATCGCGGTCGACCAGTCCGGCCGGGCGTGGACCCTGCGTGGCCTGCGGACCCAGTCCGGCGCGAACGGCGACGCCGACGTGAACGAACGGTACGGCGCGATCCTGCTCGTCCTGGTCACCGGCGAGCAACCGTCCGCCGCGATGAAGGCGACAACCCGCGCGGTGATCGCCGACTTCCGCAAACTCTTCCCCCGCGGTACGGCGATCCGGCCGCACTCCGCGGTCCGCCCGGAGCCCACCGACTGCCCCGGCGACCCCGCCCGCGCCGCGATCACCCGCGGCGAATTCACCCCCGGCCACCCTGGCAATTCGGAGGACGACGACATGACCCCGGCCCAGATGCAGGAACTGAAAAACTTTATCGAGGCCCGCTCGCAGGCCTATGCCCTCTGGGTGCACAAGCAGCTGCGCCGCGACCTGACCGCGGTCGCGAAGGCGTACGCGCTCGACATCAAGAACTACGAGCGCCAGACCGACGCCGCCGATGCCGCCCGTGCGGCCGCCGCGGTGTGGGCGGCCGCGCCGAAGAACCTGCAGGCCGACGGTGCTGCCCAGGCGACTCCGGAGGCTCCGGCCGCTCCGGACCCGAACGCCGACCCGCAGCTCGAGAACCACGACCTCGACCCGTTCCCGCCCATCGACACCACCCCCGACGCAGCACCCGACGCAACGCCCGACGCAGCACCTGAAGCAGCACCTGAAGCAGCTGCTGACGCCGTCAAATAAGCACCCTCCGACCAGGTCCCGCCGGATTGTCGGCGGGACCTGATTGGGTGTCGGGGTGGATCTCAAGAGACTGCAGGAACGGCTGGAGAAGATCTCCGTCGGGTACGGCGAGCACCTGGGCTTCGAGCGCGATCCGGACTGGTTCCTGCTCAAACTCCAGGAGGAGGTCGGCGAGCTCACCCAGGCGTACCTCCAGCACACCGGCCGGGCGCGCGCCAAGGGCGCGAGCGCGGAGCAGATCCGCGACACGTTCCACCAGGAGTTCGCCGACGTGCTCTGTCAGCTGCTCCTGTTCGCGAAGCAGCACGACGTCGATCTCCCGGCCGAGATCGACAACAAGTGGCTGGTCTACGAAGCCTGACGCGGCGCGCGGGCGTTCAGCACGAGGGCGGCGGTCAGCGCGATCGTGACCACCGCGTCGGCCGCCAGGCTGAGCCCGATCGGGGCCTGGAAGAACGTGTCCAGCACCACGACGACGGCGTACCCGATCGGCCAGGTCAGGGTGCCGATCAGCTTCCAGAGCGTGGTCCAGCGGTTCGACGCCCAGAGCATCCCGAGGCCGATCACCCAGCCGGCCACGGCCACGATCACGCTGAACCCCAGCAGGTACGGTGCCACCAGCAGCAGCCCGACCGCGACGAAGTCCTGCGGGCGCAGCCGCGGCGGCACCTCGACCTGCACGAGGCCGTCGGTGGCGGCCGCAACGATCTCGCTCGGCCGGCCGAGCCGCTGCAGCACCTCACGGACCTCGTCCTCGGACGTCGCGCCACCGGCGCGCGCCTCGGCGATGTGCGCCTTCATGTCGGCGAGCAACTCGTCCCGCCGACCGGCCGGCAGCACCTCGGCCTCGGTGGCCAGCTCGTTCAGGTACGCGTCGACCAAGCGGTCGCTGTCCAGCTCCACGTTCATCCCCGTCTCCCGCTCTGCAAGATTTTGTCGACCGAGGCGCAGAACCGTTGCCAGTCCGCGGTGAACGCGGCCAGTGCTTGGCTGCCCTCGGGGGTTGATGTGTAGTAGCGCCGGGGCGGACCCGACTCCGACTCCTGCCAGGTCGTCTCCACCAGACCTTCGCGCCGCAGGCGCGCGAGCAGTGGGTAGATCGTGCCTTCGGTGGTGACCAGTCCGTCGACCTCACCCAGCGCCTTGACCAACTCGAAACCGTACCGGGGCTCTCCCTGCAACAGCGCGAGGACGCAGAACTCCAGCGTCCCGCGGCGCAGCTGGGTGAACACCTTCTCGGCTACCATGCGAGACAAGGTACCTGTCCGCGCCAAGATCCGGCAAGGAAGGCTGAGTCGTCAGGCGATCAGGCAGTCAGGCGGTCTTCGGGCGGACGCTGAACATCAGGACCAGGACGACCGCCGGGATCACGATGACCCAGAGGTTGCTCAGGTTGAGCAGCACCGGCGCGAGGCAGAGCACGAGCAGGTCGAACCCGCGGGCCGGCTGCGAGAACAGGCCGGGCGGGATCGCCCCCATCGGCGACGTGACCAGCGGTCCGGCGTACGACGGTGGGCGCGCGGACGCCTGCCGGGTCGTACCGCAGATGATGCCCACGGCAACGGCGAAGCTGGCCGCCGCGCTGCCGATCGCCGGGTACGCGCAGGCCGCCCAGATGGCCGTGATCGCGCCCGGAACGACCGCCATCACGACCCGGAGGTCGCGCAGGTCCCAGCCGAGCGCGCGCACCAGTCCGATCGACCGGCATGCCGTCCGCAGCCCGTCGAGCAGCGGCCGGACGGCGATGAAGCCGGCGATCGCGGCAGCCACCGGTACGAGGACGTGGAAGCCGGCGCCGTGCACGGCGTACGGGACAACCAGCAACCCGAACGCGACCGCGAGCCGCCGGGGCCAGCGCAGGATCCGGCGGAACTCCCGCTGCACGATCGCAGCCCCGTTCGCGCCGCGCCCGCGATGGGAACGAACCCGCCCCTTCAACCGCCAGTGCCGCCCGGCGATCACGTCACCGAGCATGCTGATGTCGAGACTGCTCGCCGCCCCCGCAAGCCCCGCCAGCAACTCCCCGCCGGCTATAACACTGATCCGCCCCAGCCGATCAAGCGTCCGGGCCAGGACCAGAACGAGTGCCACACACACAACAACAGCAACCAGCGCGAGCAGAAGAACGGGACCGCGGCCACCGCTTGCCTGCGGATCGTCGAAGGTCAGGATGGTCAACGTCTCGTCGGCCACCGGTCCCGAGGTCGGCCGGAACGCCAGAATGATCGCGGGTACGACGGCAGCGGCCAGCAGCACGTCGGCGACTCGCAGGGTCCACCAAGCCCGTCGCTCCGTCTGCTGTGCCCACACCGTGGCGACGGCCACGCACACCAGCAAAGCCCCGATCAGTACGGCCGCCAAAAAGACGTCACCGAGGCTCGCTCCGAGCAGAGCCCAGATGACTGCGCCGACCACGACGCCGACGGCCGCGACCGCACCGATCACCAGGCGGTACGCCGGCCGCAGCAGCGACGAGCGACTGACCGGCGTGGCGAGCAGCCAGAAGCCGGTGGCGCGCGACGCCGACACCGGACCGACCGCCAGCAGCATCCGGAGTGTGGTTGCCAGCAGCAACGGTATGACGATCCACGGGATCCACGACGTCAACTGGTCGCAGGTCGCCGACGTACAGCCGGAGGCATTCGAGTTCAGGTGCCGTACGACGTTGCCACCGGTCGCGCCGACCATGGCGAGCGTGAACAGGACCAGGTACACGTCCTCGAAGATCTCCCCGAACGACCGGTCCGCATGCTTGCGCCGGGTCGTCCGCATCCACTGCCGCAACGACCGCGACGACGGGATCGCCCCGAAGTCGGCCGGGTCGAACCGCACCGGCTCGTCGGCGGCGGTCATGGCAGCGGGGTGAGCGTGACGACGGAGTCGGCCACCGTCTCGACCAGGCTCGGATCGTGGCTGGCGAACAGGATCGCCGTACCGGACTTCTTCTCCTCGGCCAGCCGGTTCGACAGCCACTCGACACCGCCGGTGTCGAGGCGCGCCTCAGGCTCGTCGAGCACCATCAGCTTGCGTGGGCGCACCAGGGTGGTGGCCAGCGCGAGCCGCCGGCGCTGACCGGACGACAGCGAACCGGGCAACTGGTCGGCCGCCGGGAGCAGACCGATGTCGTCCAGGATCGTGTCGACCAGATCCTCCGGCTCGGCGTTCCCGTGCGCGCGGGCGAGCAGGTCGAGGTGCTCGGCCGCGGTCAGGTCCGGGAAGAAGTCCAGGTCGTCGAGCAGCGTGGCGACGTCCCGGCGGACCACCTCGGCCCGCTCGTCGATCGGCTGCCCGTCGAGCAGGATCTTCCCCGCCGCCGGCTCGGCCGCGCCGACGATGCACTTCAGCACGGTCGTCTTGCCGGCACCGTTCGGCCCGACCAGCGCGATCGCCTTCCCGGCGGCGAGGGTGAAGTTCAGCCCCTCGATCACCGGCCGGTCGCCGTACTTGTGCTGCAGTCCCGCCACCGACAGCCGGGGCGCCGCCTTCTTGCTCACTTCTTGCGGACCAGTGTCAGCCCGTCGCCGATGCCGAGCATCACCACGTCCACGCGGTCGTCCTCGGCGACGTGCGCGTTGAACTCCTTGCGATCCGCCGGGCCGTCCGCGTCCACCACCCGTCCACCGGCCAGGGTGTTGTCGAACAGCAGCAGGCCGTTCGGCCGGATCAGCGGCAGTACGGTCTCGAAGTACTTGATGTACCAGTCCTTGTCGGCGTCCACGAACGCGAGGTCGAACGAGCCGTCGAGCTTCGCCGCGGACTCGTGCGCGTCGCCGATCCGCAGGTCGATCCGGCCCGCGACCCCGGCCCGCTCCCAGTACGGGCGGCCGATCGAGGTCCACTCGTCGGAGACGTCCAGGCAGATCAGCTCGCCGTCGCCGGGCAGCCCGCGCGCGATCGCCAGCGCGGAGAACCCGGTGAAGGTGCCGATCTCGACCGCGCGGCGGGCGCCGATCAGGCGGGTCAGCGTGGTCAGCAGACCGGCCTGGTCGGCCGTGGTCAGCATCCCCGCGGGGCTGCCGAGCTTCTCGGTCTCGGCGCGCAACTCGGTCGCGATCTCGTCCAGCGGCATCCCGTGGGCGAGCATGTAGGCGTGCAGTTGTTCGGTCACCGGTACCTGATGGCCCATGGGAGTTCCGCCCTCCTTGTATTAGATCGTTCGCCTGTAGTCTCTATTGGCTGCTGAAACGCCGTTCATCCACCCCACCCGAGGAGCCCACCGTATGCGCATCGCCGTCGCCGGATCGATCGCGACCGACATCCTGATGACGTTCCCCGGCCGGTTCAAGGACCAGTTCCTCGAAGAGCAGATGCACAAGGTGTCACTGTCCTTCCTGGTCGACGAGCTGGTCGTGCACCGCGGCGGCGTCGGCGCGAACATCTGCTACGGGATGGCCCAGCTCGGGTTCGGTTCGCTGCTCGTCGGCTCGGTCGGCGCCGACTTCGCCGAGTACGGCGCGGCGCTGACGGCGGCCGGCGTCGACGTGTCGCAGGTCCGGATCTGCGAGAACGTACACACCGCGCGGTTCACCTGTACGACGGACCTGGACGCGAACCAGATCGCCTCGTTCTACACCGGCGCGATGGCCGAGGCGCGGGAGCTCGATCTGGGCGCGATCCACGAGGCGACAGGCGGCGTAGACCTGGTGCTGATCGGGGCCGACGACCCGGACGCGATGCTCAAGCACACCGAGCTGGCCAAGCAGCACGGCATCGCGGTCGCCGCCGACCCGTCACAGCAGCTGGCACGGATGGAGGGTGACAGCATTCGCAAGCTGATCGACGGCGCGGCATACCTGTTCAGCAACGAATACGAGGCCGGCCTGATGGTGCAGAAGACCGGCTGGAGCCACGACGAGATCCTGGAACGGGTCGGCGTACGAATCACGACGCACGGCGGCGACGGCGTGGTCATCGAGAACACGAGCGGAATCCTCGCGAAGGTGCCGGCAGTGCCCGCACCGGGCCTGGTGGACCCGACCGGCGGCGGCGACGCGTTCCGGGCGGGCTACCTCACCGGCCGCGCTGCCGGCCTCGACCATGAGCCCGCCGCGCACCTCGGCTGCACGCTGGCCACCACGGTCCTGGAGACGGTCGGCACGCAGGAGTACACCCTCGACCACCCCACGTTCATCGACCGCCTGACCACCGCGTACGGCGCCGACGCCGCCACCACCGCCAAGCAGGCCCTGAAGACGGCCTAACCCAGACGGGCCAGGGCGCCCGTCTGCGCGAGCAACGCGAAGCGGTCCGGATTGCCCCAGTGCTCGACGATCCGGCCGTCGACCACGCGTGCCACCTCGAACAGCGCGATGTCGATCTCGGCATTGCTCGGCGGACCGAAGAACGAGCCGGTCGCGGTGCCGCGCGCCCGCCCGCGGGCCCACACCATGTCGCCCGCCACGACCGAGTCCTCCAGCGTGTAGGCGATGTCCGGCATCAGCTCGTGCACCTGCCGGATCGCCGCCTTCACCTGCGCCCGCGCCTGCGCGCCCTGCCCGGCGACGCCGAACTGGTGCTCGACCAGGTCAGGCGCACAGACCTCGTCGACGATCGCCTCGTTCCCGGTCGCGAACCCGTCGTGCAGGATCCGCTCCAGGACCTCCAATGGTCCTCCCATGACTCCCCCTTTGGTCTGCACTAACAGTGCACTCGATTCAGTATCACTGCACTCAACACAGTGATAGTGTGCCGCCATGCCCGAGGCTGTCAAGACCTACCGGCAGGTGCAGGCGGAGGAGACTCGGCTGCGGATCGCCCGCGCCGCACGCCGGCTGTTCGCCGCGCAGGGGTACGGCGCCACGAGCATCGACGCGATCGCCAAGGACGCCGGTGTCGCGACCCGGACCGTCTACTCCGCGTTCGGCACCAAGCGCGAGATCCTTTCGCTGATCTGCGACCAGTGGCTGCAGGAGGCCGGCGCGATCGAGCGGTCCCAGCAGGTGTTCGCGATCGCCGATCCGGCCGAGCGGCTCAGCGGTGCGGCCGGCTGGCTCACGAACCTGTACGCGGCCGGCTTCGACGTCGTACTGATCTTCGAGGCCGCGACCGACGAGAGCCCCGAGACCCGGGCGCTGCTCCGCTCGAAGCTTGCCGGACGCAACGAGGTGATGGATGCGATGATCGCCTCGCTGGACGGCGCGCTGCGGATTCCGCTCGAGCAGGCGCAGGCCATCTACCGCGCGCTGGCGGCTCCGGGTGTCTATCAGGAGCTGGTCGACTCCTCCGGCTGGACGCCGCAGGAGTTCGAGACGTTCGTCGCCGACTCACTCCACCGTCAGCTGCTCTGAGCGCGGGCCCACAGGCCGCGGACGTGGCCGATGTGGCGGCGCATCAGTTGTTCGGCGCCTTCGCCGTCGCCGGCCTCGACGAGATCGAGCAGCTCGTGGTGCTCGGTGGCGGACGGGACCAGGCGGCCGCTCTCCACCAGCGGCGTCAGCCCGAGCAGGCGCGTCTGCGACCGCAGGTCCGAGACGACGTCGACGAGCTTCTGGTTGCCGGAGTACGCAAGCAGGGTGACGTGGAAGACCCGGTCGGCCTCGATGTACGCGATCAGGTCGCCGGCCTCGGCCGCCACCACGATGTCCTCGGCGAGCCGCCGCAGCCGCGGATAGTCCGCTGCCGGGATCGTCGCCACGACGTCCCGGATCGTCGGCGGCTCGATCAGCTGCCGGACGGCGGCCACCTCGTCGAGGTCCGCGTCGGACACCTCGGTGACCCGGAACCCCTTGTTCCGCAGGGAGATCACCAGGCCTTCACGGACCAGGTCGAGCATCGCCTCCCGGACCGGCGTCGCGGAGACCCCGAACCGCGCGCCGAGGGTCGGGGCCGAGTACACCTCCCCCGGCTTCAGCTCGCCGGAGATCACCGCCGCCCGGAGCGCGTTGGCGACGCTGTCGCGCAGGTTCTCGCGCTGGGCGAGCCGCCGTACGCTCGGCAGCGGCCCGATCGAATCGGCAGCCATGGGTTCACCTCCTGCGGTCTCCCGGCATGTGTCGTCGCTATTGTGAAGCACCGCCCGTCAGTGGTTCGGGAGGCCACCCCCGATCGCGGCGACGAGCTCGGTGAGCCGCTCGAAGACGCGGTCCGTGCCGAGCCCGTCGTGCTCGTACTCGTTCGTCACCCAGGCCTGCACATTCCCGACCCGGCTCGCGGTGTCGAGCTGCAGCCCGGAGTCGACGTACATGTCGTCGAAGTAGACCGCCGCCGCCACCGGTACGTCGTTCGCGGCGAGCCGCTCGAGGTCGTACAGATCGGGCCAGCTCGGGCGCTTCGCGAGCAACTCGACGGCGCCCTGGAACGGCCGCAGCCCGCGGATCTCGGAGAACATCCAGGGGTACATCATCTCGCCGATGAACAGCAGCGGCCGCGCGTCCTCGGCGAACTCGGGCCGCCGGCCGCGCTCCGCCTCGGCGGCCCATCCGGTCGCGCCGTCGCCGGAGCCGTAGATGCTCTCCTGTAGCGCGGCGAAGAGCGGATTCCCCAGGTACGACGAGGATCCCAGCACCTGGCCGAGGAACGTGCCGGACAGCTCGTCGCCGTCGAACGCCTCGTCGAGCAGCCAGTGGATGCGTTCGTAGCCGGGCTTCATCCCGAAATCGATCCCGAGCGACTGCAGCCGGCGGACCGTCAGACGATCGCCGTCCGGCAGCCGTACGTCCGCCTCCGCGAGCCGGTCCGCGATCCGGGCGACCCGCTCGACGTTGTGCGGGTAGCGCCGGTAGAACTCACGGTTCTTCGCCGCGACCCGCGGATATGTACGCCGGTAGACCTCGGCGGCGGACGGGTCGATCGACGCGAGCCCGCCGGTCACGTAGCAGGCGCTGAGTCCCTCGGGTGCCTTCGACAGGTAGGTCAGGGTGAGGAATCCGCCGTAGCTCTGGCCGAGCGTCGACCACTTCTTGCCGCCGAAGACGGTGGTCCGTAGCTGCTCCGCGTCCGCGACGATCGAGTCCGCGCGGAAGCATGCCAGGTACGCGGCGCCCTCCTCGGCCGTCATCGACGCCATCCGCCGGCCGCTGACCGGCGTACTGCGACCGGTGCCGCGCTGGTCCATCAGGACCACTCGATGCGTCTTCAACGCCTGCCCGACCCACCCCGTCGCCGCCGTCGGCCGCGGCCCCTTCCCGCCCGGTCCACCCTGCAGGAACAGCAGGACGGGAAGCTCCTCGTCCTTCCGCGTGGGATCAACCAGCTCCCGAGCGAACAGGCTGATCGACTCCCCCGGCGTCTCCCAGTTCAGGGGTACGTCGACGGTGTGCTCACGGACGTGCATTCCGGGAATGGTGTAGCTGGTCATCCGGCCTCTTTCTGCCTGCGCTTGGCGTCCCACTCGGGGTCGATCCGCGGTACGGCCGCCAGCAGCGTCTTCGTGTAGTCGTCGTGCGGTTCGCCGAACACCTGGTCGCGCGATCCCACCTCCACGATTCTGCCGCGGTTCATCACCGCGACCCGCTGCGAGATCTGCCGTACGACGGCCAGGTCGTGCGCGATGAAGATGTAGCTGAACCCGCTCTCGCGCTGCAGCCGCACCAGCAACTCCAGTACCTGCGCCTGGATCGACACGTCGAGCGCCGACACCGCCTCGTCGCAGATCACCAGCTTCGGGTTCACGGCGAGCGCCCGGGCGATCCCGATTCGTTGCGCCTGGCCGCCGGAGAACTGCGCCGGGTAGCGCCGGCAGTGGTCCGGGTCGAGGCCGACGCGCTCCATCAGCTCCTGCGCGAAGGCTCTGCGGCCTCCGGTCGGGGCGATGCCCTGGTAGGTCAGCGGTGCGGTGATGATCCGTTCGACCGTGTAGCGCGGGTTCAGCGACGAGAACGGGTCCTGGAAGACGACCTGCACGTCGTTGCGGAACGCCGCCAGGTCCTTGCCCTGGGCCCGGGTCACGTCCTGACCGTCGAAGACGACTGTGCCTTTGGTCGGCTCGAGGAGTCGCGCCGCGATCCGTGCGGTCGTGGACTTCCCGCTGCCGGACTCGCCCACGATCGCGAGCGTCTCGCCCAGCTCGACCTCGAAACTCACGTCGTCGACCGCGGTGAACACCGACTTCTTGGCCCGCGCGCCGTCGCCCCGGGTGACGAACTCCTTCGTCACGCCGCGCACCTCCAGCAATGTCATGCCCTGCCTCTTTCGTCGGGGCTTGCTGCGGCAGGCACCTCGTCGTCGATCCGCGGTACGGCGTCCAGCAGCATCCGGGTGTAGTCGTGCTGCGGATCCGAGAACACCTGCTCCGCGGTCCCGTACTCGACCGGGTCGCCGGACTGCATCACCAGCACCCGTTGCGCGATCGAGCTGATCACCGCGAGGTCGTGGGTGATGAAGACCATCCCGGTACCGGTCGAGGTCTGGAGTTCGTCCAGGAGCTCGAGGATCTGCGCCTGTACGGTCACGTCGAGCGCGGTCGTCGGCTCGTCGGCGATCAGCAGCGACGGCGAGCAGCACAACGCCATCGCGATCATCACCCGTTGCCGCTGGCCTCCGGAGAACTGGTGCGGGTAGTGGTCGACCCGGCGCGCGGGATCGGGGATCCCGACGCGTTCGAGGGCCTCGATCGCGACCTTGTGCGCGGCCCGCCGGGAACCGCCGCGGTGCGTCCGGTACATCTCCTCGATCTGCAGGCCGACCGTGTAGTACGGATTCAGCGACGACAGCGGGTCCTGGAAGACCATCGAGATCGCGTTGCCGCGGACGGACCGCAGGTCGCGGTCGGACCGCCCGAGCAGCTCGTTCCCGTCGAGCTTGACGCTGCCGGATGTCCGGGCGCCGCGGGGCAGCAGGCCGAGGACCGCGAGGGCGGTCATCGACTTGCCGGATCCGGATTCGCCGACGATGCCGACGGTCTCGTCCCGGCCGACCGAGAACGACACGTCCTTCACCACATCGACCGGCCCGCGGCTGGTCGGCAATGTGACCGTCAGATTGTCGACAACAAACAGTTTCTCGGTGGCGGTCATGACGACACCACCCGGACACGGGGATCGAGGGCGGTGTAGAGCAGGTCGACCACGACGTTGCCGATCACCACGAAGAACGCGGCGAGCAGGGTGACCGCCATGATCACCGGCTGGTCGTTCTTGGCGATCGAGTCGGCGGCCATCTTGCCGATCCCGTTCAGCCCGAACACGGTCTCGGTGATCAGCGCGCCGCCGAGCAGGCCGGCGAAGTCCATCCCGAAGATCGTGGTGATCGGCGTCAGCGCGGGCCGCAGCGCGTGCCGGCGCATGATCAGCGCACCGCTCAGCCCCTTCGCCCGCGCGGTCCGGTAGTAGTTCTCCGACAACGTGTCGATCACATTGCTCCGCGTCAACCGTGCGTACAGACAGGCGTAGCCGACGGCCAGGACGACCCACGGCATCAGGTACGACTCGAACCAGACAATCGGATTGTCAACAAACGACACCGCCGCCGGGAACGGCAGCACCTGCAGCTTGACCACGAGGACGTACTGCAGGAGCAGCGCCAGCACGTAGTTCGGCACGCTGACGCCGCCGAGCGCGAGCGCCATCGCCGAGCGATCCCACCAGGTGCCTTGCTTGACGGCGCTGACCAGACCACCGATCACGCCGGCGAGCAGCCACAGTACGGCGGCACCGACGGCGACCGTGATGCTCACCGGCAGGCGGGCGGTGATCATGCTCCACACCGACTCGTTGGTCTGGAAGCTGTACCCGAGGCACGGCGCCGAGCAGTGCACCGACCCGTAGTCGCGGCCGGCGAAGATCCCGCTGAGGAACTCCCAGAACTGGGTCAGGATCGGCTGGTTGAGTCCGAGCACGTTCCGGATCGAGTCGATGCGTTCCGGCGTACACGTCTTGCCGCAGATCATCACCGCCGGATCCGGCGACAGCTCGAAGAAGATCAGGTACGTGAACAGGCAGACGGCCAGCAGAATCAGCACCACCCCACCAAGCCGCCCAAGAACGTAGCGCGTCATGCGGCCTCTCCCTGGTCGATCAACGTGCGGATCTTGTCGCCGAGGACCGTGAGCGACAGGACGGTGAGGAACAGGAACAGGCCGGGGATCGCGAAGAACATCGGGTCGACCGAGTACCAGCTCACCGAGCTCGCGATCATCTGGCCCCAGGACGCGGTCGGCGGGGAGACACCGACGCCGAGGAAGGACAGGCCGGCCTCGGTGCCGATGTAGCCGGGGATCGCGAGCGTCGTCATCACCACGATCGAGCCGCGCAGGTTCGGCAGGATCTCGCGGAACACCACCTGCCCGTTCTTCGCCCCGGACGCCCGCGCCGCCTCGACGAACTCGCGGTTCGCGAGCGTCATCGTCTGCCCGCGGATCACCCGCGCCAGGTACGGCCAGCCGAACGCGCTGATCACCACGACGAGCAGCACCGGACGGTTCCCGGACGGCAGCGACGACAGGATCGCGATCATGAAGATCAGCGCCGGGAACGCCATCAGGAAGTCCATCAACCGGGAGATCACCTGGTCGACCCAGCCCCGGTAGAACCCGGCGAGCATGCCGAGCACCACGCCGAGGACGCCGGTCAGCAAGGTTGCAGACAATGAGATTGTGATCGATACCCGGGCGCCGTAGACGATCCGGGCGAACAGGTCGCGGCCGTTCTGCGGCTCGACGCCGAACCAGTGCGACCCGCTGATCCCGCCGAGCGTGCCGTGCGGCAGCCCACCGAGGTCGGAGTTGATCGCGGCCGAGTCGAACTGGTACGGCCCCCAGCCGCTGAGCTTCACGATCAGCGGCGCCGCGATCGCCATCAGGACCACGATCCCGAGGAACACCAGGCACGCGAGCGCGCCCTTGTCCCGGGTGACCGCGGTGAGGATCCGCCGGCCCGAGGTGGGCGGGGCGCCGGACGGCCCGGACAGACCGGCCGGCCCCACCTCCTCGGCCTCGACGAGGGTCGGGCTGGTGGTCACTTCCCGGCGTCCTTCAGGCCGACCGACACCAGGTCGATGCCGCCGGAGAACCCGTCGTGCAGGTAGGCGCCGGCAATGTTGCTTCCGACAAGCATCAGGACCTTCTCGTACAGCAGCGGGACGACCGGCGCGAGTTCCATGATCTGCTTGTCCAGTTCGCCGTACGCCTTGTTCGCGGCCGTGACGTCGGTGAGCTTCGCGATCTCGTCGATCTTCGCGTTCACTGCCGGGTCGTTCAGCTGCGACAGGTTCGTGTTGCCCTTCGACGTGATGTTCCGGCCGTCGAACAGCGGCGGCAGGAACGTCTGGCCGGACGGCCAGTCCGGGCACCACCCGGTGATCGCGGCGTCGTGCTGCTGCGACGTCGTACCGATGACCTCGTAGTAGGTCGCGGTGTCGATCGTGTTGATCTTCACCGTGATCTTCAGCGGCTCGAGCGCCTGCTGGATGGCGACCGCCATCGCCTGCATCTTCGGCTGTGCGCGGGTGTCCAGGGTCATCGTGAAGCCGTTGCTCAGGCCGGCCTCGGTCAGCAGCTTGCGCGCCGCATCGGCGTCACCCTTGTGGTCCGGGCTCGGGTACGGGTCGTAGTCCACCCGGCCGGTGATCGTCGGCGGCTGGACACTGGTCCCGATCTCGGCGAGCGCCGATCCACCGTCCGCATCTCGTACTGTCTGCTTGTTGACCGCGAGGTTGATCGCCTGCCGGACCTTGACGTTGTCCAGCGGCTTCTTCGTGGTGTTCAGGCCCATGTAGGTCGTGCAGCCGTTGATGCCGGTCATCGTGCGCTGCTTGAGCTGCGGCGTCTGCATCCGGGCCACGGTCGCGGCCTGGACGGTGCCGGCGATCGCGTCGGCGTCGGCGCCCTGACCGGCGATCATCCGCTCGTCGATCGTCGCCGGGTCGAGCCCGAACGTCCACTGGAACGAGTCCGGGTTCGCGGTCCGTACGTCGTCGGTCTTCTTGTCCCACTTGTCGTTGCGGACCAGCTTCAACGAGGCACCGGGCTTGTAGTCGGCGACCTTGTACGGGCCCGACGAGATCGGCTTGCTGTCCAGCGCGTTGCCCGCGCCCTGGCCCTTCGGTACCGGCGTGAACGTGTTCTGCGCGACGACGCTGCCGAAGTCCGCGAACGGCTTCTTCAGGTGGAACACGATCGTCTTCGCGTCCGGGGTGTCGATTGTGGACAATTCACCGGACTTGTACGGGCCCTGGTACGACGCGGGCGCCTCGATCAGCTGTTTCGCGTACGGCGAGCCGATGCCGATCTCCGGGTCCCAGGCCCGCGAGACGCCCCACTTCACGTCCGTACTGGTGATCGGCGCGCCGGTCTCGAAGAACAGGCCGTCCTTCAGCGTGAACGTCCAGGTCTTGCCGCCGTCGGTCGGCTTGCCCGTGTCCGTGGCGAGGTCCGGGACGATCTTGGTGCCGTCCGCGCCCGGCGCCGCGCCCTGGGTGGTGAGCGTGCGGTAGATCAGCCGGTAGAAGTTGTTCACGCCGCCGTCGAACCCGCGGGCCGGGTCGAGGTGCGAGAACGCCGCGTTCGCGAGCACCTGGAGCGTGCCGCCCTGCGCGGCCTTCGCGCCGGGGCCCGCCGATTCGCCCTTGGTCGCGGTCCCGCCGCCACCACACGCGGTCAGCGCGAGCGCGGCCGATGCCACCAGCCCGAGGAGTTTGGAGGTTCTCTTCATGAGTGTTCTCTTTCGGTTCGCAGCCACACACGCATGGCCAGGGGCTGACGGTTTCCCCAGAGGAAGTACGGGACGAGCGTCACCGGCACGTCACGGGAGGCGGGTTCCTCGGGCAGTTCGGTGATCACGGGGTACAGCTCGGGAGCCGGCGCGGGGGCGACACCGCCGGTGAGCTCCAGCACGACGTGGTCCTGGAGTACAACGTGGTCCTTGTGCTGACGCGCGGTCGCGCTCGCGACGGCACCCGGAGTCAGCAGCAGGTCATCCACAGGTACGCCGACATCTTGTTGCTCGACGCAATAAACCAACGGCCCCCGAGCAACGGCGATCGCCCCGCGGGTCGCGTCCAGATACGGATGCGCCCCGTGCGCCCTAGGAGCCATAGGCAACGAAAGCCGAAGAACATCCCCCGCCACGAACACCCGCCGAACCAAAACCCACCCATCAGCGGTGGAGGTGGACGGCCCCTCGGGGGTGGTTAGTTTGGCTTCGGTTGCCCAGGCTGGGATTCGGAGGGCGATTGTGCGGGCTTCTGATGGGGCGTTTTCTACGGTGAGGGTGATTTCGCCGGTCCAGGGGTAGTTGGTGGCGAGGGTGAGGGTCAGGTCTTCGGTGGTGATGCGGGCGTCGGCGTAGATGCCGATGTACAGGGTGTTGTCGCGGTGCAGCGCGATGTGGTCCTGGAGTTCGGACATCCAGCGGATGATGTTCGGCGGGCAGCACGGGCAGCCGAACCACGCGCGGCGGAGCAGTTCGCCGCCGTCCTCCATCCCCGAACGCTGCTCGTGATCCGGCCGGCGCTGCAGCGGGTTGTCGTAGAAGAACGCCGTACCGTCCACCGAAAGCCCCACCGCATAAGCGTTGTAGAGCACGGTCTCGTAGACATCGAGGTACGACGCCTTGCCGGTCGCGCGGAACATCCGCCACGCCCACTGCATCGTCGCGATCGCCGCGCACGTCTCGGCGTACGCACGCTCGGACGGCAGCTCGTACCGATCGCCGATCGCCTCGTCGGAATGCCGACTGCCCAAGCCGCCGGTCAGGTACAGCTTGCTCGCGACCATGTCGTCCCACAGCCGCTCGAGCGCCGCGAGCAAGGTCGGATCGCCCGTCTCGAGATGTACGTCGGCCGCTCCCGCCGCGAGGTACGCCATCCGTACTGCATGCCCCGTGACCGACGGCAACTCCCGGAACGGCACGTGGTCCTGGAAGTACTCCCCCGGGAAGATCGTGTGCTTGAGCTTCCCGCGACCGCGCCGATCGACGAACAGCCGGGCCTGCGTGAGATAGTCCGCATCCCCGGTTTCTCGATAAAGCTCGACGAGCGCCATCTCCACCTCGGGATGACCGTCGACGACCTCCTCGCCGTGCTCCCCGAACTTCCGGACGACCAGATCGGCGAACCGCCGGGCGATCGTCAACAATCTGCCGTCCGACAATCGACGATGTGCGGCGACGGCGGCCTGGATCAGGTGGCCGAGGTTGTAGAGCTCGTGGCCCCACCCGAGATCCGACCAGGGCTGCTTCGGCTGGTCCGGGTCCTGGAAGTACGAGTTCAGGTAGCCGTCCTCGGCCTGCGCCTGCTCGAGCAGACCGACGACCTCGTCGAAGAACTCCCGCGCACCGGCCGGCGCATCCGCCCGACCGACCTCGTACGCGAGCCCCTCGAGCGTCTTGTACAGATCCGTGTCCAGGAACGGGTAGCGCCCGCGATAGGCGCCGACCGAGGGGTCGCTCAGCCGCCGGAGGTTCTCCAGGTTGCCGGCTTTGCGCAGCTCCGCGATCGCGTGCGGGATCGTCGCGGTCCGGTTCCGCCGCTGCCAGTCGTGCAGCAGACCGCCGGTCAGCTCCACCTCAACCTCTGTACCGTGTGACATTGCACAGACCATAAGTGCAATGTCACACCTTGCCAACCCCCAACGAAAGACGTTTACACGCCGGAAACCAACCGCCGGTCGACTCTCCGGAACTTTTTGGTCACCGGCTGCAAGTTTGTTTCCGGAGTACCGGTCGAAGTCGCGGGGCGCGGGGTGCCCACAGCCGCAGTCAGAGGCGTGGGTCGATCGGTTCCGATTCGAGGGCGAGTACGGCGAAAACGCATTCGTGGATGCGCCACAGTGGTTCGCCGCGGGCGGCGCGTTGCAGGGACTCCAGGCCGAGGGCGTACTCGCGGAGGGCGAGCGAACGTTTGTGGCCGAGGTTGCGGTCGCGCAGCCGGGTGAAGTTCGCCGGCTCGGTGTAGTCGGGTCCGTAGATGAGCCGCAGGTACTCCTGCCCGCGCACCTTCAGCCCCGGCTGCGCGAGCCCCTTCGCGGTCCGCGTCAGGTTCGCCGCCGGCTTGACCACCATGCCTTCACCCCCGGCACCGGTCAGCTCCTCCCACCACGCAATCCCCGCGTCCCAGCAGTCAGCGTCTACGAACAGCCGGCGCGTCGGCGTGATCAGGTCGGGGCCCGCGGTAACCATCCGGTCCGCGATCCCGAGGTGCCACACGTGCGGCCGTTCCTCATAGGTCGCGCCTTCCGAAGCGAGTACCTGGAACGGCGCGAGCCGCACACCGTCGAGCCCGTCGGTCGGCCAGCAGTACCGCCGGTACGCCGCCGTGAACCGGTCCGCGTTCGTCGTACGCCGTTCCGCCGACGCCAGCAGATCCGCCACATCCAGCCCGGCCGCTGCGGCCGTACGCAGCGCAGCAGTTGCAGCAGGCAACGACGTACGAGCGGCTGCCCCGACCGCAGCGTACTGGTTGCGAAGCAGGTCCTCGGCCTTCGCGCTCCACGGCAGCAGCTCCGCATCCAGCAGCAGCCAGGACGTACCCAGCTCGTCGAACACACCTGCATTCGAGGCGACATCGCGCAGCCGGAGCAGCAGCTCATCGGTCAGTTCAGCACCGAAGAACGACCGCCCGGTACGGGTGTGGATCGCGCCACGCCCGGCCAGGCCGAAGCGCTTCTCGGCCACGTCGTCGTCCCGCGTCAGCAGCACGACCGCCCGCGAACCCATGTGCTTCTCCTCGCACACGAGCTCGGTCACGCCTTGCCCGCGGTACGTCTCGAACGCCTGCCGCGGGTGCTCCAGCAGCCCCGGCTCCGGCGAGGTCGACACCGGGCTCATCGTCGGCGGCAGGTACAGCAGGAACCGGGGATCGATCGCGAACCGGCTTATCACCTCAAGCGCCGCACCGGCCTGCTCGGCCCGTACGCTCAGCCGGCCGTGCGTCTCGGTCTCGATCACCCGTCGGCCGGTGACGTCGGTCAGTTCGAGTACGTCAGGTTCGCGCGCCGGCGCTGCCGGTACGTGAAGGGGCTTCGCCGGAGCGTAGTACTCCTCGGCCGCCTGCACCGAGACCAGCTCACGCTCCGGGTAGCGCAGCGCGGTCAGCGCACCGCCGAACACACAACCGGTGTCGAGACAGATCGTGTTGTTGATCCACTCCGGCTCCGGCGTCGGCGTGTGGCCGTACACGACCGTCGCGCGACCGCGGTAGTCGTTCGCCCACGGGTAACGCACCGGCAGCCCGAACTCGTCGGTCTCCCCCGTCGTCTCGCCGTACAGGCAGAACGAGCGGACGCGACCCGACGTACGGCCGTGCATCCGCTCGACCAGGCCGGCGTGCGAGACGACCAGCTTGCCGCCGTCGAAGACGTAGTGCGAGATCAGCCCGTCGATGAACGTCATGACCTCGTCGCGGAACTCGTCAGGCTCGAGCGCCAACTGCTCCAGCGTGGTCTCGAGGCCGTGGCTGATCTTCACGTTCTTCCCGCGCAGCGCCCGGAGCAGCTTGTCCTCGTGGTTGCCGGGCACGCAGTACGCGTTGCCTGCCGCAACCATTCCCATCACGAGCCGCAGTACGCCCGGAGAGTCCGGACCGCGGTCGACAAGGTCGCCGACGAAGACCGCGCGCCGATCCGGGTGCACGGCGTCGACCGGGCGGCCCGCCTCGTCACGCGTCAGCGTGTAGCCGAGATCGGTGAGCAGCCGCTCGAGCTCCGGGCGGCAACCGTGGATGTCACCAATGACGTCGAACGGCCCGGTCTGATCCGTGAGGTCGTTGTAGAGCCGAGTGCGTTCGATGCTCACGGCATCGATCTCCTCGACGCTGTTCAGCACGTGCACGGTACGGAAGCCTTCACGCTTCAGACTGCGCAGCCCACGCTTGAGCTGCGAACGCTGGCGCACGACGACCTTGGACCCGAACTGCCGGTCGGCGCGCTGCTCGTTCCGCTCGACGCACACCCGCTCCGGCGGGTCCAGGACGATCGCGACGGGGAGCACGTCGTACTCGCGGGCCAGGTTCACGAGCTCCTTGCGAGCGTCCGGCTGCACGTTGGTCGCGTCGATCACCGTCAGCCGCCCGGCCGCGAGCCGCTTCCCGGCGATGAAGTTGAGCACCTCGAAGGCGTCCTTGGTGGCCGCCTGGTCGTTCTCGTCGTCGGAGACCAGACCGCGGCAGAAGTCGCTCGAGATCACCTCGGTCGGCCGGAAGTGCCGGCGCGCGAACGTCGACTTGCCGGAACCGCTCGCACCGACGAGTACCACGAGACAGAGGTTCGGGATCTCCATCAGGCCGTCGCCTCCCGCCGGAACAGGGCGAGCTGGGTCGGCGGACCCACCTCGGGATCGTCCGGACCGACCGGCCGGAACTCGACCGTGTATCCGTAGCGGCCGGCCACCTGCGTCGCCCAGCCCCGGAACTCGGCGCGGGTCCACTCGAAGCGGTGGTCAGGGTGCCGGAAGTCTCCGGCCGGGAGGGACGGGAAGCGCACGTTGTACTCACTGTTCGGGGTGGTGAAGACAGCCGCGGCAGGGTGCGCGGCGCGGAAGACCGAGTCCGCCAGGGCCGGCAGCCGCGGCGGGTCGACGTGTTCGACGACCTCCATCAGGACGACGGCGTCGAGGCCGGCGAGACGCTCGTCGGCGTACGTCACCGAAGACTGCAGGAACTTGAGCCGGTCGCGCTGGCGGTCCGGCAGGTCGTCGTAGTGCAGCCGCCGTTTCGCACGGAGCAGCGACCGGACCGACACATCAGTGGCGATCAACTCCCCCACGAACGGGTCCTTCAGCAGCTCGCCGACCAGGGCGCCCTCACCGCAGCCGATGTCCGCGATCCGGCGCGCGCCGAGCTCCTGCAGTACGCCGGCCACCGCCGCGCGGCGCTCCACGGCCAGCGAGACCGAGCCCTCTTCGGTCGACTCCTCCGCGAGCTCGGCACCGTCCACCTCGGTCAGCCGCTCCAGGGCGGCATCGGAGAGGTAGCGCCGGTGCGCGAGGTAGCGGCGCGAGATCAGATCCTTCTCCGGGTGCGCGGCCAGCCACCCTTCACCGGCCCGTACGAGCTTGTCGACCTCGTCGGATCCGACCCAGTAGTGCTTCGCGTCGTCGAGGACCGGGAGCATCACGTACAGGTGGTTGAGCGCGTCCGCCAGCCGCAGTTCGCCGGTCAGCCGCAGGTCGACGTACCGCGAGTCGCCCCAAGCGGGGATCTCCGGGTCGAGCGGGACCG
Source organism: Kribbella sp. NPDC048928 (assembly GCF_043197975.1). Taxonomy (NCBI): domain Bacteria; kingdom Bacillati; phylum Actinomycetota; class Actinomycetes; order Propionibacteriales; family Kribbellaceae; genus Kribbella; species Kribbella sp. NPDC048928. Next base: position 51,521 of record NZ_JBICUC010000003.1, on the reverse strand, counting down.
GGCGGGCGTCGACAGTCCAGCCGAGCGGCGCGAACACCCGCTCGGCCAGGTCGGCGCCTCCACGGCAGGGCAGCGCCGGGACGTGCACCTCGAGCGGGATCGGGCGCGCGGCGAGGTCCGGGCGGGCGTCGCAGCGGCCGTTCATCGCCGTACGGAAGAGTTTGCCGAGCGCGACGGCGAGCAGGCTGGACGCGGCGTACGGGCGGTCGTTCACGTACTGGCCGAGCGTGAAACCCTCGGTCGCCTTGCCCCGGCCGGCCTTCACCAGCCCGATCGGATCGATCTCCAGCAGTACCGCGGCCGTGCAGCGCTCGGCGCTCGCCTCCGGGTAGAACACATGGGCCGATCCCCCGGTGACGTCGATCGCCTGCGGTCGCGCCGGGTTCTTGTGCAACAGGAACCCGAAATCGCTCGCAGGGGCGTCTACTCCGGCCAGATCGGTACCAAGCGTAAGGAACACCCGACGTATTCGATCATGGGCCAAGGATCGAGACACGCGGATTAGGGTCTGGCGTGTTCGGGGAGATGGTTCTAGCTTGAGAACAGAAGATGAGTCGCTACGGACCGTTCTTCCCCGCTGACGCTCAGTACACGTCCCCGGTTTGTGGCGAGAGCCCACCCACGCCAGCACTACGGGGAAAGGATCATGGCCGCTCTTTCACGCATCCCGGGGTGCCGCCGGTGAAACCCCAGACGTTCGAACTCGTCCGTTACACCGACATCAGTGGAGTTTCCGGGACCGGCGTCGTCGCCGAAGGCTGCGTGTTCACCGACGGCTCGGTCGCACTGCGCTGGCACGGCGCGAACCCGTCGACGGCCGTCTGGCCGGACCTGGACTCGATCCTCGCCGTCCACGGCCACTGCGGCGCGACCGTCGTGCGCTGGCTGGACGTCTCCGAGATGGAGCCCGTCCCGGGGACCGACCTGCTGCCGGGCGAACTCACCCACATCCTCGCCACCGGCAGGCGCACCCACTCCACCACTCACAACGGCACACCGGCCGCCGCCTCGGCCTGACCCACGCCGGCCGCGAACCCTGCAGCCCGAACCCTGCAGCTCAGGGGGTGAGGCCGGTCAGGGCAAAGAACTCCGCGCGGGAACTGGGGCTGTTGCGGAGCGTGCCGTGCAGCGCCGACGTGACCGTACGGGAGCCGACGGCCCGGACGCCGCGCAACGACATGCACTGGTGCTCGGCCTCGATCACGACCCCGACGCCCTTCGGGTCCAGATGATCCTGCAGCCAGTCGGCGACCTGCTTGGTCAGCCGCTCCTGCACCTGGAAGTCCCGGGCGAACAACTCCACCACGCGGGCCAGCTTCGACAGGCCGAGGATCCGGTCGCCGGGCAGGTACCCGACGTGGGCCACGCCCTGGAACGGCAGCAGGTGGTGCTCGCACAGCGACTGCACCGGGATGTCCTTGGCCAGGACGAGCTCGTCGTACCCCTCGTCGTTGGGGAACGTGGTCAGCTCGAACTCCCGCGGGGTGAGCATCTCCGCGTACGCGTTCGCGACCCGCCGCGGGGTGTCCGCGAGGTGGGCGCTCTGTGGATCCCGTCCCAGAGCCTTCAGCAGGTCCGCGACGGCCCGCTCCGCGGCGGGGAGATCGATCTCCTCGCGGCGGGCGACGATATGCAAGGGGACGGACTCGAGGTCGGCCGAGATCGCCATGCGCACACTCCCTGAGGTATCAGCGGACCAACATCATACTGTTCTACCAACCAAAGTTGTCGATAGAATCATCCCGTGGACAGTTCCTGGGACGCTTCCGTACAGGCCGTCGCCGTGCTGGAGGAGCCGACCCGCCGCCGGCTGTACGAGTACGTCGCCGGCCAGGAGGCCCCGGTCAGCCGGGACGACGCCGCGGCCGCGCTCGGGATCCCGCGGACCACGGTTGCGTTCCACCTCGACAAACTCACCGACGAGGGGTTGCTGGACACCTGCTACGAGCGACGGAGCGGGCGGACCGGCCCCGGTGCGGGGCGTCCGGCGAAGCTTTATCACCGGTCGGATCGTGAGATCGAGATCACCCTCCCCGAGCGCCAGTACGCGGTCGCGGGCCAGCTGCTCGCCGCGGCGATCCAGGACTCCGAGACCGAGGACATCAGTCCGCGCGAGGCGGTCAACCGGCGTGCGGCCGAATACGGTGAGGCCCTCGGCCGTACGGCACGCGCCCGCCACGAGGACGCCGACGAACTGCTGGTCGAGGTGCTGGAAGCGCTGGGGTTCGAGCCGCGCGTGCTGGCGGACGGGATCGCGCTGGCCAACTGCCCGTTCCGCCGGCTGGCGAAGGAGCACCCGCAGCTGGTCTGCGGCATGAACCTGCACCTCGTCGCCGGTCTCCTGACGAGCCTGGACACCCCGCTCCGCGCGGAGCTCGCCCCCGCACCCGGCCACTGCTGCGTGCGTCTCGTACAGTCGAGCCGTGGCTAAGGCGAAGCAGGGGCTGGGGACGCCGGCGACGGTGGCGCTGACGAAGGCGAAGGTCGCGTTCACGACGCATGCGTACGAGCACGACCCGGCCGCGAAGTCGTACGGGCTGGAGGCCGCCGAGGCACTCGGACTCGCACCGGAGCAGGTGTTCAAGACGCTGCTCGTCGAGGTGGACGGCAAGCTCGCCGTCGGTGTCGTACCGGTCGGGAAGCAGCTCGATCTGAAGGCGATCGCGGCCGCGGCCGGCGGGAAGAAGGCGGTGCTGGCCGACCCGGCCGCCGCCGAACGCAGCACCGGGTACGTCGTCGGCGGCATCAGCCCGATCGGCCAGAAGCGCGCACTGCCCACGGTCGTCGACAGCACCGCAGCCGACCACCCGACCGTCTACGTGTCGGGCGGCCGGCGCGGTCTCGACATCGGACTGTCCCCCGCCGATCTGATCTCCGTGACAAGGGCCAGTACGGCCGCTATCGCTCGCTGACCCTCACGTTCTGCGCCACCGCCGTTCCGTTGTAGACGTTCATCCCGAACTGCCCCGCCGCGATCGTGTCGTCGGTCGCGTCGATCACCTGCTGTCCGTCGATCGACACCTTGATGCTCGCACCGTCCGCCACCACCTCGAAGTGGTACGCGTGCCCGCGCTCCACCTTGAACGGGTGGGTCGCGATGTCGCGGCCCGGGCGCCACAGCTTCACGACGTTCGCGCCGGCGTCGACGTTGACCGTGTAGTGCTGCGACGCGTCCTTGTTCGCCCGGAAGGTCAGCGCCGCGGCGACGCCGTCGACGAGCTTGACGTCGCCTGCCATGGTGAAGTCCGACCCGGTCGCCTTGCTCAGGTAGAACCCGTCGCCCGCCGACTGCCCTTGCTTGCCGCCGGCAACGTCCGACCAGGTGCCGCGTGCCGGGTACCACTCGCCTGCCACGTTCGTCGAGAGCGTCGGCTCGGCGCCGTGCCTCCAGATCGACGCCAGCTGATGCACCGTCAGCGACTCGACCTGCACCCGGCCGTCGGCGACCAGATCGATCCCGTCACCACCCGGCAGGCTGTCGAAGTTCACGTTGTAGCTCTGGTACACCTCGCCGTCGTTCCCGAACACGTCGAGCTGACCGCGGTCGACGAGCAGGTGCAGCTTGATCTTCCCGTCGACCGGCTTCAGCGGTACGCCGTTCAAGGTCTGTGCCTTCGCGTCGTACACCACCTTGCGGTCGAACCACCCGTCCGGACTGGTGTGCAGCCGGAGGCTGAACCGCGACGCCTTCCGGACGTCGAGCGTTGTCTCGAGCTCGTACGTGTCACCGCCCGGCAGCGGATGGTGCCCGTTGTCGACGACGAGGTTCTTCCAGCTCTGCGTGCCCTGGCGGAGCGTGGCCAGCTCCGGGATCGGCGCGCTGACGACCCGCACACCGTCCGGCGTGTGCCGGAGCTTCAAGTCGACCGGGAACGACGCGTTGCCGGTCCAGATCGAGCCCTGGTTCTCGCCCTGCCAGGCCATCGACACGACCCGGTCGGGGTCCGGCAGGTTCGAGAAGTTCAGCGCCGCGTAGTACCCGGCGCCGGCGTGCGTCGTGGTCTGGTTGATCTTCTGCGGCGCGGTCCAGTCGGTGCGGAACGCCGTACCGTCCCAGTCGCCGACCTCGTACTCGCCGCTGCCGCTGTGCAGGACCCACCGGTACCCGCCGTCGATCGGCATCCGGATCAGGTTCGGGCACTCGAACAGCCAGTCCGCGGCGTATCGCGAGGCGAAGGTCCAGTCGAGCAGGTTGCCCGACGTGTAGAAGTCGACGCCATTGCCACCCTCGTCCGACCACACGACCATCCCCCAGTGCTTCGACACCGGGTCCCAGAACACCTTCGGGTCGCGGCTGGTTCCACCGGGGGTGACGACCTTCTTGCCGTCCGCGTACGTCTTGAACGTGTTGCCGCCGTCCAGGCTGTAGAAGACGGTCACGCCGTTCGTACCCGAGTAGACGACGATCGGGTCGTCGTCGCCGTCCTTCAGGCCGCTCACGTTGCCGGTGTCGACCACGCCGCCGCCGGACCACAGGTCGCCGGGGTGGACGTGCGGGTCGAGCGCGATCGGGCGTTGCGTCCAGTGCACGAGGTCCGTACTGGTCGCGTGCCCCCAGTGCATCGTGTCCCAGACCAGGCTGAACGGATTGTGCTGGTAGTACAGGTGGTACACGCCGCGGTAGTACAGCGGCGCATTCACATCGTTCATCCAGCCGCTGCGGGTGCTGAAGTGGAACTGCCCGCGGTTGTCCTCCTGGTAGTTCGTCGCCTGGTACGGAAAGTCCGGATAGTTCTTCGGTACGTCGGCTTGCACTCCGAGAACCCCTATCAGTGAAAGTGTCGCTACCAAGGCCTTGATCATCATCGGTCCCCCAGGTCCGGTGGCGCATCTGCGTCGCCCGGACGCAGTGCTCCGGTCATCAGCGACACCACTTGGCTCATCGACGCATCGGCCGGGCTGACCACCGCGGCACGGCGACCGAGCCGGTGCACGTGGATCCGGTCGGCGATCTCGAACACCTGCGGCATGTCGTGGCTGATCAGTACGACCGGCAGCCCCCGGTCGCGGATCCGCCGGATCAGGTCGAGCACCTGCCGCGACTCCTTCACGCCGAGCGCCGCGGTCGGCTCGTCCATGATCACGAGCCGGCTGCCGAACATCGCCGCCCGCGCGACCGCCACTGCCTGCCGCTGACCACCGGACAGCGTCTCGATCAGCTGACCGATGTGCTGAACGGTCTCGATGCCGAGCGCGTCCAGTTGCTCCTGGGCCCGCTGCCGCATCGTGGATCGGTCGAGCAGCCGGAACACGCTGCCGAGCGGTCCGGTCCGGCGGATCTCGCGACCGAGGAACAGGTTGGTCGCGATGTCCATCGCCGGCGCGAGCGCGAGCGTCTGGTGGACGGTCTCGATCCCGGCGTGGCGGGCGTCGAGCGGTGAGTGGAAATGGGTCACGCGGCCGTCGAGGAGGATCGTGCCGGCGTCCGGGATCAGGGCGCCGGACAGCGCCTTGATCAGGCTGGACTTGCCGGCTCCGTTGTCGCCGACGACCGCGAGCACCTCACCCGCGTACAGGTCGAAGTCGGCGCCGTCGATCGCGGTCACCCGTCCGTACCGCTTCACGAGACCGCGCGCTTGCAGTGCCGGGCTGTCCAGAGCCGGGCCGTCCAGGGCTGGTTCGGTCATCGTGACCTCCTGCGGACGATCTGGTCGAAGGCGACCGCGGCGATCACCAGTACGCCGGTGGCGACGTCCTGGTACAGGCTGTCGATGCCGGCCTGGGTCAGACCGCTGCGCAGGACGGCGACGATCAGCGCGCCGACGACCGTGCCGAGGACGCCGCCGCGGCCGCCGAACAGGCTGGTGCCGCCGATCACGACCGCGGTGATGCTGTCCAGGTTGCCGGTCTGGAAGGCGTTCGGGTCCGCGTTCGGGATTCGGCCGAGCGCCTGCCAGGCCGCGAACGCGTAGATCACCCCGGCGATCAGGTAGACGCTGAACCGGGTCCGGCCGACGTGGATCCCGGTCAGCCGGGCAGCCTCAGGATCGTTGCCCAGGGCATACACATGCCGGCCCCAGGCGGTCCGGGTGAGCGCATACCAGGTGATCGCGAACATCACCACCGCCAGCGTCATCCCGTGCGTGACCTTCAACTGCCCGAACAGGTAGCCGCCCTCCCCCAGTACGCCGAGCAGGTCGTCGGTGACCGGGAACGAGTTGCCGCCCGAGTACAAGCGGCCGGCGGCGAGTACGACGGTCAGCATGCCGAGCGTCACGATGAACGGTGGCAGGTTCAGCAGCGTCACGAGACCGCCGGAGATCGCTCCCAGCCCGGCACACACCACAAACGCCACCACCAGGGCGACCCCGGCCGGACTGCCTTCACTCACCAACCGGGCCAGCGCCATCGTGCCGAGCACCATCACCGCGGCATTCGCCAGATCGATCCCACCGGTCAGCACGATCAACGTCTGCCCCAAGGCCAACGTTGCCACCACCAACGACTGCTGGATGACCAGCGAGATGTTGTCGACGGTGAGGAACGTACTGGTGGTCACCGAGAACACGAGCACCGCGAGGATCAAGGCACCGAGCGGACCCAGCGCGGGGTTGTGCAGCAGGGCTTCCGCCGAACGGCTCCGTACGGAGGTGGTTTGCGCGAGGCTCATCGCTCACCCCCAGCAGTTCTGGGCGCCCCAGGTGGTGTCCTTGGAGTCCAGGCCCGGGACCGGCTTGTCGGTGATCAACTGCGCGCCGGTGTCGACGAAACCGGTCGGCTTCTTGCCGTTCTTGGCGTAGTCGACGACCGCGTCCACGCCCTGTTCGGCCATCTTCTTCGGGAACTGCATGACCGTCGCCAGGTACTTGCCGGCCTTCACGTCGGCGACGCCCTGGCAGCCACCGTCGATGGAGCCCACGGCAACCTTTCCGGCCAGGCCCTTCGCGGTCAGGGCCGCCACCGCACCGCGGGCGGCCGGCTCGTTCAGCGTGTAGACGGCGTTCACCGACGCGTCGCGCTGCAGCAGGTTCTCCATCGCGGCCTGGGCCTTGTTCTGGTCGCCGTTGGTCGGAGCCGCTCCGATGATCGCGGGATCGCCGTCCTTGAGTCCCATCCCCTGCAGGAATCCGCGGTGCCGCTGCTCGTCGACCGCGCCGCCCGGCGTACCGTCCATCATCAGGACCTTCGGCGGCGTCGATCCGAGCGTGGCCTTGACGTACTTGCCCTGCAGTTCGCCCGCGGTGACGTTGTTCGTGGCGTACGTCGCGTCGACGGCGTCCTTCGGGTCGGTCTCGGTGTCCAGGGCGATCACCAGAACGCCCTTCTCCTTGGCCTGTTTGAGCGCACCGAGGATGCCGGTCGAGTTGCTCGGCGTGATCATGATGCCCTTCACACCCTGCTGCACGAGGTTCTCGATCGCGGCCACCTGGCCCTCGTTGTCACCGTCGAACTTGCCCGCGACCGCGATCAGGTCGGCACCCTTCTCGGTCGCGTGCGCCTTGGCGGAGTCGCGGAGCTTGACGAAGTACGGGTTGGTGTCGGTCTTGGTGACCAGGCCGATCTTGATCGGGCCGCTGTCGCCACCATCACCGCCGGCGCTGTCACCGCCGGACTTGGTCTTCGTACAGGCCGCCGTACCGACGAGCGATGCGGCCAGCAGGATCACGGGAACGGTTCTTCTCACGGGGCTGCCCTCCCGAACGGAAGCGGGTAGGCCCGGGCCACAGACCCGGGCGGGGGTCTGAGGAGCGAAGCTAGACCGCTGCGCCCGGCTGTGACGTGGTTTGCGCAAAGCCTTGCGCAAAGCGACACAGAGCGACGAACATACGACGGATGGTCACGATGACCGAGGTCGCCCACGCCGCCGGCGTATCGGTGAGTACGGTCTCCCACGTCGTGAACGGGACCCGCCTGGTCGCACCGGAGACCCGCGAGCGGGTGCAGCACGCGATGCGGATCCTCGGCTACCAGCACCATCCGACCGCGCGCTCCCTCGCCGCCGGCTCGAACCAGACCATCGGGCTCGCGATCACAGCCGCCTCCAACCCGTACTGGGTCGAGCTCATCCAGGGCATCGACGGTGAAGCCACCCGGGCCGGCCTGAATCTGCTGATTGTCGACACTCGCGACGACGCCCGGCACGAGGCGACCGCGGTCGCGAACCTGATCGCCCATCACATCGAGGGCCTGGTGATCGCCCCCGCGGTCGGCTGGCGCGACGTCACGCTGCCGCTGCTCCGCGACCATCCGATCCCGTACGTCGTGGTGGACCGGATCGACCCGGAACTGCGGGTGGACCAGGTCGGCGTCGAGAACGAGGCGGCGACCGCGGCGGTGATCGACCACCTGATCTCGCTCGGCCACTCCCGGATCGGCATGCTGACCGGAATCGAAGGATTGTCGACAAGCAGCGAGCGACTCCGCGGGTACCACGTGGCGCACCGGCGGGCCGGGCTCGCTGTCGACCCGGCGCTGGTGGTTGATGGATTGTCGACAAGCGACGGCGGCCGGAAGGCCGCGTGGGAGCTGCTCGAACTCCGCAAGCCGCCGACCGCGGTGTTTGCCGCGAACAACAACATGACGATCGGCGCGCTCGCGGCCTTCCGCGCCGCGGGAGTGAAGGTGCCGCGAGACCTGGCAGTGGCAGCGTTCGACGATTTCGCCTGGGCCGATCTGTTCAGCCCCGGGCTGACCACGGTTGCCCAGCCATCGGCGGCAATCGGCGCCCGCGCGGTACAACTGCTTCTCCGCCGGATGAACGACCCCGGCGCACCGCCGCAGACGAGCCGGCTGCCGGCCGAGGTCATGCACCGCGAGTCCTGCGGCTGCACCACCCCCCGCTGACCTCCGATTCCGCAACGGCCGAAGATCTGTGGCCAGGAGGCCTCACATCTTCGGACGTTGCGGAGAACAGCTATCCGCGTCGGGCGAGTGCTGCAGTGCGGAGGTTCTCGAGGACCTCCTCGGTGGTCTCCCAGCCCAGGCAGGCATCGGTGATCGACTGGCCGTAGGTCAGCTCCCGGGTCGGGTCGAGGTCCTGGCGGCCCTCCTGCAGGAACGACTCGAGCATCACGCCGACGATCGCCCGGTTGCCGGCCGCAACCTGCGCGCCGATCTCCTCGGCGACGACCGGCTGCCGACGGTGGTCCTTGCGGCTGTTGCCGTGGCTCGCATCGACGACGACGCGCTCGGGCAGCCCGCCCTTCCGCAGCAGCTCGACCGCGCCGGCGACGGACTCCGCGTCGTAGTTCGGCCCGGCGTCCGAGCCGCGCAGTACGAGGTGGCAGTCCGGATTGCCGCGGGTGTGCAGGATCGCCGGAGCGCCGTCGTGGTCGATACCGGTGAAGACGTGCGGTACGGCAGCCGCCTTGATCGCATCGACAGCGGTGGCGATCGAACCATCCGGCCGGTTCTTCATCCCGATCGGCATCGACAACCCGGACGACAGCTGCCGGTGCACCTGGCTCTCGACCGTACGGGCGCCGATCGCACCCCACCCGACGGTGTCGGCGATGTACTGCGGGGTGATCGGGTCGAGGAACTCGCACCCGACCGGGAGGCCGAGCCCGGTGACCTGGACGAGGAGCTGCCGGGCGATCCGCAGCCCGCGGTTCACGTCACCGGAGCCGTCCAGGCCAGGGTCGTTGATCAGGCCCTTCCAGCCGAGCGTCGAGCGCGGCTTCTCGAAGTACACCCGCATGACCACGAGCAGGCCGTCGGACAGCCGCTCCGCAACCGGGCGGAGGCGTTCGGCGTACTCGAGCGCCGCGTCGGCGTCGTGGACCGAGCAGGGGCCGACCACAACGAGCAGCCGGTCGTCGACGCCGTTCAGGACGTCGGCCACCGCCTGACGACCGTCGGCCACGGTGCGGGCGAGCTCGTCACCGAGCGGGTACTCGTCGTGCAGTGCCTGCGGGGTGACCAACGGGACGGTCTTCTCGATGCGTCGATCGACGACGCGAGTCTGTTCGCCCGGTTTCGGCAGCGTGTTCATGAGGTGGGGACCTTTCCGCCGGTCCGCTCGCGTTGCAGCGCAGGCAGCCGGCTGGGGGTACGAGAAAAGGCAAGGACGATTGTCCTTGCCTTCGGGCCGGCTCTGGTGTCTGCGGGTGGGCGTCAGCGATCGGCTGAGTCGCCCGGCACCAAGGCCGGCCACTCAAAAAATCGCCAATAGCTGCGCTTCACATTGGCGAGAATACCATCCATGAACATTCGTACCGCCCATCGGGACGAGCTCCCGCTGCTGCAGGACCTCGAACTCGCCGCCGGCGTGCTCTTCCGCAACATCGGGATGACGGACGTCGCGGAGCATCCGCCGCCCGCACTGGAGGTCTTCGAACGCTACCGCGCGGACGGCCAGTTGTGGGTGTCGGTCGACGAGGCGGACCGCCCGACCGGGTTCGTGTTCGTCGACCTGGTGGACGGTGGCGTGCACATCGAGCAGATCAGCGTGCACCCGGACCATCAGGGTCACGGCATCGGACGTCAGCTGATCTCGTGCGTCGACGCGTGGGCGGCACGGCAAGGCGTCGGGGTGGTCACGTTGAGCACGTTCCGGAGCGTGCCGTGGAACGGGCCCTACTACATGCGCCTCGGATTCACGGAGTTGCCCCGGGACGCGGCGACGCCCGGCCTGGAGAAACTGCTGGCCGCCGAGACCGCACTCGGGCTGGACCCGGCCGAGCGGATCTTCATGACGCGGAAAGTTGCCGTCCAGTAACCGCGAGCGTCCGGCTTCGTTGACTGCTGCAAGACAACCGAGACTTTCGGGGAGTGCAGCAGGTGGTGAGGCCACGAACCTTCGAGCTGGTTCGGTATCGGGATCCCAGCGGTGTGTCGGGCACCGGCGTGGTGGCGGAAGGGTGTGAGTTCACCGACGGTTCGGTGGCCCTGCGCTGGCGCGGCGACAACCCGGCGACAGCCGTCTGGCCGAACGTCGAGTCGATCCTGGCCGTGCACGGCCATCACGGCGCGACCGAGATCCGCTGGACCGACTCGTCCCCGCGACCACCCGGCAACCTGTTCGACGAACTGCACCAGGTGCGCCCGCCGGCCGCACTCACCGACCCGCCGCCGCCCGGCCACTCGCGTGGATGGGCCGGGGCCCGGCACCTGAGGTAGAACCGTGGCCGTGACACAGATCTATCTCGTCCGGCACGGTGAACCGGACTACGAGCCGATCGATTCCCGGGGCTGGCCGGGAATGGCGGCCGACTCCGCCCCGCTCACCGCCCTCGGCTGCAAACAGGCCGAGGAGCTCGCGGACCTGCTCAGCGGGATCCGCGCGACATACCTGGTCAGCTCCCCGTTCACCCGGGCGCTGCACAGCGCCGCGATCATCGGCCACCGGCTCGCCCTCGGCGTCAAGGTCGACCACGACCTGCGCGACTGGCTGCCGGACCACACCGGGCAGTGGCGCGGTGTCGCCGACGTGCATGCGGCGCAGGCCGAGTTCGAGGCGTACGACGGCGAGTGGCCGGACGGCATCCAGCGCGCCTGGGAGCCGCTGTCCCGGGTCCGGGAGCGGGCCCGCGCCGCGCTCGCCCGGCACACCGCGAGCACCGACGGGCCGGTCCTGGTGATCACCCACGCGACCGTCATCCGGGCCCTGACCGGCGAGCGGAACACCGCGCACGGCGCCCACGAGTACTACCGGCTGACACCCTGAAATCCGCCCCGGAACGGCGCTTCAAATGCCGCCTGGGCATCTGCACGTGCAGACGAACTTGCACCGTTAAAGTGACTCATGTCACACGATCTGGTGACGTGAACACGCTTTCCGCCTGAAAACCGGTGATCACGGGCCGCGACGGCCCTGTGCCGGCTCGCTGCGATAACGATGCGCCCGAACTTCGAGACAACAAGGGTTGAACTACGTAAGAGATGAGCATAGTTTTCACCGAGCGCCCGTCCGCGCTTACGGTGAGTCAAGGAGGTTGCCATGTCGAGAGGGATGCCTCGCCTGCCCCGCCCGCTCATGGATCTGTGGGACTGGCAGTCGCAAGCGGCCTGCCGGGACGTCAATCCCGAGCTCTTCTTCTCGCCCGAATCGGAGCGTGGCGTTCGCAAACGCGCCCGCGAGATGGTGGCCAAGTCGCTCTGCGGCACCTGCCCCGTCCAGCCCGAGTGCCGGCAGCACGCGCTGTCGGTCGGTGAGCCGTACGGCGTCTGGGGCGGCACCACGGAGTCCGAGCGCGACACACCGCTTCCCGAGCACCGCAAGTCGGCGTAGGAGCTGCTGCGCCGCTGCCACCGAGGACGTGCAGGGCCTGAGCGAAACTCAGGCCTTACCGTCGTCCGTGCCGTCGTCGCTGTCCCTGGGCTTGTCCTGGGGGTCTTCAGGCTCCGGCGGCTTCATGGTGGTGCGCGGGTCCCGGTAGCGGTCCAAAGACTTGAGGAAGTCCGGATCGTCGTCGGGTGCTGTCGGGCGCGCGACCGGCGGCCCAGCGGGCCGGCGGACGACGGGCTCCTGACGGCTGCCCTGGGCGCGCGACATCAGCAGCCAGACGATCGGCCCGGCGAACGGGACGAACACGATCAGGACGATCCACAGCAGCTTGGGCAGATGTGGCACGTCCTCGTCGGGTGTCTGGATGCACGAGAACAGCGCATACACGGTCAGGGCCAGGCTGATCAGGAACGGCAGGAATCGGACCACGCTCCAACAGTACGGCGCCTGGTGTCTCAGCGCGTGTCAGCGGGCGGAAGTGGTGAGTCCTCGTGCCCGGAGCACGCTGTTCTCCAGTGGGCGGAACACAAGCAGCTCGATGCCGACCCCGACCACGAAGATCAGCACGATGCCGGCGAACACCATCGAGATGTCGGACAGCGACATCCCGTTGTGCAGGAACTGCCCGAGACCTTCACCGAGCTCCGGCGAGGTCGCGATCAGCTCGGCCGCCATCAGCGACCGCCACGAGAACGCCCAGCCCTGCTTGAGCCCACCGAGGAACCCGGGCAGCGCCGCCGGCAGCAGGATGTACCGGATCCCGCTGAGCCGTCCCGCGCCGAGCGCCTTGCCGACCCGCGGCAGGATCGGCGGCACCTGGTCGAGCCCGGACACCAGCCCGTTCGCGATCGAAGGCACCGCGCCAAGCAGGACGACCCAGTAGATCGCGCGGTCGTTCAGCCCGAACCAGAGGATCGCGGCCGGCACCCATGCCACCGACGGCAGGCTCTGCAGGCCGGACACGAGCGGCCCGATCCCCCGGCGTACGACCTGCAGATTCGCGATCGCGAGCCCGAGCGGTACGGCGATCAGCAGGGAGATCGCGAAGCCGATGACCGCGCGGTGCACCGACACCCAGAACAGCTCGAGGATCTTGCCGCTGGTCACCAGCTCCCAGATCTGCCCCCACACATCGACCGGCGCGGGCAGCTTGAACTCGGGCCAGAACGCGGCCGCCCACAACACCTGCCAGATCGCCACCAGGACGACAATCGCGCCGATCGGCGGCAGCGCGGCCGCGACGATCCGCCGCAGCAGCGACCCTTCGGGCGCGTGCACCGGGGTGTCGAGCGCGTCCAGGCCTGCCTCGACCGAGCCGTCCCGGCTGTCCTGCAGGTCAAGCGGCGGCATGGCTGCTGATCACCTTCCGCAGGGCGGTGTTGATCTCGTCGGCGGTGTCGTTCGGGTTCGGGGCGTCCTCGACATCCCATTGCCGTACGACCCGGCCGGGGCGCGACGAGAGCAGTACGACCCGTTGCCCGAGCCGGACCGCCTCGCGGACGTCGTGCGTGACGAACAGGATCGCCGTACCGGTCGCGCGCCAGATCCGCAGCAGCTCGCCCTGGAGCACGTCACGCGTGATCGCATCCAGCGCGGAGAACGGCTCGTCCATCAACAGCAGCGACGGCTTGCCCACCTCGGCGCTGTCGGTCGTGGAGGCCAGCGCGCGAGCGAGCGCGACTCGTTGCCGCATGCCACCGGACAGTTCGTGCGGGCGCTTGTCCCCGACACCCGCGAGCCGCACCAGTTCGAGCAGCTCGGCAGCCTTCGCCCGTCGCTGTGCCTTCGGTACGCCGGCCATCCGCAACGGCAGCTCGACGTTGCCGGCCGCCGTCAGCCACGGCATCAGCGCGGCCTCCTGGAAGACGACCGCCGGGCGCGACGCGTTCAGCTCGATCCGGCCGGCGGTCGGCCGGTCGAGGCCGGCGACCAGGTTCAGCAGCGTGGTCTTGCCGCATCCGGACGCGCCGAGCAGGCAGACGAACTCACCGGCCCGCACCTCGAGGTCGACGCCGTCCAGCGCGACCACCGACTTCCGGCCGCTGCCGAACGCCTTGCCTACTTGGTGAAACCGCACCGGATCGAGCTGATCCGCGGGCGCGTCCACAGTCTGAGTCACCTCGTCTCCCCCCTGCTATTTGGCGTCGAGGCCGGCGGCGTCGACCGCCGGCTTGCCCGCCTTGGCGAGTACGTCGTTGAGCGGGCCGAGGTCCGCGAAACCGGCCACCGCTGGAGCGTCCTTGGCGATCCCCGCGGTGACCTGATCCTTGGCCAGCTGCGGGAACGACGCCGCGATCGGGTCGGCAGTGCTCTGGATGTTCTTGAAGGCCCGGTCGATCACGGCAGGCTGCAGCGCCTTGCCGGTCGCTTCTTTCAGCTGCTGGTTCACCACGGCCTTCGCGTCCGCGGCGTTCGTCGTACTGAAGTCGATCGAAGCGACCAGACCGGACAGCAGCGCCTTCACGGTCTCGGGGTGCTCCTGCAGGAACTGGGTGCGGACGATCAGCACCGTCGTCGGGAACTTCCCGTCCGGCCACAGCGACGCCTCGTCGAGCAGGACCTTCGCGCCGGCGTCGAGCACCAGCCGCGACGACCACGGCTCCGGCAGCCAGGCCGCGTCCACATCGCCCTTCTTGAAGGCGTCGAGCGTCTGCGCGTTCTCCAGGTTGGTCACCTTGACCTTGCCGGTCAGGTTCTGCTGCGCGAGCCACTTCTTCAGCGACACGTCCTGGGTATTGCCGAGCTGCGGCGTGACGACGGTCTTGCCGACCAGGTCGGCCGGCTTGGTGATCGTCGGCTTCACCACCAGCTGCGCACCGCCGGAGGTCGTCCCGGCGATCAGGCGGACCGCTTCGCCGTTCGACTTCGCGTACGCGTTGATCGCGGGGCCGGAGCCGATGAACGAGGCGTCCAGCGAACCGCCGAGCAGTGCGCCGACCGCCTCCGGACCGGCGTTGAACTTGGTCGGCACCAGCTTGGTGCTGCCGAGCTCCTTGGTGAACAGCCCCTTGCCGAGGCCGATCAGCGCGGCGGCGTGGGTGACGTTCGGGAAGTAGCCGAGTCGCAGCTCGGCGGCGGCGCCCTTGTCGTTCGAGGCCGCGGCGGGCTGGTCGCCGCCGCCGGCCCGGGAGCACCCGGCGGCAGCGAGGGACAGGGCCAGGGCGGCAGCGAGCAGGCGGAACGGACGGATGATGCTCACAGGGTGACCTTTGTTCGAAAGGAAAAGTCAGGACGCGGGCTCGAGCTCGCGGGTCTCGACCTGCACCGCGCGGCGGGCCGAGGTGCGCAGGCCGTACGCGACCAGTGCCGCCCATCCGAGGACGAGCGCGGCGTAGACGACGTACCGCAAGCCGGCGGTGACGTCGAGACCGTGCAGGACGGTGCGGGCGTTGGTGAGGACCAGGACCAGGCCGACCCCGACGCCAAGCCAGCGGGTGGCGAGCCGGGAGACCAGCCAGGCGGCGAGCGGGGCGGCGACGACGCCACCGATCAGGAGCGCGGCGACGATGCCGAACGGCAAGTGCTCCCGGCCGAGGCCGAAGAGGAAGCCGATGCTGGCGGCGACGGAGACCAGGAACTCGGCGGCGTTCACCGAGCCGACCGCGCGGCGCGGCGCGAGCTTCCCGCTGGTGAGCAGCGCGGAGTTCGCGACCGGGCCCCAGCCGCCACCGCCGGTGGCGTCGATGAAGCCGGCCACCAGACCGAGCGGCCCGAGGAACCTCCCGGCCGGGCGGCCCTCGATCACCGCCCGGACCTTCCCGGTGCCGAACCGGACCAGGATGTAGACGCCGAGCAGGAGCAGCAGACCGGCCACCCAGAGCGAGGCGGACTCGGTCGACAGGCTGGACAGGAAGGTCGCGCCGGCGAACGCCCCGACCGCACCGGGGGCGCCGATCAGCGCGACCACCCGCCAGTCGACGTTCCCGAACCGCCAGTGCGACAGACCGGACGCGAGCGTGGTGCCGACCTCGGCGAGGTGCACCGACGCGGACGCGACGGCCGGGGTGATCCCGGTGATCAGCAGTGCGGTACTGGCGGTGACGCCGTACGCCATGCCGAGGGTGCCGTCGACGAGCTGCGCGACCGAGCCGAGCAACGCGATCAGGACGAGGCGACGCATAGAGGTACTCCTACGGGTCGGGAAGGAGACGGACGAACGGACGGTTAGACCGTCGGCCGACAACCCGCGGAGTTCACGCGCAGCAGATCGACATGGCGGCGCCGGGTGAGGACCTCACCGGGGGCGTTCGCGACGATCTGCATAGAACTATGAAAGCGGACAAAGTCAGGCAATCTGCTCTGGTTTCGCGATGTGAGACGAGAAATCGAATGCCGGATTCGGTCAGAGGGGTTGAATGCCGGGCGGCCCGGCTCCTACGGTCGTCAGCGTGCTGATTCCTCGCTCCCTCAAGACCGAGTACGCCGTGGAACCCCTGGGCGTCGACGTACCGCGGTCACGGTTCAGCTGGGTCGCCGTCGCGCCCGGCTACGGCGCCACCCAATCGGCGTACCAGGTGCTCGTCGCCTCCGCGCCGGACCTGCTGACGCCGGAGAACGCCGACGTCTGGGACTCCGGCAAGGTCGAGTCTGCGCGGACCTTCGGGATCGAGTACGACGGGCCGGCGGCGGCCCGTACGCGGTACCACTGGACCGTCCGGCTCTGGGACGGGGACGACCGACCTGGCGAATGGGCCGAGCCGACCTGGCTCGAGACGGCGCTGCTCGACGAAGGGTTCGGCACCGCGCAGTGGATCGGCGGCGAGACCGCGAGCGCTCCGCTCCTGCGCCAGGGCTTCGCCGTGGCCGGGACCGTACGGCGTGCGCGCCTGTACGCGAGCGGCCTCGGCTACGCGGACCTGCGGCTGAACGGGCAGGCTGTCAGCGACGCCGTCCTCGACCCCGGCTTCACCGCGTACGACCACACTGTTCTGTACACGACCCACGACGTGACCGCGCTGCTGCAGGCCGGCGACAACGTGGTGGGCGCGGAACTCGGCCGCGGCTTCTTCGGGCTGACCTCGGTGAACGTCTGGCGCTGGCACGACACGCCCTGGACCGCCGACCCGCGCCTGATCGCGCGGCTGGTGATCGAGTACGACGACGGCCGCGTGACCGAGGTCGTCACCGACGAGTCATGGCGGATCACCGGCGGCCCGACCCTGTCGGACTCGCTGTACCTCGGAGAGACCTACGACGCCCGCCGCGCACTCCCCGGCTGGGACACGGCCGGCTTCGACGACTCGTCCTGGTCGGCGGCGTCGGTCGTAGAGGCGCCGAAGGGGAAGCTGGTCGCGCAGGCCCACGAGCCGATCCGGGTGATCGAGACCGTCGACCCGGTCGAGGTCACTGAGGCCCGGCCGGGCGTGTGGATCGCGGACTTCGGGCGGACCGTCGCGGGCTGGACGAGCCTGAGCGTGACCGCGGACGCCGGGACCACGATCAGCCTCACGCACGGCGAGACGGTTGCTGATGGCAACGTGGCGGCGTGGAACGTGCACGTCGACGGCGACCGGATCCAGCGCGACGAGTACATCGCGGCCGGGACCGGCGTGGAGACGTGGGAGCCGCGCTTCTCGTACAAGGGCTTCCGGTACGTACAGATTGAGGGCGCGCAGGCGGACGTACGGATGCGGGTCGTGAACTCGGACGTCGCGTCGGCGACCCGGTTCACCTCGTCCGAGCCGGCGTACGAGCAGTTCGAGCACGCGATGCGGCGGACGATTCTGAGCAACCTGCACGGGATCCCGACCGACACGCCGTACTTCGAGAAGAACGGCTGGACCGGCGACGCCCAGGTCGGGACGCCGACGATGCTCGCGACACTCGATCTGGCGCGGTTCTTCACCAAGTGGCTCGGCGACATCCGCGACAGCCAGGCCGATACCGGGCAGCTGCCGGTGATCGTGCCGACCAGCGGCTGGGGTTTCACGGACCTCTCCCCCGCGACCGAGTGGCCGACCGTCTACCCGTTCCTGCTCCGCGAGATGTACCGCTGGTACGGCGACAATCGCCTGCTGCGCGAGCACTGGGATTCGCTCACGCGCTACCTCGCGTGGGAGCTGGACCGGGTCGAGGACGGGTTGTCGGTCAGCGTGCTCGGCGACTGGCTGCCGCCCGGTTTCGGCAGCGGCCCGGCGCCGGAGGACCGGCGGCTCACCGGTACGGCGTACCTCTACCGGGCGCTGATGGTGGCCGCCGAGGTCGGCGAGGTGATTGGCCAGCCCAACGACTACCGGAAGGCCGCCGCCGAACTCGCGGACGGGCTGAACCGGGCGTTCCTGGACCGCTCCGCCGGTCGCTATCGCTCGGACGACGACCCGGACTACCGGCAGACCTCGAACGCAGTACCGCTGGCGTTCGGGATCGTCCCGGAGGAGCTCGCCCACCAGGTGGCAGCCGGGCTTGCCGCCGACGTCGAGGCCCGCGGCTTCCACCTGAATACGGGCTGCCTCGGCGTCGGCGTACTCCTACCGGTGCTGACCGCGTACGGATACGGCGACGTGGCAACAAAGGTCGCCCGGCAGCGCAGCTACCCGAGCTGGGGGTACTGGTTCGACCTCGGCGCGGACACCATGTGGGAGAAGTGGGAAGACGACTCGCGGTCGCGCAACCACTACTTCCAGGGCACGGTCGTGCAGTGGATCTTCGAGAACGTCGCCGGCCTGCGGGTGGTCGACGCGGGCGCCGAGCGGATCGTGGTCCGGCCGGACGCGCGCGACGAGGTGGACTCGGCGAGCATCCGTACCGAGACGATCCGCGGGCGCGTGTCGGTGACGTGGCACAAGACCGGACGGGTGCTGTCGCTGGACGTGCAGGTCCCGGTCGGTACGACGGCCGAGGTGCACGTACCGTCGGCGCGCGCGTCGGACGTGGATGCCGTACCGCAGTCGTTCGCGGGCTCAGCGACGTACGACGAGGGCTACACCGTCTACACGGTCGGCGCCGGGCACTGGGCCTTCACGAGCCGGTCAGCGTGACCTTGGTGTAGAGGAGGTCGCGGACGTCACGGCCTTCGGCCTGGGCGCGCGACTCGAACTTGGTGACCGGGCGCCATTCGGGCCGCGGCGCCCAGCCGTCATAGGAGTTCAGCAGCGCCGGTTCGGCCTCGCAGACCTCGAGCATCCGCT
Source organism: Kribbella sp. NPDC048928 (assembly GCF_043197975.1). Lineage (NCBI taxonomy): Bacteria > Bacillati > Actinomycetota > Actinomycetes > Propionibacteriales > Kribbellaceae > Kribbella > Kribbella sp. NPDC048928. Next base: position 32,225 of record NZ_JBICUC010000003.1, on the reverse strand, counting down.
CCGCGTAGTCCTGCCAGTCCGTTGCCAGGTGCAACGTTCCGCCGGGCTGCAGGCGGGACGCCACCAGCTTGACGACCGGCGGCGTGACGAGCCGGCGCTTGTGGTGCCGCTTCTTCGGCCAGGGGTCCGGGAAGTAGATCCGGACGCCGGACAGCCCGCCCGGCGCGACGTGGTCGCGCAGGAAGTCCACCGCGTCGCCCTGCAGCAGCCGGACGTTGTCGAGGTCGTACTTCTCCACCCACAATATCAGCTGACCGAGCCCGGCCGGGTAGACCTCCGCGGCCACGTGATTGACCTCGGGCGCGGCAACGGCGAGCTGCGCAGTCGCCTCGCCCATCCCGGAACCGATCTCCAGCACGGTCGGCGCGTCCCGGCCGAACCACTCGGCCAGATCGATCGTGCCGGCCGGCAGTTCCTCCTGGGTCCGCCCCAGCTCCGCCCAGTGGGATCGCCAGACCCGTTGCTGTCCCGCCGTCATCCGGACACTGCGCCGGACGGTGCTGAAGACGCCAACCTGCCGGACCTGATCTGTTGCTCCCACCAGGTGGATTTTAGGCGAACTCGATCTCCAGGGTGTGCCCGGTCTCCAGGTAGGTCTTCAGGTTGGCGAGGATCGGGCCCCAGCCGTTCCGCCAGCCCTCGACGGTGTCCGCAGCGATCTCGTCGTGCACGACCTGCAGTTTCACCACGTTCTTCCCGGCCGGTTCGAGGGTGAACGTGACCCGGCCGGGAGTGTCGTTGGCGCGGTCCTCGAGGAACTCGTTCTTGAACGTGTACGCCAGCGTCTTCGGCTCGTCGTACACGAGCACCTCGCCGGAGTCCGTCAAGCTGTCGTCGGCGCTGTCGTAGAACCGCACCGGCGCACCGACCGTCCAGTCGGACTCGATCCGGCGGCCGAACCAGTACAGGTTCGTGAATGCGCCCGAGGTGAGCGCTGCCCACAGTTTCTCCGGCGTGGTTTCGATGTAGGTCACGTGGATCATGGCCGGTTTAATCATGGCTTCTCCTCCAGGGCCGCCTTCAGCGCGCTGAGGGCGCGGAGCTTGTCGCGCTCGTAGTTGCTCAGCCAGCGCTCGGCGATCTCGTTGATCGGTACCGGGTTCAGGTAGTGGAACTTGTGGCGTCCGCGCTTGACCGTGACCACGAGGTTCGCGTCCTCGAGGATCCGGACGTGCTTGGTCACGCCCTGCCGGGTCAGCTCGGGCAGCAGGTCGCAGAGCTCCTGCAGGGTCTGCCCGTTCCGCTCCCGGAGCGCGTCCAGCAACCGCCGCCGGCCCTCGTCGGCCAGCGCCTTGAACACCAACTCCACCACCCCGACAATAGGCAACCAAAAAGTTGCCTGTCAAGCTCGGGTACCGAAGAACGGGTGGTGGTTGGTTGTGGCGCGCCGGTGCAGGTCGGCCTAGGCGGGGTGACCTGCGGCCAGCGGCCGACGGACGGGAGGACTACCCGTTCTTCGGTACGGGTCAGTCGTCCCAGAAGAGGTGAGCGACCGTGTTGTGGGCGCGGCGGGTGGTGCGCAGGTAGTCGTCGGAGAAGCGGCCGGACTCACCCGTCGGGTAGCCGCAGATGTGCGCCACCGCCTCCAGGTCGCGCGGGTCCCGCGGCAGCGAATCGCCGGGACGGCCGCGGACGAGCATGATCGCGTTGCGGATCCGGCTGGCCAGCTCCCAGGCCGCGCTGAGCGTGTCGGCCTCGGACGGGTCGACGAGATGGGCCTCGACGCCGGCCCGGAGGGCGCCGAGCGTCCGCGTCGTCCGAAGGCTCGGAACGCGGTGCGCCGCGCGCAGTTGCAGCAGTTGGACGGTCCACTCGATGTCGGCCAGGCCGCCGCGGCCGAGCTTGGTGTGCGTCGCCGGGTCGGCGCCGCGCGGCAGCCGTTCGGCGTCGACGCGGGCCTTGATCCGGCGGATCTCCATCACCTCCCGCTCGCTGATCCCGTTCTCCGGGTAGCGCAGCGGGTCGATCAGCTCGCGGAACGACTGGCACAGGTCGGCGTCCCCGCACAACGGGTCGGCGCGGAGCAGCGCCTGCGCTTCCCAGACAGCCGACCAGCGGGCGTAGTACGAGGCGTACGACGCGAGCGTACGGACGAGGGGTCCTTGCCGGCCCTCCGGGCGCAGGTCCGCGTCGATCGCGACCGCGGGATCCGCCCCGGGCAGTGCGAGCAGCCGGCGGAGCTCGGTCGCGGCCTGCGTCGCGAAGTCGGTCGCCTGCTTCTCGTCGGCGCCCGGCAGCGGGTCGTGCACGAACATCACGTCCGCGTCGCTGCCGTATCCGAGCTCGTGCCCGCCGAACCGGCCCATCGCCACGATCGCGATCCGGGTCGGCTCCGGTTCACCGGCCGGGACCAGGCGCTGCGCGACCGTCCGCCGTGCAACCTCGAGGGCGGTCGTGAGCGTGCCGATCGAGACGTTCGTCAGCGCCTCGCCGACCGCCTCCACGTCGACCAGGCCGGACAGGTCGGCGGCGGCGATCCGGAACAGCTCACGCCGGCGAACCGCACGGATCGCGGCGACCGAGGCCTCCGGTGCATCCTGCCGACGGGCAGCCGCGGACATCTCGGACAGCAGCCCCTCCTGCGTACGAGGGGCGAGCTCGCGTTCGTCGGCGAGCATCGCGGTCGCTTCCGGAGCGCGTTGGAGCAGGTCGACCGCGTACCGGCCGCTGGTCAGCAGGTGCGCGAGCCGCTCCGCCGAGGCTCCCTCGTCGCGGAGCTGGCGGAGGTACCAGGGCGTGGAGCCGAGCGCGTCGGAGATCGTACGGAACGCGAGCAGGCCGGCGTCCGGCGCAGGCGACTCGGCGAACCAGCCGAGCATCGCCGGGAGCAGTGCCTTCTGGATCGAGGACCGCCGCGAGACGCCGCCGGACAGGGCCTCGATGTGCCGCAGTGCCGACGCGGGGTCGACGTACCCGAGCGCGGTGAGGCGTTGCTTGGCCGCCTCGGGCGTCAGGCGTACCTCGTCGCCCGGGATCCGCGCGACGGCAGCGAGCAGCGGGCGGTAGAACAGCTTCTCGTGCAGGCGCCGGACCTCGAGGGCGTGCTTCTTCCACGCCGCGGTCAGGTCCGTCACCGGGTTCTTCGTGAAGCCGAGCGAACGCCCGAGCCGGCGCAGGTCGGCCTCGTCGTCCGGGACCTGATGCGTACGCCGGAGGCGGTACAGCTGGATGCGGTGCTCCATCGACCGCAGGAAGCGGTACGCATCGGCGAGGACGGCGCCGTCCGTACGGCCGACATACCCGCTCGTGGTGAGGGCCTCGAGCGCGACCAGCGTCGTGCCGCTCCGAACCGATTCGTCGCTGCGGCCGTGGACGAGCTGCAGGAGCTGGACGGCGAACTCGACGTCGCGCAGGCCACCGGGGCCGAGCTTGAGCTGCCGGTCGACGTCCGCGGCGGGGATGTGGTCGATGACGCGCCGGCGCATCGCCTGGACGTCGTCGACGAAGCCCTCCCGATCCGCGGCCGACCAGGTCAGCAGGCCGATCTGCTCGGTGTAGCGGGCGCCGAGCTCGGCATCGCCCGCGACCGGACGGGCCTTGAGCAGCGCCTGGAACTCCCACGTCTTGGCCCATCGCTGGTAGTAGGCCAAGTGGCTGTCGAGGGTCCGTACGAGCGGACCGGACTTGCCCTCCGGGCGCAGCGCGGCGTCGACGGGCCAGAGCGTGCCCTCCCCGGTGTGCTCGGAGCAGATCCGCATCGCGGCCGCGGCGAGCTGGGTCGCGGTCTTCAGGGCCGGCAGCTCCGGCTCACCGTCGAGCGGCTCCGCGACGAACAGGACGTCGACATCGCTGACATAGTTGAGCTCCCGGCCACCACACTTGCCCATGGCAATGATTGCGAGGCGGCAGCCGGCGGCGCCGGGATGCGCGGCGAAGTAGTCGTTGCGGGCGATGTGCAGCGCGGTCTCGAGCGCTCCCCCGGCGAGGTCCGCGAGCACGGCGGCCACCTCGTCGACGGGCAGGCCCTCGGCGAGATCGCGGGCCGCGAGCCGGAGCAGCAGCCGGCGGTACTCGATCCGCAGCGCGTCCGTCGGGTTGTCCGCGTCGATCGCGGTCGCGAGCCGGGCCGCGACATCGTCCACGGACGGGCGCGTACCGGCGAGCGCCGGGTCAGCCAGGTCGTACCAGTGCCGGGGATGGACACCGAGGTGCCGGCCGAGTGCCTCGCTCGCGCCGAGGACGTAGACGAGCCGGCGGCGAAAGTCCGCGTCCAGCTCGAGCGTCCGGGCGAACGCCGACAGGTCGTGCCCGTGCCGGTGCAGCGCCTCGGCCATCGTGCAGAGGCTGAGCAGGGCCAGATCCGGATCGGCCGACTCCGAGAGCGTGACGATCAGCTGTTCGGTCGCCAGCGGGCTGTGCGAGTCGAGCACATCCAGGTTCTCGAGCATGCCGACGGCGCGCTGCGGGTCCTCGAACCCGAGCCGGACCAGCCGTCCCTCCCACGACCCTCTCCGACCCTCAGCCACCCCCGCAGGCTATCCAATGGCCTACTTTGTGCACCCACCGGCCATTTCCGGCCGCGCCGGATGAGCGGTGGGTGCCCAAGGTCGCGACTGGATCTCGGACTTGTTGCGGGGGATGCGCGGGGAATACACGGTGTCGTGTGGCGGATTCTCTCTGTAGTCGGCATGATGACTGTTCATGGTGATGATGACGGGGTCGATCGCCGTGCGCGGCACGGTGCTCTGGTTGACACCCCAGCAGGGCGGACGCGTCTCCGGGCCGCCGGAGCCGGACTACGACTACGACTACACCGCGACGGCGTTCCTCCCGCCGCGGACGGCGGAGGACGGGCAGGCGGGAATCGCGCTGCACCGGTTCGCGCCCGGTGCGTGGCGGACGCCGGCCGAGGGCATTCTCGTACCGGCGCAAGGTAACCGCGCCCAGCAGGTCATCCCCGGCTGCATCGTGATCATCACCGAGGGCGTACGCCCGGTCGGCCTGCTGACCGTCGACGAGGTCCAGGCCCTCGCTCCGGACGGCACCCCAGTCCCCGCCCCCGCCGCCGCCGCACAGCCAACCGCGCCCACTCCACCGCCCGAGCCAGCCACCGACGAACCGGTTGCCGACGGCCTCGCCGAGCCCCCGTACCGGCACTCGACCGCAGCCGCCCGCTGGGCCTCGAAACACGCCTCGGACGACGCCCCCTCGCAACCTGCCGGAGTCTGAGCTCCCGGCGCATTGGATCCGCGGATCGAGTAGTTCCCCTCATGCCCGACCCGCCCCGCCCGATCCAGGATTCCGGTATGACCAAACGGATCCAGCCCCAGCAGACCTCGGCGTTCTACGCCCAGGCAGTCGTGTCCTTCGGCCTGTCCATCACCGCGATGGCGCTCGCCCTCGTGTACCTGCCCGCCCAGCCGTGGGTCCGGGCGTTCCTCTCGATCGGCCTGCTGTACGTCGTCACCTCGACGGTCGTGCTGTGCAAGGTGGTGCGGGACCGGCAGGAGATCACCGAGGTCAGCAGCCGGGTCGATCAGGCGCGGCTGGACAAGCTGCTCACCGAGCACGACCCGTTCCGGGTCGAGGGGTGACTACAGGACGGGCAGGAGTTTGTTGAGTTCGAAGGGGGTTACCTGGCGGCGGTAGTCGAGCCATTCGGCGCGCTTGTTGCGGAGGAAGAAGTCGAAGACGTGTTCGCCGAGCGTCTCGGCGACGAGTTCGCTGTCCTCCATCGCGCTGATCGCCTCGGCGAGGCTGCCGGGCAGCGGCTTGATACCGAGTGCCTTGCGCTCGCGGGCGGTCAGCGACCAGATGTCCTCCTCGACCTCGGCCGGCAAGTCGTACCCCTCCTCGATGCCCTTCAGCCCGGCCGCGAGCATCAGCGCGAACGCCAGGTACGGGTTCGCCGCCGAGTCCAGCGAGCGGAACTCGACGCGCGACGACTGCCCCTTGTGCGGCTTGTACATCGGCACCCGGACCAGCGCGGAGCGGTTGTTGTGGCCCCAGGAGACGAACGACGGCGCCTCGTCCCCGACCGCGAGCCGTTTGTACGAGTTCACCCACTGGTTGGTCACCGCGGTGATCTCGCCCGCGTGCTGCAACAGGCCGGCGATGAACGCGCGCCCGGTCTTGGACAGCTGGTACCGCGCGCCGCCCTCGAAGAACGCGTTCCGGTCGCCCTCGAACAGCGACATGTGGGTGTGCATCCCGGACCCGGGCTGCTCCGACAACGGCTTCGGCATGAAGGAGGCGTAGATGCCCTGCGAGAGCGCCACCTCCTTCACCACGACGCGGAACGTCATGATGTTGTCGGCGGTCGAGAGCGCGTCGGCGTACCGCAGGTCGATCTCCTGCTGCCCCGGACCGCCCTCGTGGTGGCTGAACTCGACCGAGATGCCCATCGACTCGAGCATCGTGATCGCCTCGCGGCGGAAGTCGTTGCCGATCCCCTGCGGGGTGTGGTCGAAGTACCCCGAGGAGTCCACCGGCTCCGGCGTCGTACCGGGCGCGCCGGTGAGCGACTTGAACAGGTAGAACTCGATCTCCGGATGGGTGTAGAACGTGAACCCGAGGTCGGCGGCCTTCGACAGCGTCCGCTTCAGTACGTGCCGCGGGTCGGCGAACGAGGCCGAACCGTCCGGCATGTTGATGTCGCAGAACATCCGCGCGGTGCCCATCGTCTCGCCGCGCCACGGCAGGATCTGGAACGTCGACGGGTCCGGCTTGGCCAGCATGTCCGCCTCGGTCACCCGCGCGAATCCCTCGATCGCCGACCCGTCGAACCCGAGGCCCTCGGCGAACGCGTTCTCCAGCTCCGCGGGCGCCACCGCGACCGACTTCAGGAACCCGAGGACGTCGGTGAACCAGAGCCGCACGAAGCGTACGTCGCGCTCTTCCAGCGCGCGCAGCACGAACTCCTGCTGCTTGTCCATCAGTCCACCTCTCGCCCGAATCCGGAAACTCTCACAGTGTGCCTTGCTGTTGTTAAGCAGACGTTACGTCGCGGCAGGACAACGCTCCCGATCAGGGCCTAGCGTGTCCTGCGTGCAGATGATCTTTCACGCCGCCCTGATCGTGGCCGGCGTGCTCTGCGTCAGTGACCTGATCGTCAGCACCGCGCATTACGTCCAGTCGCTGCGGCGGAAGCGACCGGCCGAGCGGGACGTGCTCGGGCGGCGCTGGCTCCCGGTGCCCGAGCTCGGGTTCGGCATGTGCGCGTTCTGCTGCCCGGGCCTGGTCACGCTCGGCCTCACGCACCACGACGCCACCAACCTGCCGACCCGGGAGATCCTGCTCGCCGCCCTGGTCTTCGGGTACGCCGGCGCGGTGCTGTCCCGCGTCGTCCGGACCCCGGGCCCCGGCGGGCGCCGGTTCAAGCTACGCGCCGGCCTGCTGCTCGGCCTGCCGGCCGTGTTCGGGCTCGTCTTCGGCCTGTCGGGCATCCCGGTCTGAACGGTCCGAACGGTCTGAACGCCGCGCCCGGTACCAGGGAACGATCCGCTCCAGCGGCGCGAACGCGAGCCAGCAGACCACCGTCGGCAGGAAGTGGATCAGCAGGATCGCTGTGTTCGCCGCATGGAACCCGACGAAGAACAGGGCCCCGAGCAGTTGCCACCGGCCCTTGAGCCAGAGGATCACCGGCGAGCAGAACTCGCCGATGATGCCGACCCACTGCATGATGTGCAGCATCCACGGATAGTTCAGCAGCCACTCCCCGACCGGGTGCGGCCGCCGCACGATCGCCCAGGTGAGTACGGCGCTGCCGGGCCAGGTGAGCGCCCATCCGGCACTGCGCAGTTTCGCGATGGAGGACAGGAAGTACGTCGCGATCACGGAGATCTGGATACACCGGATCGCCCAGCCGGCCGCCTCCGTACGGGTCTGGTCGCCGTATGCGGCAAGGCCCCGGCCGGCCACCTTGACCGTCGGGAGGACCCACAGTGCGATCACCAGCGCGAGGTGGTCGTGATCGACCTTGCCGTCGCTCATCCCGATCAGCACCCACCACGTGAACGCGGGCGCCACGATCCAGCCGGCCACCCGCGGGAAGTAGTTCGTCGCCGCGACCAGGCACGCGACGATCAGCACGAAGTACAGGGCGGTCGTGTTGGCGACGGACGGTTTCGGGAGGTCGAAAATGCGGGCCAGCAGCAACGGCTGGTACAGCCCGGGGTGCTCGCCCTTGTCGCGGGTGTCGCGAACGAACGCGTGCATGTCGAGGATGACGAACAGGTACAGGATCGTCCGCAGCCAGGCGATCCGCGCCACCGCGATCGCCGGGGTGAACCAGTTCGCGACCTTCATCGGCCCGCCTCCCAGGTCGCGAGCACCTGCGAGGTCGGCGGTCCTTCGACCCGGCCCTTCACCAGCTGGGTCGTGTCGCGGATCAGCTCGAGCTTCACGTACTTCGGCTTGTCCGGGTGTTTGCGCGCCCACCCGTCCGCGACCTGCTGCAGCAACGACGGATCCTTCTGGATCTCCCCTGCCCGCGCCTCGATCTCGGCGCGCGCGACCCCGGCGCCTTCGATGTTCAGTGGTACCTCGACCGTCGTACCGGCGTCGGTGACCGCGCTGATCCGGGTGTAGTCGATCTTGGCGTCGTCGGGCACCGACATCGCGTACTGCGACATCGGCCCGAACGGCCAGGCGTCGTCGGAGGCCCGCACCGATCCGTTGATCAGCAGACCGATCCCGACGACCGCCACCGCGACCCGTACCCATTTGCCGGCCGGCCGCACGCGCACCACGTCCGGGGCCTCCTGACTCTGTGTCACCACGTCATTAGATCATTCCGGTTTGGGGGCAAGAATTGTAGGGAATTTTCTGTAACATGACCGCCCCAGAAAATATCCAACGTACCCGGGTCTCCCGGCGTACGCTGCTCGGCGCTTCCGCCGGTGGCGTACTGCTCGGCGGACTCGGCCTGCCGACAGCAGCGCACGCCGCCCCGGCGCCGCGCTGCTACACGCGCACCGAATGGTCGGCGCGCCCGCCCAAGTCCGCCACCCAGGTGATCGGCAAGCCCGACCACATCGTCATCCACCACACCGCGAGCCCGAACGTCACCGACTACTCGCTGGCCGCGGCGTACAAGGTCCAGCACTGGATCCAGGACCTGCACATGGACACCAACGGCTGGATCGACATGGGCAACCAGCTCACGATCAGCCGCGGCGGCTTCCTGATGGAGGGCCGCAGCAAGTCGTTGTCCGCGATCGGCAACGGGCAGAACGTGATGGGCGCCCAGACCGCGAACGAGAACAGCCACACGATCGGCATCGAGCACGAGGGCATCTACGTCACCGAGAACGTCACCACCGCATTGTTCGACATGTCGGTACTGACGTGTGCGTGGCTGTGCACGAAGTACGCCCTCGATCCGCACGCCGCGATCGTCGGGCACCGCGACTACAACACCACGCAGTGCCCGGGTGACGTGTTCTACGCGCGCCTTCCGGAGCTGCGCGACCGGGTGGCTGCGGTTCTGTTCGGCTGATCTCTTCGGCTGATGTCAAAGCGGCGCTGACGGCTCCGACCCTTGGGTGACAGCAGCTTTCACTCAGGCAAGGAGCAATGCCATGTCGCAGGTACGTGTTCACAACTTCGCGATCTCCCTGGACGGGTTCGGCACCGGAGAAGGCCAGTCCAGGGAGACGCCGTTCGGCCATGCCGGCGAACGTCTCCACGACTGGCTGGTCGGCACGCGGTTCTTCAAGGAGATGAGCGGCCAGTCCGGCGGCACCCAGGGTGTCGACAACGCGTTCGCCGAGCAGCACGAGCGCGGCATCGGCGCGGAGATCATGGGCGCCAACAAGTTCGGTCCGCCCGGGTGGCAGGACGACGACGACTGGGCCGGCTGGTGGGGCCCGAACCCGGTCTACCACAGCCCGGTGTTCGTACTCACGCACCGGCCGCGGCCGTCGATCGAGATGGAAGGCGGTACGACGTACCACTTCCTCGACGCCCCGCCGGCCGACGCACTGCGCCAGGTCCGCGAGGTCGTCGGCGACGCCGACATCCGGCTCGGTGGTGGCGCGACGGTGATCCGTGACTTCCTGGCCGCGGGGCTCGTCGATTACCTGCACCTGGCGGTGGTGCCGATCGTGCTCGGCCGTGGTGTCCGGTTGTGGGACGGTCAGGAGTCGCTCGAGGACAGCTTCGACATCGAGGCCGTCTCGACCCCCGGCGCCGTCACGCACCTGAGCTGCACCCGGAAGAACAGCTGAAGTCCCTGACGGGTGAACCTTCGCCGTTGTTCGATGGACCGATGCACGACGAAGCCCTGAATCGTTGGCAGCGTGGATGGTCCGCGTCCCGCGGATGGAACGACTGGCAATGCGTCGACGACGTCACCGTGGTCCGCGTCGGTGAGCCGCAGCGCCGGGTCGAGTACGTCGCCACACAGCAGCACGCGGCCGCCGCCGCGCATCTCGCGCTGACCGACTGCAACCCGGCCGGTACGTCGTGGCTGCTGATCGCGACCGACGACCCGGCACGCACCTCCGCCGAGCTGAGGCCACTCGAGTACGTGCGGACCGAGTGGCTGATGTCGATCTCCCTGCCCCACCACGCTCTCCGCCCGGTGCCGGCGCCGTACACCGCCGAGATCACCGGCAGCCCGTCGCTGATCGACGTCCGGATGTACGGGTACGGCGAACTCGCGGCGGAGGGACGGATGGCGGTGCTGCACACCGGTGCCGTCGCCGACATGGTCCAGACCCAACCGGCCCATCGCCGTCGCGGCCTGGCGAGCGCCGTGATGACCACCCTCGCCACCACCGCCGTCTCCCACAACGTCAGCACCGCGCATCTTTCGGCCTCTCCGGAGGGCCGGCCGCTCTACAAGTCCCTCGGCTGGCGCACCGTTACTCCGTTGCTGGTCGCGCGGACCTCGCTACCGTCGTCAAGGTGAAACAACTCATCGCGTTCACCGGACTGCCCGGCACCGGCAAGTCGACGCTGGCCGACGCGCTCGCCACCGAAACCGGGGTGCCGGCTTTCGCCGGCGACTGGTTGCTCGGAGCCCTCGCTCCGCATGGCGTCCTCACCGGACTCGACCGGCCGGTCTTCCTTGCCTTGTCCTACGACCTGCTCGGGACGTTGCTGCGCCGCCAGTTGATGCTTGGGCAGTCCGCGATCGTCGACTGCCTGGTCAACGAGGAAATCGCGCAGCGGTGGGAGAAACTCGCCGCCGGGTACGGCGCGGAACTGCGGATCGTCGAGTGCGTCTGCAGTGTCGAGGACGAGCACCGGCGGCGGCTCGAGGGACGGCTGCGCGGCATCCCTGGATGGCACGAGGTGGGGTGGGCGCACGTAGAACGGATGCGGAGTGAGTACCCCCAGTTGACGCGCGAGCATCTGGTCGTGGACGCGATGAATGCTCCGGCCGCGAACCTCGAGCTGGTCCGGACCTACATTCGGCCTTCGTAAGAGTTGGTGATGGACGTGGGGTCCGGGCTCCGGACCCAGTAATGTGCTCTCGTGCCTCAGCTTCGGGTTGCTCTCGCTCAGGTCGATGTGACCGTCGGTGACATCGACGGGAACACCGACAAGATCGTCGCGTGGACGCGGAACGCGGTCGAGCAAGGTGCGCACGTGGTCGCGTTCCCGGAGCTCGCGCTGACCGGCTACCCGGTGGAGGACCTGGCGCTGCGGGCGTCGTTCGTGGACGCTTCGCAGGCCCGGATCACGAGCCTCGCGCGGCGGCTGGCCGACGAGGGTCTCGGCGACATCGTCGTCGTCTGCGGCTACCTCGATCGGGCCGGCGGTACGGCGATGGGCATCGACCGGCTCGGCCGGCCGAAGGGCTCCCCGACCAACGCTGCCGCCGTGATCCACCAAGGTCGCGTGGTCACCAGCGCCGTCAAGCACCACCTTCCGAACTACGGCGTCTTCGACGAGTTCCGGCACTTCGTGCCCGGCAGCACGTTGCAGGTCGTCCGGATCCACGGCATCGACGTGGCTCTGGTGATCTGCGAGGACCTCTGGCAGGACGGCGGCCCGGTCGCCGTCACCCGCGAGGCCGGCGCCGGCCTGCTGCTGGTCGTCAACAGTTCGCCGTACGAGGCCAACAAGGACGACGTCCGCGGAGATCTGGTCCGCCGGCGTGCCAGCGAGGCCGGCTGCGCGCTCGCGTACGTGAACCTGGTCGGCGGGCAGGACGAGCTGGTCTTCGACGGCGACTCGCTGATCGCCGATGCCGAGGGCAAGGTCTTCGCCCGCGCGCCGCAGTTCGAGCAGGGCAGCATGATCGTCGACCTCGAACTCCCTGCCGCAGCAGGAACTCCGTCCGGTACGCACGGGGGCATCGAGATCGTGCACACGGTGCTCCACGACGACGCGCTCCCGACGTACGAGCCGATGCCGCCGAGCATCGCGCCGCGGTTGTCCGACGAGGCCGAGATGTACGGCGCGATCGTCACCGGGCTGCGCGACTACGTCCAGAAGAACGGCTTCAAAACGGTTCTGCTCGGGCTGTCCGGCGGTATCGACTCGTCGCTGGTCGCCGCGATCGCCTGCGACGCGGTCGGCGCCGAGCACGTGTTCGGCATCTCGAACCCGAGTGTCTACTCCAGCGACCACTCCAAGGACGACGCCGCCGAGCTCGCCGCGCGGACCGGTCTGAACTACCGCGTCGTACCGATCCAGCCGATGGTGCAGCCGTTCCTGGACACCCTCGGCCTCACCGGGCTGTCCGAGGAGAACCTGCAGGCGCGGGTCCGGGCGGTGATCTGGATGGGCCTGTCGAACTCTGACGGCCACCTGGTGCTTGCCTGCGGCAACAAGTCCGAGCTGTCCGTCGGGTACTCGACGATCTACGGCGACGCGGTCGGCGGGTACGCCCCGCTGAAGGACCTGCCGAAGACGCTCGTCTGGCGGCTCGCCGAGTGGCGCAACGCGGACGCGAAGGCGCGCGGCCAGCAGCCGCCGATCCCGGAGAACTCGATCGCGAAGCCCCCGTCCGCAGAGCTCCGGCCCGGGCAGCAGGACACCGACTCGCTGCCGCCGTACGACCTGCTCGACGACATGCTGGACGACTACGTCGAGCAGGACCGCGGCAGCGCGGAACTGGTCGCGGCCGGATTCGACACCGAACTGGTCACCAAGGTGATCCAGCTCGTCGACAAAGCGGAGTACAAGCGCCGGCAGTACCCACCGGGCCCGAAGCTGACCCACAAGGCCTTCGGCCGGGACCGCCGGTTGCCGATCACCAATGCATGGCGTGAGGACGCACGGAAGGCAGCCGAGCACTGAGCGACTCCTGGCGGTACCGCCCATCCCAAGACCCCGAGTGGGGCTCCGAGGAGCCCTACGACCGCTCCGGCCTGCCCAACCGGGATGTGAGCGATCGCTCACCCACGGGCGGTGGCGCTCACCCTCCGCAACGGTGGGACGATGACGGCATGGTTGACAACTTCCTGTCGGCCGGTACCCAGGGCGACGACGAGGAGCCGCGCCCGCCGTACGGGACCGGACCGAAGAACCGGGCAACCGAGGAGCACCGCCGCTCGGACTACGACAGCGACACCTGGCGGGACCGGGGATCGAACCTCGGCCTCGACCCGTCTCCATCGCTGCCGAACGCACCACGGACCTACGAGCGCGGCCCCGTGCCGCAACAGCCGTACGTCCCGAAGTCCCCGTACCTGCCGAGCGCACCGCCGCCACCAGCCCAGCCGGCCCGGAACGAGTACTACGACGCGCCGCGCGAGGACCCGTACGGCAGCGAGGAACACAACCCGTTCCGCCCGGCACCACAGCAGCCTTCACACGGCGCGCAGGCACCGTCGTCCCCGCAGGCGCCGTCGTCTCCGCAGGCGCCGTCGTCTCCGCAGCATCCGCAGGCGCCGTCGCCCTCGCAGCATCCGCAGGCACACCGGTCTTCGCCTGCGCAGCCTCCTCGGACTCCGCAGTCTCCGCCGAGCCCGCCGTCGCCGCAGTCCGCGCCGCCATCGCAGTCTGCCCCGCCGTCGCAGTCCTCCGCGTCCTCACAGCCGCCGCTGTCTTCGGGGTCTTCACAGACTTCGGCGCCTTCGCCGTCGACCCCGCCTTCGCAGTCTTCGGCGTCTTCGCAGCAGGGGCGGCCGAGTCCGTTCGGTCCTGGCTCGTCGACCGGCAACGGCACACCGCCCCAGCCACCGCGCCAGTCCCCCGGCAACACGCCTCCCCCACGCCCGCCCGCACCCCCCAGCACCAACTGGACCGGCCCGGCCCCACAGCCCACACCTCCGCCAGCCGGCAACGGCCACTACCCCAGCGGCCCAGCCGGCAACAACGGCCTGAGCAACGGCAACGGGCTGAGCAACGGTTCGAGTAACGGGCTGAGCAGCAACGGGCTGGGCCATGGTTCGAGCAACGGGCTGGGGCACGGGTCGAGCAACGGGTTCAGCAGCAACGACCACGGTTCGAGCAACGGTTTGAGCAATGGGCTGAGCGGCGACGGCCACGGTTCGAGCAATGGGTTGAGCAACGGGTTGAGTCATGGCTTCGACGCTCAGCAGCCGCCCAGGCCACCGCAGCGCCTCCAGCCGCCGGACGCCCCACGGGCCCAGGACACCCACGCCCAGGACAACCACGGCCAAGAACCGCCCCGCCGCTACGAACCGGGCCCGGGCCCCGAGCCGATCTGGGGCCACGACCCGGCAACCCGCCCCCACCCTGAGCAGACCCAGCCCCGCGACACCTACCGCCAGTACGAGTCCGACGCGCAGCGCGCACCCCAGCCGGCCAACGACGTACAGCCCGAGACCGACGCGCGGGGTGATGGGGCTGAGGAGACTCAGGCGCAGGAGATTCGCCTTCGGGGTGACGTGCGGGCTCCGCAGCCGGAGCAGCGGGACAACGGGTATTTGATGGATCCGAGTGCGGAGTACGAGAGCGACTCGCCGGTGGAAGAACCACCGAGCGACCAGCCGCGGGCGATCGCACGACCGGTCGGTGCTCGGCGACGCGCCGGTGTTCAGCAAGACGCACCGAGCCAGGTCTCCCAGGACCAGATCCCCTCCCACCGTGCCGCACGCCGCGCGTACGCGTCCCCGCCCAACACCCCCGACGCGACAACACCGGGCGAGCCCCCGAACGCAGACAATCCGTCAGCTCAAACTCCATCCAACCCAGAGGCCGCCAACACCTCACCAAGCCAAACCACTCCGGCAAACAACCAGCCGGCTGGCGTCCCCGCGGGGACCGTCGGCGCACCCGGTGCAACCGCGAATGGCCCTGGGGTGGCCGGAGCGACTGGAGCCGGTGCGAGTGCGACTGGTGCCGGTGCAGCTGGTGTCGGTGCGGCTGGTGCCGGGGAGGTTTCGCCTTATGGGGGTGGGCGGGCGGCGAGTGGGAAGCGGCCGCGCAAGTACCGGGTGCATCATCTGCGCGACTTCAAGAGTCGTGGTGAGAAGTGGGCGATGCTGACGGCGTACGACCAGTACACCGCCGAGATCTTCGACCAGGCCGGGATTCCGGTGCTGCTTGTCGGTGACTCCGCCGCGAACAACGTGTACGGGTACGACACCACCCTGCGCGTCACCGTCGACGAGCTCATCCCGCTCGCCCGCGCGGTGGCGAACGCTGCCGAGCACGCGCTGGTGGTCGCGGACCTTCCGTTCGGGTCGTACCAGGCCTCGCCGGAGCAGGCGTTTCACACGGCCGTACGGTTCATGAAAGAAGCCGGCGTACACGCGGTGAAGGTCGAAGGCGGCCGCACCGTCGTGCCGATGGTCGAGAAGCTGACCCAGTCCGGTATCCCGGTGATGGCGCACATCGGCTTCACGCCGCAGAGCGAGCACAGCATCGGCGGGTACCGCGTGCAGGGCCGTGGCGATCAGGCGGCCGGCCTGATCGACGACGCCGGCGCACTGGCCGCGGCGGGAGCGTTCGCGATCGTGCTCGAGATGGTTCCGGGCGACGTGGCGGCCGAGATCACCAAGCGGGTACCGATCCCGACGATCGGCATCGGCGCGGGCCGCGACACCGACGCACAGGTCCTGGTGTGGCAGGACATGGCAGGTCTGCGGTCCGGCACGATGCCGCGCTTCGTCAAGCAGTACGCCGATCTGCGCGGCATCCTGACCAACGCCGTCACGACGTACGCAGCCGAGGTCGCGAACGGCGCCTTCCCCGGCGACGAGCACACCTTCTAGGACGCGGCGCCCTCGGCGGAGACGTCGAGGGCGAGCGCGGCCGTCCAGCTGAACGAACGCGCCCCGTGCGCCGCCCCCGTGAACGGATCGACGTACTCGGCGAACCCGGTCGCCTCGGCCAGTCCCACCAGGTCCGCGGCCAGCGCCTCGGCGTACCCGAGCTGCCCGAGTTGCGCCAGCCCGCGATGGATCAGCCAGGCCGTGTTGAACCAGCTCGGTCCGCGCCAGTACCGCCCCGGGCCGAAGTCGTCCGCGGTCAGGTCGTAGCTCGGCACGAGCCGCGTCTCACCGAGCCGGAACCGCGGACCGAGCGCCGTTTCCAGCAGTTCATCGGCGACCGGCAGACCGGGAACGGCCAACGGTACGAGACCGGCCACAGTCGCGGCGCCGATGATCTCGCCGGAGACGACGTCCCGGGACCTGAACAGACCATCCACGAAGAGCCGCTCGACGAGCGCCCCGGTCAACTCCTCCGCGTACTGCCGGTGCGGCGCCGGGTCGCGACCGATCCGCGCCGCGATGTCCGCGAGCGCGTGTTCGGAACAGATCAGCAACGCGTTGAAGCACGGATCCTCGACAGCGAACGCATGCGGTGTCGCCCGGTCGTCGTAACCATGATCCCGGTACGTCGCCGCGAGCCCGACGTACCGCCCGTAATCGAGGTCCGTCGGCCGGTCGGTCACCGCGGCATGATCGGTGTCGCGCCGGACGAACGACCCGGCCGGCGCGGGCGTGACCCGTGCGAGCGGCCCGTCCCACGCCGGACTGTTGTCCATGCCCGACTCCCACGGGTGCACGATCGCCACCAGTCCGCCAGGGCCGAGCGTACGGCGGTCGCGTAGGTAGCCGTGCCACGCGGCCAGCCCGGGGTAGACCCGCTCGAGGAATCCGACATCAGCCGGATCCGCTTGGTACGTGAGCCAGGCAGCCAGCGCATGGATGGGCGGCTGCACGATCCCCGACGTCTCGGTGCCGCTGGCAGCGTGGGCCTGCCAGAAGTGCGGGCCCGGGAAGTATGCGTCACGGGGAACGTCCGGCGAGAACGCGATGTGCGGGATCCGGCCGTCCGCCCATTGCGCCTGCAGGAGCGATTCCAGTTCGGTACGGGCCCGGTCGGCCGCCACGTGCCGCAGACCGATCGCGATGAACGCGGAGTCCCAGCTCCACTGGTGCGGGTAGAGCGACCGTGACGGGACCGTCGACCGGCCGGTCCAGTTCTGGTCGAGTACGGCGGCTGCGTCGGCTCTCATCGGATTCCTCGGGCTGGGGTCAGTACTGGCCGAGTGCCAGTCCCTTGGCGAAGTAGCGCTGCGAGACCAGGAACAACAGGGCCGTCGGCAACGATACGAGGATCGCGGCCGCCAGGACCACCGTGTAGCTGGCGCCGCCGCCCTCGGTCGACTGCAGACCGGTCAGCACCGGCATCACCGGACGAGTCGTGCCGCTCTGGGTCAGGATCAGTCCGAGCAGGAGGTCGTTCCACACCCAGGTCGCCTGCAGGATGAACACGACCGCCAGTGCGCTCGACGACATCGGCAGGTAGATCCTGGTGAAGATCCGGACCGTCTTCGCGCCGTCCACGACGGCGGCCTCGAAGACCGACTCCGCGATGCCGGCGAAGAAGTTGCGCATCACGAAGGCGGAGAACGGCAGGCACACGATCGAGTAGATCAGCACCATCCCGCCGAGCGAGTCGTAGAGGCCCAGCCGCGAGTAGCTGTCGAACAACGGGATCACCAGCATCTGCAGCGGGAACACCGAGCCGCAGTAGATGACGAAGAACCAGAGGAACCCGTGCCGCAGCTTCAGCACGATCACCGCGAACCCGACGGTCGCGCCGAGGACGACAGCGATCGCCGGCGAGACCACGCTGTAGATCGCGGTGTTCGCCAACGCGCGCGGGATGTCCGTCCCGGTCGCCACCGAGCTCAGGTTGTCCCAGAGAGCTCCCAGCGACCCCGGCCGCCACAGCGTCGATCCGGAGTAGTTCTGGACCGTCTTCCCGGCGTTCGCGAGCAGGAGGTAGACCGGGACGAGCCACAGCGCGCCCATCAGCGCGAGCACTGTCACGCGGATCGCGATCCCCGTACGCGACGGCGTCATTTGCCACCTCCGAGGCTGCTGCTGCTCAGGCTGAGCTGGCGGCGCAGGTAGATGATCGAGGCGCCGACGGTCACGATGCTGAGGAAGATCGCCACCGCGGACCCGAGTCCGTAGTCGCTGTTCACGAACGTGTCGCGGTACATGGTCAGGGCGAGCGTCTCCGACGACCGGGCCGGCCCACCCTGCGTCATCGCCTGGACGATGTCGAAGGTCTTCAGACCGTTGACAATCGACAATCCGACGACCACGGTCGTCGACGGTCGCAGCAGCGGCCAGGTGATGTTCTTGAACAGCCGGAACCCGGTGGCGCCGTCGATCCGGGCGGCCTCCAGCGGCTCCTTCGGGATTGACTGCAATCCGACTGTGAACAACAGCGCGTTGACGCCGACGCCCTGCCAGGCGGCGGCGATCACCATCACGACCGTGTTCAGCGGCGAGTCCTGCAACCAGCGCAACTCGGTGCCCGGCAGGTTCAGGAACTCCAGGGCCTGGGTGAGCGCTCCGCCCGATCCCAGCATGAAGCTCCAGATCACACCGACCGCCACACCGGACAGCGCGTACGGCACCAGGAACGGCAGCCGCAACCAGCCGCTCCCCCGGAACCCGTACGCCAGTACGGCGACGAGCAGCCCGAGTCCGACCGGCAGCACGAGCGTTCCGACGACCCAGATCGCCGTGTTCTTCAGCGCGCCGAGGAACGCCGTGTCCGAGAACATCTTGGCGAAGTTGTGCAGGCCGACAAGCTCCGGCCTACCCAGACCGTTGTACTTCGTGAAGCTCAGGTAGAACGTGTACAGCACCGGCACGTAGAAGACCAGCAGCACCAGGGCCAGGCTGGGGAGGAGGAAGCCCCGAGCCTGGGTCTGGTACGACGTTGCGCCCGACCGCTTCACCTGGCTATCGCCCGGCCCAGTACTCGTCGGCGGCCGCCTGGATCGCCTTCAGGTACGGCATCGGGTCGCCGCGGTTGGTCAGGAACGCGCTGAACTGCTCCAGCGCGACCGTCCGGATCGGCACCGGCGCCGCCTCGTAGTACCGGTTGTAGTACTCGTACTTGCCGGCGGCAAGCGTCGTCTTGAGCGTCTTCATCTGCGGCGTCGGCGCCTCGGCCTTGGTGTTGAACGGCAGGTTGCCCTGCTGCTTCACCCACGGCTGCTGGCCCTGCGGCGACATCCACCACTGGGAGAACTTCAGGCCGAGGCTCTTCTGCTTCGAACTCGCGCCGACACAGACCGGTGCGGTCTCGAGCGCGATCGGCGTGCTCGCCCCCGGCTTGACCGCCGGGATCACGAACATGTCGACGTCCTTGCCCATCGTCATCCCCGCCAGCGCGGCGTCGGCGGTGAACCAGGTGCCCTCGGGCGCCATCGCGATCTTGCCCTCACGCATCAGGTCGCGGGCGAAGTCGGTCTGGCCGGGGTCGTTGAAGTACCCCTTCTTCTGCAGGTCGAGCCAGTTGTTCATCACCGCGACCACGCGCGGGTCGGTGTACTTCGCCTTGCCCGTGGACAGGTCGTTGTACAGCTGCAGGTCGGTGCCGGCGAGCAACGTCTGGAACCACACGAACGAGAAGTTCTTGGTCTGGTTCCAGAACGGGGTCACGCCGTGCTGCTTGAGGACGGCGGCGACCTGCATCAGCTGGGCCCAGGTGGTCGGCACCTGGATCTTGTACTTGGTGAAGATCGCCTTGTTGTAGAACATCACCCAGTCGTCGACGCTGATCGGCGTGCAGTACTGCTTGCCGTCCACGGTGTACAACTGCCGGACGGAGTCGGTCACGTACCCCTTGTCGACCGCCTCGGTCCACAGGTCCGTCGTCTCCGCGATGACACCCTGCTCCGCGAGCTCGTCGAGCGCGGTGCTGACCTCCCAGGTGAACAGCCCCGGGCTCTCCTTGGTACGGAACGACTGCCGGATGAACGCCCGGTACGGATCGCCCGAGTACTGCGTGCTCTTCAGGCCGATCCCGATGTCTTGCTGCGACACCTTGGAGAACGCAGCGAAGTTCCACGGCTTGTTGTGCGCGAAGGCCAGCTCACCAGTGCCGGCACCCGCATCCTTCGAGCCGCCACCACAGGCGGTGGCGACCAGGGCCGTGGCCAGCACGATCGCTGCCCCAGCCATCACTTTGCGCGCTTTCATCGTTCGATCACTCCTTCACTTCTGGGACACAGGGCGATCACCAGACCGGTCCAGGTCTGCGGGGCGGCGCCGAGGCCGGCGCCGTTCTCGGGGTTCCAGTACTCGGCCCACCCGCTCTGCAGAGCGCCGTCGACCGACTCTGTCACCAGTCGCGTCGCGACGCCGTCGAACTGCCAGCGACGCGCCGCGAGCCAGAACAGGTAGTTCAGCGGTGGCCACGCGGGCCCCCGCCAGTACGTCTGCGGGTCGTACGCCACGTTGCTCCGGGCAACGTTCGCGGGGCCGTACGGCGCCCCGAACCGAACCGGGTCGCCGAGCTGCCGCAGCGCCGCCTCGGCCTTGCCGCGGTCCGCGGTCACCAACGCCGGCATCGCCGCGTCGCTCGTCGGGAACCGCGCGGACGGGCCGCCGCCGACGATCGGCAGGTCGGACCACAGCTGTTCGCGCTCGTCCCACAGGTGGAAGTCGATCGCCTCGCTCAACTGCTCGGCCCGGGCCGTGAGCTCCGCATCGCCGAGCAGGTCGCCCAACTCGGCGAGGTTGAACGCGACGTACGCGTTGAAGGCAGCCGGGCAGACGACGAAGGACGACGACCACTTGGCACTGCCGTCGGCCGCGAACGTGATGTCGTGGACACGCGCCTTGTTCCACGCGGTCCGCGCCGGCCTGCTGTAGTCGTCCGGCGTCCGGCCCGGCGCGCCGAAGTCGTCCCAGCGCGGGCTGTGGTCGTTGCCGCCTTCCCACGGGTGCACGATGTAGATCAGGCCCTCGTCGGTACGCCGGCTGTTCCACAACCAGTCGAGTCCACGCCGGGCCCGGTCGAGGGTCTGCTCCGACGGAGCGAAGCCGAGCGAGTTCAGCACCTTGGCCGCGTGGCCGAACATCGGCGGCTGCGTGATCGACGACGTGTGCTCGAGCGGTCCCAGCCACGAGTCGGCGCGGCGGCCGCCGTACCGCATGTGCGGAACCAGCCCGCTCGCCAGCTGGCCGGCCAGCGTCGCGTCGAGTTCGCGAACGGCGCGGTCGTCGCCAAGGTGTGCCCAGATGATCGCGTGGAAGCAGGAATCCCACAGCCACAGGTGCGGGTACGTCGCCGGGTTCGGGACGCAGTACCCGCGGGCGTCGTCCCAGTGGCTCTCGAGGAGCTGCCGTACCTCGCGCTCGAGCTCGCGTTCGGTCATCGGGCGCTCCTGGTGATCGCGTCGACCAGGCAGTCCGCAAGCACGGAATGACCGCGGTCGTTCGGATGAACGTTGTCGTCGGCAAGCATTGTGGTGGCGTCCCAGCCCTTGACCGGCACCGTCCGGGCGCCGGGCGGGAAGTGCTCCACGGCGGTCCGCAGGATCGCGTTGTATTCGTCGACGATCGCGTCGGACGCCTTGTCGTACGGCGGGTGACCGGAGTAGTCCTCGACGTACGGCTGCTCGATCGCCAGCAGTACGGCCTGCGGCTCGGCCTTGTGCAGCGCGTGGAGGATGATCTCCAGCGCCTCGGCGTACCGGCGCCGTCCGTCCGGATTCGCCCCGTGCAGCCGGGCGTCGTTGAAGCCGGTCATCAGGACGAACACGTCCGCGGGCCGCGGTGGGCGGGCGACCACGAGCCGTGCCGTCTCCGTACTCAGGCTGCCGCTCTCCGCCTGGTTGTCGAGCCGGATCCCCAGCTCGCGCGTGGCCAGCTCGACGAAACCTTCGCTGTGCTGTCGCGCCCCGGTCCCGTACACCCACGAATGCCCGTACGCGCTCAGCACGCCGCACCATCGACCGGGGGAAAGTGCCGGCCAGGACGAAAGGGCGGCGGCTCGAGATAGCTGTTGACGCCCGGGACGATCTCGCCGCGCAGGTGGTACGGCGAGGCCTCTTCCGGCCGGGTGATCCGGGTACTGGTCGGGATGTAGCGGATCGTCAGCGCACGGCGCCAGCGGTCCGACCTGTTCGGCCGGGAGCTGTGCAGGATGTTCGGGTGGTGCACCTCGACATCGCCGGGGCGCATGACGAGATCCACTGCCGCGGTCTCGTCGACCTCGGCGTCGATACGGCTGCGCAGTACGGTGTCAGGGTCGGTCTCGCGCATCTTCTCCAGCTTCGATCGGTGCGATCCGGGCACGACCCGCAGGCATCCGTTGTCGGGATCTGAGTCGGTGAGGGCGAGCCAGAGGGTGACGACGCTCATCGGCTCCAGCGGCCAGAACGCCCCGTCCTGGTGCCACTCGACGCCCTTGCCGGCGCGCGGCGGCTTGCACAGGTAGTGCGTGGCGAACAGCGCGATGTCCGGCCCGACGAACAGTTGTGCCAGGTCGAGCAGGCGGTGGTCGGCGACGAGCCGGATCCAGAACGGATCGTCCCTGGCGAGCCGGTGCCCGAGCTGCTCGGGGGTCAGCTCGGGGTGCCGGGCGAGCAGCCAGTCGACGTGCGCGTTGGCCGCCTCGACAGCGCCCGGATCGAGCACGCCCGGCACCACGACATAGCCGTCGTCGGCGTACCGGCGGGTCGTCGTTGGCATCGCGGTCTCCTTCTGGCAACACTTCCTGCAATCAACGCTATATGCTCGAATGTGACGCTTCTTCCTGCTGAGGGACTCAAAATTGCTCTCAAGTGATGTTGCTGTGACCGTGCTGCGGCTTCAGGACTACGTCGCGCCGGGCGACACCTACTACATCGGCCGCCGGACGGAGGCGGTCCGGTTCGTCGGCCGGCTGCACACGCACGACGACTTCGCCGAGCTGTCCTGGATCGAGCACGGCGAACTGGTGCATGTCGTGGACGGCACCAGCCGGCTGCTCGAGGCGGGCGACCTGGTGTTCATCCGGCCCGACGACGTGCACCTGTTCCGGAAGGTCCCGGGCCGGAAGTTCGCGCAGGTCGCCGTCTCGTTCCCGAGCGAAACGCTGCGGGCACTGGAAGCGAGGTACTTCGCCGACACGGACTGGGCCTGGTCGGACGGCGGGCTCCCGATCACGCACCGGCTCGACAGCGTGCAACTACAACGCCTCACCGAGCTGACATCCGTACTGCTCGCCGGCCCGGCCGGGCGGTTGCAGCTCGAGCGTTTCCTGCTCGAGATCCTCTGCGACGTCGTCGACCGGCCGTCCGGCACCAGCCTGCCCGCGTGGCTGAACGACGCGATCACCACGATCGCCGACGACCCGACCGCCCTCACCGTCGGCGTGACCGCACTGGCCGACGCGGCCGGACGCAGCCGCGAACACATCAACCGAGTCATTCAGGCCGGCACCGGACAGACAGCGACGGCGCTGATCAACCAACTCCGGCTGAACCGGGCCGCGGCGCTGCTACGGATGACGGACCGCCCGATCGCCGCAGTCGCCGCAGACTGCGGCTTCCCGTCACTCAGCCACTTCTACCGGCTCTTCAACGAACGCTTCAAGGCGACGCCTCGCCACTACCGCATGGTCTCCACCGTCTCCGGCCAACGACCGGTCACGCGCTAGCTCCAGGACGCTAGATCCAGGACGCTAGATCCAGGGCAGGGCGGAGCGTTCCGTCCAGTACTCCTCGGGTTGCTGGTTGAACTCCGCGAGCGGCCCGTCGGTCTTGTACGCGAGGTTGCTGGCGAGTTGTGCGGCCGTGGTGGCTCCGCTGAGGACCACGTCCGCCCACGGTTGCGCCGCCGCGGCACCGATCGCGAGTGCGTCGGGAGCGACACCGTGCTGTTGCGCGAACTCGTTGAACGGCGTCTCGCCGGCGCGGGCCGTCAGGCGTCCGTTGGCGACCGCTTCCTTGACGACGACGAACCACCCGGCATCGTGCGCCTCGGCGAGCGCGGGACCGGCTGACGTCTCCAGTACGTTCCACGTCGCCTGGACTGCGGAGAACGGCGTACCGGACGTCAACGCCTTGCCCAGTGTCTCTGCCTGTCGCGGTCCGCTCGTGGAGAGGCCGACGCGGACACCGGTGGCGGCCAGCTCGCGCAGCCGGTCGAGCAAGCGCTTGTCCTCGAGAGCGGGGCTGTCGGAGGTGAGACTGTGCACGAGGTAGAAGTCCGGCGGCCCGCCGAGTGCGCGCAACGTCTCGGGCCACTGCCGTTCGAAGGTCGCGAGGCTGTGGTCCTTCACCTCGTGCGTCGCGGCGTCGTCGCGCCAGTCCGCGACATACGTATAGCCCCACTTCGATCCGACGGTCAGCTGACTGCGGCGTTCGGGGGTCAGCCACTCGCCGAGGAACTCCTCGGCAAGTCCGTACGAACGCGCGGCGTCGAAGTACCGAACACCCGCCTGCCAGGCCTGCTCGAGCAGCTCATGCGTACGCGCCCGCAGGTCGTCCACCGCACGCCGCGGCGGCAGGTCCTGGTCGTGCCCGAGGTTGATGTACCCAGGACGCCCCAGCGCCGCCAGTCCGAGACCGATCGTTGCCATACCAAGATCGTAGGTGCCCGCGACAACCAGTGTGAGACGCGCCGCAGTACCCGACGTACGACGGGCTGTGTCCTTTAGCGTTTTGTGGTGTGAGCGAATCTCAGCCGGCAAAGATCCGGCGCCGTACAACGGCCCGCGTGCTGCCGGTGCGCCCGGACGGCAAGGTCCTGCTGCTGCACGGCTGGGACCCGCTGAAGCCGCAGACGACGTACTGGTTCACCATCGGCGGCGGCGTCGAAGCAGGCGAGAGCGTCGCCGACGCGGCGCGCCGCGAGCTGCTCGAAGAGGTCGGCATCGAGCTGCCGGCCGCGGACCTCGGTGCACCGTTCGCGACGAACACGATCGAGTTCGACTACAGCGGCAGCCGGATCATCCAGCACCAGACCTTCTTCGCGATCGCGGTCGACCGGGTCGACGTGACGTTCGTGAACCAGGAGGAGCTCGAGCAGCAGACGATCAGCGAGCACGGCTGGTGGTACAGCGACGACCTGGAGGCGACCGGTCTGGCCGCGCATGTCACCATCCCAGGTCTGCTCCGTCAGGCGGCGGACGCGATCACGCTGCGCCGCGCATCCTGAGTCAGCGCGCCCGTGCTTGTTTCAGCACCTTCTTCGGGACCTTCTTGTCGACCTTGTAGTGCACACGATCGAGCCGCTCGGCGCAGCCTGCCTTGGACAGGCGCATCAGGACGACCGGGCACTTCTTGCACCTCGGCTTGTCCTTGCAGCACTTCTTCTTCGCGGTCATCGACGGCACCCGGCGAGCGTAGGTGAGGCATACCTAACCAGTCCAGACGTTGCGCGCCGATCGTGGCGGACATCACGCCAGCTGTCCGCTCAGTACCGCGCGGGCCTCGACCAGGGACGGGCCGTACCAGGTGAGATGCCGGCCGGAGACGCACTTCGCCGGTTTTGTGAACGCCTCCGGTCCGTCGTCCGGAGAAAACGCATAAGGCTCGTCCGGCAGCACCACGATGTCGTACTCCGGTAAGGCGTCCAACTCGATCCGCGGATAACGTTCACCGGATTCGCTCAGTACGTTGTCGACGCCCATCCTCGACAACAGATCGCCGGCGAACGTGTCGCGGCCCAGCGCCATCCACGGCCGGCGCCAGATCGGCACCACCGCACGCCGGCGCATTCCGTCGTACGGCGCACTCCACACGGCACGTGCTTCGTGCAGCCACGGCGGCTCGGTGCCGATGATCGCGGACAGCATGCGACCGAGTGAGTCCAGTGATTCTCCGACCGTTGTCGGTGCAGTCACCCAGACCGCGATTCCGGCGTCGCGCAACGCGTCGAGATCGACTGCGCGATTCTCCTCCGCGTTCGCGACGACGACGTCCGGTGCGAGTTCCCGGATGCGTTCGAGATCAGGATTCTTGGTACCGCGAACGCGCACCACGTCGAGGTCCGCGGGCTGCGTACACCAGTCGGTCGCACCAACGATTTTGTCTGCGTCCGTGGCCGCGATCGACTCCGTCAACGACGGCACGATGCTCACCACGCGACGTACCTCGCGCGGTAGTTCGACGACGTTGCGCAGGTCGTCGTACATGCTCTTCATCTGCTCCTTCACACCTCACCGTCGCAGGACGTTGCCGATGACAACACTCGCCGATCGGGGCACTTCCGGGCTGTTTGTGCCGCGTGTCGCCAAGAAATTCTTGAGCGTCTCCGGCATGCTCGACGCGCGGCGTAATCCCTTCCATACAAGGATTTTGAGCATTTACCTGCCGGCACGCCGCCAGTTCTCCTTAACCTGCGGACGTTTCCGGTGCTTTACGTAGCGCACAAGTGTTGTCATCATCATGACGACGAGGAATCCACCGTGGTTTTCCTCAGCCGCACCAAGGAGGCAGAGTGCCAGCCAAGAAGGCAGCCGCAGGGAAGGCGACAGCCAAAAAGGCTTCTCCCGCCAAGAAGACTGTCGCGAAGAAGGCCAGCGCCGCGAAGACGACAACCGCGCGCAAGGTCAGCGCAGCAAAGAAGACAGCGACGAAGAAGGTGAGTGCGGCCAAGAAGACCGCCGCCCGGAAGACGGTGGCGAAGAAGGCCCCGGCCAAGAAGGCGCCTGCAAAGAAGGCAACGGCGAAGAAGACTGTGGCCCGCAAGACCGTGGCCAAGAAGACCACCGCCAAGAAGACGGTCGCGAAGAAGGCCCCGGCCAAGAAGGTCACGGCCCGCAAGACCGTCGCGAAGAAGGCGCCGGCGAAGCGCACGACCGCCGCCGCCAAGAAGACGACGGCGAAGAAGACGGTCGCCAAGAAGGCACCGGCCCGCAAGACCGCCGCCAAGAAGACCGCGGCGAAGAAGACCGTGGCCAAGAAGGCGCCGGCCCGCAAGGTCGCCGCCAAGAAGGCCCCGGCGAAGAAGACCGTCGCCAAGAAGGCGCCCGCGAAGCGCGTCGCCGCGAAGAAGGCGCCGGCCCGGACCGCCGCGAAGAAGACCGCGGTGAAGCGCACCGCGGCGAAGAAGGCCCCGGCCCGCAAGGCTCCGGCCCGCAAGACCGCCGCGAAGCGGGTCTCCCGCTGACGTCAGCAACAACCGAGGGGCACCACCGCATGCGGTGGTGCCCCTCGGTACGTCCGGACCAGCCTCAGTCGTCGTTCCAGTTCGGGTCGTTGTCGAAGCTCTCGTTGCGTTCCTGGACCTTCTCCAGCGCCCGCGCCGCTTCCTCCGGCGAGCTGTACGGCCCGAGCCGGTCGCCCGACTTCGCACCCTGGTACGGCTCGACCTTGCCGGTCTTGGTGTTGTAGTACCACTCGTTGCTGTGATCGTCGCTCATCTGGATGACCACCTCCCGGGAGTCTTGTCGTACGTCTCTAGAATGATCTCACCATGTCGATCCTTACTGCTGGCGTCATTTCGCCGCGCCGCGACGTACCCGCCTCCATCCCGCGCCCGGAGTACGTCGACAAGCCGGCCCCGACGCCGTACGACGGTTCGTACGTGACGTCACCGGAGCTCATCGAGAAGATGCGCGTCGCGAGCAAGCTGGCCGCGCAGGCGCTGCAGGCGGTCGGCGCCGCAGCCAAGCCAGGTGTCACGACCGACGAGCTGGACGCGGTCGGCCACGACTACCTGGTCGAGCGTGGCGCGTACCCGTCGACGCTCGGCTACCGCAACTACCCGAAGTCGTTGTGCACCTCGGTCAACGAGGTGATCTGCCACGGCATCCCCGACGACCGCCCGTTGGAGAACGGCGACATCGTCAACGTCGACATCACCGCGTTCCTGGACGGCGTGCACGGCGACACCAACGCGACGTTCCTGGTCGGCGACGTCGACGAGGAGACCCGGCTGCTCGTCGAGCGTACGCACGAGGCGCTGATCCGCGGCATCAAGGCGGTCAAGCCCGGCCGTCGCGTGAGCATCATCGGCCGCGTCATCGAGTCGTACGCGAAGCGCTTCGGGTACGGCGTCGTGCGCGACTTCACCGGCCACGGCATCTCGACGTCGTTCCACTCCGGCCTGATCATCCCGCACTACGACGACGAGCGCTTCGACGACCTGATCGAGCCCGGGATGACGTTCACCATCGAGCCGATGCTGACCCTGGGCTCGTACGAGTACGACCTCTGGGACGACGGCTGGACCGCGACCACCAAGGACAGGTCCCGGACGGCACAGTTCGAGCACACCCTTCTCGTCACCGACACCGGCGCCGAGATCCTCACCCTGCCGTGAATGTCACGCAGTACTCGCAGGGTCATCTGTCCGGCATCCTCGCGATCTGCGAGGCGGAGGACTGGCCGAGCCTGCCCGCCGACCCGGTGCGTGCGCACGCGGTGTTCACCGCTCCGGGTGTGACGACGGTCGTCGCGCTGGACGGTGAGCAGGTGATCGGCTTCGCGTACCTGCAGAGCGACGGCTACATCCAGGCGCACCTTTCACAGATGGCTGTGCATCGGGCGTACCGGCGTAAAGGGATCGGGCGGGCGCTGCTCGAGTTCGCGGCGCCGCTGACCGGGGCGCTGCGCGTCGATCTGGTGACGGACACGGCGGAGGACTTCTACTCGTCGTTCGAGCATCGAACGTTCAGCGGTTTCCGGATCTACCCTTCCTGAAATCCGGAAGCCCGGTAGAGCGTCAGCGCGGGAGTGTTGTTGTCCTCGACGCGCAGTGCGACGGTCGCGGCCGAGCAGGAGGCGAGCAGGAGCTTCGCGATCCCTCGGCGGCGGTGCGAGCGCGCGGTGAAGAGCTCGATGACGAACGGGCAGTCGGGCGTATCAGGCCACGGCGCGCGCTCGACGACGAGGAGCGCGCCGGCCAGTTCGTCGCCGTCCCACGCGAGGCGGCTCAGGTCGGGCGTGAGCACCCCGTACCCGCCCTCGAAGCTGAGGTTGATGTCCTCGAGGGCCTCCTCTTCGCTCGCCGCCGCGACACCCGGGTCGTACGCCTCGAAGTACAACCGGGCGAGCGCCGGAGCGTCCTCGACCACCGGAGGACGCAGTACGACGCCCGGGACCTGCGGCGCCGGTACTGCGGCTGCGGGGCGAATCAGGATCATCTGTTGGAGGCCGAGGTGATGAACGCGCCGAGGTCGGCGGCCTGCTGGATGCGGGACTCCTCGTGGACGTACATCATGTGGCCGGCCGGGTAGTACTTCGTCTCGATGTTGCCGGTGAGTTCCGCGGGGATCTGCAGGCGCGCGAGCGTGTGCTCGGTGGCGAAGTACGGCGTGGCACCGTCGTAGTGCCCGGATGCGACGTACACCTTCAGATGCGGGTTCACGCGCATCGCCTCGGCGAGCTTCTCCGCGACCGTGATCTGCTGGCCCTCGAACTCCTTGAACGACCAGTTCTTCGCGGCGTCCATGTTGATGATCTCGTACGGCACATCGTTCTCGTAGCCGAGCTCGACGCGCACATAGTGGTTCAGCGCGGCCGAGTACGGGCCGGTGATCGCGTTCATCGACGGGTCACGTTCGGGGGTCTCCGAGCCGTAGTCCGGGTTCCAGCCGGTGAAGCGGCCGTCGATGCGTCCGACCGTCCGGCGTTGCGCTCGGAGCAGTTCGCCGAAGAACCTCATGTGCTCGATCCGCAGGTTCACCCGGTCGATGTAGTCCTCGCTGAGTCCGGTCAGCTCGGCCAGCCGGGTGACAACCTCGGCCCGGTAGTCCGCCGGAATCCTGTTGCCCTGGGCAAGCGCATTCGGGTAGCGGCCGGCCGCGAAGCGCTCCGCGTCGGCAAGCAGTTCGTCGAGCGCACGGTCCGGGACGAGACCGTGGTAGTGCGCGATCGCTGCGTACGTCGGGAGGAACAGTGTGTACGGCAGGTCGTTGCCCGGCGTGAAGTCCAGCGTGCCGAACTCCAGTACGACCGAGATCAGCATGACTCCGTTCAGGTACATCCCGTACCGCTGCTGCAGATGCGCGGCCAGTCCCGCTGCACGCGTCGTACCGTATGACTCGCCGGCCAGGAACTTCGGCGACATCCAGCGGCCGTTCCGTGACGTCCACAGCCGGATCACCTCACCGACCGACTCCAGGTCTCGCGTGAACCCGTGGTAGTCCCCCGGCTTCTCCCCTTCTGCTGCCCGCGAGAACCCCGTCGACACCGGGTCGATGAACACCACGTCGCTGTGCTTGAGCAGCGTCTCCGCATTGTCGACAATCTCGTACGGCGGCGGCGCCAGCTCACCGACATCGCCGGACACCACGCGCCGCGGCCCGAGCAGACCGAGATGCAGCCACAGGCTCGACGACCCCGGCCCACCGTTGAACGCGAACGTCACCGGCCGCTGCTGCGCGCCGCCGTCGGGGTCGTCCAGCGTGTACGCCGTCAGGAACACCTCGGCCTTCGGCTTCAGCCCGTCGAACTTGCCGTCGGTGTACACCTCCTCGCGGAGCACGATCCGCCCGGTGGTCGCGGTGTACCGCAACTCCTGCCCATCGACGGTCAGCGTGTGCTGCGTCGTCACCAGGTCGTCGACCGGCTGCGCGGGCTTCGTCTCGTTGGCGTCGGTGCTGTCTTTGGCGTCGGTGGTGCTGCGCTCCTCGGTGGCCATGTCGAGCACCCTAATCCACGACCGTACGGGCTAGCGTTGGACTTATGGCGACGATTCTGCACATCGCGTTCGTGGAACAGTGGGAGGCGGCGGTCGAGGCCGGGTGCTACCGGTGGTCGACGCGCGGGAAGAGCCTCGACGACGGCGTGACCTTCATCCACGCCTCCCGCCCCGAACAGGTCGCGATGGTGGCCAACTTCGCGTACGACGACGTGACCGAGCCGCTGTGCCTCCTGGTCATCGACACCACCCGCCTGGTGTCCGCGCTGTGCGACGAGGATCTCGAAGGCACCGGGATCACGTTTCCGCACATCTACGGACCGCTGAACCTCGACGCGGTGGTCGACGTACGGCCGTATCTGCGGGCTCCCGACGGCCTGTGGCCGGAGGTGACCGCGGAGGCCGTATCCTGAGAGCACGGAACGGGTCGGTCGGGCGATCGCGTCGTCCTGGTTCAGCTCCGCTGGACCGGGCCGCCGAGGAAAGTCCGGACTCCACAGGGCAGCGTGGTGGGTAACGCCCACCCGGGGTAACCCGCGGGACAGTGCCACAGAGAACAGACCGCCAGCGGCTCCGATGAACCCCGTGGTTCAGAGGAGTGCGGGTGAGGGTGAAACGGTGGTGTAAGAGACCACCAGCTCCACAGGTGACTGCGGAGGCTAGGTAAACCCCACGTGGAGCAAGGCCAAGAAGGGCGGTGGGAAACCACCACCCGCGCGAGCGTTCGAGGGCGGCCCGCCCGAGCTCGCGGGTAGGCCGCTGGAGGTGCCCGGCAACGGTCACCGTAGATGGATGATCGCACTAGACAGAATCCGGCTTAAAGACCGACCCGTTCCCCTCCCCCACCCAGCCCAGCCGAGCCCCGCCCGAGCCAATCTGCACAACTCGCGCCCGGGAACTCCAACTGCTGCTGCACGAGCCGTACCTGGTCGTCGGACTCGACCACTTCTACGACATGTTCCCGTCGAACTGGGCCGGACATGCCCGCGGCCCGGGCCCCGGCTTCCGGCATGCGCGCCGCCGTACTCGCCCTCCTCGACAACGACAACAACCTGATCCTTGACGAGATGCCCGTCGACGAGACGATCATGCCCGCCTGGCGCAAAGCACTCGCCCCGTACGACGTCCGCTGGATAGCACTGGACGCACCTCTGGAAGTCATCGAACAACGCGAGTCCACCCGCCACCACGGCCGCCACCTAGGAAACGCCCGAGGCCACCACGGCTACGGCCTGGAAGGCCCCTTCGACCTAACCCTCAACACCGCCACCCAAACCCCCACCCAACGAGCCACCACCATCGCCGCTCTCTAACCGCGCTGCCGTCCCCACACAACACCACCGCCGCTTCCGCAAACCCACAGCACAAGCCCACCGGCCCAGTCCACCGCGTTCCTCCGCACGCCCCGCCGCTTTGCCGCGGGACTGTAAGAAGTTCGGTGTAACTCCCCGATCGTGGGAGTAGATCTGATGACCGAGATGATGTCTGACGTGGAGCACGCTGAGGAGTCGGAGC